>JAZNTW010000001.1:0-234843 GCA_045591925.1 Oscillospiraceae bacterium
CAGTCAGATTTTTCGTCAGAATGTATAGAAATGACGCCGCTGGGCTGACGCCCAGCAAGGAATTTCTGTGCAAGATGGCGGAAAATATGCAAGTAGATGTGCCGCCAAGCCGTAAGGCGGACTTTGCGCGGTGTTGCCTTATGTCTAGGGGCTCACTGCATACGCGAGCCGGCTGCCGGATAAAAATCCTCATCCTCAATACGGCCGAACTGCCATGCGTGCGAACGGCTTTGCCGTGTTGCAGCACCGCCGACCGGTAAATCGCATACGAGATGCAGCGTCGGGTCCATTTCGCAAAGTTCTCCGACGCTCAGGATGATTGCATCCTCCTCGGTGTGCGCCGCGCCGCAGGTGAATTCCCAAGTATTGTCATTGAAATGATGACAAACGACCGTGATATCGCCGCCCTCCAGTACGTGCGTACAAGTCAGGACGAGCAGCTCCGGGCGTTCGCTGAACGGATAATGTGCCATGAATGCGCCTCCAATCAAATTGATATACTATTATCATACAGGAAAACCACCAAAAAATCAAGCCGAAATATGATAAATCGGTGAAAATTGAAAAGAATTACAGTGCAAACCGGAAAAATCCGTTCGCAAAGACCGAATTTCGCCTGATACCAAGAAAAATGCAAACGCCATTTTGTAAGAAAGAAGCTGTTAAATGTAACCAAAATGTAACAAAATCGAAAAAAACAATAAAAAATCAAAATCAAATCGAAAAAAGTATCCAAATACAAAGCAAATAACCTTGCGCATTGCAGACACTATGAACAAATAAGGTGACGAATTGATGATTTGCATTGACTTTTCGGGCGATTTCGTGTATATTACAAGTATGAAAACGAGGAAGTGCGCGAGGATTTCCGACGGAAGCCTGACACCAGAAGAGATCGAAACACGCGACCTTGTTTACAGGAAGCAAGCTCGATATAGAGAGCCGTACTTCCGCGCTGCGCAAAACGCAGCAGAATCACACCCGTTTAAACGGGTATATATTTTCTGGCGCTGCGAACGCAGCAAATATTCGCAGCAAAATGAAGGAGGAAACTTACAATGAACAAGCTTAAAAAGTCCCTTGCTCTGATTGCTACTCTGGCAATCGCTTCCACTGCTTTCTACGCATGTGGCGAAGACAGCAGCTCTACCGCTGACAGCAGCAGCTCTGAGGCATCTTCTTCCGAGGCTTCTTCCGAGGAGTCTTCTGAGGCTTCTTCCGAGGAGTCTTCTGAGGAGTCTTCCGAGGAGTCTTCCGAGGCAGCTGTTGAGAACAAGGTTCCGGAGACTGGCGATAAGCTCTCCATTCTCTGCTGGACTGGCGACGACGTCGAGAAGATGATCGAGAACTTCACCGCTAACACCGATTACACTGCTGAGCAGGTTGAGTATGTTAACGTTGGTTCTAAGGGTCAGGAAGCTCGTGAGCAGTATGCAAACTACTTCGCTGGCGATGAGGACGTTGACCTGTTCGTTCTCGAAGCAGACTGGATTCTGGACTACATCAACAACGATGAGTACACTGCACCGCTGTCTGACCTCGGTTTCACCGACGCTGACTTCGACGGCTGCTATGATTACACCGTTTCTGTTGGTACTGATAACAATGGCGTTCTGAAGGCTGCTTCCTGGCAGGCAACTCCGGGCGGCTATGTTTACAGAACCGACCTCGCTGAGCAGTACCTTGGCGCAAAGACTCCGGAAGAAATGCAGGCGTTCGTTAAGGACTGGGATACCTTCACTGCAACCGCTAAGAAGCTGCAGGATGACGGTCACAAGATTGCTATGGCTGATACCCTTGCTGGTATGTGGCAGGTATGGCAGTACAACCGCGATAACGCATGGTTGGATGCTGAAAACAAGCTCATCGTTGACGACTACTGCAAGACCTACGCAGAGCTCGCAAAAGAGTACTACACCAACGGCTATGTAACCAAGGAAGATGCATGGTCTGATGGTTGGTACCAGATCGGTCAGGATGACTCCACCATGGGTTACTTCTTCTGCACATGGTGCCTCGGTGCAGGTTCTATGCTCTCCAACGCTGAGGGCGGCGAAAATGGTCCGACCTTCGGTAAGTACAACATCACTGCTGGTCCTTCTGGCTGGGCATGGGGCGGCTCTTGGCTGGCTCTGTCTCCGAAGGCTGACAACGGTACCATCGCTCGCGATTTCGTGAAGTACTTCACCGTTGATGCTGCAACTGCAAAGGATTACGCTCTGTTTAAGTCCGAGTTCGTTAACAATCCTGATGTTATGAAGGAAATCGTTGACGAGGGCTCCAACAAGAACGATCTCCTCGGCGGTCAGGATCAGTTCTCCATTCTGTACGAGTCTGCTGCAACCATCGATATGGATGGCAAGATCACAGCATTTGACTCCCAGATCAAGGACGCATTCAACACTGCTGTTACCAAGTATGCTAAGGGCGAAATCGCATCCTACGATGAGATGATCACCGAGTTCAAGACGAATGCTGCAAAGATCGAGGGTATCACCGTCGAGTAATTCGTACACTCAACATTCAGACATTTCCACAGATAAGTTCGAATATGCCTGATAAATAGCATAACCGAATATTTGCCTATTGGGCCGAATTGCGCCCAATAGGCGAATATTTTATCTGTCTCTGGAATTTTTACTAATTTTTTCTTGAAAGGGTGTGCTGAATGGCTACAGCTGCACAAAGACGGATTAAGTCCGTCAGCTACGCAAAGTATGGCTACATCTTTATTCTGCCATTCTTTGTTGTATATTTTATTTTTAGTTTTTGGCCGCTGATCCAGACGTTTGTTCTGGCATTCAGCGAAAATGGTTCCAGAACGCCGGAGTTGATTGGCTTTGATAACTTCAAAACCATTCTCGCCAAACCTGCCGAGAATGATTTTAAAGCTATGGGTATTCACAATAGCTTCTGGAATGGAATGAAAAATACGCTCATTATCTGGTTCGGAAACTTCCTGCCGCAGATTGCTTTGTCTCTCCTGCTCGCAGTCTGGTTTACCGATCTGCGCGTCAAGATGCCCGGCAAGGGATTCTTTAAGGTTGTTATGTATATGCCGAACATCATTACGGCTGCGTCTGTTGCAGGTCTGTTCCTTTCCCTGTTCGGCGATTCCTCTTACAGTGTTATCAACACGCTGCTGCGAAGCGGTGAAGGTGAAGAAGCATTAAAGCTGATCTCTGGCTGCTGGTCTTCCCGTATCTTAGTTATGTTTATTCAGGTCTGGATGTGGTTCGGCAACACCATGATCATGCTGATGTCTGGTATTCAGGGTATCAACGAATCCCTGTTCGAGGCTGCTGAGATCGACGGTGCGAACGCGACGCAGACTTTCTGGCGCATTACGTTCCCACTCCTCAAGACCATTATGGTCTATACGCTGCTGACCTCCATGATCGGTGGTCTCCAGATGTTCGATATCCCGTATATGCTCCATACTGGTATGGTCGTCAACGATTACATCAAGACGGTTGCTGTCTTTATCTATGAGATGTTCCATAATAACTTTGCGAAGCCTTCGTTCGGATATTCCGGTGCTGCATCTGTTATTCTGTTTGTCATTACCTCGATTCTTGGCGCACTCGTATTCTACGTTCAGCGCGACAAGGACGCAATCGAGCGTAAAAAGAAGCAGAAGCAGGCTGCAAAGGAATGGAAGCGTAAGCAGAAAGGAGGCGGATTCAGCATATGAGTAAGGTTACTTATGCATCCGATAAGGGCGGATATCAGACTCGTGTTTTGATGAAGTCTATCCTGATTTATATTGTACTGATCCTTTTGACGCTGATCTGTCTGGTTCCGATTTGGATTTTGCTTGTCAACGCAACGCGTGAGCATAATGAAATTATCAGCAAATTTTCGATTTCTTCTCTGATTCCGGGTTCTCATCTGTTTGAGAATATCAAGACGCTTAGAACGAATTCGCTTTATAAGTTCTTCTCGCCGCTGCTTGGCTTGAAGAACTCGCTGATCGTTGCAGGCTGCTGCTGTGCCTTGACAGTTTTCTTCTCCGGTATGACTGCTTATGGTCTGGTTGTTTACGATTTCAAGCTGAAAGGTCCGGCTTTCGTATTCATCCTTGCTGTTATGATGGTTCCGACGCAGGTTACTGCCGTTGGTTTCATGAGAATGCTCATTCAGATGAAGCTGCTCGATAGCTACATTCCGTTGATTATTCCCTCCATCGCAGCGCCGGCAATCGTATTCTTTATGCGACAATATATGCTGTCCTCGTTCCCGCTTGATATCATCGAAGCGGCTCGTATCGACGGTTCCAATGAATTCCGTACCTTCCTGACAATCTCCATTCCGATGATGAAGCCGGCTTTCGCTGTTCAGGCGATCTTCGCGTTCATCCAGAAGTGGAACGATTACTATAACCAGTCCATCGTGCTTGTTTCTGGTAAGAGAGAACAGCTCACGATGCCGATGATGGTTCAGAAGGTTATCTCGATCGACCGAAATCCGGATTTCGGCGCAAACTACGCTGCAATCTTCCTTTCGATCATTCCGGTCGTTGTCGTTTATCTGGTACTTTCCAAGTTCATCATCGGCGGCGTTGCAGCCGGCGGTGTCAAGGAGTAATCAGATTACACCTGTATTTACAAGCAAAGCACAGTGCCTCTTTGGTACTGTGCTTTCTTTATCATGTGAGATCGGAGGATATATGAGAGATTTTGCAGCCGCATTACAGGCGGCAGAGCGTGATTTGGGCGGCAAGGGCATCGGGACGCTCGGTGAAAAAACGCTGCACCTCGCACTCAAATATTATTTCGCCCCCGACCCCGAAATGCATGAGCGCCCAATCGGCAGATTCATCGCAGACGCTGTGACACAAGACGGCGTATTTGAGATTCAGACGCGCGGTTTGAGCAATCTGAAGCCAAAGCTCGACGCGTTCCTGCCGGTCTGTCCTGTGACGGTCGTGCATCCGGTCGCAGAGCCGAAATGGGTATGCCGCGTGGATGAATACGGCGAGGTACTTTCGCGCCGCAAGTCCCCCAAGCACGAATCGGTCTATACGGCAATGCGCGAAATCTACACCCTGCGTGATTATCTGCTCCTGCCGAATTTTCAGATTTGCATTTGCACGGTCGAATTGACCGAATTCAGCGTGCAATCCGGCAAGCGAAAATGGCAAAAGCTCGACCGCGTCCCAACTGCGCTGCACAGTCTCAGGTATTTGCAGAGCATCGCAGATTACGCCGAATTGCTGCCCGATTCGCTCACGGAGCCGTTCACTGTGGAAATGCTTTCTGCCGCGATACACGCACCCGATATGCAGACGCGGATGCTGATATCGCTGCTGAATCGTCTTGGCGTGATTCAAGAGGCAGGCAGAGCCAACCGCTGCAAGCTCTGGCGCAGATGTGACTCCGACATCATCGGGGGTTGATTTTGAAGCCGCATCCGCGCTCGGCATTCAGGCGATCTGGGCGCTCTCGCTGCCGGGTAAAACGGCGCCTGTCTCAGCCGGTAAAATCGTTGCGCAAACAATTCGTCAGATTCTCGACGAGGGAGGTGCAGCGAATGCCTGATCTCCAAGGAATCCGGCTCGGATTTGCGGTCTGCGGCTCGTTCTGCAATGCCGACCAGGCGCTCCGGACTGCCGAAGCCTGTACCGCAGCAGGTGCAGCACTTCTCCCGATTGTCTCGGAGCATTTTGCCGGAATCAAAACAAGGTTTGGCGCGCCGGAATCGTTTTTAGAGCCGCTTGCAGCACTAGGCGGCGGTAAACTGATTCAGTCGATTTGCGAAGCCGAACCAATCGGTCCCAAAAACATGACGGATGCACTTCTGGTTTGTCCATGCACGGGGAATCTGCTTGCAAAGCTCGCCGCCGGGATTACCGATAATACCGTGACAATGGCGGTCAAATCGCATCTGCGTGGCGGCAAGCCTGTGATTTTGTGTATCGCAACCAATGACGGTCTGGCGGCGTCTGCGCGCAATCTGGGCGACCTGCTGAACCGCCGTCACTACTATTTTGTGCCATTCGGGCAGGATAATCCCGAAAAAAAACCAACCTCGCTGATCGCGGATTTTACGCAAGCGCCGGAAACGGTTGCAGCAGCACTCCGCGGCATTCAGCTCCAACCAATCTTGCTTTGATAACAAAATCGCCGCGAAATCCGAAGCATCAACTTGGATTTCGCGGCTTATTTCATATGCTACAATTATTTCACGTGCTTGGAAAGGTCGATATTCAAGCCCTTGATGCCGTTGCTAATGATTCCGGCTGTGATATTTGCGCCGGTCTCGGTGAAATGCGTAAAGTCTGTGCCGCCGTTATAGCCACCCATGTAGTAACCTCTGACGGTGTTATAATCGCGCTTGTTGAAATCGTTGGTCATTGCTGTACCAAGATCAAAATACGGGATATTATATTTCCGTGCAAGCGCAGAGCAGGCAGAATCAATATTGCGATAGCCGACAGAAAACGGCTGCGTCTGATTCTTAATGGAAAGCGTCGGACTCATGAGAATCGGCGTTGCACCCTTATCGAGCGCACCCTTGATGTAGAACGTCATATAGTACTCAAAGGAACCGTTTTCGGGATTATCGACATTGTTGCACACAGGCGCATAGCGCTCAGCCTTGGTATAATCGCCGTCATTGATGCCGAAATCGACAAGCAGATAATCGCCGGGCTTGATTGCATCCAGAATCGTTGTCAATCTGCCGTTGTCATAAAAGCTCTTGGAGCTTCTGCCGGCAATCGCATGGTTTGCAACGGTCACATTGCTATCAAAATAATTCTGGAGATAATAGCCCCAGCCCTGCTGCGGCGCATAGCTTTCCTTGTAGCTCTGTGCGGTGGAATCTGCTGCAATATAGACAACCGGCTGATTGGAAATCGGGACATCCGGCTGTGCTGCATTCGGGTCATATGGCTCGGCAATCGGCTCATCTGTACGTGTCAGCTGGAGATAATCGAGGTTGGGACCGCCCTCTGCGGTATTGGATTTGAGCGTAATGCGGTTGACGCCGGCAGAAAGCGGCAGAACCAGTCCGCGCTCCTCCCATGTTGTCCATGCACCGGTTGTCAGGAAGCTCTGTTTCCATGTGCTTTCCTGACCGCTGACGGAAATCATCATTGCGCGGTCGGTCGCAGAAGCGTTTGCGATATGGAATGTGCAGAGATAATTGCCAGTCTGCGGAACATTGACCGCAAAGGTCACAGCAGACGTATTTGTATTATCGAGATTCAGATAATCCTTGTATTTGTAGCCGGCATTGGTTTCCTCTCGCCAGCCATATGTGAAGCGCTGCTCTGCCGCGGCATATTTCGGGTCTGCAAACGCGGTTTCCTTGCCGAGCAGATAATCGGACAACAAGCGAACGTCCTCGGCATTTGCGATCAGATCACCATTGAGGTCGAGCGCCTGATTCAGATGATACGCGGTTGCCTGTGTCAGGACGACCTGCTTTGCCAATGCAAGATCGGCTGCATTGATGATACCGTTTCCATCAAGGTCGCCCTGCATCAGCGGGTCAGCCTTCTCCTCTGCCGGCGGATCATCCGGCGTATCGGGCGGCTGTGAGCCGGAATTGATTGCCTCTGCCATAAATTGTGCAAGCACGGTTGCACCGCTGCGGTTCGGATGCAAGCCATCCGTCAGATACATTCCGGAAACCTCATCGGCGCTCTTTGTCAAGCAGTAATTCTGCCAGAGGTTAAACAAATCGACAACCTCAATATTCAGTGCCTGACCAACTCTGTCGAGCGCAGCACCGTACCAGCGGCCGGTCAGCAGCGGATTGCGCTGACAGTCACCGTTTCTGCCCTGCTGTTTCACAAGCATCACGCGCATACCCTTTGCCATAGCGCGCTTTGCCATATCGGTGATGATTTCCT
This sequence comes from Oscillospiraceae bacterium, assembly GCA_045591925.1. Classification (GTDB taxonomy): domain Bacteria; phylum Bacillota; class Clostridia; order Oscillospirales; family Ruminococcaceae; genus Firm-04. Next base: position 7,862 of record JAZNTW010000001.1, read on the forward strand.
CGTACTGCGCTTCGGTCGTATTATTTTTGGAATTGGTATCATTGATGCCGATGGAGATGACATAGATATCACCAGCCTGACCGTTCTTTTCAATGACCGTAAACTGTCCGGCATCCATGAAGCCTCTTGCATACTGACCGGAAGCCGCCATATTCATGACCTGCCACTTGGAATTGTCGATGAAATCCGGAAGCATCTGCGCCCAGCCTGCCTGTGAGGACGAATTCAGCGGATAGTAATTGCAGACGGTGGAATCGCCGCAGACCCAGATGGTCGGATTGGTTTTTGCTTCTGTGGAAATCTGCTTGATTTCCAGCGCGGAAATGGAGAACGGATAACCGTCTTTGCCGGCACAGGCACAGATATTGAGCTGACCGTCCGAAATCGGAACCTGCAGCGTATGATACGCACCATTTCCGGTCATGTTGATAATCTGATACATATTTTCGATGGCAACGCTGGTACGGTTTGTATCGCCAAGCCAGACGGAAACCTGATACAAGCCGTTCGGCACATCCGCGCAGAAGGTGTAGCCGCCTGTCGGAGAAGAATTCTTGAACTGCACAGCGTCACTCAGCGCACCGCCGCCCGACGCGCCGACATTGGCGACATTCGTGCCGGATGAGAAGCCATAGCCTCTGCCGGCGTTGTAGCTGTCGCTTGCGGAAACGCCCGTGTAACCATTTTCCGTTCCGCCGCCGCCAAAGTCAAATTTCCAATAGGTATTGGCTGCGGATACGTTTGGCAGTGCGCCCAGACAGGTCGCCGCTGCCGCGATGGAAGTGACTGCGGCAGTCAGCTTCCGGATGATTTTTTCTTTCATTGATACGATCCCCCTTTTGGATTCAAAGTATAATATCCATTTTATCATACTTTGGTAATTTTATCATATCATAATCATATCGGTGTGTCAAGCAAATCCGGGGAATATGCGTAAAAAAGTCATAAAGATAAGACAATCCGATAATTCAATCGAATAATTGTAACGATGATGACTGTTCACAAAAATATTGCCATGAATTCACAATTTGTTCACTTCGTATTCAGGGTTATTCTATGTTTTTCCGTTATAATAAAAACAAGGTTTAACAAAACCTTGTTTCAAATCCCCCAATCCCCCTATGTTTTGTTGATTTCACTTCTCCTTGCAGCTATGTGGCTTAGGTCACATAGTTTTTCTTTTGGATAACATAAAAGCACAGGAACACGCCGGTTTCCTGTGCTTTTTTATATCATCAAATGCTGCTCACCTGCTCCATCGCCGTATACAACTGAATCAGGTCGTCACGGCAGCTCAGGAACACACGCCCCAGCACCGGATCAAACAACGTACCGAGTGCCTGCTCGATAATGGCAAAGGCTTTGTTATAGGAATACGCATCCTTGTAACAGCGCTTGCTGACAAGTGCGTCAAAGACATCCGCAAGCGCCATAATACGTGCCTCAACCGGAATTTCTTCACCGGAACGGCGCTCCGGATAGCCGCTGCTGTCATAATGCTCATGATGGAAATGTGCGATGTTGACGGCAATGCGAACAAACTCCTCGTCATCAACCTCGCGCAGCACCTGCCAGAGAATGTTTGCGCCCTCGGCAGCGTGCTTTTGCATCTGCGCATATTCCTCATCGGTATATTTGCCGGGCTTTCGCAGAATCTGGTCGTCAACGGCAATTTTGCCAAGGTCGTGCATCGGAGACGCCTTTGCAACATTATACAAAAAATGCTGCGATAATCCAAATTGCTCCATGATCTCCGGATTCTTGAGCAGCTTATCCGCAAAAATCTGCACGACAAGACTGGTTCGCTTGACATGACCGCCGGTGCTGTTGTCGCGGCTTTCCACAACGCTTGCTAAGCCCGTGATAATCGAATTCTGCACCTTGCGGATATGCTCGGTTTTTTTATCAACCTCCATTTGCAGGCGGCTGTTATAGCTATTGAGCAGTCGGACATATTTTTGCTGCTCCGTATCATCCTCAAGCAGCAAGCCGTAGCCGACAATGGTATCCTTTTTGCGAATCTCGGTCAGCTTACGCTCAAACGCCTCCTGACCAAGCTCAAAATGCGTGGTATTTGCCGTAAACAGCGTTGAGATTTCTGACGGAATACACTCGTGCATACGCAGCTTACGCAAGCTCGGAAACAGTGTTTTCGCTTGTTCATTGGCATCCAGATAGCCATACTGATTATCTGTAATGATATATGGATTTTCCATCTGCTTGAAAATCCATTCGTGTCCGGAATCCTTGACACCGAAAAAGTCATCCTTCAGCATACTGACGACAACGGAAAGCAGCGAAAGCGAACAGAAAATCGGAAGCAGCTCCAGCTTGGGCTTTGCAGCTTCATCCAGTACCAATGATGCGGCAAGAACAAATTGCGCGGCAATCAGACGGAGCAAATTATGCCGCTCGGAGGATAGCCTCGTCTGTTTCAGGCGAATCGCAGAGTAAATCACACCCGCACAGAGCAATGTAACCAAAGCGATGTTGCGCATAAAATACAGCGGCGACTGTGATGCGATATGCGCCGTAAACACACCGAAGTTCTCATGTCGTACAAAATAATAATGTCCGATGAGTGCTTCCCGAACCGTTTCATTCCAATGGCTCACCGCCACGCAGCCCTCAAAGCCTGCCCAAATATAGAGTGGGAGCTTCGGGATACGCAGCCGCAGATAGGAAAGTATAAACGATATGAAAAAATAGAAAAACAAGGCGTTGCCGAGATACTCAAACCGCAGCGCCATTGCTGCCTCGGCTTCATTCTTTCCTGTTTCCATCAGCAGCGAGCCGATATTCATGACCAGACAGCCGAGACTTGTCAAAAGCAAACGGATACTGCTCTCACTCTGCTGATTGTTTCGCAGCAGTGCCACAAAGCCTGCAAGCGGAATCAGGATCGCAAGCAGCTCAATAATTACGATCAGCATATCCGATCATTCCTTTCTCGTTTTTCTTTATTTATCCTCTTTTTCTATTATAGCTCAAAATCCACGGAAAATCAATAGGTTTCGCGCAAAACGCACCCGACTTCTTGACTTTCGTTCTGCCGCATGGTATAATAGATATAATTAAGGCAATACCGCACAGAGTTGGTGGTGCAGGTACGCAGTCAGATTTTTCGTCAGATTGTATAGAAATGACGCTCAGCAAGGAATTTCTGTACAAGATGGCGGAAAATCTACAGCAAATCTGACGCACTGTTCTTTGTGCGGTATCGCCCATACTCATGCAGAGGAGGAATTTTTATGACAACATATGAATTGCAGCAGGAAATCATTCGGCTGAAAAAAGAAAAGAATATCTGTATTCTGGTTCACGCCTATCAGTCGCATGATATCTGGGAGGTTGCCGACTTTATCGGAGATTCGTTCGGACTGACGCAGGAGGCTGCAAAATCCGATGCGGATACCGTTATTATGTGCGGCGTGCAGTTTATGGCAGAAACGGTCAAAATGCTTTCGCCGCAGAAGCGCGTGCTGCTCTCTCATGCCGGCGCAGGCTGTCCGATGGCAGAGCAAATGGACAAGGAAACCATCTTGCAGCTGAAAGAAAAAATGCCGGATCATAAAGTGGTTGCATATATCAATACGACATCGGAGCTGAAAACCGTCTGCGATGTCTGCGTCACATCATCCTCTGCGGTAAAAATCATCAAGGCAATGCCGGATGAGAAAATTCTCTTTATTCCGGACTGCAACCTTGGCGATTGGGTGAAAAAACAGGCGCCGGAAAAGCAGATTGAGCTTGTGCGCGGCGGCTGCCCGACCCATATGCGGATTTCACCGGAGGAAACGCTTGCGATGAAAGCGGCGCATCCGGAAGCGCTGCTGCTCGTGCATCCGGAATGCCGTCCGGAGGTGACTGCGCTTGCGGATTACGCAGGCAGCACGACCGGCATCATGTCCTATGCAGAGCAGAGTGATGCAAAGGAATTCATCATCGGTACAGAAAACAGCATCGTGCAGCATTTGCAGATGCAATGTCCGGAAAAGCACTTCTATCCGCTTTCCAAGGACTGCATCTGCCAGAACATGAAGCTGACCACGCTCGGTGATGTCTATGACTGCGTATGCGGCAGAGGCGGCAAAGAAATCGAGATGGACGCAGCATTGATTGCCGACGCACGCCGTAGCATTGACGCGATGCTCGCATACGGCGGCTAATATACTACATATATCGTATTCAATCCTGTCGAGGCTCCGTGCCTTGGCAGGATTCTTGTATCATTGCGATTTTAGAAACCGCAATTTTTGATAACCGCTCCCGCCCAGACAATACAACTGCACAAATGATACATACAACTTGGAGACAGCACGAGATACCAGCATTGCGCACGATTTTCTTTTAAACAGGTGTGGTACATCCTCTGCATTTTATCCAGAAATTCTTTGAAACGTACATTGAAGTTGATATGTGAGTTTGTTATAATGATAGTGACAGCATACATACAGATTTCGGCACAACAGAAGTCGAAACGCAAAAAACGGGCAGACAATGAGCTGCTCATGCCAAAAGGGGATTTATATGAAAACAAAAACAAAGAAAATGCTTGCGACGTTGCTCAGCGGCATGATGCTGATGACCGGCGCGGCGGCAGTTGCTCCGCAGAACGCGGCGGCTGCGGGAGAATGTGTGATTGACTCCAGTACAACCTATCAGACAATCCAGGGCTTCGGCGGTATCAATCTGCCGGAATGGATCACGCAGGGCGATATGACAGACGCCCAGGTACAAAAAGCATTCGGCAACGGTCCGGATGAACTCGGCTTTACCATTCTGCGTATTTTCGTCAACGACAACAGCAACCAGTGGAAAACCGCAGTCCCGACTGCAAAGCGCGCACAGGCACTCGGCGCAAAGGTCTTCGCCTCTCCGTGGAACCCACCTGCCGCAATCCGAAATGAAGTCAACGGCGGTATCCAAGGCGGTAAGTATCAGCTCAAAAAGGACAAATGGGCTGAATATGCACAGCACCTGAACAGCTATGTCAAGTATATGGAGGGACAGGGCATCGACCTCTACTCCATCTCCGTCCAGAATGAGCCGGACTATGCCGCTGAATGGACCTACTGGAGCGCAGACGATGTCGCGAGCTTCATCGCACAGTACGGCGATGACGTTAAGCAGGGCACAAAGGCAAAGCTGATGTCCGCAGAGAGCTTCCAGTATCAGAAGCCGATTTACAATGCAATTCTCAACAATCAGTCAGCAATGGCAAACTGTGACCTCTTTGGTACGCATTTCTACGGCACACAGCGCAGCCAGATGGATTATCCTGCGGTCGAGAACAGCGGCAAGGAGCTCTGGATGACAGAGGTTTATGTCCCGAACAGCGAAAACAATTCCGCAGACCGCTTCCCGGAGGCAATTCAGGTTGCGGAGAATATGCACAACGGTCTTGTTGTCGCAAACCTGAACGCTTATGTCTGGTGGTATATCCGCCGTCAGTACGGCCCGATGAAGGAGGATGGCAACATCTCCAAGCGCGGCTATATGATGGCACATTACTCCAAGTGGGTACGTCCGGGCGCAGTTCGTATCGGCGCAACCGAACAGCCGAACAGCAATATCCTCTGCTCTGCATATCAGAATGAGGATGGCAATATCGCTGTTGTCGCAATCAACAAGGGCGGCAGCGCCGTGACACAGAACTTCGTGCTTTCCGGCGGCGATATCTCTGAAATCACCGCATATCGCACATCCGCAAACGAAAACATCAAGGAAACCAACGTGACCGCAAGCGGAAGCAGCTTCTCCTCGCAGCTCCCTGCAAACTCCGTCACCACATTCGTTATCAACGGCAGCGGTTCGACAGTCGGTGAACCGGATGAGGACGGCAATCTCGCACACTATCGCTTCGAGGATAGCAGCGAGGGCTTTACCGGCAGAGGCGATGCAGCCGTAGAAACGACTACATCCGAGGCATATGCCGGCAGCAAGTCCCTCTCCTGCACCGGCAGAACCTCCTCCTGGAACGGCGCAACCCATACGCTCAATGCAAGAATGTGCAAGCCCGGCGAGGCATACAGCTTCAGCGCGATTGCAAAATATACGTCCGGCTCTGCATCGGATACGTTCCATTTCACATTGGAATATCAGGATTCCGCCGGTGAAACACAGTATGATAAGATCGCAACGGAAGTGATTCCGAAGGGTGATTGGGTACAGCTTGCCAATACGGAGTATACCATTCCGGCAGGCGCAACCAATATGTCCATTTATGTTGAAACAGACACCAGCACCAACAATTTCTTCCTTGATGAAGTCATCATCGCACCGAAAGGCACCGTCATTGACGGCCCGAAAGCGGTTGTTATCAAGCTGGGCGATTTGAACGGTGACGAAATCATCAACGCAGCAGACCTTTCGATTGCAAAGAACGGTGTACGCAAGAGCTTTGCAAGCGACCGCATCAAGAATGCTGCCGACATCAACGGCGATGGCGCAGTCGATAACACCGATCTCGGCTGGTATGTCGATTATCTGCTCGGCAAGACCACCTCGTTCCTTGAGCGCGTTGAGCCGCCGAAGCCGGAAATGCGTACCATTTCCGAGTATACACCGATCGTAGAAAGCCAGGTCGTCATGACCGAGCCGAATTCCTCTCACAACGAAAACGGCGGCACACAGTACGGCACAATTTCTAAGAAAACATATTTCTCTAAGGCAGCAAACAAGAATAAGCCCTATAACATCATGCTTCCGGCAAACTATGACGAAAGCAAGAAGTATCCGGTTCTCTATATCCTCCACGGCTACTACGAGAATGAGGACAGAATGATTCTGCAGGGCAACGGCACCATGTATACCAAGCAGATCATCGGCAATGCAATCGCAGCCGGTGAGGCAGAGGATATGATCGTTGTCAGCCCGCTCGTCTTTACAAGTGCAACCATGAATTCTCCGAGCGGCATGGATAACCAGAGCAATGCAGCATATGACGCGTTCGTTGACGATATCGTTGACAGCCTGATGCCGCATATCGAATCCACCTACAGCGTTGCAACCGGCAGAGAGAATACCGCTGTGACAGGCTTCTCCATGGGCGGCAGAGAGTCCCTGCTGATCAGCATGAAGCACGCAGATAAGTTCGGCTATGTCGGCGCAATCTGTGCAGCGCCCGGCGTAAGCGGCGCATTTAAGTGGAACAGCGAAGAAGAAGCACCGTCGCTGGTCTTTATCACCGGCGGTACCAATGATGACGTTGTTGGTCTCCAGACTCCGGAGGGCTACCACAATAACTTCACCAAAAACAATGTTCCGCATATCTGGCACGTTGTTCAGGGCGGTTATCACGGCGACAACTGCATCCACGCACATCTTTACAACTTCGTTCGCGCAGTATTCCGCGCATAAGGCATAAACAGAGCCGCAGTATGACATATACTGCGGCTTTGCTATGTTCAGACTGCTGCCCGATAAAAAAAGAGGAGAGCAATTCGCTTCTCCTCTTTCTGATTCGATTATCGCACGACAATCAGTAAAAATTCCAGCACGCGTGCAATCAAAAACTGCATTCCAAGCACCAGCACGACATTCAGCAGGCTCGTACCGCCGGCTGCGCTCAGACGCTCCTGCGATTCCTCCGCCGAAGCGGATGTCTGCCGAATCCGTTGAATCTGCCGCTGCGCAAACCGATAATACATATGATTTGCACGCAGACACCAGACCGCCGAAAGCAGAATATAGATGACAAACGACGCGCCATACACAATCCGAAATGCCGTAGATTCAACATTTGCCCATGGAATCGTAATGTCCATTTGCTGATAGAGCAGCTGAATCACGCCGGGAATTTCCAATAGCGTATTGAGCAGCAGCGCCGCCATCGCGCTTCCCCACATTTTCCGGTTTGCAAAAAAGAAATGCGGACAAATGAGACTGACAAAATTAAAAGAGAGCTTTTTGCCGGTTCGTTTCATCAGCCGGAACAGCGGCAGATAATAGAAAACATTCGTGTGAATAAACGCAGAGGCCTCCGAAACGGTAATGCCGTCAAGCAGCTCTTCCGGATCAAGCCCCAAGCAAGGGTCGGTATCCGAGAGCCGGATGCCATCATACAGCTCCGGATTCAACGCAGGGGATTGACCGGATTCACGCGCAGCAGATTGCTCGGCTTCTTCCTCCCGACGCGCCTGCGCACGCTGCGCCTTTTCTTTCGCCTGATATTGTTTGATCCAGCTTTCACCCCTTGCATGAAGCTGTGTATTGACGCACGCGCCGTTTTTCTTCCAGCACGCTCTGTGATATGGCGTACCGCAATCCGGACAGGTGACAATGTCATCCTGCGCTGTAAATACCTCGCCGCAAACAATACAAGGCTGCCCGATATATTCCTGCATATTCTCCCACCTTTCGGGTTCCAATTCATTGCATAGATACTATTTTATTTTACCACATCTTTCGCCGTTTTACAAGACCAATGGCTGTTTTTTCATACATTCTTCACCATTTGTACGCTTTTGACAGACGCATTTTGTGTTTGTTCGCATGAATCCATATTTTTTTTGAAAACCCCTTGCTTTTTTTCTAAAAATATGGTATACTAAAAAAAATCGTTTACTGTAGATATTCTGCAGTTGAGAAAACCTACAGAGAAGAAAGGAAAATCAGAACTCATGAGCATCGTTGAACTTATCGGTGGAATCGTACTGCTGATTGCAAATGTACTGATTGTTTTCCTGTGCGTATTGCAGGATCAGAAGCAGGATCAGAACATGACCTCTGCAATTACCGGTGGAAGCTATGATTCCGCATACCGCAAAAACGAGGGCAACACCAAAGAAGCAATCATGAAAAGATGGACAAAATGGTTGGCTATCATTTTCTTTGTTGTGACATTGGTTGTTACAATCGTTCCGGTGTACATCAACAATACACCGCAAGGCTAATATCGTTCTGAATACCCTGCACGCTGAACCGGTGTGCAGGGTATTTTTTGTTGTGCGTCACGCGGAAACCTCGCTTCGGTTGCATTTTCCGGCATAACATGGTATAATACTATATAGTATGATGACCGAACGGCAGCACTCTCATTTGAAAGGAGCATTATTATGGCAGGACGCAGACATTCGCACCATCAGAAAGCGCGCAGCAGTATGAAAAAAGCCGATCGCAAGGGCGCAGTGCGCAATAAAAAAGAATATGAAATCCGTACGGAAATCCAGATCCCCGAAGAACAGATCACGCACTTTGCTAACCGCATCATAACCTTTCTGAACAAGGCAAACGGCAGAACGGTTTCGCGGGCAGACCTCGCTTCAAAATGCCGTGGCAAAGGAAAGGCGGCTTATCTGCGCGCGCTGAAAAAGCTGGTCACAGAGGGCGTCATTGCCGAACGCAGAAATGGCTATGCGCTGGCAGAAGCGGCAGGTATGATTCGTGCTGTCATCACGCGTATCAGCCGAACCTATGGCTTTGCAAAGCCGGAGACAGGCGGCAAGGATGTATTTATCGCAGGCAGAGACCTGAAAGGCGCCATGCCGGGCGACGTGGTTCTGCTGATGCCGCTTGGTGTTCGAAACGATACGCCGGAAGCGTCCGTGCAAACCGTCATCACGCCTGCAACTGTGCAGACCGCTGGCATTTTACTGGAAGAAGCCGGCGAAATCCGTTTCCTTTCGGATTCACTCTGTCGGCAGCCGCTTCAAATCCAAAATGCAGCGGATTGGCGCGCATATATCGGAGATAAGGTGCTTGCAACCGTTGTAATACGCGGTACGCGGCATTCGGAGCATATTGTCCGTGTGGATGTTTCCCTCGGCAGCGCGGAATCGGCGCGTGCCTGTGCGGAAGCACTTGTGATTGTCAGCGGCGTACCAACGGAATTTCCGCCCGAAGTGCTTGCCGCGGCAGAACAGCTGGAGCAGCGTGGCATTCCGGCAGAGGAATGTGCCGGCAGACTGGATTTGCGTGAGCCGGAGGACATCATTTTCACGATTGACGGCTGGGATGCAAAGGATCTGGACGATGCAATCTCGATTGCAAAAACGGATACAGGCTATCGCCTAGGCGTGCATATCGCAGACGTTTCGCATTATGTCAAGGCAGAATCCCCGATTGACAAGGAAGCAATCGCACGCGGCACCAGTATTTATTATGCCGATCAGGTGATCCCCATGCTCCCGAAATCATTGAGCAATGGCATTTGTTCGCTGCATCCGGACGTAGACCGTCTTGCACTTTCGGCGCTGATGGAACTGGATGAAAACGGTGAAATCATCAGCAGCCGCTTTGAAAAAACAATCATTCGTTCGGCGGTCAAGGGTGTATACCGCGAGGTAAACGCGCTGTTTGCCGGAACCGCGACACCGGAAATCGAAGAAAAATATGCCGCAGTCAAACCAGCACTGCTGCTGCTGAATGAATTGCGCGAAAAACGGCTTGCTGCACGTACAAAACGCGGTGCGCCGTCCATCGAGGCAGAAGAAAGCGCATTTATGCTGAATGAAAACGGCGTCTGCACAGATATCGAGCCGCGCACACGCGGAGCCGGCGAGGAATTGATCGAGGAATGTATGCTGCTTGCAAATGAAGCTGCGGCACGGCTTGCAAAATCCAAAGGTCTGCCATTTATCTATCGTGTTCACGCAAAGCCACCGGAGGAAAAGGCGCAGCGGCTTGCATCGGCACTCGATCGCCTTGGCATCCAGCATCCCGTACTGGATTCGCCGCGCCCGAAGGACTTCGCACAAATTTTGAAAAATGCAGCAGATACGCCCCTGAAGCCAGCCGTGCATCAGATGGTGCTGCGCAGCATGGCAAAGGCGGATTACGAAACGGAGCCGATCGGACATTTCGGCTTGGCACTTGCGGATTATGCGCATTTCACGTCACCGATCCGCCGTTATCCCGACCTTGCAGTTCACCGCATTCTGTCGGCATATCTATCGGGTGAAAAAATGGAACACGTCAAACAATATGCCAACGATGCGGCAGTCGCAGGCAGCACAACGGAACAGCGTGCGATGCAGCTGGAGCGTGATTGTGATGATCGTTACCGCGCCGAATGGGCAAAGCAGCATCTCGGTGAAGCATTTGACGGCGTGATTTCCGGACTGACAGATTTCGGAATTTACGTGATGCTGTCGAATACGGCAGAGGGCATGATTTCACTGGACGCGCTGACGCTGGATGCCTATACCTATGACGGCTTTTTCTCGCTTCATGCAGAGGGCAGCGGTCTGACCTATACCCTCGGAATGCCGATGCGTGTGCAAATCACGCGCGCAGATATCAACAGCGGCAATATTGACATGGTGCCTGCCGCTACATGATTGGAGAGAATCAATGAAAACCTATTCAGATGATGCGCTAGCACGGAAGCTGTATGGCATTGCAGCGGAACGGATGCAGGCGGCACAGCGCGATATGCCTTGTTCGGATGCAGTGTTCTCCGTTCTGACGGCTGCCGCACCGGACGCGGTTTCATATCCTGCAATCGCACAGCTCGGCAATGCAGATTTTCTGGATGCTGCATATCTGCTGTTGCTTGACCGTCCCATTGACGCGCCGGCACTTGCCCTATGGCAGCCGCAATTTGAATTGTCCGCACAGGATTTTCAGACGGCTGTGCTGAAAACAATCATTCGCTCGTCCGAATATCAGAAGCACCGGATTCCACTGATCGGATGTCCGTTCACGCTTGCCGATGATGAACCGCAGCAAAATCTGTTGGTTTCCGCGCAGACATTGCCGCCGCGGCTTGTCCGGATCTATCAGCGTATGCCGCGCTTTTTGCAGAAGCTCGCGAAAAAAATTGCCGGAAAGGAGTGACGCGGATGACGCCGATCACACGAGTGTATATAGATTTATCCCGTCTTTGCCTGACGCCGTTCACAACCGGTATCCAACGTGTTGCAAAGGAAATCGTTCTGCGAATGCTGCAGGACGATACCGTTTCCGTCACACTGCTCTGCACGCTCTCCTCGCAGACGGCATGGCGCATTCTTCCGCATGAAGCCTTTATCCGGTATTATACGGAAAAAATCGGCAGTCCCTATGGCGAGGGCAAAGCGCAGCTTCTCACACCGGATGAAATCCCGACCGGCTCTGTATTTTTTGATATTGACAGCGCATGGAATATGCCGATGCGGCGCGGCTGGCTGTTTCCGAAGCTGAAAGCGCGCGGCGTTACCGTGGTGTCGCATCTTTATGATTTGATTCCGGTGACAGAGCCGCAATATTTTCATGAGCAGACCATGCGGCAATTTCTCTCATGGGTGACAGCGGTATTGCAGTATGCCGACCATATCATTTGCAATGCCGAAGCAACAAAGGCGGCGCTCGGTACGCTCTGTGATTCGCTGGATATGCGTGTACCGGATTGCACAGTCGTTCCGCTTGGCGCAGATTTTGCACAAAAAGCAGCCGATACGGATGATGCAGACACGGCTCTGCTGGAACAGCTTCCGCAGTATCGCTATCTGCTGATGGTCGGCACGATCGAGCCGCGTAAAAATCACCGTTTGCTTCTGGATGCCGTTCCGCAGCTTGCAAAACGCGGCATCAAGGTCGTATTTGCCGGCAGAATCGGCTGGAATATGGAGGCATTTTCCAAGGAAATGGCAAAGCATCCGGAAAAAGACCGCAGCTTCTTCTTTGCACAGGGACCCTCTGACGCAACGATTCAGGCACTTTACCGGAATGCGCTTGCAGTCGTGTTCCCGACAAAAAACGAGGGCTTTGGTCTGCCGATTGTGGAAGCCTATCTGAACGGCACGCCGGTGCTTGCATCGGATATACCGGTTCTGCGCGAGGTTGGCGGCAGTCTTGCGGATTATTTTGACAATACCAGCGTAGATTCGCTGCTTCATGTGGTTGACAGCCTACTCGCAGACGATGCTGCATACCACAAAAAACGCGCAGAGATCGCCGCATACCGTCCGCGGACATGGGATACTGCCGCAACCGAAATGACGGCGGCGCTGTGCCGATGCTGCACCATCCAAGGCGATTTACCGGATACGATTCGCGTTTCGCAGATGGCCGTGCTGACCGCGCGGAACGAGGATTTGCTGCGCACATTGCCGTATCTTGATGCAAATATGCCGTTTATCGAGCGTTTGCTTGTGATTTGTCCGCAGCGGAATATCGCGGAATTACAGGCGAAATGGCAGGGCAGACTCCGGCTTGATTTCTTTCCGGATGAGGAACTGCATGTCGGCGAATCGCTGCCGGAGGATCATACCACACGCAATTTCTATCTGCGCTGCCTGTTGATGCAGAAAGCGCCGCTTGACGATGTGTTCATTATGACGGATGACGATTACCGTCCGCTTGTGCCGGTTTCGCAGGGCTTTTTCCTGCAAGACGGCAGATATCAGGCGTATAATTGTTATGATCTGCGCGAATGGCGCGGCACGCAGGGCGCATATACCTCCTACGACCGCAGTATGTTCCGGACGCGCGATTTTCTGACCGCACAGCGTCTCCCGACCCTGCAATATTCCGCGCATCAGCCGCAAATCATCGACCGCAGCCTGTATCTTGAAATGCTGACGGAATATCCGGATATTATGCTGCAAGGACTGGATGAGTGGAGCACCTATTTCAATTATTGCATTGCAAAATATCCGTCACGCTTTGCTGTGCGGCGTTACTGTACAGCTTGCTGGCCGGGTTCGATTTCGGATTGGCAGCTCTGGTGTGAACCGGAAGCCTTGATTTTCGAGAATTTTTATGACGCACTCTACGAAGAAAACCGCGTATTTTCCGGATTATCGAAAGAATATAATCCCCAAACGCATTCCGTGGATTCCGCTGAAAAAATCCGCCGCTGGAGCGTAGAGCTTGCAAGGCAGCGTGCAGTAAGCGCCGCGATGCAGACCTATTCGGAGATGTACCGCGACCGCTACTACCGGCAACCGGAATTTCTGCTGAATTTGCAGGATGACAAGCCCTGCCTCACGGTTCCGGCACTGCTGTATATGCCAAAGGACGCGGTGATTCGGATTCCGCTGCTGACAGAGAACGCCGGCGACATCACTGAACCGGTCGTCTACAGCATTGATGATGAGACGGGCAAGCACATTCTTCAGCCGCGTGAGGTGATTCCGGCAGAGGTGGACAAGGGCGTACCGCCGGAGCTGATTCTGCCGCTGCCGCCATACGCATTCCGCGGCATCCTGAATCTCCGCTGCGGAGATTGCAGCGTGAGCTGCGCCGTAGCCTGCGTCTGAATGTCCATTTGCAGTAATATCTACAAAGGAGTTGTTATCATGAGTAAAATCAGTGTTCAGGGAACGGCAGAAAAGGAATTCGCCGTTGATATGTTCAAAATCTCCATTACTATTCATGCGTCAGCGTCGTCATCGGGAGAGGCGATTGTTTCCGGCAAAAAGAAAACAGAGCAGTTTCTTTGTCTCATGAAGGATAAGCTCGGCATCGAGGCAGAATGCTTCAAGCTGGAAGCCGATTCCGTCAGAGAAAACTACGGCGGCAATCCATCGTATCTTTATACAAAAGCTGTCTCCATCGACATCGCGGCAGAGCTTTCGGTACTTTCTGCCATGACCGCTTTGCTCGGTGAACTCACCAATGTCTCCTATCACGTCGAGTTTGATCTATCCGATTATCCCGAAAAAGAAAAGCAGGTCATTGACGCCGCAATCGGCAATTCCAGAGAAAAGGCTGAAATCATTGCGGCATCCCTCGGCAAAACAGTCACGGACATTGATACGGTGCAATTGGAATACGCTCCAAGCGGTGTATACAGAACTGCTGCAAAGGCTGCGTGCATGGACGATTGCGCTGCACTGGAAACGATGCTGAAAAATCCGACCAAATCCATCACAAAATCCATAGCGATTGATTGGATTGTCGAGTAAGCGCAGCATACTGGTTTCGGTATGAGAGCCGATTGACAACAATATCTGTTATATGATCATGTAGCACACAGAGGTGAATACGTCATGATACAATGTCCGAAATGCGGCGCAGAATATACAACCACGCCAGATGTCTGCGAGCAATGCCAGACGCCCCTGACGCAGACGGACGAGCTTCCGGATCCCTTTGCTGCCGCACTCCTGCAAGAGCAGCGTTCCCGCGAGCAGCAGCAAAAAGTACGCGAAGCCTTTCTGAACCACAGAAATGAAAAAAGTGCAGCCGCACAAACCGCAGCCGTGCCGCCGTCAGAGCAGACACCGCAGCATGGCACAAAAAAGAAACGCAAACGCCGCGAAGCCATGCTCTGGATTTCCTTTTTCGCAATCGTCGGGTTATTTGTGCTTGCATTCTTTACGCTGCGCGGCGGCATCCTGCAAAAGAAATCCCAAACCGGCAGCTATGCCTTTTACCGGAAGGATGATTCGCTCTGGTTTTATCAGGATGACATCGGAAAACAGAAGCTGCTGACATCCAATTTCCAGCCGCAGCACGCAAAAGGGGGAACACTGTCGGACGATTATCTTGAAAAGCTGACGCAAATCAGCACGGACGGCAGCCGCGTTTACTATCCGCTGAATTTTACAGAGGAACGGTGTCAGATTGCCTGCCGCCAGTTGTCTGAACCAGACAAGGAAAGCATCCTCTTTGAAATCCCTTTACATCTCAATGTCAATACCGAGCTTAACAGCAACGACTACTATACTAGTCCGCTCAAGGTGATGATGAGTGAATCGAACGAGAATTGGTATACCGATATGATGCCGCCCTATATTATCCAAGGCGATACAGTATTTTTCATCAATCCCGACCATTCGCTCTGCCGCAAAACCGCGGAACAGGACGCGGAGGTGCTTGCGGAAAATGTCGTCCGTTACTGGCAGATTTCCGGCAAGGAGGGCGTTTTCTATCTGACAAGCTCTGTTCCGTTGGCATCGCCGGAAGCATGGATCGTCCCGACGGGATTTGTCAACACCCGCCTGACTTCATGGGGCATCAGTGAAACCACCTCAGAGCCATGCTATTTGCATTATTATCCGCCGTCCGGCGAAAGTGAACAGCTGTATCCGTTGCAGGAGCTTTCGATTCAAGGCTGGGCTGTGCCCTATACAGACAGCGACCGCTACTTCTATTTCTGGTGCGAAGTGCCAGAGACCGGCGGCGTTGTATTCTATCAGGTTGATTTGCTCCGGGACGGCTTCATTGATATGATTGAAACCGGAGTGGACGAGGTGGTGCCGCTTTGCGCTTATCCGGACGGCAGCCTCTACTATGCCATCCGCGATTCGGTTACATCGAGTGCTTTCCTGTGCTATTTTAACCGGAAACAGGCGCAGAGCCATAAAGTATTCGGCTTCGGTATGTCACGGGACGAACCAACCGCTATGCTCACTATCTGTCTGGATATCTGCCGCACCGAGCCGTATGTTCTGGAAAAGATCAATATGGATACTCCGATGCTGTATTATTGCGAAAAGCCTGTCGGATTATCCACACCGCTGCCGGCAGAGTATCCGCCGTCATCATCCCCTGAAATTCAGCATATCAATTCTTTGAGATTTGATGAACATGATCCGATTCTGTATCTATATTCAGCAAGAATGGATCTCAGCGGATATCTTTCGTCTTCGTCGGTTGAAACCGCAATCGAACTCAGCGAGATCACACTGGAATATGCGATGCTCAACAAGGAAAATCCTGTGACATTTCTGAGATCGCCGTTTCAATCGGAATTGAATAATGAGGCATATTCTGCAAAGTATGTACCGGACGCCGCTGAACCGGATCAATGGCTGCTGTTCTTTGCGCTTTCCAGCGGTTATGAGCCTCCATCCAAGCAGGAGCATCGTGTTTATGATGCAATTATGCGAAAAGACGACAGCCTTTTCCTCCACTCCGTTCTCGAAAACGCGATTTATGGTTATCGGGATCAGCATTTGCAAAAGCTGTCTGCCGAAAACAGCATTGTCTATCGTTATAATTGGAAACCGATTAGTGCCGATGCCTTTTTTGCGATTGATGCGACAAAGACGCTGACACTCTATTTACCCCACTCGTCAATCACGATTGATACGGCTGATATGCTGTTCAGCGTTGGACAAATGCCGGAGACTTCTGCTGACAAATAAAAAAAAAGGCTTGGAAACGCCGTATGACGGTTGTTTCCAAGCCTTCTGCTTTATGACAGATCACTCCGCTTTTCTGACCGGTATCCAGATTTCGCAGTAATCCTCTGCCGGATTCTCATGCGGCATTTCCGGATAGGCTTCAACGCTGTAATCGCCTGCCGGCTGATACTCTCTGCTGTTCGGGAACCATTCGTCCCAGATGCGCCGATTGGTACTTTGCAGCGTTTCCACAATCGGTCCGCGGCAGGGGAATATCGCCCATATGCCAGAAGGAATTGTCCGCGTTATAAAGTCTGCCGGTATTTCCTTAAGCGGACAATAATCGTCGGCAATCAGATATTCAAAATCTGTTTTGCCTTTGCTCATACAAACGCCGTACATACCGCAGAGGCGCTCCGCGTCCGGACTCTGCATATGCGCTGCCCAATATTTTGGGATCTCCTGATAGGATGTTTCATAGGAAAATGTCCTTGCTTTGCCGATCACCGTAAAACAGGGCTTCTCAACAATTTTGTACTCCATAACAGAACCGCCTTCCAATGTAATTTTGATTTGCAGCGGCGCAAACGCTTTCAAATGCACGCCGCGCTCCTTGGCAGCAGTCGGAGATACGCCGTGAAATTTCGTGAACGCTCTCGAAAAGCTGTCCTGCGATTCATAGCCGTATTTTAATGCAATGTCGATCACTCTCGCGTCCGAGTGTGAAAGCGCCTGCGCGGCTGCGGAGAGCCTGCGGTTGCGAATATACTCGCCAACGGAAACGCCGCAGAGCGCATGAAAAATACGCTGAAAATAATACGGCGATACATACGCTTTCGCTGCGATTTCCTCGATGCGTACCGGCTCGGTCAGATTCGCTTCGATGTAGTCGATTGCATTCCGGATGCCGTCAGCCCAACCATTCATACGGCTTTACACTCCTTTCCTCTGCCTTGATTTCAGTATACCACAAATCAAAATACTGCGCCCGACTTTTTCTGCACAGCTCTGTCGTTCATATTTTTTCTGCACGACGCAGAATACAATATTGACGCAGTTTTTCTTTCAGCGCCTCATAACGCAAACGCTTTTCTTCTTTGGAAAAATGAACTTCCCGCTGCTGTTCCGGACAATCCGTATAGCATAGCGCTTCATCGCCAAACTGCTCGCTCGTCAGATCAAACACACAATCCCCGACCACATTGAAGCAGTGATAATTGCCGTTCGGGCGCAGAACACCGTAAACCTTGCCGCCGAAAATATCCTGCGCAAGAAATGCCGTAATCGAGCATTGCCCATGCGTCGGCTGCTCCGGACGCCATGTGTTCCGCAGGCGCGGCGCACAGCTTTCCGCAGACCAGAGCTGTCTGAGCGCGTCATACAGCATATGCGGCGTCCGAATGTCCGGATACACCGCCAAGGCAGAATCCAACGCAGAAATATCCGCATTCTCCCAACCGTAAAAATGATAGACCATCCGTATCATCCCTTTCAGATTTTCTGCATGAAGTATATCATATTATGCGCGAAAAGTCAATAAAACCATATGAAATGAAAAATCCAATGCCATAAACGCACAAGATGCGCAGAATCTGTGGGATTTTGTTTGTTATTCTACTCTTATATTGTACCAAACTGGAATTTGTATTTCTGTTAATCTACCCGACAAACTTATGACCTAATGTTAATACATTATAAAGTCTGTTGTTACTTCCAAAATATTCTTGCTCTCTTTCAATATCTTAATCAGTCTGTCATCCAAATCCCGGTTATTATTTCTGTAATCAACTTCTCCCAATTCACTTCTAATTGGAAAAGCTAATCTTTCTTCATCAATGCAAAAATCTGCGTGAACATTTTCTTTATTTCCCCTTGCATCAAGTCTTATCCATTTATTCAATTCACTTATAAATACAGTGTTAAGAGCATGAATAATATAACCTTCATCGGCATTGTCATCAGCTCTCGTAAGGAATTGATAGGAGATTCCAGATCGTATTCCATTTGCTCTCAAAAGTGCCGCAAGGAGACATGACTTAGTCCAACATATTCCTGTTCTGTTCACTAATACTTCACTTGCCTTACGAGATACCACTTCCGATTTAATATCCCACGAATGCGATATTTCGTCTCTAACAAATCTATATGCATTTTCAATGTATTTCAATTTAGAATCTGAATTCAACTTAAGCTCAAGCACCTTCTCTTGAATGGCTGGATTGTTATAATCAATACATTCCGTTTCTAAAAGAAAGTCTTTATCTTTGTTAACCATACAATTCCTCCACAAATAATAATTTATCTGTTACTTTATTATAGCAATAAATATTTTAAAAGTCAATGTCATAACAAACGCAAAGCCACTTTTGACATAAACATCAAAAGTGGCTTTCGATACTTCTATATAACTACTCGTCTAATGCTTGACTTTTTTGCAAATCTGATTTATAATAAGGGGAAGAGTATATGGAAAGGCGGTTATTCCGGATGAATAATACCGAAAAACAAATGGACAAGCTCGTTGCACTTTGTCAGGGTCGCGGCTTTGTGTATGCAGGCTCCGAAATCTACGGCGGTCTGGCAAATACATGGGATTACGGTCCGCTCGGCGCAGAGCTGAAAAATAACATCAAGAAGGCTTGGTGGCACTTCTTTGTTCAGGCAAATCCGCACAATGTCGGTCTGGACAGCGCGATTCTGATGAATCCGCAGACATGGGTTGCTTCCGGTCACCTCGGCGGCTTCTCTGACCCGCTGATGGACTGCAAGGAATGCAAAACCCGTCATCGCGCCGACAATCTCATTGAGGATTTCGACGGCACAAGCGTTGCAGGCTGGACCAATCAGCAGATGACCGATTATATCCGTGAAAAGGAGATCCCCTGCCCGAACTGCGGCAAAAACAATTTTACGGATATCCGTCAGTTCAACCTGATGTTCAAGACATTCCAGGGCGTCACCGAGGATAGCAAGGCGGAGCTGTATCTCAGACCGGAAACGGCACAGGGTATCTTCGTCAACTTCGCAAATATTCAGCGTACAACACGCCGCAAGATTCCGTTCGGCGTTGGTCAAATCGGTAAATCTTTCCGTAACGAGATCACACCCGGAAACTTCATTTTCCGCGTTCGTGAATTTGAGCAGATGGAGCTGGAATTCTTCTGCAAGCCCGGCACCGATCTGGAATGGTTCCAGTATTGGCGCAGCTATTGCAAGGACTTCCTGCTGAAAATTGGTCTGAAAGAGGAAAATCTCCGTCTGCGTGACCACTCTGCTGAGGAGCTTTGCTTCTATTCCAAGGCAACCACCGACTTTGAATATCTGTTCCCGTTCGGCTGGGGCGAGGTTTGGGGCGTTGCGGACAGAACCGATTACGACCTGACGCAGCACAGCAACACCTCCGGTAAAACACTCGATTATTTTGATCCGGAAACCAATGAGCGCTATATCCCGTATGTCATTGAGCCGTCGCTCGGTGTTGAGAGACTGTTCCTCTCAATTCTGACCGAAGCCTATGACTGCGAGGTGCTCGGCACCGATGATAAGGGCAAGGAAGATGTCCGTACCGTCATGCGCTTCCACCCGATGCTTGCACCGTTCAAGTGCGCAGTTCTGCCGCTTTCCAAGAAGCTCTCCGAGAAAGCGTATGAAGTCTACGAGATGCTCTCGCAGCATTTCATGGTTGACTTTGACGATACCGGTTCCATCGGCAAGCGTTATCGCCGTGAGGATGAGATCGGTACGCCGTTCTGCATCACCTACGATTTCGATACCGCAGAAAAGGATAACTGCGTGACCGTTCGTGACCGCGATACCATGGAACAGGTTCGCATCCCGATCACAGAGCTGCTGTCCTACCTGAACGATAAGATTCACTATTGATTCATATGAAAACGTCCGATTCGGCGCTGATGCCTGAATCGGACGTTTTTTGTGTTATTCGGCTGCACGGCGGCGCTGACGCTTTCCGGTCAGAAGCTCGCCCCGATGCTTCATCAAAATCTCAGTACCATCCTCGCTGATATAGGTTCTGCCGGATTTCGTCAGCTCTAATATCGCAAGGAACAATGCCACGCGGTCGGTACGCTTGGTCAAGCCGTCAAACAAATCTGCCATGCGGACCCGTTCGCGTGTGAAGAACTGCCGCAGCAGATAGACGACCTTGGATGCTACGCTTGTGACCTGATGGTGCATCTGTACAACGGCATGGATTTTTTCACCGACATTGGCTTCGGATTTGCCTGCCGGCATCCGCTTCAGCCCCATGTTCTGATACACATTCAGCAGCAGCGACGGCTCATGGGTTCGGCGGTAAATCATGTCAACCGGAAGCTGTACCGGCTCTCGGACAAAAATCATATCTCCGACATATTGCTTGCGCAAATTGCCAGCCACCAGCTTGCAGATGGAATATTCGATCAGCGCGCCCTCTAATTCTTTTTTGACCGCGGCGGCTTCTTCGGGCTGCGGCAGAAGCGAGGCTGTTTTCATCCAGATCAGCTTTGCAGCCATGGTCAAAAACTCGCCTGCAAGCTCATAATCCTGTTCCGCGCATTGCTGGATATACAGCAAATATTGCTCCAGCAGCACGGAAATCTCAATATCACGAATATTCAGCTTATGCTTTGCAATCAGATGCAGCAGTAAATCCATAGGCCCATCAAAAACGGGCAGATGAAACGATAATTCTGCCATATCGTCAAGCCATCAGTGCCGGAATCCAGTTTGTCAGAAATACAAACAGATCGTAAATCAGATTTTCTACAAAGGAAAGCGGTCCATGCAGAATCGGGGAGACCAGTACAATCAAAAAGATAATGCGGACGATCTGCTCATTTTGGATAAACCAGCGGTCAAACTTCGCACTGGTAAAATAACTGAGAATCTTGGAGCCGTCCAGCGGTGGAATCGGAATCAGATTGAACACAGCAAGACCAATGTTGATCGTGATAAACGCATACAGCATTGTGATGATGATTTCCGGTGCATTGGAAACCGCTTCGCCTGCCAGATAATCTGCCCAATACTGCTCGTAATACGCGGTGCATTGAAAAATACGCAGTACAATCATGCCGATGAACGATACGATCAGATTGCTGAGCGGGCCTGCCAATGCTGTAATTGCAACGCCAAACCGCACCGAATGCTTCCGATCAAAGCGAGATGGGTCAATCGGGACAGGCTTTGCCCATCCAAAGCCGCCGATCAGCAGACAGATCGCGCCAATCGGGTCGAGATGCGCAAGCGGACTCAGCGTTAAGCGGCCCTGATATTTTGCAGTATCATCGCCGAGCTTATGAGCAGCCCATGCGTGTGCAAATTCGTGAATCGGCAAAATCAAAAATATAATGAACAGACGAACCAGAAGCCCCAAGATTTCTGCCTGTGATAATCCTCCCATAAGAATTCTCCTTTCTTCCTAAACCTACGATGTTCATATTATAACATAATATCTGTAAAATTGCAATGGGAGAATGATAAATATTGTCTTTGCTTCACTATCGTGCTGCATTCTATTCCATCTTCACAGGCAGATTGAGGGGGGGTTGTAATCTTGTCGCGTATAATAAGAACATATGTTTGTTATAGCGTAAGAAAAAATGAAATTGTCGAAATTTGTCGAATTATGTCGCATTTTGTCGAATTTCTTGACAAGGTCAATCGAAATCAGTATAATAGAATTATCAAGCAAAAAGGGAGGCGATTTTCTATCCGTCAAGAAAAACGTGCGCAGACAATCATGGACATTCTGCAAAGAAACAATATTCCCGAACAGCACCTTGCCATGATGTGCGAAATCATCTTATTCATCGCCGACCATCCAAAAAGCACTGTCGAAGAAGCCTGCTTCCATTACGCCCAAGCACACCACACATCCGAAAAAGCTGTATATCGGGCATTTCGACACGCAGTAAATCACGGTTGGGAAAATGCTGCCGTATATTCCACCCTCTTTCATTCGCAGCGTCCCACCCTTGATTCGTTTGTACAGAAAGTCATCAAGGCCTTGTAACTGCATCCATTTCTCAAATCTCAACGGAACAGAACGCTTCGGTTCTATTCACATTGAGTCCGGCCGATGAGCCAGCAGCGTATCCGTCCCAACACTTGCCGGATACGCTGTTTTGTCGATATGGAAAAGCATCTGCTTCTTTGTTGCCGCGAATCGTTGCTGAATCTATAACAGCAGCCCCCTCAGACCGCGTAAAATGCGATTTGAGGGGGCTGTTCAGCAATTCGCTTCTCGCAACAATGCCGCGCCATACAGCACGTTTGGCAAAAATCGCCGTCCCTTTTGAATTCATCGGGGACACTGTATCTATCGTCCCAGCAAATAATAAATCACGCCGTAAACCACCGATGCCGCTGTGCCGTACAGAATCACCGGGCCGGCAATCGTGAATATTTTTGTGCCGACACCGAGAATAAAGCCCTCTGTTTTCGATTCGACTGCCGCAGATGCGACCGCATTGGCAAAGCCCGTAATCGGGACGAGCGTACCGGCGCCGCCGTGCTTTGCAAGCCGCTGATATACGCCCATTCCGGTCAGCAGCGCCGATAGCAAAACCAGAATCACCGAAGTCCATGTGGAAGCATCATCCTGTGCAATTCCGGCGTGCAGCAGCATCTGCCGAACCCATTCTCCGAGCAGACATATCCCACCGCCGATGAAAAATGCTTTCAGCACTGTAACAGTGATATTAGTGCGGCGTGAAAGCTGTGCAACCATTTCCGCATAAGTCTCCTGCGATGGCTCGCGCGCACCCTGCGAATGAATCATACCCGTCATTTCCATCACTCCTATCTGCCGGTAGGATATGCAAATGCTGCGGAATTATGCGTTTTAAGATTATTTTCTTTATCGAGTAGAATCCCTGCCTTAAAATTATCATATAAAAAAGCGAAATCACAGTATATGCTATGATTTCGCTTTGCTTATTCAATCGGATGCCGATTCTTTTTTTCTGCGAATACCGCGATAGATGCCAACCGCAACAACGAGCAGGCCGCCCAATGCCACAGCCGGAATCCATGCCTTGCCGCGTACCGTTCCGAAGCCCTGACGGACATTTTCCGGTTCGGTTACAATCGGTGCTGGCGCAGTGTTTTCTGCATCCGGCAAAGGCTGATGCGAAATGGTTTCGGCGTTTGCATATTCACGTATCGCCGCCGAATTTGCATACAGCACCATTTCGTTTTTCATGCGCTGATAGCCCTTTTTCTCGTCATATCCATAGCCGAATGCCTGTTCACCGATGTTCCTCACCGTATCCGGCAGATACAGCTCAACAAGGCTCGGACAATCCACAAACGCATAGTCTCCGATGGTTTCCAGTGCATGACCCAAGCGCAGATAATTGAGCGTCCGGCAATTTCGGAACGCATTTGCACCGATTTCCGTCAGCTGATCGCCAAACTCCACAACCTGAAGCGACGGACAATCCTGAAATGCGCCGTCACAAATCTTGCGAACGCTTGCAGGCAGCTTTACTGTCGTGATGCCTTTTTGTGTCGAAAACGCTTTCTCATTGATTACCTGAACGCCATCCGGAATCTCGGCAACGCTGTCTTTTCCACTGTAGGCAATGAGCATTTTTCCGAGAATCCGGAAATCTTCTTTGCCGCTTGTCAGCCACTTGGTATCTGCAAAGGCGTCGGCTGCAATCATGTCGATGGTTTCGGGTGTTTCAATCTCTGCAAGCGCAGTGCATCCGGCAAATGCGCCCTGCTGAATCTGCTGAACATTTGCCGGAATGCTCACCTTGCGAAGCGTTTCATTGCCGGCAAACGCCTCTGCACCGATAATCCGCACGGTTTCCGGTATTGTGTATGCTTCGGATGTGCCGCGATATGTATAAAGAATACCGTTTCCAAGGATAATTGCATCGCCGCCCTGCTGTGCAAGAAACGCTGTCTCGGCGAATGCGTTCCGACCGATTTCCTGCACGCTGTCCGGCAAGGTCACCGCCGCTAAGGCTTTGCAGCCGGAAAACGCTGCTTCTCCGATGCTGACGCAAGCCGATGGGATGGTGATATTTTCCAGATACACACAGCCCTCAAACGCGCGGTCACCGATATGCGTGACGGTGTCGGGCAGCAGGACGCTATCTGCATAGCAATATTTAAACGCTTCTGCTGCGATTTGCGTAACCGGCTTTCCGTTAATCTGCGCCGGAATTTCGAGCGTATGCTCACAAGTCCAGCGGAACGACTGAATCGTGATGCCGCCATCGGCGTTCTCCTCAGACACAATCATTTCAAGCGGATCAGGCGGCGTCATTTCGGTGCGCACAGCCGTTGTACCTGTTGTGGTTTCCTCGGTGGTTGATGTGGTCGTGTCGGTTGTCGTCTCTGATTCTGTACCCGCAGTCTCGCCGGTGGTTTGCGCTGCCGGATCTGCTTCCGTTTCGGCAATTTCGGTGGTGGTTTGTTCGGTTGTATCTGTCACGGTTGTTGTTTGCGCCGGCGTTTCCGGTTCTGCATAGATTGGCATTGCCATTCCGCAAAGCAGCAGCAGCGCCGTGCCAAGAGAGATCACGTGCTGTCGGGTGCTTTTTCTTTTGTTCATGCCTGTTCTCCTTTGATAAAGCATAAGGGGATTCCGCTGCCGGAACCCCCTTAATTGGTCAATTACAGCGGCATTTGCGGCTGCTGATAATCTGTCGGATACCCGTCTGCACGAGCAACCTGAACATTATTGTAAAGTGCCATGCCCGTTCCGGCAGGAATCAGTTTACCGATAATGACGTTTTCTTTCAGACCGAGCAGATAATCGCTCTTGCCGTTGATTGCGGCATCGGTGAGCGCCTTTGCCGTTTCCTGGAAGGATGCGGCGGACATAAAGGACTCGGAGGAAGAGGACGCCTTGGTAATACCGAGCAGCGAAGGTCTGGTGGTGACAAGACGCAGATCGGTTTCGCCGGCATCCATACGTGCTTGAATACCTGCATTGATCGTCTCGACCTCACGCTTATCAATCATGGATTCCGGAAGCAGATAGCTGCTGCCCGGATCGGCAATCAGAACCTTACGCATCATCTGGCGCACGATAACCTCGATATGCTTATCGTTGATACCAACGCCCTGTTGACGGTATGCGTACTGAATTTCCTCGATGATATAATTCTGAACCGCCTGCACGCCGAGAATATCAAGCAAATCCTGCGGATAGATCGAACCGGTGGTCAATCTTGCGCCGCGCTGGATTTCAGCGCCATCCTTGATATTGGCAGCAAGGTGATAGTTATACGGAATGCTGTACGGCGTAGAATCGGTATTGGTTTCCGGATCGAAGATGGTGATTGTCTTGATACCGTTTTCCTCAGTCAAGCTGATTTTACCGGAGGTCTTGGCAAGGATTGCACCATTCTTCGGACGTCTGGATTCAAACAGTTCTTCAACACGCGGCAAACCTTGTGTGATATCCTCTGCGTTCGCGATACCGCCCGTATGGAAGGTACGCATCGTGAGCTGTGTACCCGGCTCACCGATAGACTGTGCCGCGATGATACCGACAGCTTCACCAACCGAAACCAGATTGCCGTTTGCGAGGTTCAAGCCATAGCACTTTGCGCAAACGCCCTTCTTTGCCTTACAGCCCAGAACCGAGCGAATCGTAACGTGTGTAATGCCTGCATCGTCAATGCGCTGTGCATCGGTCGAGGTCATTGCGCGAGTTTTCGGAACAAACAGCTCGGATTTTTCATCGCGGAGATCCTCAACAAGGTATCTGCCGACGAGACGTTCCTGCAAGGTTTCGAGATCACGCTCACCATCGTTGATGCAGTAGACCTCAATACCCTCTGTTGAGCCGCAGTCGATTTCGCGAATGATGACATCCTGCGAAACGTCAACCAAACGACGTGTCAGATAACCGGAGTCCGCAGTACGAAGCGCGGTATCGGCAAGACCCTTACGAGCACCACGGCTGGAGATAAAGTATTCGGAAATGTTCAGACCCTCACGATAATTGGAACGAACCGGAATTTCGATGGTCGCACCGGAGGTGTTTGCGATCAAGCCACGCATACCTGCGAGCTGACGAATCTGGTTGATAGAACCACGGGCACCGGAATCCGCCATGATATTGATCGGGTTGAACGGGTCGAAGTTTGCTTTCAGCGCATCCGTGATCTGATTGGTCGCGTCTGCCCAGACCTTACAAACCTTCTCGTACTTGACCTCGCCGGAGATATAGCCGTACTGATACTGCTCATTGAGTGCGTCAACCTCTGCATCGGCAGCCGCAAGAATATCCTTCTTCTGTGGCGGAATGACAGCGTCGATAACAGCAACGGTCAGACCGGATCTGGTCGAATACTTATAACCGAGTGCCTTAATGCGGTCGAGCACCTCTGCGGTTGCAGTGACGCCGTGAACCTTTAAGCACTGGTCAATAATCTTAGAAAGAACGCTCTTTTTAACGACCTGTGTGATTTCCAGATCGAATTCATGCTCCGGATCGCTGCGGTTGACGAAGCCGAGGTTCTGCGGGATGATCTCGTTGAAGATCAGTCTGCCGGCGGTGCAATCCACAATACGGGAAATCTTCTGACCGCCAACCTCTTTCGTCATACGAACCTTGATCTTGGAGTGCAGGGTAATATCGTGTTCATCATACGCCATCATTGCCTCATCGACATCGCGGAACACCTTGCCCTCGCCCGGCTCGCCATCCTTAACCATCGTGAGATAGTAGGAACCAAGCAGCATATCCTGCGTCGGAACCGCAACCGGCTTACCGTCAGACGGCTTCAGCAGGTTGTTTGCAGCGAGCATCAGGAATCTTGCCTCAGCCTGTGCCTCGGCAGAAAGCGGCAGGTGGACTGCCATCTGGTCTCCGTCGAAGTCGGCGTTAAATGCAGTACAAACCAGCGGATGCAGCTTAACTGCTCTGCCCTCAACGAGTACCGGCTCAAATGCCTGAATACCCAGTCTGTGCAGCGTAGGCGCACGGTTCAGCAGAACCGGATGCTCCTTGATGACGTGTTCGAGTGCATCCCACACATCGTCATCCGGTCTGTCAACCTTTTTACGGGCTGATTTGATATTCTGGATCTTGCCCATATCGACAAGACGCTTGAGAATAAACGGCTTGAACAGCTCCAGTGCCATTTCCTTCGGAAGACCGCACTGGTACATTTTCAGCTCCGGTCCGACAACGATAACGGAACGGCCGGAATAGTCAACACGCTTACCGAGCAGGTTCTGACGGAAACGACCCTGCTTACCCTTGAGGATATCAGAAAGCGATTTCAGCTTACGGTTATTCGGGCCGGTAACATCCTTGCCGTGTCTGCCGTTGTCGATCAGCGCATCGACAGCCTCTTGCAGCATACGTGCTTCATTGCGGACGATGATACTCGGCGCATTGAGCTGGAGCATACGCTCCAGACGATTGTTTCTGTTGATGACTCTGCGATAGAGGTCATTCAGGTCAGAGGTTGCATATCTGCCGCCATCGAGCATGACCATCGGACGGATATCCGGCGGAATGACCGGCAGAATTGTCATGACCATCCACTCCGGACGGTTGCCGGACTGACGGAATGCTTCGAGAATTTCCAGACGCTTCAGGAGTCTGCCGCGCTTCTGGGATTTCTGCGTTGTGCTTCTGCCAATGGTCTTGTCATCGAGCTTTTTGACTTCCGTTTTGAGCTGCTCGCAAGCCATGACGAGGTTGTTCTTCCATTCCTCATCCTCTGCGGCTGCACAGAACGAGCACTCACGACAGTTTTTGCCAAGCTCACAGTTTTTGCAGGCTTCCAGCTCATCCGGCTCAAGATTCAGCTTGCCATCGAAAATCAGCTGATCGCGGAATTTATCGTAGCGATCCTGGCTGTATTCCTGCAACAGGTGCAGAATTGCATCTGCGCCGATTTCAGCCTTGAATGCGCCGGGATTCTTTGCATTTGCCTGCTGATATTCTGCCTCTGTCAGCGTTTGCTGCTTGACGAGGCCGGTCACATACTGACCCTCATGTACCGGATCCGGATCGCCGGGATCGGTTACAATATATTTTGTGAAATAGATAACAGCTTCCAGGTCTTTCTGAGAAAGATCGCCGAGCACCTGACGGATACAGGCAGGTGTGCCCTTGAAGTACCAGATATGTGCAACCGGCGCAGCCAGTTCAATATGACCCATGCGCTCACGGCGAACCTTTGCTCTGGTGATCTCTACGCCGCAGTTCGGACAGACCTTGCCCTTAAAGCGAACCTTTTTGAACTTACCGCAGTAGCACTCCCAGTCTTTTGTCGGTCCAAAAATCTTTTCGCAGAACAAACCGCCCTTTTCCGGCTTCTGGGTACGGTAATTGATCGTTTCCGGACGCTCAACCTTGCCATAGCTCCACTTCTCGATTTGCTCAGGGGAAGCAAGGCCAATTTTTATGGAATCAAAGGTGGTGAATTCCAAAGTGTTCCCTCCTTGTTATATGTCGGAGATGCAGCGCAGACATATACCATTTGCTGCGCTGCATGATATCGTTTCGTTCGCGTAATCGGGATTACAGATCGTCGGCACCGAAGAGGTCGTCAGCATCGGCGTTCTCATCATAAGCGGCGGAATCATCCTGATCGTCGAAGCCAAACTCGTCCTCATCATTTTCCATAGAGGAATCTGCGACATCGTGCTCGATTTCATGGGTTTCGGTATCTTCACCGTACATTGCGGTGTTATAGCCGGCTTCGCCCATATCCTCATTTGCGTAATGCGTGGTGTCTGCGGTATTTTCATCATCGAAATCGGAAGAACCGCGTGTTGGGATATCATCGTCAAAGCTCTGCTTGAGGTCGATCTCCTGATGATCCTCGTCAAGAACGCGGACATCCAGACCAAGCGACTGCATTTCCTTGATCAGAACCTTGAACGACTCCGGAATACCCGGCTTCGGAACATTCTGACCCTTGACGATTGCTTCGTAGGTATTGACACGACCGGTCGTATCGTCGGACTTGACTGTCAGGATTTCCTGCAGCGTATATGCAGCGCCGTATGCTTCGAGTGCCCAAACCTCCATCTCACCGAAACGCTGACCGCCGAACTGTGCCTTACCGCCGAGCGGCTGCTGGGTAACCAGCGAATACGGGCCGACAGAACGTGCGTGAATCTTATCGTCAACGAGGTGGTGGAGCTTCAGGTAATACATATAGCCGACGGTGACGCGGTTATCGAATTTCTCACCGGTTCTGCCGTCGTAAACGGTAAACTTGCAGTCCTCATAGTACGGGATGGAGGAGGTATCAATGACCTTGTCCATCGGGCTGAGCTTAAAGGTCTGCTCTTCCTTTTCTGCATTGACTTCGTTGTTATGCTCCTGTGCAAGACGGAAGCAGTTACGAATATCGGTTTCATGTGCGCCATCGAAAACAGGCGTCATGATGTGCCAGCCGAGTGCCTTGGCAGCCATACCGAGGTGAACCTCAAGCACCTGACCGATGTTCATACGAGACGGAACGCCCAGCGGATTCAGGCAGATATCAAGCGGCGTACCATCCTCAAGGAACGGCATATCCTCTTCCGGCAGAATACGGGATACAACACCCTTGTTTCCGTGACGACCCGCCATCTTATCGCCGACGGAAATCTTACGCTTCTGTGCGATATAGCAGCGGACGATCTGATTGACGCCCGGACCCAGCTCATCGCAGTTTTCGCGATCAAAGATTTTGACATCGACAACGATACCGGCTTCACCATGCGGCACCTTCAAGGAGTTATCACGCACCTCACGTGCCTTTTCACCGAAGATCGCGCGGAGCAGTCTTTCCTCAGCAGTCAGCTCGGTTTCACCCTTTGGCGTAACCTTACCAACGAGAATATCGCCGGCATGAACCTCTGCACCGATGCGGATGATACCGCGATCGTCGAGGTCTTTCAGCGCATCCTCACCGACATTCGGGATATCGCGCGTAATTTCCTCTGCGCCGAGCTTGGTATCACGGCACTCCAGCTCATATTCTTCGATATGAACGGATGTAAATACGTCCTCGCGGACAAGGCGCTGGTTCAGCAGAACAGCGTCCTCGTAGTTATAGCCTTCCCATGTCATGAAGCCGATGAGGGCGTTCTTACCAAGGGAAATCTCACCATCGCAGGTAGCAGGACCGTCTGCGATGACCTGTCCCTCGGTCACCTGATCGCCAACCGAAACGATCGGTCTCTGATTGACGCAGGTACCCTGGTTGCTGCGCTGGAACTTGATCAGCGGATAGCGATGGATATCATCCTCGCGTGCGCCGTATTTGATTGCGATTTCATCTGCGCTGACGGAAACGACCGTGCCGCTTTCTTTTGCAAGAACACAGACACCGGAATCCACAGCCGCTTTATACTCCATACCGGTTCCGACAAACGGACGCTCGGTTTTCAGAAGCGGAACAGCCTGACGCTGCATGTTCGAACCCATGAGCGCACGGTTTGCGTCATCGTTTTCGAGGAACGGAATCATTGCCGTTGCGACGGAAACAACCATCTTCGGGGAGACATCCATGAAGTCGATCAGCGACGGCTCGCATTCGAGAATCTGGTCACGGTGGCGCGCGGTAACACGGCGTCTTGCGAATTTGTTATCCTCGGTCAGCGGTTCGTTCGCCTGTGCGACGTAGTAGGTATCCTCCACATCAGCGGTCATGTAAACGACCTCGTCCGTGACGACACCGGTTGCCTTATCGACCTTGCGGTACGGTGCTTCGATAAAGCCGTAGATATTGATGCGTGCAAACGATGCGAGATAGGAGATCAGACCGATGTTCGGACCTTCCGGCGTCTCGATCGGGCACATTCTTCCGTAGTGGGAGTAGTGAACGTCACGCACCTCGAAGCCTGCACGGTCTCTGGTCAGACCGCCCGGACCGAGCGCGGAAAGACGACGCTTATGCGTCAGCTCTGCAAGCGGATTATTCTGGT
This sequence comes from Oscillospiraceae bacterium, assembly GCA_045591925.1. GTDB lineage: Bacteria > Bacillota > Clostridia > Oscillospirales > Ruminococcaceae > Firm-04. The sequence continues at coordinate 39,772 of JAZNTW010000001.1, forward strand.
CCATGAACTGCGAAAGCGGAGATGAACCGAAGAATTCCTTGATTGCAGCCGTAATCGGACGGATGTTCACGAGTGTCTGCGGTGTGAGCGTTTCTGCGTCCTGTGCCTGCAGGCTCATACGTTCACGGATGACGCGCTCCATTCTTGCAAATCCGATACGGAACTGGTTTTGCAGCAATTCACCGACGGAACGAATACGGCGGTTGCCGAGGTGGTCGATATCATCGGTGTTGCCGATGCCGTCGCAGAGATTGCAGAAGTAATTGATCGTTGCAAAGATATCGTCGCGGACAATATGCTTCGGAACGAGAACATCTTTATTGGTGCGGATTGCGTTGCCGAGTCTGTCCGGATCGCCGTCTGCCTCCTCAAGGATTCCTTTCAGAACTCTTGCGGAAACCTTTTCGTTGATGCCGAAATCCTCCTGTACAAAGCCGTCGATCAGGGCTGCGGCATAGGGTGTGATATCAACCATACCGTTGCCGAGTACCTTGACCTCGCGCTCAACGAACTCCGAGATCAGCTCATGCTTCTTCTCATCCACGTGCGTTTCGCGGATTTCTGCTTTTACATATGCCTCGTAAACGCCAGCCTGCTCGATTTCCTTTGCAAGAGCAGGTGTGACCTTTGTGCCGGCGTCTGCAATCAGCTCGCCGGTCATAAAGCTGATGATCGGACGCGAGAGCATCTGATCAACCAGACGAGAACCGATACCGAGCTTCTTGTTATATTTATAGCGGCCGAAACGGCAGAGATCATAGCGCTTCGGATCAAAGAACAGCATCTGTACGAGCTGTCTTGCGCCGTCGATGGTTGCCGGATCGCCCGGACGCAGCTTTTTATGAACCTCAACCAGCGCCTCATTGATATTTTTCTCGGCATCATCGGTGATGCCTTCTTCTTTCTGCTCAATGGTCGCCTTCAGTCTGGGGTCATCTCCGAACAGCTCGAAAATCTCAGCGTTTGTACCAAGACCGAGCGCACGGATAAACTTTGTGATCGGGATTTTTCTGTTCTTGTCGATCTTGACCGACATCACATCGTTGGAATCCATTTCATATTCCAGCCATGCACCGCGGTTCGGGATGACAGTCGATGTGAACAGCGTCTTACCGGATTTATCACGGGTAAAGCTGTAGTAAACGCCCGGAGAACGGACGAGCTGCGAAACGATAACACGCTCCGCACCGTTGATTACAAAGGTACCGCTTTCGGTCATCAGGGGCATATCGCCCATATAAATCTCACTGCTTGTGACCTCGTCGGTCTCTTTGTTCCAAAGCCGTGCCTTGACGCGCAGCGGTGCAGCGTAGGTTGCATCGCGCTCCTTGCATTCGAGAATGCTGTATTTCGGGGTGTCGTCAATGCGGTAATCAATGAAACTCAGCTCGAGATTGCCATTGAAATCGGTAATCGCCGCAACATCGCGGAATACCTCGCGCAAACCTTCCGTCAAAAACCACTGATAAGATGTTTTTTGCACCTCGATGAGGTTCGGCATTTGCAGGACCTCATCAATTTTGCCAAAGCTCTTGCGTGTGTTTTTTCCGACCTGCACATCCTTAACTGCAACCATCGTCTGCGTATCCGGATTGGTTTTAGGGCTCATGGGCAAAAACCTCCTGTCTTTTGTATCGCGGCGCACAGCACTCCGGCAGCAGGTACGCCTTTGAATTTTTCTCAAAGGGGGACTTGACAAGCCGTTGAATCTATGCTATACTATTATGCGAAAAAAGCCGCATATGCCTACTCAGGCATTCTACTATTATATTCCACAACTCGTTGTTTGTCAAGCAGATTCATGAATATTTGGCAATTTCGCCGCGTTTCGCAAGCCGGATCGCGGCTTTTTTAGTTATCCTACGCGCAGAACATTTGTTTACTGTTAGCAATACGAAAATACGGCATATATTTTTGTCATATTTCGTTTGCAGCATGAAAGTCCGCAGCACCATTATCAATATGTATGAAAGCTGAAAAATACTCTTGACGGCATCGGGCTGATGTGGTATAATATATAATAGCATAGTATGGAGCATTTTACTCCAAATTTAAAAATTTGTATGAATACGATGAAAAAGGAGATATCGGCTATGTCTTTTGACCGTTTAATTTCCAAGATTATCAGCATGAAGAATCCGACCGTTGCAGGTCTGGACCCGAAACTTGACTATGTTCCCTCTTATATCAGAAAGAGCTTCCTCGAAGAGGACGGCGAAACGCTCAAGGCAGCTGCAAAAGCAATTTTCCGCTATAATCAGATGCTGATCGACGCACTCTGCGATATCGTGCCGGCAGTCAAATTGCAGGCAGCATATTACGAGATGTACGGTCACCACGGCGTAAAAACCATGGAGCGCACAATCCGTTACGCAAAGCTCAAGGGTATGTACGTGATTACAGACGGCAAGCGCAATGATATCGGCGCGACCATGGAGGCATATTCTGCGGCGCATCTCGGCAGCTGTCTGATCGGAACGACCGAGTGCGAGCCGTTCGGCGCAGACGCACTGACCGTCAACGGCTATCTCGGTACAGACGGTATTTCTCCGCTGCTCGGCGTTTGCAAGGAGCGCGATAAGGGCATTTTTGTACTCTGCAAGACCTCGAATCCCTCCTCCGGTGAGTTTCAGGATTTGCTGATCGACGGCGTGCCGCTTTATGCAAGAATGGGCGATAAGTGTGAGGAATGGGGTGCAGATACCGTTGGTGAATACGGCTACAGCGGCGTTGGCGCAGTGGTTGGCGCAACCTATCCGGAGCAGCTTGTCGAGCTGAGAAAACGGATGCCGCATACCATGTTCCTTGTGCCGGGCTATGGCGCACAGGGCGGCGGTGCAGCAGGCATCGCAGGCGGCTTCGATGAAAATGGTCTTGGTGCGATCGTGAACAGCTCCCGTGCAATTATGTGCGCATATCAGAAAGAGGGCTGTCCGGAACAGGAATTTGCAGAGGCAGCACGCAGAGAAGCAATTCGTATGCGCGAAGACTTGACTGCGTATATCAAAATCGGCTGATGGACGCGCCAAAGCACCGATTCGGCACAATCATGCTGTAATTCGGTGCAAACGCAATGTCCTCATGCTGCATAGCAAAAAAGTATGATTACTATAGGCAACACCGCGCAAAGTCCGCCTTACGGCTTGACGGCACATCTACTTGTACTTGCATATTTTCCGCTATTTTGCACAGAAATTCCTTGCTGGGCGTCAGCCCAGCGGCGTCATTTCTATACAATCTGACGAAAATCTGACTGCGTATCTGCACCATCAACTCTGTGCGGTATTGCCAATAATCAATTTCGATCCGAGGAGTAACCGAAATGAAAAAAAATCTGTTCATGTTTTTGCTCTGCGTTTGTGCATGGGGATGCGTCGGCTGTGCAGGAAATTCTGCGGACAGTGCGGAGTCTGATTTGAAATCGGCAGAGAGTACCGAGGCGACTGCCGTTACAACGACAACGCCCGAAGCGACTACGACTGTCACGACAACGACAACGGCTGACTATCTGATGGCATCGGGCGTGAAGCTGGAGGTCAAGACAGATACGCTGCGTCCCTCAAAATGCACGGTTGCGCTGACGAATGAGGACAGTGAACAGCGTGCCTATACCATGAACTATCGGATCTATGAGGTCAGCGATGATGCGGAAAAGCTCTGTTATGAGAGAGCAGATTATCAGGCGAAGCCGCAGGAGGATGCAAAGTATCTTGCACCGAATGAAACCGTAGAATTGCAGCTTGACTGGTCGGATCGGTACAGCGATCTGCCCAATGGCACATATATCATGGAATTGATGCTTGAACGTGTTGCTTCCGATCCGAAGAATCCGGCTGCAAAGATGCTGCGTTCGGTTGTAAGGTCGGAATTTGAAATGGACGCAAGCGGATATATGCCAACCCTTACGATCAATCCGGAGGATGTGACGCCGGAGGGCGTTATACTGCGGGTGAAGAATTCGACCGACGTTGGCAGATGGTACGCGATGACTTATCATTTATATGATGAATCCCGTACACCGCGCGTGGAAATGGTTCAGGAGATCGACTATGCGGCACAGCTTCAGGGCAATAATTATATGCCGCCGGGTGGAACACTGGAGCTGGCATATGATTGGTCGGATAGCTATGGCTCACTGCTTGAGGGTGAATATGTCTTGGAAATTTCACTGCTTGCGGAAAATGAGAAAAAAGGAAAAATCTATCGCGTGAAATTTGAAATTGTATAAATCAATGAAAAAACCAGACTGCGGAGCGTTCAGCAGTCTGGTTTCGTTTTTGAGAATGAATGGGGCGCGAAAGATCAGATGAGCTTTGCAATGATACGGAGAATCTGAATGACATCGTCACTGTTGATGCCGGCTGTTTGATCGCAGTCGGCATTCTGCTTGCCAATCGCAGTGATCTGAACCTCCTGCTCTGCAACGAAGCGGGCAAGCAAGACGGCATCGGAGACATCTACAATACCGCTGCAATTTACATCGCCTGCAAGGGCTGCGGCAGGCTTTGTTTCCGAGGTGGTCGAAGTGGATACTGTGGTGGTTTTCGTTGTGCTGGTCGGCGTGGCCGCAGAAGCAGTCGTAGTCGTAGTGGCGGTCGTTGTGGTTTGCTGCGGCGCATTGTCTGGCGCATATTCCATATAGAACAGATTGCAGCTGTCGGCTTTTGTGAGCGTATGTGTACCAGCCTTGACCGGAAGCGTGATAACGCCATTTTCAGCTGCGTACTTGGTACCGTTGAGCTTGATGTTCGCCGTAGCTTCACCGAATACGAGCATGAGCTTGCCGTCTGCCGGTGCAGAAAAGCTGATTGCAGTTGCAGTTTCCATTTTCAGGCATTGGGTCAGCGTTTTGCCGCCGTAATTGACAGTGCCTTTGCTTGTGGAGAGGTTGCCGCTGATCTGGAAGAAGCTGCTCTCTTTGCCGTTTTCCGTGAAATTATGGGTATACATAGACGGCTGAACCTGCGGTGCTGTTCCGGAGGTGACTTTTGTTGTGGAGGTGGATTTTGCGGTGGTTGGCTTGGTATTGGTGGTGGTCGGCTGTGTCGCAGAGGAGGCCGTTGTGGTAACGATCGGCTCGGTGCTGCCAATATATGCGCCGCTTCCGATTGAAACGATGCCGGATTGATAATTGAGCAAAGCTGCTTTCAGCGCGGTATTGACCGAGGCGCTTGCATCATCGGTGGCGTTGTCGAATTTCCATTTGAAATCGCCGCCCTGAATTCTGCCGGCATTTGCAGTGACAATGTTGGGGACATCCGCAGGTGCATCGGCTGTGTAGGAATACATATCGGAGGCAGTATCAAAATTATTGTATCCCGTGCTGCCGGAGAGCGTTTTGACCGAAGCCGGAACGCTGTCCTTGGCATTTGTGACCTCATAGGCGTCAAAGCTCGATTGATTTTTTTGATACGGAATATAACTTTGTGCATCGGTCATGATATTATTGTATGCCTTGATGACGCCGCCGGCTTCACCGGAAAATGTGCCGTCACCGAGTGCGTCCGTGCCCTGCTTGCTGCTCATCATCGGCTTTGGACAGTTGCGGAAATAATTCTGCTCGACATATGCCGAAGCCCCCATTGTGACACCAACGCCATATTTGGAATTGCCATCAAAATAGTTGTTATAGATATGAACCGTGCAGGTGCGGATACGGGGATGGCGGGAATCGGAATGGTCATACCAGTTGTGGTGATAGGTGATGCGATTGTCGGTTGTTTCGGATTTCATGCCTTGCAGATTGCTTTTTCCGCAATCCCAGAAATGATTGTAGCTATGTGTAATATAGGTTGAGGTTTTCGTATCGAGCGCACCGTCGCCCTTTGCCTGATCTGCATCGGAACCGGCATCGCCGTAGAATAGGTCGCAGTTATGCACCCAGATGTGGTCATTATTTTGCTGTAAACCGATGTCATCGCCCTCGGTGCTGTTGCAGTTCATGAAGCCGATGTTTCGCACCTCGACATTAGAGCAGTTTGCGATGCGCAGTCCGAAGCCGTTGAAAACTGTGTCCGTACCGATGCCCTCGATCGTAATGCCGCAGGAAAGCCGTTTGTCGGCGCTGCTGCCTTTGATGAGCAAATCGCCGCCGGATAGAACGGATGGGTCTGTGATATTGCCGATGCAGCGGATGTTCAGCGGACGGCTATCGTAGCCCTTTTGATACGCGGATAGAATATTTTGGATACCGGTACACTGGGTTTTTGTGCCGTTGGAAGAAGTCACGACCTCAAGTGAAATCGAATCCTTGGTATCATTGGTCACGTAGAGAACGACTGCACCGTTTTTCAGTGTGCCGTCATTGTTGTATGCGCCGGATGCGCTGCCTTGTACGAACGCAAAGCCGCTGCGGTCGAATGCTTTGACGGTGATGGTTTGCTCTGTTGCTTTGTCTGCTGCCTCTTTGCCACCGAGCAGCGGAACGACCTTGATGGTATGGCTGCCGGATTTCAGACCGGGAATATCGGCGCGGTAATAGCCGTTGTATTGCCGGATGAGCATACTGTCGATTTGTTTGCCGTCGGCGTAGACATTGTAGCCATCAGTACCGGAGACCGGTTCCCATTCGGCGGCGGCGGTCTCAAACCAGCCCTCGCAATGAGAAAAGCTGACGGCGTCTGCTGCGGAGACATTGCTGCCGGTGACGACTGGCAGCGTGCCGGCGGCAAGAACTGCGCTGCAAAGGAATGCAGCAAGTTGTTTTGTTCTGTTTTTTTTCATAAATAGTTCCCCTTGAAAATAAAAAATATAAAATGCAGGCAAGGAATCTCTTTCGCCTTGTCCCTGCGTTATATTATACAGATTATTTCGTGTGAAAGCAATGCCATATTCTCTTGAATATCTGCGCAATCATCTTTTTTGAATGCAGTCGCGCAATTAGATGGGGTGGGAGATAAGGAGGGAGCGTACACGTTTGCAATGCAAACAGGAGGGAGGAGAAGAATGAGTGACCGCAGGGAGCGATCTTCCCATACCTCTTGTGGTTTCCTTTCGTATTACACATTACACACGAAAACGGATTTCTCAATTTTCTTTGCACAAATCTGCCGCGCATAGATGGAAAACTTGTATAATCTGCCGAAGTTTGTGGAAACTATGTGGGAGGGCTTGACATTCGCGAAGAAAAGTGGTATCTTATATTTAGCACTCGGATACATAGAGTGCTAGCACAACAAAACATCGTCTGCAAAAATCGGAAAGAGGGGAGCGTTTGCAAATGGATGACAGAAAGCTGCGGATTCTTGCAGCGGTCGTGGATGAATATGTCACGACGGGCGAGCCTGTCGGTTCAAAGACCATTGCTGCGCTGCCTGATATCAATGTGTCCTCTGCAACGATTCGCAATGATATGGCGGTGCTGGAGCAGCTTGGACTGCTGGAGCAGCCCCATACCTCCGCAGGAAGAATCCCGACCTTTCAGGGCTATAAGCTCTACATTGAAAAATGTATGCCGGGTATGCAGCTTCCGCAAGCGGAGCGTGAACGGCTGGATCAGATGTTCGGAGATGACGCAGTGCTGACGGAGGATGTGCTGATACAGTCGGCAACGACCGCGCTTGCGGAGATTACAAAATGTGCAGCAGTTGCAGTGAACGCGATGCCGCAGTTTTCGGTGATCTCTAAGGTCGAGGTCATCCCAACCGGTAAGCGGCTTTACGTGATTCTGCTGATTACCTCTGCCGGCAATATCAAGAACAAGGTTTGCCGTTTGGAATTTGATCTCAATGAAGAACAGCTTTCGTTTTTCACGGCATTTCTTGCCGAGCATTTGCATGGCGTGTCGCTCAGCGACCTGTCACCGGAAATGTTCGATCAGCTTGTGACTGCAATGGGTGCCTATATGGCAACGCTCGCGCCGCTGATGCAGGGACTCTACGAATTGAGTCTGGATATGATGCGGCAGGAACTGACGGTCAATGGTACGCGCAATTTGCTGACCTGTCAGGAATTGGAACCACAGGATATTGTCGAATTTATGGAGCATCAGGATGTGATCATGCCGCTGCTGAACGATACGTTCAGCGGAATTCATGTGATGTTCAGCGAGGATGCGAAACGGGAAAATCCGCAGCAGACCTTTGTGATCGGCAATTCCAGTATGATCGTCGGACAGTATCGGAAAGATGGCAAAGCCGCAGGACGGCTTGGTCTGATCGGTCCGATGCGGCTGAATTACGCCAAGATAATCCCGTATCTTGAATATTTTACAGAGAAGATCAGCAACCTGATCTCTGAAAAGGAGGATGACAACATATGACAGATGAAATTCGTGATGCGGACGGCTGTGAGGATTGCGAATCCTTGGAGGAAAGCGGTCTGCATGAAGAAGCAACCGAGAGTGCGTTTTATTCGGATGAGGAGCCGTTCACCGAAACCGATGACGGCGAGCCGGAAATCGTCGAGGAGCCGGATGCTGCCGAAAAAGCGCTGCAGGCTGCAAATGAGAAGTATATGCGTCTTTTTGCGGAGTTTGATAACTTCCGTAAGCGCACAGCAAAGGAGAAATCCGAAACATATCAGGATGCCGTTGCAAAAACCGTTCTGGCACTGCTGCCTGCCGTAGACAGCTTTGAACGTGCAATGGAAGCACCCTGTACGGATGAAGCCTACCGCAATGGTATGGAGAAGATTTATCAGCAGATGATCTCGCTGCTCGAAAAGCTCGGCGTTGAGGAAATCCCTGCGATGAATGAGAGCTTCGATCCGAAAGTGCATAATGCAATCCGGCAGGTTGACGATGAAAACTTTGGTGAATCCACCGTTTGTGAGGTTTATCAAAAGGGATATCGTCTTGGTGACAGAATGATTCGCTGCGCAATGGTCAGCGTAGCCAATTAACAACAAATATTAGGAGGTAACTTCATTATGAGCAAGATTATTGGTATTGATTTGGGTACAACAAACTCCTGCGTCGCAGTTATGGAAGGCGGAAACGCAGTTGTCATTCCGAACGCAGAGGGCGCAAGAACTACGCCGTCTGTTGTCGCAGTTTCTAAGAACGGCGAGCGTCTGGTCGGTCAGATCGCAAAGCGTCAGGCAATCACCAATCCGGATAACACCGTTATTTCCATCAAAAGAAAGATGGGTTCCAACGAGAAAGCAACCATCGACGGTAAGGCATATACGCCGCAGGAAATCTCTGCAATGATTTTGCAGAAGCTGAAGGCGGACGCAGAGGCATATCTCGGTGAAACCGTTACCGAAGCTGTTATTACCGTTCCGGCATACTTTACCGACAGCCAGCGTCAGGCAACAAAGGATGCAGGTCAGATCGCAGGTCTGAATGTTCGCCGTATTATCAATGAGCCGACTGCTGCTGCACTGTCCTACGGTATTGACAAGGAAGACGAGCAGAAGATCATGGTCTTTGACCTCGGCGGCGGTACGTTCGACGTTTCCATCATCGACATGGGCGATGGCGTTACTGAGGTTCTTGCAACTGCCGGTAACAACCGTCTGGGCGGCGACGACTTCGACCAGCGCATCATCGACTGGATGGTTGACGAGTTCAAAAAACTCGAAGGCATTGACCTCCGCAATGATAAGACCGCAATGCAGCGCTTGAAAGAGGCTGCTGAAAAGGCAAAGATCGAGCTGTCCTCCATGACAACGACCAATATCAATCAGCCGTTCATCAGCGTAGATGCAACCGGTCCGAAGCACCTCGATCTCACACTGACACAGGCAAAGTTTAACGAAATGACCGCAGACCTCGTTCGCGCAACAATGGGCCCGGTTGAGCAGGCACTCCGCGATTCCGGTCTGAGCGCATCCGAGTTGGATAAGGTTCTGCTTGTCGGTGGTTCTTCCAGAATTCCGGCAGTGCAGGAAGCTGTCAAGGCAAGAATCGGCAAGGAGCCGTTCAAGGGTATCAATCCGGATGAATGTGTTGCGCTCGGCGCTGCATATCAGGGCGGTATCCTCGGTGGCGACGTTCAGGGCGGTCTGCTTCTGCTCGACGTTACACCGCTGTCTCTCGGTCTGGAGACCATGGGCGGCATCTGCACAAAGCTCATCGAGCGCAATACGACCATTCCGACCAAGAAATCTCAGGTATTCTCGACCGCTGCGGATAATCAGCCGGCAGTTGATATCGTAGTTCTGCAGGGTGAGCGTGAGTTCGCAAGAGATAACAAGAAGCTCGGCGAATTCCGTCTGGACGGCATTGCACCGGCACCGCGCGGTGTTCCGCAGATCGAGGTCACCTTCGATATCGACGCAAACGGTATCGTTCATGTTTCCGCAAAGGATCTCGGCACCGGCAAGGAGCAGAATATCACCATCACATCCTCTACCAATATGAGCAAGGATGATATTGATCGCGCAGTCCGCGAGGCAGAGCAGTTTGCCGAGGAGGACAAGAAGCGCAAGGATTCTGTCGATGCAAAGAACAACGGCGAATCCCTTGTATTCCAGTGCGAAAAGGCACTCACAGAGTTCGGTGATAAGGTTTCGGCAGAGGATAAGGCTCCGATCGAAAGCGCACTGAACGACCTGAAAGAAGCACTGAAAAACGATAATACCGATGAAATCAAGGCAAAGACCGAAGCACTTCAGAACGCATTTTATGCACTCAGCTCCAAGGTTTACAGCCAGGCAAATCCCAATGGCGGCGCACCGGATTTCAGCAATATGAATATGGGCGGCGCTCCGGAGAATAACAGCGGCAGCGACGATGGCGTTGTGGACGCAGATTTTACCGAGGCATAATTCAGCAAACAAATGCGTCAGGGGTGGAATAATCTTCCGCCCCTCTCGCCGTGTTCTGACATATGGGGGAAAGGATTGAGCCGGATGAAGGATCATAAACGGAATTACATCAAAATGACGCTTGCTGCGCTGACGCTTCTCGGAATCCTGATGCTGTGTTATATCTTGACGCCGATTCCGGTGCTGAATCTTGAAACGGCATAACAGTGCGTTTTGCGGGAAACTTTCACTTTGCAGCTTGCATATCACGAATTTCAGTGTTTCCCCCTTGTTTTTTCCGGAATAATATGGTATAATGAACGGTATATTGCGCAGACCGATGGTTTGTGCCGATGTGAAGAACAAGTACACGAAAGGGTGTAGTATATATGGCTGACAAAAGAGATTATTATGAGGTACTGGGCGTCAGCAGATCTGCGACAGACGATGAACTGAAAAAGGTGTATCGTCAGCTTGCAAGACAGTATCATCCGGACTTGCACCCGGACGATCCGAACTGCGAGGAAAAGTTCAAGGAGATCACGGAAGCCTACGAAGTGCTTTCCAATCAGGAAAAGCGGCAAATGTATGATCAGTACGGTCATTCCGCATTTGAAAACGGCGGCATGGGCGGCGGTCCGGGTGCCGGTGGATTTTCGGATGTCAGCGAGATTCTGGAGAGCCTGTTTGGCGGTATGGGCGGAATGTTCGGCGGCGGCAGCCGTGTTCAGAATGCCAATGCGCCGCGTCAGGGCAGAGATTTGCAGACCAGTGTGACCATCGCGTTTATGGAAGCCTGCAACGGTAAATCCCAGAATGTGCAGGTTCAGCGTATGGAATCCTGTCCGGATTGTCATGGCAGCGGCAGTGCTGGCGATTCCGGCTCGGAGGTTTGTCCGGATTGTCAGGGCCGCGGCACGGTGAAATCCATGCAGCGTACACCGTTTGGCATGATTTCTTCGTCAAAACCCTGTCAGCATTGCGGCGGTAAGGGCAAAATCATCAAGTCGCCCTGCCAGAAGTGCCGCGGCGCAGGCAGAGTGCGCGTGAATAAGAGCATCAATGTGGATATTCCTGCCGGAATTGACGATGGTTCCGCAATCCGCGTAGCCGGTATGGGTGATGCCGGTGTGAACGGCGGTCCCTCCGGTCATCTGATTGTCGGCATCAATGTCAAGCCGCATCCGATTTTCCAGCGCGAGGGCTACGATATTCATTGCGATATCCCGATTACCTATGCACAGGCGGTGCTTGGTGATGAAATCGTTGTTCCGACGATTGACGGAAATGTGAAATATCGAATCGCAGAGGGCACGCAGACCGGAACGGTATTCCGTTTGAAAGGTAAGGGCGTGAAGAAGCTGCAGCGCACCGACCGCGGCGACCAGTATGTGAAGGTCTTTGTCGAGGTGCCGAAGGGCTTGAATAAAAAGCAGAAGGATCTGCTTCAGCAGCTTGAAGCTTCGCTGGAATCCAAGAATTACAGCAAGCGCGATTCGTTTTTCAAAAAGCTGAAAGATTTATTCGGCGGCAAATAAAGGCAACACCGCGCAAAGTCCGCCTTACGGCTTGGCGGCACATCTACTTGTACTTGCATATTTTCCGCTATTTTGCACAGAAATTCCTTACTGGGCGTCAGCCCAGCGGCGTCATTTCTATACAATCTGACGAAAAATCTGACTGCGTATCTGCACCACCAACTCTGTGCGGTATTGCCTAAAAATTGCTTATATGTGATGAAATCCGAAAACGATTTTTGCAGATCGTTTTCGGATTTTTGTCTCTAATATAAAAGGCTTGCAAATCGGTATCAAATGTGCTATAATATTAAAATATAAACATACGAAAGGAATTCATATTATGAATGCTGATATTCAAAGACTCATTGAAAGCATCGGCAGTGTTATCATCGGAAAAGAGCAGGTGATTCGCTGCGTGATCGCGGGAATGCTTTGCAAGGGTCATATTTTGATTGAGGATGTGCCGGGCGTTGGTAAAACGCAGCTTGCGGCAGCACTTTCGCGCTCTGTCGGCGGCAGCTTCAACCGTATCCAGCTGACGCCGGACGTTATGCCCTCGGATATTACCGGATATTCGATGGTCAATCAGACAACCTTTGAGCTGGAATACCGCGCAGGTGCTGCAATGTGCAATTTCCTGCTTGCGGACGAGATCAACCGTGCTTCTCCAAAGGTGCAGTCTGCGCTTCTGGAGGCAATGGAAGAGCATCAGATTTCCATTGACGGTGTGACGCATAAGCTGCCGCAGCCCTTTATGGTGCTTGCAACGCAGAATCCGGTTGAAACCTATGGTACCTATCATTTGCCGGAGGCGCAGATGGACCGCTTTTTCATGCGTGTGAGCATGGGCTATCCGAGTGAGGAAGAAGAAATGCAGATTCTCACGCGCACGGAGCATCACAATCCGCTTGAGAATATCAAGGGTGCGGTTTTGAATCCGGAGAGCATACTCAAATTGCAGGAGCAGGTAGAGAACATTCGTGTCAGCGAAGCCGTTCGCCGCTATATTTTGCAGATTGTCGCTGCAACGAGAACCCATGACGCCCTGACGCTCGGCGCGTCGCCGCGTGGTTCGATTGCGCTTTATAAGGCGACCAAGGCAAATGCGTTCCTTTCCGGCAGAGACTATGCGCTGCCGGATGATGTCAAGGATATGGCAGAAAGCGTATTGGCGCATCGTCTGATTCTCTCTCCGAAGGGTAAGGCGCAGCTTGGCGATTCACGACAGGTAGTTGCGGATGTATTGGCTGCTGTCCCTGTGCCGATGGATTCTGAAAAATGACGATCGGGTATATTTGTACGCTCATCATCGCTCTTGTTTTCATGCTGTATATGGATGGAAACATTGGCGTGATGATGCTCAGCTTTCTGATTTTAATGCCGGTGAGCTCGGTGATCATGACGCTGATTGTCCGCAGAGGACTGAAAATTTCACTGGAAGTTCCGGATTCTGCCGGAAAACAGCAGCCGGTTTCTGCAATCATCCGCTTGGAAAAGACAACGATCTTGCCCTTGCCTTTTCTGCGAATGAATTTCTATGCGGACGCGCATTTTGATGCACTGAATCCGGAAGCGGCACCGCTGCCGCCGAAGCCGGATGCGAATCAGTATCCGCACGGACAATATCAGCGAAAATATAAGCACTGGAAAAAGCTCCGGAGAACACAGCTTTTGCCGGATACGCTGCCGCTTTGCCTTTCCATGGGTACGGAGCGGAGTGCGGCATATCGGATTCGGCTGAATCCACGGTTCTGCGGAAACGGTACGCTTTCGCTGACGGATATTCGGCTTTCGGACTATTTTGCGATGTTCCGATGGAAGCTGCCGATGGAGCAGCAGGCACAGCTGTTGATTACGCCGGAGATTCCGGAGATGAAAGCAAATTCGGTGATGTTTCGGTCTGTCTCATCCGCAGTTGCTGCGGCAGACGAGGAAAGCGAGGCAACACCGATGCACTCTGCTTCCGCAATGCCGGGCTATGAGCATCGTGAATATATTCCGGGTGATTCACTCAAGCGTATCAACTGGAAGCTGTCCTCCAAGCGGCGTCATCTGATGGTGCGGCAGGACGAGCCGATTGCGCTGGCGAGACTGTCCGTTGTATTGGATTTCCGGCGTGATGCTAGAGAAATACCATTGGAAAATCGCCTTGCTGCGGAGGAACAGCTCATTGAAACAGCACTTGGCTTTTTGATGCTGTGTGCGCGTTATGGTTATCCATGCAGTCTGTATTATCCGAATGCGTTCTGCGAATGGGAGCGCTTTTCGGTTGACGAGGGTGAGCAGCTTGCTGTTGAGGCTGTCAATCTGCTGCGCGGCGGCTTCCGTTCGCCGGAACAGTTCGCCGGACTTCCAATGCTGCCGTCTGCGCTGATGCAGGAGGGCGGCAGTGTGCTGCTTTATTTTACGGCGAATACGACTGCGGAGCTTGCAGCCGCGCTCGAAGCGTTTTCTGCGCAGCTGTATTGGATTGTAGCGGAGCAGGATGCCGAGAACTGTGTTGTGCCGAAAAACGGTTCGCTCTGGTTCGTGACACAGGATCATCGTCTTGTGCAGAGTGGCGGAGAGGTTTGAGCCGCTGTTCTATTTTTATACTGAAATCTGGTGAGATTATTGAGAACAGAAAGTTTGATTCAAAGAAATCCGATTTTGCGGAAGCTGATTCAGCCGAAGCGAATTCCGCTTTTATTTTCCGTCACAATCGTTTCCAGTATCTTCTATTATTACGCGCCGAAGCTGACATGGTTCTGGATTCTTCTTTCGCTTGTGATTCAGTCGCTGTTGTTCAAGCTGTTTGATTACGTGAAGAAGCATAATCTGCTCGGCGGCATAGCATTTATCGTGGTGGGCGCACTTTTTGTCATTGGTTCATTTGGCATGATCAGGCTTGGCACAGCAACGCCGCCCTTTGCGCCGGCTGATCCCTATAAGCAGCTGAATTTTCTGGTCTGGTTTTTGACGCCGCAGTCTGTTCTGACGACGGGAACGTATGACGCAAGCGGCAATGAGGTGATCAGCGAAGCCTTACAGACGCTATCAACGGAATATCTTGGCTATACGCTGGCACTCTTTATGCTGTTTACCATGTTCGTTGCAACGACTGCCTACTATTTTACACTTGTGCGTTATCGGGTACTGATGTCATTTGTTGTCATGATATTCCCGTTTGCGATTTATGCAAGAGAAGGCGAAACGATGCCGGAGCTTTCGATTATCATTCTGCTTGCGTGTTATTTTTCATCTATGATTTATTGCAGGCAGGCGCATGGCGAGGATGCTTCGGTGGTACAGAAATATGAACCGGATGCTGTCAGCGGGCTATCCATGCCGAATAAAAAATCTGCTTATGCGAAAGTGAAGCCGGAGTTTCTGGATGGCGCGTTTTTTCGGGCAACGGGAATTTTTATGGCTGGTGCAACGATTTTGGTTTTGGTTTTGCCGAAGCCGAAGGTCGAAGCGGACCGTGCGCTGCTGGATACACTGCTCGATGCTTCTTCGCTTTCCGATATGCTGATGGATGCAATCAGTGCGTTTGCGGACGAATCGGATGGCGGAACATATTCAAATAATAATTACTCGCGAACCTTGTTTTATACGGTGGCAGAAGAACCGCTGAATCTGCGCATCCGGACTTTCAGCAATTACAGCTATGATAGTGATTCATGGCAGACTACTGACTATGACAAAGTACCGGCGCGGGATGATCCGATGTATGTGCAAAGGGACGGCTATTGGACCGTTTCGGATGAAGTGGATCCGGCACAGCTCATGCTTGTCGTACAGGCTTTGGCGAACAAGGATGCAGATTTTGCGTCAGAATACGGTTTGGACGCGCTTGCGGCAATGCCGGAGCAGAATCCGGAAGAATTTTATTTTCCGCTGTATGTAGAATCTGCAACTTATGGAAAGGTCAGAGGATGTCCGGCACCGCTGCATATTCGTTCCGTAGACATACCTTATGACAATGATAAAAAAACAGATGGATATATCAACCAAAGCGATGTTTTGTTCCACTATAATGCTATGGGACTGGGCGCTTCGTATGAACTGCAATATCTGTCGGAGAAGTTTGCCAATACCGACACGGCGCAGACGCTGATGAAATCTCTCGATTGCGAAACATGGGAGCAGCTCTTGCAGGACGCTCTGGAACGGACAAAGGGTGACGATGCGGCAAATGACATTTTCAGGCGCGCCCTGCAATCTTATGAAGCAGCAGCTGATTATGCCGCTGACCGCAGAGCCGATTGCGAAACGCCGGACAGTGTTCGGGAGCTGGCACTTCAACTGACGGAGGGGCTTCATTCCGATTACGAAAAGGCATATGCAATTCGGGATTATCTGCATTTTGGCGAGGATTTTGTTTATTCGCTGGATTTTCCGATCGCGGATACGGATAATGTCGAAACATTTCTGTTTCAAAATAAGACCGGCGTTTGCTATCAGTTTGCAAGTGCGATGACAGAGCTGTGCCGCGCGGCAGGCTTGTGCGTCCGGTATGTCGAAGGCTACGCAATGAACGTGCACGATGAACGGCTGTTCAGTAACGATGATACTGCTTACGTGATTACAACCGATGAAGGTCATGCGTTTGTCGATGTCTATATTCCCGGCTACGGCTGGATGATGATGGACGCGACCTCCGGCAATGTGCTTCAGCAAAGCGATACAAAGGTCAATGTGCTGGCGACGCTACAATATTCCGGCTTGATTCTGTTTGGAATCGCGGTGCTTGCGCTGGTACTGCTGAAATGGCTGATTCCGTTGGTGCGTGAAAAGCTGTTCCGGCGAAAGTTCCGGAATCAGCCGAATGCGAAGATGGTGATTGCCGCCTTTGCAAGATTGCGGAAGCAATGGAACGCAGACCCTGCGCAGACTGCACGCACGCTTTGTGCAGAAAAATCAGTCTTTTTGCAGGTTGATCTGCAAGTGCTGCTGGATGGCTTCGAGCAGGCGGTCTATGCCGAGCAATGCGATCCGAAAACGGCAGAGCAGGTTTATCCGGTTTACTGTGCGGCATATGACGCATGGAAGCCTGCCTGTAAACGGAAGCGACAGGCTGATAAACAGGCGCGCAAAGCCCAAAAACAGCTTTCCGGTATGAAATCCGTATAAATCAATGAGAAATGCTCCGGTTTCATCGACCGGGGCATTTGGCTTTTTATAGAATGCAATCGTATGGCATCAAAATAACTGTCTGATTGTATACAAAAGATGCCTAATTGTGTCACGTTACAAAATGGATGTAACCATTCTGTAACCGATTGTTACTTTTATGAACACTTTGTTTCGTCGTTTTTATGGAAAATACAAGGCCGGCTTTGTGCACAGCAACCAAATAATCCGCATAATTAAAGAAAATATGACGAAAATGAACTGCGTTTTCTGCATTTCGGTCTGTCATCGTATTGAAACCAATGCTTGACTTATTTGTAATAATCTGCTATAATAACAATACGCTTTGAGAAAGCGGAACATAAAAAGATATAGAAAGATCAAATTATCTATGCAGAAATAGTCTCTTTCATGCGATGATGTTTTTATCTGCTTTACAAAAGAAATAGAATAAGGGAATGATCGGAAACACCTGTACTTGCCAAATTTCAAACCTCGTTAAGGGAAGGTAACCGAATCATGAGAGAACAAATGAAACGAGCTGCTGCAGCGGCAATGACATTTTGTATGCTGCCGGCTATCATGTCTGCGCCGACAATCGGCGTGTTCGCGTCCACAGAAAGCAATGCTGCGGAATATTCGGAGGCTGCGACCTTTTCGGAAAAGCTGTGCAATATTCTGACAGGATACTGCGGTTTGTATGCCGATAAGGATTTGACAGAACCGGTACTGCTGCCGGTTGGTTCTGCGCTCAATACATGGCAGACCTATTATGTCGATTCCGGCTACGGCGGCTGGAGTGGAAAGCAATGTTATATTTATGCACAGGGCGTTTACAATGTCCTGTTTGGAGCAATGCCCGGAAACGGCGGCGTCAGCACAGAGCGTGTGCGTGACGTTCTGCCGGAGGGCGTTCTGGAAATTACGCCGGAGCTGCTGACTGAATACCGTGTTATGCCGGGCGCATATCTTCGCACGACGACCAATGCGGATCTGACGTTCAATGGCGGCGGCGGACATTCGATGCTCGTGCTGGATTATTCGGATACAACGATCACGGTGCTTGAGGGCAATGCCGATGGTGCCGGTGCGATCGAGTTGAATACTGTGACATATGAGCGCTTCAACAGCCGATATACAACCGGCAAATCACGCGGCGTTTGTCAGATTATTCAGCCGGAAGAATCCTATTATGCAGCGCAGTACGGAATGTATTTCGGCTATGAAAATGTTGTATTGCCGGATATCAATGAGATCATTCCTGCTGTTACCACGCAGGCTGAGACAACGGCAACGATGCCGGAAACAACAACCACCACTACGACCACAACGATAACTACAACAACCACGACGACGACCACTATCACGACTACGACCACGACTACCACTACCACCGCTGCGACGACCGCTTCCACTACGGAGCTAACGACGACCGCTGCGGAATCCGAACCCGTCGTGACAACCGAAGCGGTTCAGAACGATGTGCAGAATGTTATTTTTGCGGAAAAGCTCGATGCGCCGGTATTTCTGCCGCTGCCCAATGCAGAGCAGTATACATGGAGCACAAGCAATCCGGAGGTCGTATTCCTGATTTGGGACGGCATCGCGATTGCAAAGAATAATGGTCTTGCTGTGATTACGGCAGATAAGGCGAATGAGCATCTGGAGTTTACGATCTGCGTTGACGCGATAAATTGGGAAACGCTTGGTGATGTGAACGAGGATGGCGTCACAGATCCGCTGGATGCGGTGATGGTGATGAACACTTATGTAAACGAGACGATGAGCTATAACGAAAACAATTCGCTGGAGCAGATTTCGACTGCATTGGCAGATGTGGATGGCAGCGGCGACGTTGATTTGGTTGATGCGCAGCTGATTCTGCAATATTATGTCTACACAACGATTGCAGATATCGGGCTTACCTCAAAGGAAGCATGGGAGCTGCTCCGTTGAGCAATGCGCAATGTAAATGTTTGATCCGCATGATATTAAAATCGCCTGCGCAGGCTTCTGCGTCAGGCGATTTTGTCGTGCAAACATGAAAAAAGGAGCAGGGTTTATGCAGCAAACACCGCATTCGATCCTGAAAGAATATTTCGGTTACGATCAATTTCGAGCAGGACAGGAAACTTTGATCCGGCAGATTCTTGCCGGCGGCGATGTGCTTGGCATTATGCCGACCGGTGCCGGAAAATCCATATGCTATCAGGTGCCTGCATTGCTGATGCCGGGACTGACGATCGTTATATCGCCGCTGATTTCGCTGATGCAGGATCAGGTGGCGGCGCTGCGGGATGCCGGTATTACGGCGGAGTGTCTGCACAGCAATCTGGATCAGAACGCGTATTTTGCGGTGCTTGACGCTGTGCGCCGCGGTGATATCCGATTGCTTTATGTCGCACCGGAACGGCTGTTGACAGAGTCGTTTCTTTCACTGGTGGAATCGGTTGCGATTACGATGGTTGCAGTGGATGAGGCACATTGTCTGTCGCAGTGGGGACAGGACTTTCGGCCAAGCTATTTGCAAATCAGAGAATTTCTCGCTGAATTGCCGCGCAGACCGGTTGTTGCGGCGTTTACGGCGACTGCCACACAAACGGTTCGTGAGGATATCAAACAATTACTTGCGCTGCATGAGCCGAAAGAGCTGGTCACCGGCTTTGACCGGAAGAATCTTCGCTGGCTTGTAAAGCAGCCAGCAAAGAAATATGAGGCTTTGCTGAAAATATTAAAGCGAAATAAGACGAAATCCGGTATCGTATACTGCATTTCGCGGCGGCTGACCGATGAAGTCTGTTCCAAGCTCTGTGCGGACGGATTTGCAGCGGCGCGTTATCATGCTGGATTATCCGCGGAGGAGCGTACGTCCAATCAGGAGGCGTTTCTCCACGATCGCGTGCAAATCATGGTTGCCACCAACGCCTTCGGCATGGGCATTGACAAATCCAATGTATCGTTTGTCGTGCATTATAATATGCCGAAAAGTATGGAGGCGTATTATCAGGAAGCCGGCAGAGCAGGCAGAGACGGTATGCCGGCAGAATGCACGCTGTTATATAGTTCGCAGGATGTTCGGACAAATACATTTTTGATCGAGCATTCAGAGTCGGAAAACGATCACCTGTCACCGGAGCAGCGGACAGTTTTGCGGCGGCGTGATTTTGATCGTCTGAATACAATGGTGCAGTATTGCAAATCGACAGATTGCTTGCGGCATTTTATTTTGCAGTATTTTGGAGAAGCTGCGCCAACGCACTGCGGCAACTGCAGCAGCTGTCTTGCGGAAAACGAGACAGTGGATGCAACGATTCCGGCACAAAAAATACTATCCTGTGTCTATCGTGTTGCACAGCGCGGCAGACATTGCGGCGCGAAAATGCTCTGCGATATTTTACAGGGCAAGAAGACCAAATCACTGAAAGAAGCAGATTATCAGACACTCTCGACCTATGGGCTGCTCGGAGATATTTCCCGTGTTCAGCTTGAGCATATGGTCAATATCTTGATTTCACGCGGTTATCTGCGCATGGATACCGGTCGGTATCCCTCGCTTTGGCTGACGGCTGCTGCGAATGCTGTGCTGCGCGGTCAGGAAACGGTCATGATGTCTTTGCCGAAGCGTGATATTGAACAGACGCAGCGTGAACAGCGGCTTGCCCAGATGCCGGATTACGGCGTGGACGAGGCATTGTTCCAGAGACTGCGGCGTTTGCGTGAACGGCTTGCGGCGCGCGAGTATGTGCCGGCGTATATTGTGTTTTCGGATGCGACCCTGCGCGATATGTGCAACAAACGACCTGCGGATGAAGAAGAAATGCTTGCAATCTCCGGCGTCGGAAAATATAAAATGGAAAAATACGGCGAGGATTTTCTTCGGGAAATTGCGGCGCATTGTGCGGAGACATGACCGATATTCCGCATCCGAATGATCGGCTTTTGCGGATTTAATGCGCTGCGTATGGAGATGCAGAATAGTGCTTGCATTTTTAGGGGAAGTATGGTATACTGTAACTGAGGCGTTTGCCTCTGATGAAGCATGAAGCGAAAGGATGGGAGTATTATGCTGTTTTTACATGAATTTGAGCGTATTGAAGCAGAGGCATTTCTGACGCTTGCCGCAGAAATGATTGAAGAGGATGAAATCGTGACCGCCGAGGAGGACGCACTGCTGATGGAATATGCGGCAGCGCTGAGACTGCCGAGCTTTACCTTTGATGCGGCGTCAACGGCGGCTGCACGTGATACCATGGCGCAGCTCAACGAGGTCAGCAAGCGCAAGGTTTATATGGAGCTTTATATGTTTGCGATCTGCGATGAATTTGAAGCACCGTCAGAGCGCAGAGCACTGAATGAGCTGCGTGATGCGCTTGAACTGGATGCGCATATTTGCAATAAGATTGAGACTTGCGTACGCGATTTGTGCAGCGTCCGTGCGGAAATCGAGAAGGTGCTTGGTGCAGCACCCTCACCGATTAAGGTTGAAAAGTAATATTTGGCAACACCGCGCAAAGTCCGCCTTACGGCTTGGCGGCACATCTACTTGCATATTTTCCGCCATCTTGCACAGAAATTCCTTGCTGGGTGTCAGCCCAGCGGCGTCATTTCTATACAATCTGACGAAAAATCTGACTGCGTATCTGCACCACCAACTCTGTGCGGTATTGCCATTGCTGCTCTTCCCCCGCAGATTCGCGGGGGTAAGCTGTACTCTGAATCATCATAATAGAATAGAGAAGCAGGAGGCGTATGAATCATGGATGAGCATCAGCCGCGAAATGCGTTTGATATTCCGCAAGTATTTTATTTTGAGGTCGGCAATACGCATTCCGGCAGCCGAAACCATCTGCGCTATTGGATCGAGCCGGTGGATAATGTGCTGAAAATTACAGTATGGCGTGCGGATGTCTGTTATGAAATTGCGGAGGAGCGCGGCTTGGTTGCAGGCACTGCGGAGGTTCCGCTATCGGAAGACGGCTTTCAGCAAATGATCGACTATTTGCAAACAGAATATGACAAAAAAATCATTCAAAACGAATAACAGGAGGAATTGACTATGTTTAATGCAGAACAGTACATTGCGGAATATCAGGATCTGGAGCGTGGTGCAACGCGCCTGCGTGCGATCAAAAAAGCCATTCAGGCGGCAGACGAAGCGAGAAGCGACGAATGGCGTTTTCGCTTTCGGGAAATCGCTTTGAGAGAAGCAACATTCCATAGCGATGACGTAGATTCGATGATCATATTCCCCGAAATGGTTGCGATTTACGATCAGAGCGAAGAATTGCAAGAGGATGATGAAAATTTCCATGCGCTGATGTGGAGCTATAAATATATTCTTGAAAATGCACCGAGCTTTCATCATGTATCGCTTGCGCAGATTGAAGCCTTTTTGGCAGATTTCAAAAAGCGGCTGGAGGCAGCCGGGCGCTCTCTGCGCACCTATTACTATTTTCAGGAGAAAATTTCCGAATGTACCGGCAATTTGCTGCCTGCCGAAGAATATGGAAAATACCGCGAATATCCGATAGATGATCTCAAGGACTGCAATGCCTGCGAAGTCTCGCACGATGTTCGCATGGCTCTGATTCTCGATCAGCCGGATAAAGCAAAGGAATCCGGCGAGAAAATCTTTTCCGGTGAGCTGCACTGCGGCGAGGTGCCGGAAACGACCTATGACGCGAAGATTGCATATGATATCCGGACGCAGGATTTTGGCGATGCGCGAAAGCTGGCAAAGCGGCAGTATCCGATGATTCAGGGTCGCATGGAGATGCTCTGTGAAATCGGTACGCTTCTGCGTCTCTACAGCATCATTGACCGGCAGACCGGCATGACGATTTTCCGGAAAGAGCTGCGTAATTATTTGGAGTGCCGGAACCATTGGGAGCGCCTGCATTTTTCGATGGGCGCATATCGTCTGTTCGAGCAGATGCAGAGGGAATCCCTTACCGTGATATTGCCGCAGGATTTCCCGCTGTGGAATTCGGAGCATCATTACGAAACAAAAGCGCTTCGCGATTATTTCTATACGGAAGCAAAAACGCTTGCCGAAAAATTTGATGCGCGCAACGGCAATACAAAGCTGATGGACAAATTGCAGGAGAAAGCGCCTGTTTATGATGAAGATACGGTGGATTTGATTCACGGTGATACAGAGCAGATTTCGTCTGCGATTGGCGCAGTCTGTGCAACGCTGCCGGACGAGCTGACGATTGACAGTGTAACAAAAACGCTGGAAGATGACGGCAGATTTGCGGTTGTTCTCTCGACAACGGAGCCGGAGCGGGGGCTGCTCGTATTCCAGATTTTAGAAAAAGAGAGCGATGAGCTTTATCAGTTCATGCTTGTCTGTCAGCCGGTGCCGCCGGTGACGGATTTCCGTCCGGCGAGTCCGATTCCGGATGGTCTGGCAGAGGCAGTCGAGCAATCCGAGGGCGTTGTGCTGTGCCTGATGCCGTTCGAAGAAAAGCAGCCTGATTTGGCGCTGCATTTCCAACTGAAGCTGCTCAACCTGTTGTTCCCGGATGCGGTTACATATTTGGATTATTCGCGCCAGAAGCTGCTGCCGGCTGGCTGGGTAACACTGGCAGCGCAGAGCGATGTGCCGCCGTTGGTGGATTATCTGTATAAATTGGATCTCCACGGCGATCCGGATTCCGATTATCTTTGGATTCAGACGGAGGGCTTGCGCTGCTGCGGCATTCGTGAAATTGAGATTCTGGATGCAACAAAGCAGAATTATCCGCGCTATTGTGATATGCTTTGCTTTGCCGTTGAGCGAATCCTGCTGCGCGGTGAGCTGAGTGATGCGAAAGAGCCGTTTTCGGTTGTGCGGAAAACGGATGGTTCATCCGTTGTATGCACATGGGTGCCGTTCTCGGAAGCGAAGGCAGATTATCCGGAGGATCGTGCCGGTGGTGTGACGGTTCGGATGCAGATGCTTGGCGATGAGCCGGACGCGCTCGATGATTTTGCGGTGCTGTATCTCTACGACGGAGAAGCAGAGGACGGTTCGCCGCGCCGGAAGCGTCTGGATACCATTACGGAAGAAGAATTTGATTCGTTCTGCTATGGAAGCTATATTGTGACATCCCGTAAAATCGCTGCACTTGCAAAGGAACGGTACGGCATTTTTGCGGAAGTGTTCAAAAAGGTACAGGATGCGTATGCCTGCGTTTCCGTTGAGGTGGACGGCGAGGAGGATACCATCTGGCTCAAGGTGACAGAGGCTGCCGAGGAACAGATTACGGGCTTACTTGCTGATGATTGCATCGCCGGCAAGGAGGGCGACGTCTATCAGGTATCGCCGGAGCAGCTGGTTGATTTCTCCGTGCGGCTTGACGAAGATCTTTTCATTCATCCGAATACCGCGTATATTGCGCTGGAGATTGACTGAATAGTTATAAGGCAATACCGCACAAAGACCGCTTACAGCTCAGCACGTCATCTTTGCCGTATCTTTTCCGTCATCTTGCACAATTCTTCCTTGCGAGACATCCAGTATCGCTGCGTCATCATTGTACAATCTGCCGAAAAATCTACAGCAAATCTGACGCACTGTTCTTTGTGCGGTATCGCCATAAAAATGTCCCCCTTTTGTTTGGCACAATGCCTGGCAAAAGGGGGATTGCGTTTTATGGAATTTACAAGCAGTGTAAGGTCACTCGATTCTGACCTCGACGCCTGTTACCTCTACATAGACTGTTTTATCGGTGTCTGCGTCATTTTGCACAGCAACGCCGATTTTGAACCATGTGCCTTTTTTCGCGTCAAATTCGACCGGTGAATCACTTGTGAGCGGAGTTGCCACATATCCGGCAGTGACATTTTCATCAACAGGACTCAATAAGACCTCGGTATCATCCAGCCCCTCGCCGGAGGATATGGTGATTTGCTTGCCTGTTGCTGCAATTTCCTCGTCTGAATAGTAAAATGCTTCCGTGCTTTTTGCTGGGATCGTGATTCTGATTTTGTAGGTTTTGCTGTCACCGCAGCCAGCCAATGCTGCCGCAAATGCCGGTAACAATATCAATGCTGTCCATTTTTTCATAGAAACACCACGCTTTCTGATCCGGATTGGCTTTTGAGATCATTATAATCGGAAATTGATGAGAAGTCAATGGCTTTTCTGCGGCGTGATTTCGGCGTCAAAAGTGAAAGCGTTAAAATATCATCCAAAAGCGGCGGCTTGTTTTGCGGATATAAGTGCCAAAATGATGCAGAATGAACGAAAATCAACGGCGGTTATGCCGGAAATTAGACTTGATTTTTGTGGGGATATATGGTATAATAATACAGTATAGATTCCAGTATGGACTGATAACAGAACCACGAAAGGATACGTACGTTTTTATGGATAAGATCGGAACAATAGCAAGAGAACGTCTGAGTGCACTGTTCGATGGCGGTGTGTTTACCGAACTGGACGCACTGCGGACGGAACAGGATGCACCGGCTGCGGTTGTTTGCGCACACGGCTTTGTCGAGGGACAGGCTGTATGTGCATTTGCACAGGCACCGGATGTGAACGATGGCGTTATGGGCAAGAATACTGCCGGCAAAATCAAGCGGCTTTATTCGCTCGCTGCAAAAACCGGCACGCCGCTCATCGGAATTTTTGATTCCAACGGCGTTTATGTGGATGGTACGGCGGATTCGCTGACCGCATATGGTAAGCTGATTGCCTGTGCCGCAAAACTTTCCGGCGTTGTGCCGCAGATTTCTGTGATTGCAGGCGTATGTGCCGGCAGCGCTGCATTGCTCGCTGCTGAGGCGGATTTCGTGCTTGCAACCGAATCCGCGGAGCTTTATCTGACACCGCCCTTTGGTACGGATGCTGCAAAGCCGGAAACCGCTGCAAAGGCTGGTATCGTTGCCGCTGTCTGCAAGGATGATGCAGCTGCTGCGGAGCAGGTCAAATCCCTGCTGCGGAAGCTCCCGGCAAACAATCTGGCAGGCGCGCCGATTTCGGAATTTGATGAGCCGGAAACAGGTTGCACAAAGGATACGCTGATGAAGGGTATCGCAGACGCTGGCTCGATTCTGCCGCTTTATACGGCATATGGCAGCTCTGTGGAGACTGCACTTGCAACCGTTCGCGGTCAGGCAGTCGGTATCATTTCTACCTGTGGCTCGGCAGATGCGCTGACCGCAGATGATTCTGCAAAAATGGCACGCTTTGTCCGCACCTGTGACGCATTTTCGATTCCGGTGCTGACTGTGCTGGATACGATTGGCTTTGCTGCCGATAACGATGCAGCAAGAAACGGCTCGCTTCGTGCGATGACACAGCTCTGCGGCGCGTATGCAGAAGCAACGACGATCAAGATTGCATTGATCGTTGGTGAGGCTTGCGGCGCAGCATTCTCTGCAATCGCAGGCAGAGGCGCAGGCAGCGATTATGTTGTTGCATGGAATGATGCAGCAATCGCACCGATGCGTCCGGAAGCCGCTGTGGAATTCCTCTGGCATGATAAGCTCAAGGGCGCTACCGATGTGAACGCAAAGCGCAAGGAGCTTGCAAACGAATACAAGCGTACATTGGCTTCTGCCGAAAAGGCTGCGCAGATCGGTGTCATTGATGCCGTGATCTCTGACAATGAAACCCGTCAGGCAGTTGTCGAGGCACTGGAACTGCTTGAGGGCAAGCGTGTATCCAATCTGCCGAAAAAACATAGCAATATCCCGTTCTGATCGGTAAAGCCGGATTGTCAGAGCGCTTCTATTTCATCATTTACAAGGCAAAATCGCAGACAGCCGATCTCGTGGCAGGACGATATTGCCAGAAAAGAATCAGGAGGATGAACTCATGAGCAAGCAGTTTCGTGTAACCGTAAATAATAAACAGTATGATGTCGTTGTCGAGGAGCTTGGCGCAGGCGCAGCACCTGCAGCAGCACCGGCACCGGCGGCAGCACCTGCTCCGGCAGCAGCACCGGCACCGGCAGCGGCTCCGGCACCTGCAGCAGCACCGGCTGCATCCGCAGCAGATGGCACACCGGTTTCAGCACCGATGCCCGGTACGATTCTGGATGTCAAGTGCAAGGCTGGCGACAGCGTAACCAAGGGTCAGGTTCTCTTCGTGCTGGAAGCAATGAAGATGGAGAACGATATCGTTGCGCCGGAAGATGGCACAGTTCTCGCAGTCAATACGACCAAGGGCAGCAGCGTCAATCCCGGCGATGCGCTCGCCGTACTCGGCTGATAGAAAGTGTGATCGAATATGGCGAAAATTGGAATTACAGAAACCGTACTGCGTGACGCGCATCAATCTCTGATCGCAACACGTATGACCACGGATGAAATGCTCCCGATTCTGCCGGAGCTGGATAAAATCGGCTTCCGTTCCATCGAGTGCTGGGGCGGTGCGACATTCGATTCCTGCCTGCGCTTCCTCAATGAGGACCCGTGGGAGAGACTGCGCATTCTGAAAAAGAATATGCCGAATACACCGCTGCAAATGCTGTTCCGTGGACAGAATATGCTCGGCTATCGTCACTATGCGGATGATGTCGTTGAATATTTTGTGCAGAAATCCATTGCAAATGGTATTGATGTGATCCGTATTTTTGACGCGCTGAATGATATCCGCAACCTCGAAACCGCAATCAAGGCGGCAAAGAAAGAGGGTGCGCATACTCAGGTTGCAATGAGCTTCACAACGGGTGACATTTTCACCGATGAATACTATGTTGACTACGCAAAGCGCATCGAAAGCGCAGGCGCAGATTCGATTTGTATTAAGGATATGGCAGCGCTTCTGACACCGTATCGTGCAGAATCGCTCGTCAAGGCACTGAAGAAGGTCACAAAGCTGCCGATTCAGCTGCATACGCACTATACCTCCGGTCTGGCTTCGATGTGCCTGATGAAAGCGGCAGAGGCTGGCGTTGATGTCATCGACACCGCGATGAGCCCGCTTGCACTCGGCACCTCCCATGCTCCGACTGAGTCCATGGTCGCTGCACTTGCCGGTACGGAGTACGATACCGGTCTTGACCTCGTCAAGCTGAGCGAGCTGCGTCCGTTCTTCATGGAATTGCGCGAAAAGTATATCAAGTCCGGTCTGCTGGATCCGAAGATGCTTGCAACCGATGCAAAGACGCTGATTTATCAGGTTCCGGGCGGTATGCTCTCGAATCTGCTGTCTCAGCTCAAGCAGGCAGGCAAGGAAGATCAGCTCACGGCGGTTCTGGAAGAAGTTCCGCGCGTTCGTAAGGACGCAGGCTTCCCGCCGCTTGTTACTCCGACCTCGCAGATTGTCGGTACACAGGCTGTCTTTAATATCATCGGCGGTGAGCGCTATAAGATGGTAACCAAAGAATTCAGAGCGATGGTACGCGGTGAGTACGGTAAAACGCCGCTTCCGATTGATCCGGAGTTCCAGAAGAAGATTCTCAAGGACGCAGAGCCGATTACCTGCCGTCCGGCAGATATGCTTGAGCCGGAGCTGGATAAGCTCCGTGAGGAATGCGCGGAGTGGATTACGCAGGAGGAAGATGTTCTTTCTTATGCGCAGTTCGGTCAGGTCGCAGTGAAGTTCTTTGAAAAGCGCCGCGACCAGATGTTTGGTCTGGATGGCGTTCACGGAAACGCTGAAAAGCAGATTCACCCCGTATAAATTCCTGCAATGAAAATGCTCCGAATGACCGCTGACTGAGTGCGGCGGTCATTTCCCCATTTTATTGCGGGGGGAAAGGAGACATTTTACTTGCCGATTTGTATTTCACCGGAGCTGCCTGCGTATCAGGCGCTTCTCAATGAGCATATCTTTGTTATGGGCAGCGACCGCGCAGCGCATCAGGATATCAGACCGCTGCGGATTCTGGTGCTGAATATTATGCCCAAAAAGCTCGAAACGGAATTGCAGCTTCTGCGTTTGCTCAGTAATACGCCGCTTCAGGTCGATGTATCGCTGCTGCGCATGGAGTCGCACGTTTCAAAGAATACTTCGCAGAGTCACTTGGACGCGTTTTATACGACGCTGAATGAGATTCGTGGAAAATTTTATGACGGTATGATTATCACCGGCGCGCCGGTTGAGCAGATGCCGTTTGAGACAGTTGATTATTGGCAGGAAATCTGCGAGCTGATGGCATGGTCGAAAACCCATGTGTTCAGCACCATGCACATTTGCTGGGGCGCACAGGCAGGACTGTATTATCACTTCGGCGTGCCGAAATATCAGCTCCCGAAGAAAATGTTTGGTATATTTCCGCATCGTGCAGAGGTGAAGAAATCACTGCTCCTACGTGGATTTGACGATGTGTTCGATGTGCCGCATTCGCGTCATACCGAGGTGCGGAGAGAAGATATCGAAAAGGTCAAGGAGCTTGTGATTCTGACAAGCTCGGAGCTGTCCGGCGTTCATATCGTTGCAAATCGCAATGGCAGACAGTATTTCATCACCGGTCATTCTGAATATGACCGCAACACCTTGGCTGCGGAATATTTCCGTGATCGCGAAAAGGGTCTGGATATTGAAATGCCGTTCAATTATTTTCCGCATAACGATCCAAGGGAGATGCCGTGGTTTTCGTGGCGTTGCCATGCGAATCTGATGTTTTCAAACTGGCTGAATTATTGTGTGTATCAGCGGACGCCATTTGACCTTGCGGAGTTACCGCTTCGCAACTGGAATTGGGAAATGGATGTTTGACAGCAGATTTGTCATTTTTGTTTTATCATAATAGGAGATTAACATGGAACAAAATTATTTTGGACAGCCGAACAACGGCTATGAGGGTGTCAATGTAACATTGCCACCGCAGAAACAACGCAAAACAGGTCTGGCGATTGCAACACTCGTTCTTGGTATTTTGAGCATTCTCGGTCTTTGCTGCTGCTTGAATATCGTCACGGCGCCGCTTGCAATCATTTTCGGTATTATTGTATTGTGCAAGCGTTTCGATGGCATTGGTTTGGCAATTACCGGTATTGTATTTTCGGTTTTGAGCCTGCTCGTAGTCGTTGGCGCGATTGTCTCGGTTCGCGAAATCCTGCCGTATGCAGAGGAAATCGGAACTGATTATCTGCGCATGATTGAGGAACAAGATGAGGTATTCCCTGCATATGAGGAAAACGGTACGCTGCCGGAATATCTGGAGAAGTATACCGATTCGCCATATACCGAAATGCTCGAAAAGTACGACATCACATTCTATGATGTGATGGATGCATTCCTTGAGCAATATAAGGCCGGCGCACTGGAAATCGACGTTGAGGGTATGTCCGAGCTGGAGATGGATGAAGATACAGCGGAAGAGCTGAATGTCGATACAGCCATTCTGCTTCCTGCATAATGCCCGATTACATGATATCAGAGAAAAAACGGCGTAGCTTCGGCTATGCCGTTTTTGTCTATTGCGGACAGGGTAAAATGGTTGGATGGATAGAAAAAGGCAGCAGATGCTTGAAAATCTGCTGCCTTATTGTTAGTGTTCGAGATAATCGCGGACTTTTTTGCTGCGGCTTGGGTGGCGCAGCTTGCGCAATGCCTTTGCTTCAATCTGTCGAATACGCTCTCGTGTAACATTGAACGCCTTGCCGACATCCTCCAAGGTTTTCGGCGGCTCATTGTTCAGACCATAGCGCATCCGCAGCACATCTGCTTCACGCGGTGTCAGCGTGGAGAGCACCTCATTGAGCTGCTCTTTCAGCATGGTGTTATTTGCGGCGTCGTTCGGGGACTGTGCATGATTATCGGGGATAAAATCACCGAGATGGCTGTCCTCCTCCTCACCAATCGGCGTTTCGAGCGAGACAGGCTCCTGTGCGATACGCATGACCTCGCGTACCTTGTCCAGCGGCATATCGAGAAAATCTGCGATATCCTGCTCGGAGGGGTCTTTGCCGTTTAAGTGCAGAAGCTGGCTGGACGCTTTTTTGACGCGTGTGATCGTTTCGACCATATGTACCGGGATACGAATCGTGCGCGCCTGATCGGCAATCGCACGGGTGATGGATTGCCGAATCCACCATGTCGCATAGGTCGAGAACTTAAAGCCTTTGGTATAATCAAACTTATCAACGGCTTTCAGGAGACCCATATTGCCTTCCTGAATCAAATCAAGGAACTGCATTCCTCTGCCGACATATTTTTTTGCAATACTGACAACCAGACGGAGATTCGCCTCTGAAAGACGATTTTTCGCCGCAGTATCATTGGGATTTTCGGACAGGCGGCGTGCGAGATCGGTTTCCTCCTCCGGCGTGAGAAGCGGCACTCTGCCGATTTCCTTGAGGTAGATTTTGACAGGGTCATCGGGAGATGAGCCGCCTTCGAGTGAAAGTGCGTCCTCCTCGTCGAGTCTGGTTTCAATATCGTCATCCAGAAGGTCTTCATCCGCAAAATCCAGATTCAGCATATTGCAGTGATCATAGAACAAACTGATCTCCTCATCGGAAAAATCCATTTCGGAAAACGCTGCATCCAGCTCGTTCTGGGGGAGCTTACCAGCCATTTTGATGCGCTCGAGGAGCTGCTCAACCTTCTGCTGCTGCTCAGGTGTAGCCATTTTTTTCCATTCCTCTCAAATATAATCTGACGTTTTGAACGTCTTGGATCGCGGTTTAATCAATATAGCCCTGCAATTTTTTGCTGCGGCTGTAGTGCTTGAGCTTACGAAGTGCTTTCGCTTCGATCTGACGGATGCGCTCACGTGTGACGCCGAGCGCCTTGCCGACATCTTCAAGCGTCTGCTGTCTGCCGTTTTCCAGACCGTAACGCATCCGCATGACCTTGGCTTCGCGGTCTGTGAGCGTGGACAGGACTTCATTGAGCTGTTCTTTCAGCATGGCATTCGAGGCTGCCTCATCCGGAGAAAGTGCCTGATCGTCCGGAATAAAATCACCGAGGTGACTGTCTTCCTCCTCACCGACCGGCGTTTCCAGCGAAACAGGGTCTTGTGCGATACGCATGATTTCAAGCACCTTTTCGACCGACATTTCCAGCTTGCTTGCAATATCCTCCGGACTTGCTTCCTGTCCTGTCTCGTGCAAAATCTGGCTTGAAATCTTTTTTACTTTTGTGATGCTCTCAACCATGTGTACCGGGATACGAATGGTACGTGCCTGATCTGCAAGCGCTCTGGTGATAGCCTGCCGAATCCACCATGTTGCATAGGTCGAAAACTTAAAGCCCTTGGTGTAATCGAACTTATCGACCGCTTTCAGGAGACCCATATTGCCCTCCTGAATCAAATCAAGGAACTGCATTCCTCTGCCGACATATTTCTTTGCGATACTGACAACCAGACGGAGATTCGCTTCCGAAAGACGGTTTTTCGCCGCAGTATCATTGGGATTTTCGGACAGGCGGCGCGCAAGCTCGGTTTCCTCCTCCGGTGTCAGAAGCGGCACTCTGCCGATCTCTTTCAGATAAATCTTTACAGAGTCATCATTTGAGATTTCGTCGTTTGCCATTGTCACAGCCGGATCAATCATGTCATCGACGGAAACATCGTCGTCTGCCAGCTCGATTTGCAGTGCAGAGCAGCGTTCCATGATGATATCCGGATCAATGGAAAGCGTTTCGGACGCCTCCTGTACTTCGGCAATCGTAATTTTACCGCTTGCCTTTGCTTTTTCAAGCAGTTGATTTAATCGTTTTTCTTCATCTGCCATTTTCTGATTCCTCCTTGGCGCTGCGCGCCGTTTCTGAATGCCAAGCGCGGAATAATCGCGCGGATTATCGTTTATTCTGCCGTATCTGCGCAAAAAACGCAGAAGCCTCGGCGTCACTGAGGTTTGCGATATCGACATCCTGCAATGGTTTTTGCTTTAGCTTGCGGATGCAGTCCTCGACAACCTTTGGGCTGATATTGCCCAGAATTTCATTGTTTGCCATAATTCCGGTAATTCTTCCGATTTCATCCGGTGAAAAATTCTCATCAGAAAAAAGCGAAAGTGAAAAGTCATAGCCCTGCGGAAGCATATTTGCGAGCTGTTCAAAGATTTTTCGATGGAAGGCTGTCACAAATTCTTCCGGCTTGATTCTTTCCAGCACGGATTCAAGCGCATCGGGCTGCTGAAACAGATAGTAGAGAATCTGTTCTTCTGCCTTTGCTTCTGCATGATGCAGTGAAGCTTCCGGGTTAACGGGATCGCGCATACGCGGTGCTGTGACTCTTGCTCGCCATTGCTGTTTTTTCGCGCCGGCTTTGCGCTTATTGCATTCGCGTTTCACCTGCGATTTCAGCAGCTCCGGATCAATGTCGTAATCCTTTGCAACACGCGATAGATACACATTGCGATCCAGCTCATTTTCAATGCCTGCGAGAATATCGACCGCCTTGTGCAGCGCGGTGATCGTACCGTCCTCACTGGCGGGGTCGATGCCGTCACGACAGTGATTCAATGTATAGGTCATAGCGTCCTCGGCATCCTCAAGCAGCTTTCGGAAATAAGATGCGCCGAATTTTTTGAGATATTCATCGGGGTCTTTTGCATCGTGCATATGCAGAATCCGCGGTCGCAGCCCGACAGCTCGCAGCAGATTGATCGCCTTGACGGTTGCATTCTGACCGGCAGCGTCGCTGTCATAGGCGATCACAACCTCCTCGGCGTATTGCCGCATGAGTCTGCATTGGTCGGGCGTAATTGCCGTGCCGAGCGATGCGACAACATTTTCAAAGCCTGCCTGATGAATCGCAATAACGTCCATATAGCCCTCTGCGAGAATCAAGCGTTTGGATTGCGATTTTTTTGCAAAATTCATCGAAAAGAGGTTGCGGCCCTTTTTGAATACCGGCGTATCCGAGGAATTGAGGTATTTGGGTTCGCCGCCCTTGTCGATGGTTCTGCCGCCGAATGCAATGACATTGCCGCGCAGATCAATAATCGGAAATATGACTCTGTTTTTGAAGCGGTCATAGAGCTTTCCGCTTTTGGCAGAGCGGCTGCATAGGTTTGCTGCAAGCAGTTCTTCCTCGGTAAATCCAAGCTGACGCATTGCATTCAGCAATCCATCCCATTGATCGCCGGCAAAGCCAAGCCCGTATTTTTTGATGATATCGGGACGAAGCGCACGTTCCTTGAAATAGACAAGTCCGCGCTTATCCGAACCAATCAGTTGCTTATAGTAATAATTTGCAGCGGCACGATTCAGCTCCAGCAGGCGCATTCGCTGATTTTCTGCGTTGTGGTGGTTGTCCTGCGCCGGAACAGCGATGCCTGCGCGCTCGGCAAGCATCCGGATGGCATCCATATAGCCGATGCCCTCAATCTGCCGGATAAAGGATATGACATCGCCGCCGGCATGACAGCCGAAGCAATAAAAATGCTGATCCTGCGTATCGGGATAAACCACGCAGGATGGCGTTTTTTCGGAGTGGAACGGGCATTGGCATTTGAGCAGAGAGCCTGCCCGTATGAGTTGCACATAGCTGCCCATGACCTGCTCAATCGGGTTTGCCTGTTTGAGCTGATAGATAAATTCCTGCGGCAGCATTGCAGTCACATCCTCGTATAATATATTTAAGGGTAATTTAAAGAGAACCCTTATAAAACCTCTTGTTTATTACACAGAAATGTGAGACAATAAATCTGTACATTCAGGGGGTGTTGTTCACGTCCTTGAAGCATGGCTTCCACTGCAAAAGACGCTTTTTCTTTTCAGATAAAGCAGCTTATGCAGCAGCTTATTTTCCTACTCCTCCAAATAATCCTCAAAATTTTTCTTGATTTTTCATTTTGGGTATTGACTTTTTATAGCTGGTCTTTCCGTGAGCCCGCTATGTTTATCTGACATCCCATGAGCGCGGAATAAAGAGCTTTTCATAATCATAAATTGCATAGTCGTCGCTCATGCCTGCAATATAGTCACAAACAGCGCGTTCTACGGTAAACCGTTCCGCAAGCGCCTGATAATCCTTTGGCATTTCCTGCGGATGCTCGCAATAGTAGGCATAGAGGCGGCGAATCAGCTCCTGCGCCTTGTGATCCTCGGTTTTTGCCGCGGAGCCGGAATAAACATTTTCATAGAGAAATTTATGTAGCTTATCATGTGCCTGACGGATTTCCGGCATCATATCCGGTTCCTCATTGCCATGCTCGATGACCGATGTAATCATCGTTGTGATGCGCTGGGACTTGGTGTGTCCGAGAATTTCGGTGCAGTCACGCGGCAAATCCGCATCCTTGAGAATTCCGCCGCGGATGGCGTCGTCAATATCATGATTGATGTAAGCGATCCGGTCTGCTAGGCGCACAAGATTGCCCTCTAAAGTCTGTGCGATCATATTGGTATGACAGAGGATGCCGTCGCGTACCTGCTTGGTCAGATTCAGCCCCTGTCCCTTTTTTTCGATATATTCTACAACGCGCACGCTTTGTTCATAATGCTTATAGCCATCGGGCGTGACGCCGTTCAGCGCGGCTTCTCCGGCATGACCGAACGGAGAATGTCCGAGGTCATGACCAAGTGCAATGGCTTCGGTCAAATCCTCGTTCAGACGCAGTGCGCGCGCCATGGTACGTGCAATCTGTGCGACCTCAAGCGTATGCGTCAGACGGGTTCGGTAGTGATCACCGATCGGAGACAGAAAAACCTGCGTTTTACGTTTCAGCCGCCGGAATGAAGCGCAGTGCAGGATGCGATCTCGATCGCGCTGGAATTCGGTTCGCAGCGGACAGAGTGGTTCCGGCACATCGCGCACGGCAGCAGAAGCATGGCAGGCACGTTCACAGAGTATTTGATTTTCAAAGGATTCCGTCTGTTCGCGGACAGTCATTCGGCAAGCCTCCTTTTGCAATATTTTCTGATATACCAATATACTGCATCGAGGTCGAAAAATCCTTTTTTTCGCGCGGTTTCGCATGACTTTTGTATATATGCACAAATCGCGAATGAAACCATCTTCTTATGTTATATATTGTGTTATATATTGTTCGCAAAAAAGACAACCGGCACTGCTGTGAGGCAATGCCGATTGATTTTCTGATTCAGAACAGATTGATAATTGCGGTGAGTCCGCCGTAGGAGATGATTGTCATAATGATCGTTGCGAGAACAAGTCCGAGGAGAATTGCCGGAACGGATTTTTTGCGGCTCACGTGCAAAAGCGAAGCGATCAGCGCGCCTGTCCATGCACCGGTTCCCGGCAGCGGTACGCCGACGAACAGCATCAGTCCGACAAATTCGACCTTTCGGATTTTCTCCGCTTTTTTACCGGTACCGCGCTCCTTGAGCCAGATTGCCAGCTTGCTGATCCAGCCGATCTTGCAGCGCTCCATCCAGTCCAAAATCTTCTCGATGAACAGCAGGATGAACGGAATTGGCAGGATATTGCCGAGGATGCAGATGCCGATTGCCTGCCACATCGGAATTTGCAGGAGGGAAGCGGCAATCAGACCGCCGCGCAGCTCCAGAATCGGAATCATGGAGATGATAAAGGGAATCAGAAGTGGCGGCAATCCGCCGAGGAGATCGGTCATTTTCTCCGCGAGCGCCTCTGCGCCGCTTGCGGCAAACAGAACCGGGAACATTGTTGCAGCGAACATTTTGTGCAGCCTCCGTATCTTTTATAATTTTTGATTGGGCAGAATTCTGCCGGAGCAAGATACTGTTGTATCCGACTTGCGTGTATTTATTATCCCATAAAAATGGCGTGTCGTCAAGCAAAACAGCAAAAATTACTGCTTTTGCACAAATTTACAGCGAAACATTTCGGAAATCATAGATTATTACCAAAAAGCATGGAGAGAGGTTTTTGTTCCTTGATGAAATGTATAAATCGGATTTTAGATACTATCTTTTTTTCTTGTTATATGGTAAAATAATATTGTCATGTGTATGATTCTGTTCGAAAATGTCGGAATATACGACCAGAAAGGAACTAATAGTATGGGTTTTCAGGTTACGGAACTATATAAGAAATACGGCGACAAGGTTGTCGTCGATCATCTGAGCTTTCAGATGGATAAGCCAAGCGTATACGCGCTGCTTGGCACAAACGGTGCAGGTAAAACGACCTCCATCCGCATGATTCTCAATATGCTGGCAAAGGACGGCGGTACCGTGCAGTGGAACGGCGGCCCACTGACGCTCCAGAACTGCAATGTGGGTTATCTCGCGGAGGAACGCGGATTGTATCCGAAGAATACGCTGATGGATCAGCTTTTGTATTTTGCATCGCTGCGCGGCGTTCCGCGTGCGGAAGCAAAGAAGCGCATCAATTACTGGGCAGAGCGCTTAGAGGCAACAGAGTATCTCTATCCGCCGCAGGAGGGCAGACGTCCGGTGAAGCCGAAAAAGGCAGATCAGCTTTCCAAGGGTAATCAGCAGAAGATTCAGTTTATGCTGGCACTGCTGAGTGAGCCGGAGCTGCTGATTCTCGATGAGCCGCTTTCCGGTCTGGACCCGGTCAATACGGATTTGTTCAAGAGCATCATCCATGAGGAAATCAACAAGGGCAAATACCTGATCATGTCCAGCCACCAGATGGCGACAATCGAGGAATTCTGCACCGACCTGACGATTCTGAATCGCAGCAAGACGGTTTTGCAGGGCAATCTTGCGGACATCAAAAAGAGCTATGGCAGAATCAACCTGTTCGTGAAAGCGGAGCAGGAACTGCGCCCGATCATTGAGGCGATGGGAATTACGGTGCTTTCGAGCGTTGGATTTTCTTATCAGTGCAAGGTCAGCGGCGAGGCGCAGGCGAATGCACTGCTGAAGGATCTGGTTGCAAAGGGCATTACATTGATTGCCTTTGAGCTTCGTGAGCCGAGTCTGCATGAGATTTTCGTGGAAAAGGTAGGCGAGACGCATGAAGAACAATAATCTGCACGGTGCCGGAACCGTATTCCGTTACACAGTGCAGCAGCATTATAAAACGCCCTCTGTGATCGTTTTTCTGCTGGTATTGTTCGTAATGGCGGTTGCTTCGATGCCGCTTATGACGCTGTTTTCCGGCGAACAAAAGGAGAGCACCGAGACCGGTGTTCGCACGCTTTATCTCAGAAATGAAACAGACTTTCCGCTTGAAATCACGGCGCTTCAGGAGAATGAGCGCTATCAGGAACTGGAAATTCATGCAACGGATGAGGATGATGAAACGCTGAATGCGCGTCTGGTGAAAGAGCCGGACGCCGCGGTATCCGTCGTGAAGCTGGACGCTGAGGCGTTTCATTTTACAATCAACACGCGGTATGCAAAGGATTGCGAGGTGTCCCACGGCGATGCAATCATGCTTAACAGTGCGCTTGAAAACGTTTTGCATGATTCGCTGCTGATGGCACTTTCCGTGACGGAAGCGCAGGAGGCAATGCTTCATACTAAAGTGGTATCACAGGTTTCCAAGGTCAGCGATTTCCTGAGCGGCGCAGAGGAAACCAATGCGACAACGCACGTGATGGCAAATGTCGCTTATAACTATTTTATTCTGATTCTCTGTATGCTTTCGATGAGCTATATTTTCCAGCAGTGCATGGAGGAAAAAGCCTCGAAGCTCGTAGAGATGCTGATGGTCAGTATTTCACCGACGGCACTGCTGGTCGGAAAGATTCTGGCGGTCACGGTATTTATTTTCGGCGGCATTGCGCTGGTTGCAGTCGGATTGATCATATCGTTCCTGATTACAACGCAGATTTCCGATTTGACTACGGTAAAGGAAATCTTAGAAACGCTGCTGCAATTCGATTTAAGCTCCATTCAGCTGAATGCCGGAACGGTTGTGCTGCTGGTTCTCTGCGTTCTGTTTGTGTATGCGATTTTCGCAGCATTGAGTGGTATTGCCGGTTCGTGCTGCTCTAAGGCAGAGGATACGCAGCAGGCAAGCCTTGTGGTTGTATTGGTTGCACTGGCAGGCTATCTGGTCAGCTCCTTTGCACCGATGTTTGAGAGCGATGCAGGCAACATCTTCTTCTCGCTGTTCCCGCTTACCTCGGTGTTCAGTGCGTTCCCGAATTATGTTTGCGGAAAGATTGGAATGCCGATTTTGGTTCTTGGTCTGATTCTTCAGGCGCTGACGGCAGTGGTGCTGATTCGGATTGCCGGTACGGTTTACAAGGTCATGCTGCTGTATCGCGGCGGATTCCCGAAGCCGAAGCAGCTGATCCAGATGATGAAAGAACACAAGGCGTCTGCGAAAGCCGCTGCCGGAAAGGAGGATTCTCATGCCGTCTAATATGAAAAAGAATCCTTTTGCCGGATCGTTCAAAGTGTTTGGGTTTACGCTGAAGCAGACGATCTTTTCAAAGACATGGATTGCATCAACGCTTGTGATTGCCTGTCTGCTTCTGGTTGGCATTCCGCTGCTGCTGTATTTTATATCGTCACTCGGCGATAAGCCGGAAAAAGAGGACGATGAAACACCGATTCGCACCGTATTTGTCGTTGATGAAACGGAGGGCGAAGTCGATTACAATGTGCTGCGGACAGAAGATGATGATCCGGAATATATTTCCTGTGTGAATATGGATGCTGCGATCAGTGAAACAACAGGGAAAAATGACGCTGTGATTCTGCGCGTATCCGATTCGGAGGGCGCGTTCCTGACGACTGTATATCTCACACAGAATACCGAGATTTCTCGCAGCAAGGCAAGCCGTCTCGGTGAAAACATTGAAGCGAGCTTTCCGCTGGTGCTGATGCAGAAAGCAAGTCTGACGCCGGAGGGCGTATCCCTGCTCTCCTTGCCCGTCATGACGGAAACCGCAGCGGTCAATCCGGATACGCAGCTCGAATCTGAGGACACGGGCATGGTTGCGGAAATGATTGAGTTTTTCATTCCGTATCTGATGCTGATGCTGATGTATATGATGGTATTGTTCTACGGTCAAAGCATGGCGAACAGCGTGCTGCTGGAAAAGACGACCAAGCTCATGGAGACCATGCTTGTTGCGGTCAATCCGGTTGCGCTGATGACCGGCAAGCTCTTTGCAACCGCAGTTGCGGCTGTCGCACAGATTTTGATTTGGCTGTTCTCGTTTATTGGCGGTGCAATCGGCGGCTCGATGTTTGTGCTGCGTGTTATGCCGGAGACGGATAATGCAACAGTCAAGGTGATCGGCGAGATTTCGGATTCGTTCCTGTCGCTGTCTGTGCCGGGCATCCTGATGGGACTTGTGATTCTCGCACTCGGCTTCCTGCTGTACCTGTCGATTTCGGCAATATCCGGCGCATTGGCGTCCAAGGCAGAGGATCTCAATAAAACCAATGTCATCTTTTCTATGATGCTGGTAGGCAGCCTGCTGCTTTGCATTATGTCACCGAGTGATGTGAATGCTGCCGCAGATAGCGGTGAGCTACAGTTCATATCGGATGCGCTCTGGCTGAAGCTGTTCCCGTTTACGTCGATCCTTGTGATGCCGGGCGAGCTGATTATGCGGAAATCCACGCTGCTTCTGGGCTGCGGAACGATTGGAGTTCTGATTGCTTCGGTTGTTTTGTTTATTATCGTTGCGGCAGTGCTGTATAGATTGCTTGTGCTGTATCGCGGCGAACCGCCGAAAATGAAGCAGATTATCGACATGATGAAAGAAAATCGCGCACGTAAAAAGGATACAGAAACATAATATCAAAGAGATTCAGCGTCTTTGTGGCGGCAGTTTGTGAAAAAAACACAAAAAGCCAAAGCGGAGACGCTGAAATTTCTGCGTAAAGCGGCGGCGTACTTTCTTGCAAAGCAGCGCGAAATATGGTATAATAATTAGGCACTTCGCACGGATTTGCACAGCTGCTCGGTTCAAAAGGCGTATGAATGCCTGTGACGCGGCGACTCCTTGTGCAGTCCGGAGGTCAAAACCAAATCTTATATTTTTTCAGGAGGATCACTAAAATGGGCGTTGTATCTATGAAACAGCTCCTCGAAGCCGGCGTACACTTCGGTCACCAGACCAGACGCTGGAACCCGAAAATGGCTCCGTACATCTTCACGGAGCGCAACGGCATCTACATCATTGATCTGCAGAAGACCGTTCGCAAGCTCGAAGAGGCTTATAACTTCGTGCGCGATCTGTCCGCAGAGGGTAAGTCCGTTCTCTTTGTTGGTACAAAGAAGCAGGCTGCTGATTCCATTCGTGAGGAAGCACTGCGCAGCGGTTCTTATTTTGTCAATGCTCGCTGGCTGGGCGGCATGATGACCAACTACAAGACCATCCAGCAGCGTATTAAGCGTCTGGAGCAGCTCCACGCTATGGAAGCAGACGGCACCTTCGCTCTGCTGCCGAAGAAGGAAGTTGCAAAGCTGACGCTCGAAATCGAAAAGCTCGAAAAGTTCCTTGGCGGTATCAAGGGCATGAAGGATCTGCCGGGCGCACTGTTCGTTGTTGACCCGCGCAAGGAGAAGATCGCTGTTGCAGAAGCAAAGAAGCTCTGCATTCCGATCGTTGCAATCGTTGACACCAACTGTGATCCGGATGATGTTGATTATGTGATTCCGGGTAATGACGATGCAATCCGTGCGGTTAAGCTGATCGCAGGTACCATCGCAAATGCAGTTATCGAGGGCAGACAGGGCGCAGATGCACAGGCTGCTGAAGAGACTGTTGCTGAAGAAGCTGCTGCTGAGTAATTTACGGGAGGAAAACCGAAATGGCTAATTTTACCGCAAAAGACGTCAATGATCTCCGCAAGTCTACAGGCGTTGGCTTGATGGACTGCAAAAAAGCTCTGACCGAAGCAGATGGCGATGTCGAAAAGGCAATCGTAATCCTGCGCGAAAAGGGCCTTGCAAACCAGGCAAAGAAGGCTGACCGTGTTGCGGCAGAGGGCGCTGTTATTGCAGTTACCAATGCAGACCACACCGTTGGCGCGATCGTAGAAGTAAACTCTGAGACCGACTTCGTTGCACAGAACGAGGAGTTCGTTGCATTCTGCGAGGGTCTGGCTCAGACTGTTCTCGAAGTAAATCCGGCTGACCTCGATGCTCTGAAGGCAGCAAAGTTTGCTGGTAAGGATATGACCGTTGAGGAAGCACTTCAGGAAATCTTCCTCAAGTTCCGTGAGAATCTGCAGATTCGCCGCTTTGCACGCCTTGAGGGTGTTGTCAAGGAGTATGTCCACTTCAATAAGAAAGAGGGCGTTCTCGTTGCTGCAACGACCGAGGCTGGCGCAGCAAGCGAAGTTCTCGATTGCCTGAACGACGTTGCTCTGCAGGCTGACGCTATGAAGGCAACCTACCTCACCAAGGAAGAAGTTCCCGCAGAGGTTATCGAGCAGGAGAAGCAGATCGTTATGGCTCAGATGGCAGACGATCCGAAGATGGCTGGTAAGCCGGAGCAGGTTCTTGCAAAGATCGCAGAGGGCAAGCTCGGCGTTTACTTCAAGGAAAACTGCCTGCTTTGCCAGGAGTATGTTAAGGGCGAGGGCGAGACCATTGAGCAGTATGTCGCAGCTTGCGGCAAGAAGGTTGGCGCTCCGATCACCGTGAACAGCTTCGTTCGCTTCATCTGCGGCGAGGGCATTGAAAAGCGCGTTGACGATTTCGCTGGCGAGATCGCAAGTATGCTGAAATAAGTAAGTAATCGAATGCCTGTCGGGGATTTCTTCTCCGGCAGGTATTTTTATGTGTGCGATTGTATACTGCGTAAATTGTCTTGGATTGCAATATTATTCTAAATTAAGCCAAATTTAATATAAAAATAGCAATATAATCCTAATTATAAAAAATGAATGTGCGATTGGTCATAAACATGATACAAAAAGTCATTGCATTTTTCGAGCAATTCAGGTAAGATATAGATGGTATCTTGTGAAGTGGATGAAGAAGGGGACATCCACCTCGCAGTACGGCTTCAAACGTGAGCCGTATTACCGCATACATACATAATTGGAGGAGTATGAACATGAAAAAAACGAAGATCATTTCCGGCCTTATGGCTATGGCAATGACAGTTATGAGTCTCGGTATTTCCGCTTCCGCGGCCGACAGCGTTGCTGTTAAAATCGGCACGGATACCGTGGAAGCTGCCGGTGAGGCTTTCTCTGTCGATGTTGAATTGGGTTCTGTACCGTCTACCGGTCTGAGCTCGATTGATTTTGCTATCAACTATGATAGCTCCGTTCTGAAGATTACCGATGTTAAGCTGGGCACTGTTGGTGATACCGGCGCAAAGGGCCAGGAGGGCGATCTTGGCGATACTCTGTTTAACTGGTATGACAACGGCAAGCAGATCGTTATCGTTTGGGCAACCGGTCTGACCGATGCAAACT
Source organism: Oscillospiraceae bacterium (assembly GCA_045591925.1). Classification (GTDB taxonomy): domain Bacteria; phylum Bacillota; class Clostridia; order Oscillospirales; family Ruminococcaceae; genus Firm-04. The sequence continues at coordinate 83,257 of JAZNTW010000001.1, forward strand.
ACTGGGTCAAGTCCAACGGCGTATTTGTTACCTTGACTGGTACTGTAAAAGACGGCGTTGCTGCTGGCACAGTTTCCAAGCTCGAGGGCGCAGGCGCAAACCGTAACATCTATCCGGATTCCACCACAAAGGCTTCTGCATATCTGGCAGCAGTTGGCGAGTCTGGTACAACTGATTACACCGCTTCCTTTACCGCAGGTTCTGTTGTAGTGGAAGAAAAGACAACCACTCCGCCGCAGAGCGAAGCTGACTGGGGCAATGTAAACTGCAAGGGCGATGTTGACGTTTCCGACGCAGTTATGCTCGCACGCTTCAATGCTGAGGATACTGGCGTTACGATCACTGCTCAGGGTAAGACCAACGCAGACGTTACCCATGATGGCACGATCGACGGTAATGACCTGATCAAGATTCTGAAGTTCATTGCTGGCTACGATGTTGATCTTTCCAGCAAGTAATTGAATGACTGAAATTCGCATCGTCCCCGTGGACGGTGCGAATTTTTTTGTGCTTGCGAAAAAATCAAATTTGCTATTGCATCTTTTTTGAAAATATGGTATAATAAATCCATGTGACTGTGTGAACACAGGAGAAAACGGAAAGGATTGAAATTCTATGTTTAATGACCTGATTGATACAATCGGCTATCTCGAAAAATGCGATCCCGATGTCGGCGCTGCGATGCAGCAGGAGCTTGCTCGTCAGAGAAGAAATCTGGAGCTGATTGCCAGCGAAAATATCGTTTCGCCGGCTGTTATGGCTGCAATGGGTTCCGTTCTGACAAATAAGTATGCTGAGGGCTATCCGGGCAAGCGTTACTACGGCGGCTGTGAAGCGGTCGATATCGTAGAGCAGATTGCGATTGAGCGTGCAAAGGAGCTGTTTGGTGCAAAGTTTGCAAACGTGCAGGCTCATTCCGGCGCACAGGCAAATACTGCTGTTTATTTTGCACTGCTCCAGCCCGGCGACACCGTACTTGGCATGAGCCTTGCACACGGCGGTCACCTGACGCATGGTTCGCCGGTAAATATGTCCGGTAAGTATTTCAATTTCGTATCCTATGGTCTTGGCGAGGATGAGACACTGGATTATGATGTTGTCGAAAAGCTCGCAAAGGAGCATCAGCCGAAGCTGATCGTTGCAGGTGCTTCTGCATATCCGCGCGCCATCGACTTCGCAAGACTCGCTGAAATCGCACACAATAACGGCGCAATGCTGATGGTCGATATGGCACATATCGCAGGTCTTGTTGCAGCAGGTCTGCACCAGTCTCCGGTTGGCTATGCCGATGTTGTCACCACAACTACACATAAGACGCTCCGTGGTCCGCGCGGCGGTCTGATTCTGACCAATGATGAGGAGCTTGCAAAGAAAATCAATAAGGCGATCTTCCCCGGCATTCAGGGCGGCCCTCTGATGCACGTAATCGCAGGCAAGGCTGTCTGCTTCGGCGAGGCACTCAAGCCGTCGTTCAAGGCATATGCACAGCAGGTTGTTGATAACGCACAGGCACTCGCAAAGGGTCTGCTTGCACGTGGCTTCAATCTCGTTTCCGGCGGCACCGACAATCACCTGATGCTCGTTGATCTGCGTCCGGTAAATATCACCGGTAAGGAGATGGAGCATCGTCTGGACGAGGTTTATATCACTGTCAACAAGAATGCGATTCCGAATGATCCGGAGAAGCCGATGGTTACAAGCGGTATCCGTGTTGGTACGCCGGCAGTAACCAGCCGTGGTCTTGTGACCGAGGATATGGAGAAAATTGCTGAGTTTATGTATCTGACTGCAACGCAGTTTGAGACTAAGGCGGACGAGATTCGTGAGGGCGTAAGCGCGCTTTGTGCAAAATATCCGCTTTACGAGTGAGATTGTTTTATAAGTATGTACAAACGAAAGCAGGGCAATCAATGCCCTGCTTTCGGCGTGTATTTGTTAATCAGGAGTGGAAAATTCATGGATTATAATGTAATGCACATCTTACTTGATTGTGGGATTATTTTGCTGTCAACGAAGCTGCTTGGTATGCTGACGCGGAAGATTGGCTTGCCGCAGGTTGTCGGAATGATTCTTGCCGGCTTGCTGATTGGTCCGGCACTGTTTCAGGGCACCGGATTTGCCGGCTTGATTCATCCGACTGAGATTGAAATGAATGTCTTACAGAGCTTTTCGCAGATCGGCGTTGTGTTTATCTTGTTTTCGAGCGGCTTGGAAACAGATTTTCGTGAGATGAAGCGCAGCGGTGTGGCAGCGATCAGCATCGCATTGGCAGGTGTTTTCGTCCCGATTTTGCTTGGTACGGTGGTTGCGCTGTTGTTCATGGGTGGTCTATCCATGGCGAATGACAGCGAAAAGCTGATGAATGCGCTGTTTATCGGATGTATTCTGTCTGCAACGAGTGTTGGTATTACGGTGGAAACGTTGCGTGAGCTTGGTAAGCTAAAAACCAAAATCGGCACTACGATTCTGAGTGCTGCAATCATTGATGATATCATCGGCATTGTTGTGCTGAGTGTACTGACCGGACTTCGCGGCGAGGGCAGCATTTGGCTGACGCTGCTTCGTCTTGCCGGATTTTTCCTGTTTACGCTGGTTGTGGGCTATTTGCTGCGCCGCACATTCCGATATATTGTCAAAATATATCCGCATAAGCGCCGGACGAGTATTTTTGCTTTTGCTGCGTGCTTTTTCTTTGCGTATGCCGCTGAGGAAATCTTCGGTATTGCTGCGATTACGGGCGCGTATATGGCAGGTTTGATGCTGAGCGGACTCGGTGACAGTAAGTTTGTTGACAGAAAGGTCATTGTCAGCAGCTATATGTTCTTTACGCCGATGTTTTTTGCATTTATTGGCATCAGCGCAGATTTCAGTGCGTTTCGTTGGTCGAGTATGCTGTTTGTGGCTTCGTTTGTCGTTGCAGGTGTGCTTGGAAAGATCATCGGATGCAGCGCGATTGCACGATGCTTCAAATATGATATCAAAGAATCCCTTGCGGCTGGCTGCGGCATGATTGCGCGTGGCGAGGTGGCGCTTGCCGTCTATGCGACAGGCTCCGTTCTGATTGCACCGCAGGGCGGTATTGACCCGCTCGTCGCAACGATTTTCCTGATTATTTCCACTTCTATTCTCTGCCCGATCTTCTTAAAACTGGTATTTCGTGGACATCAAGATGCGGAGCTTACAACTGCGGAATCGCATCATGTCAGAATTTCCTCGGAAGCACTGGAAAATGTCCATCATAATATTGACGTTGAGGGTGCATAATCAAACCGTTCGGATTTATGAGAAAAACGGCTCCGTGATTTTGTAATCGCCATAGATGGAGAATGTGCCGGGAATCGGCGCGTAGATGCAGTCACGGAGCTGATATCCGTTTTTCAGCTTGATCGTCACAAGCAGTAAATCCTTTGTCCAATACTCCATGGCTTCCTGATAAATCGTATCATTTTCCGCTTTGACCGTATCATCCTCAAGCCAGACCTGATCGGTTTCGCCAAATTCTGCGACGTAGGATTGATAATATAGTTCCGCAACGCCGGCTTCTCCGAGATCGTCTCCGAGCTTTAATAGCTTATCGGTAAAATCGGAGAGGGCGTCCTGCTCGGTGATGGTTTCGATCAATTCGCCGTTCTGATTTTTGACGGTGACGGACTCGATATCCTCCGGATAACCGATGCCGTAGGTCGCGCAGACTGCAAAGATGGAGGTCTGCTCATCGAGATACGCAAAGCCGGAAAGCTCATAGACGCTGATGCCGTCGGTATGCTCCAGTAGCACGAGCGCGTGTTCCTTGCCGGCATCCTGCAAGGGCTTGCAGGCGTAGAGGGGGCAGACGACGGTGCCTGTTTCTGATGGGAAACTGAGTTCACCGAGCTGTTCGCCGTAAAGTGCAGTTGTGACATCCTCGATTTCGGGCAGATAAGTCTGAATGGTCTGCAAATCACATCGCGTGTAATAGGCATCATCATAGGTGAGCGTATCGAATACAGATTGGTATGCGGCTTTCGATATCTGATTGCTGATGCGGTTCCAGACGAGCAGCCAGCAGCCTGCAAACAGCAAAAACGCCCCAACGAGGATGATGATGCCGAGATTCTTTTTCAAAAATGATTTCATACATGAAACTCCTTGTTTGTTGTACTTGTTGCCTATATTATACCTGATTCTGCCGGGAACGTCAAGTGCCGGCAGTGCAGTCGAAAGGAGCAGAGCCACATGAAGCTGATTTTAGCATCCGGTTCTCCGCGTAGAAAAGAGTTGCTTGGAAAGCTGGATATCCCGTTTGAAGTGATTGTTTCGGAATGTGATGAAACGCTGCCGGAGGGTGTTCCGGCGAATGCTGCCGCAGAGCTGCTTGCTGTTCGGAAGGCTGCTGCGGTTGCCAAGGATCATCCGGATGCAGTTGTAATCGGTGCCGATACAACTGTGCTGCTCGATGATGAAATTCTGGGTAAGCCCTTAGATGAAGCCGATTGCAAACGGATGCTGTCTGCACTTTCCGGCAAAATCCATCAGGTGATTACCGGTGTTGCGATTTTCTGGGATGGACATTCCGCGAGCTTTTCCGATGAGACAGGCGTGCAGTTTTATCCGCTTTCTGATGCGGAAATCAACGCCTATGCCGCATCGGATGAGCCTTATGACAAAGCCGGCGCATACGGAATTCAGGGAAAAGGCGCGTTGCTTGTCGCAGGGATTACCGGTGATTATTATAATGTGATGGGACTTCCGATTGCACGGCTTGCACGACAGCTTCGGGATTTCGGTCTGATTTGAGGTGCGTGTGATATGCTGACATTTCTCGGACGCGGATCTGCGTTCACCAAATCGCAAAACACTGCATATTTCACGGACGGCGATGCCTTGATTTTAATTGACTGCGCGATGTCCGCGTTCCATGAATTATTGGAAAAGGGGATTACGCAGAAGAACATCTATGTTCTCGTGACGCATACCCACGGCGATCATGTCGGCGGTATCCCGATGCTGATTCACTGCGCAAAATATATGAGCGGCGCGTATGTGACTGTCATCGCACCGACATCCGAGGTCGCGGATGATTTGGAATACCTGATCGGCAGACTCGATGGCTGCAATTCGACTGCGTATACGATCATTACAGCAGAGGAAACGGCGTTTGCGTGGCTGGTCGGGACAGTTCCGGTTCGTCATGCAGAACCGCTTGCCGGGCGCTGCTTCGGCTATCGTCTGCGCATTGACGGGACGGATGTGCTGTATACGGGCGATACATCGGAGCTTGCGCCGTTTCTGCCCTATCTGCATAACGGCGCGTATCTGTATACGGAGGCAGCCTGCTTTGAGAGCGGCGTGCATCTGTATATTGACCGGATTCTGCCGGAGCTGAACCGTCTGACCGCAGAGGGCGTGCAGGTATATCTGATGCACCTCGATGATGAGGAGAAGATCGCGGAAAAGATCAAAGGTACGCGGCTCCAATTCGCACCGCTTGGCTGAAAAAATACCGCACAGGGCAGCGCGCCTTGTGCGGTATGGTTTATTCTTCATCATCCTGCGTATACTCAAAGAGGTCGGCGGGCTGACAATCGAGTGCGCGGCAGATCGCGTTCATCGTCTCGAATTTGATGCCTTTCATCTTGCCGGTTTTGAGGTTTGAGAGATTCACATTGGTCATGCCGACAAGCTCTGCAAGCGTATTGAGCGACATTTTGCGGTCTGCCATCATGCGGTCGAGTCTGATGATAATTGCCACGGTCGCCTCCTTTACGCAATTTGATCCATGTCGTCCTGCAAAGCGTGACCATAGACAAAGATTTCGGAAAGAATGCCGATTACGATGCCGAGCAGCATCGTTGTCAGGGTGTGTCTGTCATCCAGATAAAGCGTAAAATGTTGCGATGCGATTCCGCGGAAAAAGCTGTCAATGATATCCGGCACGATTCCGGAGCACATGACGGTGATTGCAAGTATCTGCGTTTTGCGAATGACGGATTTGGCAAAGGGCTTGCCGCATTTGCGGATATCCAGAAAAATCAGACCTGTCAGCAGGAAAATGACAAAGAGAAACAGATTGCTGCAGGCAGTGCCGGGCGTGCGCTGGATTGCTTTGAGGATTGCCGCGGCAGCAAAGATGCCGGAAAAGATCAGGGTACAGATTACATCAAAACGGGTGCGCTTATTGAGTGCTTCAACATTTTTGTCTTGCATCATTCATACCTCCTAAAATCGGATGCGGATTTGTATTTGCATCCGTTGATGGTATGAGTATAGCATATAAATTAAAGAAAGTCAATAGATATTTAAAGAAACGCTTTAATAATTTATAGAAATGATAATGCAAAGCGTATGAAAAGCCTGCCATTTGTGCAGAATAGACAACGCTGCCCGCATGGAAAGCGTGGAAAACTACTTGACAGATTGCGGATAATCCTGTAAAATAGTATATGTGAAATTGTGCGCTGTAAATGGAGGACGGTTATCATGCCGGATGTGAATGACGCATTGCGCAGCTATTTCGGCAAGATTCAATCGCCATCCTATTATGATTTGACAAGGGAGAGGCGTGCGGCGCAGTATGACCGCAGTTTGCTGGACAGCGTAGATGCAGGGGAATACATGATCCTGCGTTCGCAGCAGTCTGTGGAACAATCCTGCCGTGCAGCTTGCAGAGGGCTGGTGCTATATCGAGATCGGCGTCATCTCCTACAACTGGAGTTCTGTGGTGATGGAGCGCGACACGGGGCGCATTTTTGTCGAATGGAATTGGGCTGAGACCGGCGAAGATTTCATCCGCGACAGCAGAGGCTTTGAGGTCGAGGGGAATCTCTATCCGGAGCCGCTTGCGGCGCTGATCGGAGAACGAATGCCATACGCCGAACAGCGCATTTCTCCGAATATGATTACAACCTGAGGAAAGGATAAGATATATGATATTATTGGAAGATATCAAGAATGAGCTTGTCAATGCGCGGCCGGAGGTCAAGGAGCTTGGCGAGGTTTTGCAGATTGAACGTGCCAAGGCCGATCTCGGAGATTTGCGTATTCAGATGGAATACGAAGGCTTCTGGGATGACCACGAAAAGGCGCAGAAGATTACGCAGCGATGCAATACGCTGGAGCGTAAAATCGAAAACTATGAAAAGCTGAAATCCTTGCTAGAGGATACGATTGAGCTGATTGAGCTTTCTCTGGAGGAGGGCGACGATTCTTCCAACGAGGAAATTCTTGCGGATGCAGAGACATTCAAGGCACAGCTTGAAGCGGAAACCTTGAAGTCACTGCTGACCGGTGAGTATGACAATTCCAATGCGATTCTGACGCTGCACGCAGGCGCAGGCGGTACCGAGGCGCAGGATTGGTCGCAGATGCTCTATCGTATGTATAATAAATATGCCGAGGGTCACGGCTTCAAGGTCGATTTGCTCGACTGGCTGGACGGCGATGAAGCAGGTATTAAGTCTGCATCGTTTATGGTTCAGGGCGAAAACGCATACGGCTTCCTGAAGTCTGAGGCAGGTGTACACCGTCTGGTGCGCGTTTCACCGTTTGACTCGTCCGGCAGACGACATACATCCTTTGCAGCATTGGAGGTTATGCCGGAGCTTTCGGACGATGTTGAGGTCGAGATTCGCCCGGAGGATATCGAAATGCAGGTGTTCCGTTCCAGCGGCGCCGGCGGTCAGCATATCAACAAGACAAGCTCGGCAGTTCGCTTGAAGCATCTCCCGACAGGCATCGTGGTGTCTTGTCAGACGCAGCGTTCGCAGTTCCAGAACAAGGATTTTTGTATGAAGATGCTGCGTGCAAAGCTCGTTGAGATCAAGGAACGTGAGCATCTGGAAAAAATCTCCGATATCAAGGGCGACCAGCTCAAGATCGAGTGGGGCAGCCAGATTCGCTCTTATGTGTTCATGCCGTATACGCTGGTTAAGGATCACCGCACAGGCTGCGAAAACGGCAATGTGCAGTCGGTTATGGACGGCAATCTCGATTCTTTCATCAATGCGTATCTGAAAGCACTGTCGCACGGTACGCTGAAAGCAGGCGCAGCGTCTGCTGACGAATAATATTGATTCGGTAAAATCTAAATATACAGGAATGAGAGGTCGTTAAAATCAGCGAAAACACGCGGTTTTAACGACTTATCTTCTCGTTTGGGAAAAGCATATTGACAGAATGCGCGGAATCAAAGTCCGAATGTCAAATGCAATGCGATATGGGGAAAGGAGTATCATTTGAAAAAGCAATATCTGGAGATCGGAAAGATCGTGAATGTTCATGGCTTGGGCGGAATGGTCAAGGTCATGCCTTGGTGCGACAGCGCCGAGTTTCTCAGCGAATTTGAAACGCTCTACCGCGGAAAAGAGCATACCCCAATGGAGATCGAGCGTGCCGCAGTCCAGAAAAATATGGTGCTGATGAAGTTTGTCGGTGTGGATACGCCCGAGGCTGCAAATGCGCTGCGCAATGCGGTGCTGTATATGAATCGTGAGGATGTCGAGCTGGATGACGACACGTATTTTATTCAGGATTTACTGGGAATGCGCGTCATTGACGCTGACAACGGCAGGGAGTATGGCAAGCTGCATGAGGTTCTGCAAACCGGTGCGAATGATGTTTACGAGGTGGAATCGCCGGATGGGAAAATGCTGCTCGTGCCGGTGATTCCGGATGTTGTGCTGAATGTCGATTTTGAAACGGATACCATTACCATCCGACCGCTGAAGGGATTGTTTGACGATGCAGATTGAGATAGCGACACTGTTTCCGGAGATGTGCGAGGCGGTGCTCTCCGAAAGTATTATCGGCAGAGCGCGCGCAAAGGGCGCGATTACCGTAAATTGCCACCAGATTCGCGCATATACAAAAGACAAGCATAACCGTGTGGACGATTCGCCGTTTGGCGGCGGCATGGGCATGGTCATGCAGGCGCAGCCGATCTATGACTGCTGGCAGGCAGTTCGCGCACAGTCTGAATTGCCGTTACATACAATATATCTGTCCCCGAAAGGCAAAGTGCTGACGCAGCAGCGTGTGCGTGAGCTTGCGGAGCTGCCGCGGCTGTTTCTGCTTTGCGGACATTATGAGGGAATCGACCAGCGCGTGATTGATAAAATTGTCGATGAGGAGATCTCGATCGGGGATTATGTTGTCACGGGCGGCGAGCTTCCGGCGCTCATTCTGACCGATGCGGTGGCGCGGATGTGTGAGAATGTGCTGCCGTCGCCGGATGCTTATGAGGATGAAAGCCATTTTCATGGGCTTCTGGAATACCCACAGTATACCAGACCGGAGATCTGGGAGGGCGAGGCAGTTCCCCCTGTTTTACTCAGCGGACATCACAAGAATATTGCACAATGGCGTACCGAGCAGAGCCTTGAGATCACCCGAAACCGGCGTCCGGACCTTTGGGCAAAATGGTCAAAGAACAATAGTTGAATCCGTGTTTGGCAGTTTTGACAAATTGTTTTGTTGAAAACTGTTCACACCACCAATGGTTTTCAACAATTTATTTTCGTGAAAGTGACCAAACAGGGCGGCATTCTATTCCCTTGAATGTAGCATAGGGTAGAATTTTACGGACTTACATGGATTTTGTGTAGAAAAGAGATTGACGAAACGGAAATAAAACAGTATAATAATAGCATGGTTCCGTGAATAACAAAAGCGTTTGGGATTTGAAATATCACTTTGCGTTATACGAACTGTATATATGACATGGCTGGAAATCGGACTGCGAGGCTGGTCAGGCAGAAACGAGCAGGCGGTACGCAGCACAAACGGTCAATCCGCTTTTGGGGCAGCGATTTTAGTCCGTGTGGGACGGAGCGATTACGGATCATAATTCAGATTGACCGAAATTGGGTTTTTTATGAAAATCATAAAGGAGAGAAAGTTTATGTGTATTAAAGATGTCATGGTTCAGAATCAGGTAGGACTCCATGCGCGTCCGGCTACATTCTTCATTCAGAAGGCAAACGAGTTCCGTTCTGCAATCTGGATCGAGAAGGAAGACCGTCGTGTGAATGCAAAGTCTCTGCTTGGCATCCTTTCACTGGGTATTGTTGGCGGTACTGCAATCCGCATTATTGCTGACGGCACAGATGAGGAGCAGGCAGTTGCATCGTTGGTGGCACTCGTTGACAGTGGCTTCAGCGACGAGAGCCGTTAATTCTCCATAAGCTGATCATCTATCGCAATTCTCTGAGGAGATTTGCGCCATCGCAGCGTTCCTGACTGAGCTGCATAGAATTCAAATGACAGAAGGGGCGTTTCATAGCGAAGCGCCCCTTTTTGTTTTTCATATTTTACATTTTGCCGCGGTGACGGTTCCGATTGGGATGCGTCTGCGCGTGCGTTACGCTGCGGAGGCCGCAAGAGAAGCAGTCTGCGCATACATATTTTCGGCAAAAATGCCGTAGCCTCTGGTTGGGTCGCGCACAAAAACATGGGTGACAGCGCCGATCAATCTGCCGTTTTGCAGAATCGGGCTTCCACTCATGCCCTGCACGATGCCGCCGGCGTGTTCCAGAAGCCGAGGGTCTGTGACATGAATCACAAGATTCCGAAATGCGGCGTCCTCACCGCGAATTTCTTCGATTTCAATGCTGTAGGGCTGCGGAGACGCGCCGTTGAGCGTTGTATACATGACGGCTTTGCCGTGAGAAACGTCTTGACGGAAGCCAAGCGGAACAGATAGCTGCTTTTGCGGCGGCTGAGTGAGTGTTCCGAAGATGCCGCAGGACGTATTGGCTGAGAGCGTTCCGATGCTTTGTCCGATATCGAATCTGCCGAGCAGCTCGCCGGGCTTTCCGGCATGACCGGAGACAATATCGCGCACGGAAACCGAGATGACATCGCCGGAAGCAAGCGGTATCTGTGAGCCGGTATCAGCGTCACAGACTGCGTGACCAAGTCCCGCAAAGGAAATCTGTCCACCATGATTGACGCCCGTGTAATAGGTGACAGTGCCGATTCCTGCGGTGCTGTCGCGTACCCACATACCGGTCAGCCAGCGCCGTGTTTCCGAGCCATATACCGGCTGTACGGAAACCGTTTTCACGACATTTTCATGCCGGACAACAACAGAAACGGCTTTGCCGCCGGATTCCGCAACTGCCTGCTGAATATCATCATTGCAGCTGATGCGTTTGCCATTGACGGATTCAATGATATCACCTGTCCGAATGCCGGCGTCTGCCGCAGGACAACGGCTGCCATCTGGTGCTTGTACCTCAGTCAGTGAAATGACCATGACGCCATCCATGAGCATCCGGATGCCAAAGGGTTCACCGCCGACCCAGACGTTTGCAGGTCCGAGCGGTGTGAGGGAAACGGTTTTTACCGGGAACATTCCAAATAGTCGGAGTTCAGCTTCTTGTCCATGCGGAACGGCAGGCGTTCGATGGGAAAATGTGACCGGCAGCGCCGTTGCAACGGAAATCGGGCGGTCTGCATCCGTATAAAAATGATCCGGCAGACTGTGTGCATAAAACTGCACGGTGCCGCAAAGACTCATCAGAGATGCGGCAATGCAGACGATAATCCGGCGCAGCCTGAAATAATGACAGCGAAAAAACATGAACAACCTTCCTCTCTGCGGAATTCGAAATGCTGCTTGTTCGTTCCGCATGAGGTTATTATGCGCAGAACATGAAGCGGCAAACTTCAAAAATGCAGTCAATATTTTTTCCGGAAGATGTAACGGTATCAAATGGAACTGGAGGAACGATATGGAAGCATACGGGATGACCTCGGTTGGTGCGGTGCTGAAAGCTCTGTGCAATGATGTGCAGCGATTCGGGCAAGCGGACGGCAGCTGGTGTATGTACACTGCCGAAACGGCTGCGTTTGCGCCGGATACGCCCTGTTATCTTGCGGATTCCCCCTGCATGGGAGATATGGGACTTGTGCTGCTGCCGCAGGAAGCAGTGCGCCATGGGATGTCTGCCTATATTACCGATACCCTGCTCTGCGATGTAGTTTCCGAGGTGCTTTCCTATCGGAATCAGGTGGATGAAAAAACACTTGTAGATACGCTGAATTATTATCTGGAATACGACCTGTTTCCGCTGCAAAACGGAAAAATGCTGCATCAGCTCGATGAAATTTTGTGCGGATATCAGTCGGAATACGGGCTTCAGGTGCTGCGCGGCATTTTGATGGAGCCTGCCTGTGATTTGTCGCTTGCACTGGAAATATTTTATCGCGTCGGCGGATTTGATTTTTTGGAGGACAATCGGAAAGCGCTCGATACAGAGGCGCTGGTGCTGCTCAATACATTATATCATCAGATTGCGACTGGGAAATACAGAAGCGCGATGCGGCATTATGAAATTCCGCTGACAAAGATTCAGCGATACAAGCTGGAGCGCAGACAGATTCCGGCAGTATTTTTGACAGACCTCTGAACGATTGAAACAATGGCTGTATGTTCCTTGCTTCTCTCTGATGATGCAGAAATCGTCCCGGCACGCCCGACAAATGCAGTCATACCTCGACAGGATTTCCAAAGTCTCTACAAAATATACATTTCCAAAATGATGAAATTCAAGTAAATACGTTGATATTGATGGTTTCCAAACAATGTGCTTTTTTCGACAGAATTGGTATTTCTTCGTGGTTCTTCGCTCTTGCATTTGTGTTTCATGCGTGATAAAATGGAAACATAATGCAAAAGGAGGTTGAACCATGCAAAAACAAGTCAAGGTTCTGATTGGCGATGACACGGCGGAGTACGGTGTATCCTGCGCCAGTGTCCTGCGTTCACAGGGGATGTACGCATATACAAGACCGAAGAACGGCAATACCGTTCTGGAGTCGATCCAGAGTGATACACCGGATGTCGTTGTGGTAGATGCGATTCTGCCGCATATGGATGCGATTGAATTGATGAAAAAAGCGAAAGCCGGAAATGGAAAAAGACCGGAGTTTATTGTAACATCCTCGTATGACAATAGCTTTGTTGAGCAGCAGGTTATGCAGAATGGTGCTGCTTATTTTATGCTGAAGCCGTTTGATCTGAATGTACTCGGTGAGCGTATTTCCTTGCTGACGAATAAGCAGCCGCTTGGCGCGATTGCAACAAGAGTCGGTCAGGACCTCGCCATTACGATTACGGATATTATTCATCAGCTGGGCGTTCCGGCACATATCAAAGGATACCACTATCTGCGCAGTGCAATCGTCAGTGCGTATCACGAACCGGAACTGCTTGACAGCGTAACAAAGCAGCTCTATCCGCGGGTTGCGGGACAGTTCCAGACAACGCCCTCACGTGTGGAGCGTGCCATTCGTCATGCGATTGAAATTGCATGGGATCGGGGCAATCTGGATACATTGAATTCATTCTTTGGCTATACGGTGAATACCTGCAAGGGCAAGCCGACGAATTCCGAGTTTATCGCGCTGATTACAGACAAGCTGCGTTTGCAGAATTATTCATCATAAATTTATGATGTGCGGAATGTGCATCGGATATGGAGGGAAAATTATGTCAATGCAAAAAATCAATCTGGCAGAATGGGGTAAGGATGCGTTTGACGCAATCGGCAAGCAGTGGTTTCTGCTGACAGCCGGTACGGAGCAGGATGGCTGGAACTGTATGACCTGTTCGTGGGGTGCAGTCGGTGTGCTGTGGAACAAGCCTTCTGTGACCTGCTATGTTCGTCATTCGCGCCATACCTTTGGCTTTATGGAGCAGCAGGATACCTTTACGCTCTCGTTCTTTGGCGAGGAGCATCGCAAGGCGCTGGCGTTCTGCGGCGCACATTCCGGCAGAGACTGTGATAAAGCAGCAGAAGCCGGATTGAATCCGGTTGCACTGGAGGACGGCATGAGCTTTGCCGAAGCAGAATTGGTTCTGGTCTGCAAGAAGCGCTATGCTGCCGAGATGGATATCAAGGATATTCCGGCAGACACAGCCGCATCGTTCTACGGCGACAATGACGCACATAAAATGTACATCGGTGAGATTATTGCCTGCTACAAGAATGTAGATTGAATATGTAAAAAGCAAGCCGCGAAATCAGTTGTTACGCTGATTTCGCGGCTGTTTTTTATGGTTTGATGAAAGATTGGCTTGCTGAATTATCCGCGGTTTTTCGCACCCTCCATGAGCGCTTCATGGAGCTTCGGATACGCGATTTCGAGTGTGTTGCGGTTAATAAGACCGAGATTTTCCGAGCCAACGCCGAACTGGTTGTTATCCCAGAGGACGCAGGGGATACCGTAGGAATCTGCCTGCGAGACATAGAATTTTGCCCATGCTGCACGGGTTTCCTCATTGTTGCGATTCGATGCGCCGAATTCGTCGAGGATGACCGGAATGCCCTTGCTCAGATATGCTTTTTGCAGACGCTTCATCAGATTTACGATGTCTGCGCCGCCATTTGCTTCGCTCCATTCAGCGGTACCGCCGTCCTTGTCACTTGCGAGTGCGAAGTTATAAGGTGTATAAGCGTGTGCCTCAGCGATGATGCGGTCATCATCCGGCATCACAACGCCTGCGAGTGTCGATTCATCACAGTTTGCAGCGTAGGAGGGCATCATAACGAAGCGTTTTTCGTTATTGCCGCCGGATTTGCGGATGGTATCGAGTGCTGCTGCATTGAGCTTGTTGACGCAGTTCATTGCATCCTTGCAGTCGTTGCTGCTGGGGTCGATCCACCATTCGTTGTTATGACCAATCAGTCGCGGTTCGTTCATTGTCTCGAAGATCAGATGATTGTCATAAGCCTCGAAGCGTTCGGAGACCTGCGACCAGATGGATGTAATGAATCGTTCGGATTGCTCATAATGTGCGGAATCCGGATAGAAGTAAGGATAATCTGCCGGCGTATTATCGTGGTGGATATTGACGATGCAGTACATATCGTTTTCGATGACATAATTGACGACTTCCTGTACGCGATCCATCCAGTTGACGTCGATTTGATAGGTTGTGTTGTCCATTTTCTGACCCCACGAAACCGGAACGCGAACGCAGTTGAAGCCGGCGTTCTTGACAGCGTCAATCATCTGCTTGGTTGTAACCGGACAGCCCCAAGAGGATTCTGCCGAGGACGGGGACTTGTAGGCAGCAGGGACAGAGTCAAGCGTATTGCCGAGATTCCATCCGATTTTGATCTTGGAAACAAATTCCATTGCGGTTTCATCGGATGACTGATTGGAATTTGTCAGAGAACCATCGAGAATGCCGCGCTTGAGCGTAGTGAGATCGGAAGCGGTCAGGCGGTTGTTGTGATCAAAGTCACCGTTTGCGGCTGCTTCGAGCGCTGCGGATTCGCTTGTGAGATATTTTGCCAATGCGTTCACGTCGCCAATATCAACGACCTTATCCCCATTGACATCGCCCTTGCGCGTCATCATACCGATCGTTCCGCCGGAGCCTGTCATATATCCGACTGCATTGAGCTCCATGACGGGGACTGTATCACCGGCTTCACCCCAGAGCTGAACCTCCAGACCACTGTTCAGAGGCTTGTCCTCCGGAATTTCGATCAGGATGGTCGCACGGCTGAGTGCGGTGCTCATCCAAAGACCGTCGCCTGCCCAAGTGGAGGCTTCACCGGCATCGTTGATGTAGGTGTCTGTGACATAGCCGATCGCAGGCATGGCAGGCAGACCGGATGAAGCATCCATGGAGACATCGAGCCAGACTTCCTTGATCGGCTTGTCCAGCGGAACACCTGCTTCGCTGGGTGAAACGGGAACGGGAGTTCCCTGCTCGATTGTGAGCGGTGTGTCAAAGACCATGCTGTAGTCACAAACGGAGATGTCTTTTGTTGTCTGTTCGGCTGCGCGTACCGAAAATGCTGTGAACTGGGAGAGCAGAAGTCCTGCTGCCAGTGCCGTTCCGCCGAGACGGAACCAGTTGTTGTGTTTCATGAAAATTACCCCCTCAGAAACATAAAAAACCGTCGTCTTGTTTTTTGGACATTCGTCCAATTTCATTATATCAAAATGCGGCGGCTTTGTAAATAGTGCATATTAACGAAAAATGGGAAATGAATCGGATATGTATTTGTATGTCTGCAAAAATTTCAGTTATTTAAGCGATTGCCTGTGGAAAAACAGGATACAATCGCACAGTTTTGGAGCGAAAAAAACAGTTGCCTGCTGTCGAAAAAACAGCAGGCAGCTAGCTTTATGCCTCTTCGCAGTGTTCTTCCTTCCGGATATGAAAAACCATACGGAGAAGTCCTGCGAGCAGACGCGGACTCTTGACAACGACGACTTTCATCCGGCAGCCCTCCTTTCGATTGATATTGCAGTATATGCAGCGGCTTCCGATTCGGTGCAGCATCTTTTTGCAATGGATTTGGGGTATGCGCGCAGCGGATGGCGGTGCCATTTCCCATCAAGCGACAGAATGATTTTATTTTCATTTTTCCATTGAAATTTACTACAGAATATGATATAATAGAACAGAATGTGGCTTGAAAGGAGGATGTCATGATTTACCTGCTGGAAGATGATCAGAATATTCGTGATTTTACGGTTTATGCAGTGCGGAGTTCGGGAATGGAGATTCGCGGTTTTGCGACGCCGTCTGATTTTCGCGACGCGGTAACGGAGGCGATTCCGGACGTTGTCCTGCTGGATATCATGCTGCCGGAGGAAGACGGGCTTTCCGTCCTGCGCTGGCTGCGTGAGAATTCTGCAACGAAAAAGCTGCCGATCATGATGCTCTCCGCGCGCAGCACCGAATATGACAAAGTGCTTGGACTGGACAGCGGTGCGGATGACTATCTCACAAAGCCATTTGGGGTGATGGAGCTGCTTTCCCGTATCCGTGCGCTGATGCGCCGGGCTGCGGATGGCGGGCAGAATGCCGAAGAAGTGCTCAAGAGTGACAGAATTGCATTGTATACCGCGCGTCATTTGGTGACGGTGCGTGATACCGAAATTGTATTGACGGGAAAAGAATTTGATTTGCTTGCCATGCTGATGCGGAATCAGGGGATTGTGCTGAACAGAGAACGGATTCTGGAAACAGTATGGGGCTTTGATTATGCCGGTGAAAGCCGGACGGTCGATGTACATATCCGGACGCTGCGCGCAAAGCTCGGTGAAGCCGGCAATTCCATTGAAACTGTCCGGGGCATAGGCTATCGTTTTCAGGATCATCATTTGGATACATCGGAGGCAACAGAATGAAAAAAGCGCTGTTCCGCAAAATGTTGATAGCTATGGGGCTGACCTTGGTTCTTTGTCTGTTGGTGTATCCCTTGCTGCTTCCAACAGAAAACTATTTTCGTCTGGTGCTTCAGCTGCTGCCGATGAGCATAATTGTTGGGGCGATCTTAATTGTACCGATGTATCTGATGAGCGACAGGTTTGCAAATTCGATTGCGCTGCGTTTGAAAAAAACACGGCTTGATTCTAAGGAAACCTTGCGGCAATATCCGGAATTGAAACCGCTTGCGCGTCAGGTATCCAGTCTGAAAGCGCAAATTGATACGCAGATGAATGAGCTGACCGGTCAGCAGGAGCAGCTGAAAATACTGACGGATAATATGCAGGAGGGTCTGCTGCTGGTGAGCGCCGCAGGCAGAGTCCTGTTGTATAATCGTGCTGCGCTGCGCTTGCTCGGCAAGGATGACGCCGGCGAGGAATACGGCTCGGTTTATGATCTGAGCGATGAGAAAAAATATCGTGAACTGGTGAAACAAGCGCTGGATGGGATTCGCGGTACGGCAACCCTGACATCGGAGAATGCTGCTGTTCAGCTGATTGCCAATCCGGTTGTGCGTGAGAATCGGTTGACCGGTGCGGTGCTGGTTCTGCTGGATGTGCTCGAGCGTGAAAAACGTGACGCGCTTCGCCGTGAATTTACATCAAATGTATCACATGAGCTGAAAACGCCGCTGACTTCGATTTACGGCATTGCAGATATGATAGAGTCCGGTATGGTGAAAAAGAAGGACCTGAACGGCTTTGCGGCGCGGATTCGCGATGAATCTGCACGTATGATTACGTTGATTGAGGACATCTTCCGGCTGTCTCGACTGGATGATGAGAGCTTTACGGAAGAAGTCGTGCCGCTTGATCTCTACGAAATTGCCGACCACGTGAAAACGCAGCTGACTGCCGCGGCAGAACGCAGACATATTACCATGACATTGGAGGGCGATACCGCGCCGATGCACGGTGTACCGGTGATCGTCGAGGAAATGCTCTATAATCTCTGTGACAATGCAATTAAGTATAACGAAGAAAATGGTACTGTTGCGATCAAGGTTCATAGCACGGGTCAGCAGGCGATTTTCACCGTAACGGATACGGGTATCGGCATTCCGCAGGCAGACAAGGAACGGGTGTTTGAACGCTTTTATCGCGTAGATAAGAGCCATTCCAAGCAGATTGGCGGAACCGGTCTGGGGCTTTCCATTGTCAAGCATGGTGCTGCGTTCCATAATGCTACGATTGAGTTGGAAAGTCAGCTAGGCAGCGGAACAACCATTACGTTGTTCTTTCCGCATAGTACGGAAGCTACGGCGCTTGCTGAGCGTGAGGCGCTGCTTGATCCGCTGAATGTTGAGATTCCCGGCGAGACAGCTGCACCGGTCGTGCAGATTCGCGGCGAGCAGGTGGAATCGGATGATGCAGATGCGGAGGATATCGAGGTCGCCGCAGAGATTGCCGAGGATGTCTCAGATGATGCAGAGCCGGCAGCGGAGCATCCGGAGGATACCGAGGCGTATTCGGATACTGTAGAAGAAAATTCCGAAGATAGCGCGGAAGATGCGGACGCCCAATCCGAAGATACCGAAGAACATACCGAAACCGAAAATGCCGAGGAACAGACCGAAGATGCAGAGGAGCAATCCGAAAGCGCCATAGACAGCCGTTCTGGGGATCATGAGGATGTTCCAGAAGTGGTGACGGAGGAAGCTGCGGAACCGGAGACTGCGCCGGTGCAGCAAGAGGATGATAAACCAAAGCGCCAGCAAAAAGCAGCCAAACGGCTTGCGCTGGATGAGACAGATCAGCTTTTGATGGAGGCAGCCGCAGAGCTTGCGTTGGATTTGTTTGCGGAGGAACCGCCGGAGGATGGTGAATCCGAGTCGGAGGAAGCGGAACTGCTGGCGGCGCAGGCAGAACTGCCGCAAGTGCAGGAACCGGAGCCTGAATCAGAAGAAGAATCGGCACAATCAAAGCAGATTGATGTGATGCCGCTTGATGAAGAAACAATGGATATTCGCATTTGAATTGAACATTCGCAATACATCTATTTGATTTTTTCTGTCGGATGATGGACTCGGATGCAGCATTCGGGTCTGTCACAGACAGAGGATTGACCGAAAGAAAATCGAATGGATATTGCGAATGTTTTATATTTATCGCGGACTGCTGGAAGCTGCTTGCACAACGCTTCAACGATCTATAAAAATTCATATTTTATTCACAGTCTTTTTACGAAATGCAAACGACTCTGAACGCTTGACTTTGTTATAATAATTAGTATAAAATGGGGAAGTGGGGTGCTGCGTTTGGATCAGGCTTATACAGATGTTGTGGAAGCGTTTAAATATGACTCTTGTAATGAACAATATAACATAAATTATTTGCAGTGGCGCAGACAATCCGATTCAAAATTGGTGTTTCGGTTTTCTTCAAATAATCTGGAAAATGTATATGTTTCCGGAGATACTGTCGCCCAGCAAAATGTCGGAATATCGGAGCGCGAATCGCTGATGCGCTGCGGACAGATGATCGGTGCAGTGCTGCTCATTTATTTTGTTACGGAGATTGCCGGTGAGTCGCTGCTACAGGGCATACTGCATCTGCTCAATATGAATATCCGCACGGAATTTCTGACAACGGCAATGCAGGGCAGCCAATGGACGGTTGTATCGGCACGTGCTGTAGTTGTGCTGCTGAAATATCTGCTGCCGACTGTTTTGCTGATCAAAATCAGCCGATTTCCGCGGCGCGTGTTTGCACCGATTATGAAAGGCGGTACACCGGAATTATCAGCCGGCGTTGGTGCAGGCATGATGATTGCCGGCGTTTATGTGCTGCTTGCACAGCGCGGCGGCATCGAGCTTGCGCAGAGCGTTGTCGGCTATAAGAACCCGACAGCGGTTATTGCCTATGGTATATTTGATACACTGCTGGTATCTACCATTACAGAGCTGTTTCTGCGCGGCGCGATTCTCAATCTGCTGCGGCAGTTTGGTGATCCGTTTGCAGTATGGGTGACGGCGATGATTGGATTTCTGTTTCCGAATCAGATGCCGGAGCGCATTGCGGAGCTGCTGATCGGGTTTGCAGCCGGATATCTGATGATTCGCTCCGGCTCGCTGCCGAAATGTATTGTGCTGCGCGTGGTGTTTACCGGCTTGGCGTATGCGCGTGTTGCTGCGGTTTATATCGTGCGAAATTTCTGGATGTGGGAATATAGTCTGATGCTGATTTCGTTCGGCGCACTTGCGATTGTATTTTATATTGTAGTGCGCAGACGCTCGATCGGGCTGAGCAATCGGATGATTGTGCTGCGTCATACGCAGAAGATTTCGGCGCTGATGCAGACCGTAACGATGCTGCCGTGGGCGGCGGTATCCGTATTGCTGATGCTGGTGCAGCTTTTTTATTGATGAGATCATGCAGAATACTGCGGAGGCAACCGAATGTTTGATGATTTTGCGATGATGCGTGAGGCGATTGCCCTTGCGAAGGAGGCTGCGGCAGCCGGAGAAATACCGGTTGGGGCGGTTGTTGTGGAGCGTGAAACAGGCTTGATCCTCGGACGAGGAAGAAATCGACGCGAACAGGATCATTCTCCGACAGCGCACGCGGAAATCCTTGCAATCGAGGAGGCGGCGCGGAATCGCGGCTCATGGCGGCTGTCCGGCTGTAATCTGTACGTTACACTGGAGCCTTGCCCGATGTGCAGCGGTGCGATTATCAATGCGCGGATCGATCGGGTGATCTTCGGCGCGTATGATGAAAAGGCAGGGGCGGTCTGCTCGGTGCAGGAGATGTTTGCGCTGCCGTATAATCATAAACCACGCGTGACCGGTGGGTTATTAGAAGAACCATGTGCCCGTATTTTGCAGCAATTCTTTTTACGTCTTCGGGACAAATCATAGGAATCATTGTTACTTTCGATTCCTTTTTGTATAAATTGCTTAGTGAATATGGAGAAAATAGACTGCGGATAAGAGAAAACGTCAAAATTTATATCTGTGCTTGCATTTCTTTGTCAAACATGATATAATAATGATGTATAATTATAGGGTAGTGCGCAGTCATGTCATTCGGGGGGCATGATCTCATCTCACCAAGGAAAGGACTGTATCATTATGGCAACGATTCTTGTAACCGGCGGCTGCGGATTGATTGGCGATCATATCTGCTCCGGCCTATTGAGAAAAGGCAATACTGTCATCGCCGTTGACAAAAAAGAGTCAGAATACAATGCCGGAAAAGAAAACTATGTCTTTCGTGAAGCAGCCCCAAGCAATCAGGGGAAATACGGCGAAATCTTTGATGAATTTGAGATTGATTATGTCGTACATCTTGCGTGTACGGTTGACAATGATTTTGGTGCCATCATTGACAAAGAGCAGATGGACGAAAGTGCCGCCTGCGACAAATTTCTATATAAGCTCGCGATTTCCAAAAGTGTTCAGAAGTTTATTCTCATGAGTACCACGCAGGTTTATAAGCAGCCTGAGAACCGTGAGCCGGTTCGCGAGGATGACATTGTCAAGCCTGTGACCAATTACGGCAAGCTGAAGCTCAATGCGGAATCTGCATTTGCAAATGATGTCCGGAGCATCAAGAACATGATCTGCTGTGTTGCGCGTGTACCGATGGTGTATGCTCTGAATTATACCGAGAACCTGATGTCGCGGATTCGCGATCCGAAAGACAAGTCTATTTTCGTATTCCGCACCGGTGAATACGGCTATCATATGTGCTGTGTTCATAATATTTCCGATTTTATCATAGGCTTTCTGAGACAGGCAGACAGCGCAAATTATACCGGCGTATATAATGTAGCGGATTCCTCGCTCGTGATGGCGTCCGAGATTGTTGCGTTTATGAAAAAGAACCATCGTCTCGGCCCTGTAATGCAAAAAACGAGTCTTTCCGGCAGCCTGAAGCATAAGCTGTTTGGTGACCCGGAACAGAAAACAAATTACCGCTGGCTGGATGTGACAACGATTGATAAGAACTTTATGTTCGATACTACAAAATCGTCCCGCATCTGCCCGTTCCGCTGGAACATTCAAAATACAAAATAATCTGGTTACTACAGAGACAAGCGACGGTGTTAAGCCGCCGTTTGTTCTGTTGTATAGATAGGGCAATTTCTGTTATGACAGGATTGCCGCAAATTTAAATTGTAAATCGAAAGGAACAGAACCTATGATTCAACCGATTCTTGACCACGATTTTGTCCCTGCAATCTATTTTAACCGTGATTTCCTCGCAAAAGCAACCAGACCGTTTTCGATTGCCGTAGAGCGCGAAGATGGACTTGTGTATCGCCGTGATACAAAGCTGGGCGATAACAAAGAGGAGAACTGCCGCTATGCAGAACGTCTGATTAAGACGATTTTGTGGTGTGCCGGCGGTTGGAAAGTCATGCTTGCCGGTGATCACGATGTATTTGAATATATTCGCGATGCCTACACCAAAGAGGGTCTGCGCGCATTTGACGTTGATTTCTGGAGCACGACCTATGAGCGTGATTTTGAAGTTGAGGAACGCGATTTTGCCGATATGCCGGAAGACCATGTACGTCCGCTGTCCATCGGCAGAAATCTGGACGGCTGCCGCGTTGGTTTTGACGCAGGCGGTTCGGATATGAAAGTCGCTGCCGTTGTCAACGGTGAGACTGTCTGGGCTGAGGAGATCGTCTGGCTGCCGAAGCTGGCTGAGGATATCTCCTATCACCATGAGCATATCAAGAACGCGATCCTCAAAGCGGCAGAGCATATGCCGAGCTTTGACGCAGTCGGCGTCAGCACCGCAGGCGTATTGGTTGCAAACCGCGCAATGGTTTCGCATCTGTTCCTGAAGGTTCCGAAGGATACACAGGGCGAGGCTTGCAAAAATGTTTATGTCGATGTTCTCGATGAACTGGGCGTGCCGTATGCTGTTGCAAATGACGGCGACGTTGCAGCACTTGCCGCGTCTATGGCAATGGATGTCAACGGCGTACTCGGTATTGCAATGGGCACCTCCGAGGCAGGCGGCTATGTCGATATCAACGGCAATGTCACCGGCTGGCACAATGAGCTGGCATTCGTTCCGGTGGACTATAATCCGGATTCCTCAGTCGATGAGTGGTCTGGCGATTACGGCTGCGGCGTGAAGTATTTCTCGCAGGATGCAGTCATCCGTCTTGCACCGAAGGCTGGCATTGAGCTGGATGAGAGCCTGACGCTTGCTGAAAAGCTCAAGGCAGTCCAGAAAGTGCTTGAGGAAGGACACGAGGGTGCAAAGGATATCTTCCGCACAATCGGTACTTACTTCGGCTACGCCATCGCAAACTATGCGGATTTCTATGACATTCGCTATTTGCAGATCAGCGGCAGAGTTACCTCCGGTCTCGGCGGCGATCTGATCATCGAAAAGGCAAAGGAAGTCCTCGAAAAGGAATTCCCTGCACTCTATCAGCAGATTCAGTTCATTCTGCCGGATGAGATGGACAGAAGAGTTGGTCAGGCGGTTGCTGCCGCTTCGCTTCCGGCTGCAAAATAAGACAAAAGAACAACAGCGGCGATTGGGAACTCCGCACAGGGGGCTACGCCTGAAAGGATAAATACTATGGTACTGAAAAATCTGCTCTTTGAGGGCAAACTGACTGATATTACCATCGAAAACGGTACGATCACCGCGATTGCACCGGCATCTGACAGCACCACCGGCGAGGACTGCACCGGCTATTCCGTGATTCCGGGTCTTGTCGATATGCACTCGCATGGCTGCGTCGGCAAGGATACGATGGACGGCGAATTTGAGGAAATGTGCGCATTTCTTGCAAAGAACGGCACGACCTCTTGGCTGCCGACGACTATGACCCAGAGCTATGAAGCAATCAAAAAGGTCACAGAGGGCAACACCAATGTTCCCGGCACACGGATTCTCGGCTTCCATATGGAGGGCCCGTACATCAATGCAAAGAAAAAGGGCGCGCAGAACGGTCAGTTCATTAAGAATCCCGATCTTGCGGAATTCAAGTCGTTGGACGGAATGCGCGTGGTGACGATTGCACCGGAGCTGGATGGCAGCATGGAATTCATCAAGGAATGCGGCGCTGTTGTCTGCATCGGTCATACGGATGCGGATTATGACACCTGTATCAAGGCGATCGAAGCCGGCGCAAGCTGCCTCACGCATACCTTTAACGCAATGCCGCCGATTCACCACAGAGACCCCGGCCCGATTCCGGCTGCACTGGAAAAGAATATCTATGTACAGGCAATTACCGATGGTCTGCACCTGCATCCCGGCATTGTGATGATGCTGTATAAGATGTTCGGCGCTGAGCGTATGGTCATTATCAGCGATTCCATGCGCGCAACAGGACTCGGTGACGGTATGTATGAGTTCGGCGGACAGGATATCGAGGTCAAAGACGGTGTTGCACGGACAATGGACGGCGCGATTGCAGGCTCGACCTCTACGCTCTGGTTCTGCGTGAAGCAGGCTGTAAAATTCGGCGTTCCGTTTGAGGATGCTGTTCGTATGGCAACCACAACGCCGGCAGATATGATTGGCGCTGATAAAAAGGGTAGAATTGCTGTCGGTGCAGACGCTGATTTGCTTCTGCTCGATCAGGACTGCGAGATTGCAAAGGTTATGATCGCAGGCGAATTTTTTGCATGATATGATAGTATCTCCGAGCGGCTGCCGTAAATGACATTGCGGCAGTTCCTCGGAGATTCATCTGTAATGAAAAGAGGTTTTTATTATGCAGACAGTATTGGTATTATTTGGCGGTGTTTCGCCCGAACACGCGGTATCTTTGGTTTCCGCAGAGGCGGTGCTGCGCAATCTGAACAAGGAAAACAGAAAGGTGCTTCCGGTCGGCATTACGCTTTCCGGTAAGTGGCTCTTGTTCGGCGGCGATGATTATAAAGATATTGCGGAAGATAAGTGGGAGCAGAATCCAAATAACCGTACTGCATTTCTCTCGCCCGAACGCGGCGCAGGTCTTTGCGTTGTCAATGAAAACGGCATCGAAACCATTGCGGTTGATGTCATTTTTCCGGTTCTGCACGGCGAAAACGGCGAGGATGGCTCGATTCAGGGCTTATTCCAGCTCTCCGGCATTCCATATGTTGGATGCCATGTCTGTGCGGCGGCAGCATCTATGGATAAATCCGTGACGAAGCTGATTGCGGCAACAACGGGTGTCCGTCAGGCAAATTGGCTCACACTGCGCCGTGCGGATTTTCAGGCAGATAGTGCTGCAATGTGCCGTCAGATTATGGACAATATTGCGTTTCCGGTGTTCATCAAGCCATGCAATACCGGTTCTTCGGTCGGCGTTTCCAAGGTGATGGATGAAGCAGCGCTGATGCCTGCACTGGAAACCGCATTCAAATATGATAAAGCAATCCTTGCTGAGGAATTCATCAACGGCAGAGAGATTGAGGTGGCAGTGCTTGGCAATGACTGTCCGAAAGCGGCAGTTGCCGGCGAAATTGACGCAGGTGCTGAATTTTATGATTATGATGCAAAATATGTCGCGACGACCTCACAGGCATTTATTCCGGCGAGAATCAGCGAGGAATTGAATGCTGAGGTGCGCGAATGGGCAGTCAAAATCTTCTGTGCGCTGGGCTGCGCAGGACTTTCCCGCGTGGATTTCTTTGTGACGCGCGATACGAACGAAATCGTGTTCAATGAAATCAATACGCTGCCCGGTTTTACGCCGATTTCGATGTATCCGAAGATGTGGGCGGCAGAGGGGATTCCGTTTGCGGAGCTGCTTGACCGTCTGATCGTGCTGGCACAGGAGGCTTGATATGGCGTTGATGCAGGAAGAGCGCTATGTGCGGATGACCTTTGGTGAGATTGCGGATGCGATTGGTGCGCAGCTTGTGAATTGCACCGACCCGCTTGCGGTCGTAGCCGGATTCAGCACGGATACGCGCACGATCGAACAGGGCAACTGCTTTATTGCATTGAAAGGCGAGAATTTCAACGGAAATCTGTATGCAAAGCAGGCTGCGGAAAAAGGCGCGGTGCTTTGTATTTTGTCCGAGAAGCCGGAGACAGAGCCGGGCGTGCCGTATCTGGTGGCAGAGGGTGACGCTTACGGCGTGCTTGCCAAAAGCTGTATCCATACATATAAGCAGAACGGACTTCGGGTTGTCGGCGTGACAGGCAGCAGCGGAAAGACAACGGTAAAGGACATGACGGCGCACGTGCTTTCCGCAAAATTCCGTACCTATGCGACTTCCGGAAACCATAACAACCATGTCGGCGTACCTTATACAATTCTGCATATGCCGCCGGAAACAGAGATTGCCGTGATTGAAATGGGCATGAATCATGCCGGCGAAATTCGGCATCTGTCGAATCTTGCAGAGCCGGATATGGCGATCATTACGAATATCGGCACGGCGCATATCGGAAATCTCGGTTCGCAGCAGAATATTTATCTTGCGAAAACTGAGATGATTGAGCATCTTCCGGAGAATGGGCGCGGCGGTACGCTGCTGGTGTCGGCAGAAGATCAATTCCTGTATGGCAATATGGCGGAGCTGCGCGAACGAACCAATGTGCTGTACAGCACCTGCTGCGGCAATCCGGATGCGGAATTGCTTGCGGAGAATATCATCGAAAGTGCAGAAAATATGCGGTTTACACTGCGGTATACCGTTGACGGCAGCACGGCAGAGGCGGTTCTTCCGATGACCGGAATGCACAATGTCACCGATGCGCTGCTTGCTGTGCATACCGGCTTGCGGTTTGGCATGACGCTGAACGAATGCGCGGCAGCACTCAGCAGCTTCGTGCCGGGCGCGATGCGTTCTGAGCGCGCAAAATACGGAAATATGACGATTATCCGTGATTATTATAATGCAAATCCGGAAGCGATGGCGGCTGCATTGCAGTCACTTGGCGTGATTGCAGGAGCGGCGCAGAAATGGGCAATCCTTGGCAATATGAATGAACTCGGTGAATTTGCAAAGGAGCGTCATCGCGAATTGGGCGCGCTTTGCAGACAATATACGGATGCGGCGTTCTTCTGCGGCGAAAACTACTGCGATTTTGTAGAGGGCTATGGCGATGCGGCATCTGCCTTTCTGACGCAGGATGCGCTCATGGAGCAGCTCGCTGCGGTATTGCGGACGCACGCCGATGAACCGATCTGTTTTCTGATCAAGGGTTCGCGCGGAATGCACATGGAGCGCGTCAATGAAATGCTGGAAACGATGCTCAGCGGAACATAAAGGACGGTAACATGAAACTGGAATATCAGAGTGCGGCGCTCGAAGCGGTGCTGTTTGCGGCAGGGGAGCCGATGGAAACCGACCGTCTTGCAGAGGCGCTCGGTATGACTGCGGAGGAAATTACGGCCGCAGCCAATGCGTTGAAAACGTCGCTGGATGAAACGGGCAGCGGCTTGCAGCTTCTTTCACTCGGCAGAAGCTGGCAGCTCACCACGCGTGCCGAGTATGCAGAGGAAATCCGTGCGGCGCTGGAAGTGAAGCGGAATACGCCGCTTTCCAATGCAGCAATGGAAACCCTGACGATCATTGCATACAATCAGCCTGTGACAAAGGGCTTTGTGGAGCGTGTACGCGGCGTGGACAGCAGCTCGGTTGTCAATACGCTTGTGGAGCGCGGCTTGCTGGAGGAAGCCGGGCGGATCGAGGTTCCCGGCAGACCGGTTACCTATCGCACGACTGCGCATTTTCTGCGAACATTCGGATTAGAGTCGCTTGCAGATTTGCCGCCGCTTCCGACGAGTGGCGAATCAGACCTGTTTGCGGTGCAGCCGGAGGACGATGCGGAGGAGCTTGCAGTTCTGACTGATGACTTGCCGGAGCTTGATAATCTCGAAACGATCGAATCCATGGAGCCGTATTCGGATACAGAATAAAATACAGCCGTGAAATCCATGACAAAGCGTTGATTTCACGGCTGATTTTCAATTTGTATTTGATTTTGCAAAGCGTCGGCGCAGCAGGAATTCTAAGCCGATACATGGCAGAATTCCAGCCGTATAGCTGAGCATATCGGCATTGGAATAGCCTGTGCCAATGATGATGCGGAGCAGTGTGTTCGTGATATGCAGCCGATCGCAGAAGCCCCAGAGCTGTAAGAATTCCACGCAGAATGCAAACAGCAGGATGCCGATTGGAAGCAGCAGACCATGCCGCGGCTTTTCCGGTGAGATTGTGCGGAAAATCGTATAGAGCAGAATGACGACCAGGATATCTCCGAGCTGATTGCGCACCCAGCCGCGCGCGAACATTCCGATCAGGATTTCAATGCCGAGCAGAACAATGGATGCAATACCCATATAAATACGTGTTTTTTGTTTCATGTGATTATCTCCGTTTATGGTACATACCGTTGATAACCGATTTGCTGAATCAGTAACTGCGCAGGCAGATTCCAGCCTTTGTCCGGCGCGTCGGTCCGATAGCTCTCAACGATGCGGCTGCCCTCTTTGTTAAACATTTCCCAGTCTTCAGGATTGGCTGTATATATAATTTCCTGATTTTTTGTTCGTGCCATGACATTATAGGCATCCTCGGAAAGCCCGCAAAGCATAGCGATATCCAGATCTTTGAGTGAGCCATCGGCATAATGACGGATGTTATATTCTGCAATACGCGCTTCCGGTTTGCCAAAGCAGAGGATTGCGAGCATAGCGACAGATATACTCGTCAGGATTGCAGCAGTCGGCAGCTTGCTGATGAACTGCCGCAGAAGCAACACCAGAAATGTCATAGCGAGCAGTATCATGAACCATGTTGCATAAACGCGAAGCGGCGTCATGCCGTAGGCGTTGATATACAGGAACATTTTGGCGAGTGCAGTCGCGATGATAAATAGCGTAAATACGTAGAGAATGACCGCATAGACGCTCAATATTTTCGGGCGTTCCGCACCGCCCTTTTTCGCGCAGCCTGTCAGAACAAGAACGACAATCAGATTGATGATGGCGATTGCGACAAGCTCAAAGAAGCCGCGGCGTGCATATTCCGAATAGATCATACCGTCGGGCAGCCTGCCTGCGAATGCAGAGAAAAAGTAGTTCATCTGTGAGATGACATAGACCAGATAGAGCAGGCAGATCGGCGTGATGCCGGCGTACAGTCCGAGATTTGGAATCGTGCGCAGTGCAGAGAGCTTTTCTTGGTGCTGCTCGACAGTCGGGAACGGCTGCGATTTCCGTTTGCGCTGTGCGGCGCCGTAGAATACGGAGAACAGATAGAAGCCTGCCGGTATGCCAAGACCAATCTGCCAGATGAATTCCATGACATTTTCTGTCAGCAGATTTCCGAATTGCAAAAACATTTTTTCTATTCCGGAATCTGCGCTGGCAAGCAGTACGGCAACAACGATTGTCAGCGGAATTGTAACCAGCAGACCGAGCAGAATGGTTTTGATGGAAGAACCCGCTGAGGATTTGTTTGCGGCAGAGGAAATCGCCTGCGGTGCGGCAGTCATATATTGCTTTGGCGATTTGCCGATGGAATCAAGCAGATCAAGCGGGAAAAAGCGCGTGACAAAGCCTGCGTTTCCGCAGATGCTATGGGTGCGCCAGATAATTGCAGCCAGCAGGAACCAGAAGCAGATGCCGTGCAGGAACGGGGTTGCCGTCAAGGAAAAGCTGATTGGAAAAATCCAGATGACCGCGCCCCAGATACGATGCGGCAGCCGCGGCTTGCAGCCGCATTTGCGAACGTACAGTGTGCTCAGCAGGTTCAGCAGCCAAAAGCAGAGGGTTGCCGGAATGCCATCCGCAACGAATACGACATATCGCATCATCAGAATGCCAAGAATCGCAGTCAGCCATGCAAACACGGTGTCGTGCGGCAGAAATTCCAATTTCGGCTTTGGGGTCGGAATGTGCGGGGCTGCGAATGTCGGGGAGATTACGGGTTGTTCGGTTTGGATGAATGTAGTATTTTCGTTCATAATGTTCTCCTTGTCACATATATTTTGCCAGTCGTTCACCGATTTTTCCCATTCGCTCATAGGTGATGAGGTGGCAGATGAAATCGGTGAATTTACCGTATTTGCGATAAAGCAGGTTGAAAATCAGGTATGGTACACGCTGGGACTTGGTATCCGGCAGCCGCTTTATGATATTTTTGAGGCTGTATACCTCTTTGTAAACGCGCAGATAGCCTTGGTAGAGTTCGTCCTTGGTCATACGGCGTGGGCGAAATACAACGTGTGCGGTGTTGTAAAGCGAGAGATTGTACGAGGTAATCTGCCCGTCAGCGCGCATTCTGTCATAGAGCACGGTGCCGGGGTAGGGCGTAAGAATATGCGAGGTGACGGTTTCGATGCGATTTTTCACGATCCATTTGATCGTCGCGTCAAAGGTTTCGGGCGTATCGTCATCCAGTCCGAATACAAAGCTGCCGTTGATCATGATGCCTCGCTTGTGGATTTCACGGATCGCCTGTTCATATTCATCGGTGCTGTTCTGAACCTTATGGACGTTTTTCACGGATGCCGGATTGATGCTCTCGAACCCGATAAACAGGCTTTGACAGCCGCTTTTCCGCATGAGATCGAGCAATGCGCCGTCCTTTGCGGCATTGATGGAGACAGCCGCCTGCCATTTGAGCTTCATGGGCAGAATTGCTTTGAGAAACTGCTTTGTCCATTGCGGATTGCCGGCGAAATTGTCGTCAATGAACATGATATGTCTGTTTCCGGTTTGACGGATTTCACGCAGGACATCCGGAATCGGACGGTTGACGAAGTTGTGAGATTTGGCACTGTTATAGCAGAAGTCACAGCGGAACGGACAGCCGCGGCTCGTGTGAATCACGCTGGTATAGAGATATTTGCTGCGGTCGATCATGTCGTAGGCAGGAGAAACAATATCCTCACCGCGCAGCTTGCCGTTACAGTGATAGATTTTTTTGAGACAACCGTTTTCCGCGTCCTGAACGATGTTTTTCCATGTTCCCTCAGCCGCGCCAACGCAGAGAACATCAAACGCATTTTCCGGTATAGTGTGATAGGCTGTTGTGATATGGATGCCGCCGGCAACCACAATGGAGCCGCGCTTGCGGAATGCCTTTGCGATTTTCATGGCACGGGTCAGGGTATCGACCGTCACGGAAATGCCGACAATATCGGGATGATCGTCATAGTGAATCGGCTCGATATTTTCGTTTTCCAGTACAACACGGTGCTGCTCACGCAGAATGGCAGCGACTGTCAACAGACCCAGCGGCGGTGCCATATGGAGCTTTAAATCGGTGTCCATTGGCCGCTTAATCATTGCAGGTTGGATGAGCTTGATATACATGATGACGTCTCCCTTTCAGATTGTTCTTGTGGATTCTTATGATGACGATTTGGATTCGATAAACGATGTTTTTACTCGTTTTTGACGTATTCCAATACGTCGCCGGGCTGACAATCCAGCTCACGGCAAAGCGCTTCGAGTGTGGAGAAGCGAACCGCTTTGGCTTTATTATTTTTGAGGATCGAAAGATTTGCCGGTGTGATGTCTACGCGCTCTGCAAGCTCTCCGGCAGAGATTTTGCGCTTTGCCATCATCACATCGAGATTGACTATGATTGGCATGATTCGCAGCTCCTTTCAGATTGTGTAGTCATTTTCTTCACGCAATGCGATTGCTGCTTCCAGCATATTTTTCATGACGCGCAGCAGCAGGCCGGCAAATGCCGCGATGAATGCAACGAAGAATGCAAGAAACCGCCAGAAGGTCAGTACGAGCCAGAGTACCGCCACACCGAAGCAGCACCATGCTATCATACGGAAACAGGCAGCGTTTTCGGTGACAAATACCTGCTTTTTTGCAAAGCGGTTGAGCAGTATCAAAAGCTGCCAGAGGGCGACAAGTGCGAGCAGCACGCTGAGATACAGCACGATGTTCATGACAACGTGGATTGGCTTTTCGCCGGAAATTGCATCATACCATTCTGTGATAATTGGGATGCAAAATAGTGAGACGCAGCCCAGAATGAGTGTTGCGATTGTGAGACAGCGCGAGAGGAAAAGAGATTTTTCGGAATTCCATTTGAGGTTCATAGTTCACACGCTCCTTTTGTGTTGTTGGATTTAGTATAGCACATAAAATCTCGTTTGTCAATAGTTTTTTATCGAAAAACGATATATTTTTTTGAATATCAAAAAGAGAGGATGCTCTATCCAATGAAAAGAAAGCTGATGCTGAAAAAAAATCAGCAGGTCGTTCTGCTGGTTCTGCTGCCATTTTTAGCGGCAGGCGGTCTGTTGCTTGCAAAAAATCTGTATACGCTGCTTATGCTGCCTTGGATGCCGCCATGTATCCTGCGCACACTGACAGGCTTGAAATGCCCGTCCTGCGGCATGACGCACGCGGTTTATGCGCTTTGCAGATTGGATATTGCGGAAGCGGTTCGGCAGAATGCGCTGCTGGTATTTGGCGTTCTGCTGTTGATTCTGCGTTATTTGGAAGTGTGGTGCAAGGTGCTTGGGAAGCCCAAGCGGCTGATTCCGCGGCGCGCCGTATTCTGGATTATCATGGGAATCATCGGCGCAGCTTATTGTATTCTGCGAAATTAAGGAAACACCGCACAAAGCCCGCCTTACGGCTTGGCAGAAATTCCTTGCGCAAATGCGAAAGGGACAACCTAAGAACGAGGGGAATCGTCGCTGCGCTCCGGTCTCCCCTCGCCCTGCGCATCTGTACCACCAGCTCTGTGCGATATAGCCTAAAAAATCCGTGAAAGCAGCGAAATTACGTTGCTTTCACGGATTGATTGTTATTGGCGATTGTCGAACACATTTGCAATGCGCAGGAGCTTTTCACGCAGTACAGCGCGGCGTTCTCTTGTGGCGCGGACAATATCATCCGGTGCTTTCTGACAGAAATCCGACTGATCGAGCAGGTCTTGGAGTGGCTCCAGCTGCTTGCTCAATGCTTTTGCATCACTGTGCAGCAAAATTTGTCTCCACTCCTGAAGCATCGGCTGTTCAACCGGAATGGAAATATGTACGCGGTCTGTGATGACGTCTGCGACATTCCGGAACCGGCATTCCGATACAAATTCGATTTCCTTTGCGCCGGTCAGATACTCAAAGAACACACTGCTCGCGGAAAACAACTCGACGTCCAATGTATCAAAATAGAATTTGACGCGGACAGTTTGCGGAATGCGCAGAGCAGTCCGGCATCGCTTGACAGCCCGAAGCGCGGTCAGTACATACGAGAAATCATCGGCGGTTTGACTGAAATCCAGCTCCTCCTGATAAACAGGATAATCCGTACAGGCGATATCGCCCTCATATTCCGACAAAGCCTGCCAGATTTCCTCGGTGATAAATGGCATAAAGGGGTGCATCAGGCACAGGATGCCGCGTAGCACATAAACAAGAACCTGTGCAGCATCGCTTCTGCCGTCATAACCCGCGCGCAGACGAACACGCGCAAGCGGCAGATATTGCCGGCTGAATGTATGCCGGATGAATTGATCGAGCTTGCGTGCGGCACGGCTGAATAACCCGTTGTCGATGTCGGAATTGACGTCGCCGGTAAGCTGATTGAGGCGCGTAAGAATCCACTGTTCTTCAATATGCAGAGCAGTTGGCAGGGCGGTATATTCGAAGGATGCAGGCAGATTGTCAAGTACAAAACGTGCGCAGTTCCAGAGCTTTTCGGTCAGGCGTTGTGCGGCCTCGACCTGCTGCTCGGAAAGTACGATATCGTTTCCGACAGAAGCAGCAGAGAGCAAGGCAAAGCGTGTTGCGTCTGCGCCATAATCCGAAATCAGTGCCATCGGGTCAAGCTCGTTCTGACGGTCGGCGGTTACTTTTTTGCCGGACCTGTCGCGCAGCAATCCATGCAGAATCACTTGCTTAAACGGAATCTCGTCCATATGCCGCATCGAACCGGAAATCATGCCGGAGACAAACGGCGTTAGCAGGTCATCGCCTGTGATAATGGCATCGGTCGGGAAGAAATATTGCAAATCGTCGGTGCGATATGGGAATCCGAGGGTTGCAAAGGGCAGCAGTGCCGCTGCGAAACCGGATTTCAGCGTATCGGAATCCTGCCGCATCAAATTGCCGCATTGGGGGCAGCTTGCCTCCCGCTCTGCGGTGACGGCCATTTCGCCGCAGGAATCACAGTAAAATGCAGGAATCGGGATACCATGCCAATTTGGACGGGAAATCGGCTGGTCGTGCGCATCCTGAAAATACGCAAGACAGCGTTCGGAAGCATTTGCCGGCATAAATTGGATGCGTTCATCCTTGATTGCTTCGATAGCCGGTTCTGCCATTGCCGATGTGCGAAGAAGCCACTGCTTGCGAAGATGCGGCATGACTTCGGTTTGACAATTCCGACAGACGGATTTTCTCATTTGAATCGGCTCGGATTTCACAAGAAATCCGCCGCTTTTTAGGTCGCGCATAATGGCTTCACACGCCTGCTCCCATGGCATTCCGGCATATTCCGGAATGGTATCGGAAACGACGGCATCCCCGGTCAGCAATTCCAAAATAGGCAAACGGCGCTGCTTCGCAATGGCGTAATCCTTGGTATCACAGGAGGGCGTAATGCGTGCAACACCGGTTCCGCTGTCCATAGACACCGTATCATCGGAGAGTACCGAAATTTTACGGTTAGTCAGTGGGACAAGAACTTTTTTTCCGATAATATTCTGATAGCGGATGTCTTTTGGGTTGACGGCAACCGCAGCGTCTGCAAGAATTGTCTCCGGATGCGCAGTATTCAGGAACAAATAGCCGGAGCCGTCTGTAAACGGATAGCGCAGCTGCCAGTTTTCGCCGG
Organism: Oscillospiraceae bacterium; assembly: GCA_045591925.1. Taxonomy (GTDB): domain Bacteria; phylum Bacillota; class Clostridia; order Oscillospirales; family Ruminococcaceae; genus Firm-04. The sequence continues at coordinate 118,220 of JAZNTW010000001.1, forward strand.
TCTGTTCGGAATGGCAGATTTCGGTTTCGGGCAGTGCTTCCCGACACTTCGGACACCAATCCGCAATACAGACATCACGATACAGAAAACCGTCTTCATAAAGATTCACAAAGGCTTCCGTGGCGGCTTCGGTCATGGCGTCATCGGTTGTGTGCTGGAGACGTTCCCAGTCACAGGAGCAGCCGAGCTTCATCATCTGATGCAGATATGTCTTGGTATGCTGCATGGATATGGAGTGGATGCGCTCAAGAAATTCGGCTTTTCCGATTGTATGCTTTGATTGATTTGCAAAATGGAGCGCATTGACGACCTCAGCTTCTGTGGATGGTGCAGCAGTATCGACAGAGGGTATCCAGAGCGCACTGCGCCCTGCCATCCGCTGTCGTCTGACGAGCAAATCCTGCACGGTCAGACTGAACGCTTGCCCCAGATGCAACGGCACTGCGGGATCCGGCGGCGGCAGTATCACGGTATACGGGATTTTCATTGGGTCTGTCTCTGCCTGAAAGCAGTGATCTCTGATCCATTTCTGATAAATACGACCCTCGTAGGTGTTCGGTTCACAATGCTTGGCAAGTGTTCTCATGCTGATCCCTCCGATCTGATTCCGTGATATAATAAGCCCCGAACGCAAGCGAACCGCGTTCGGGGCGAATGGTCTGACGCTTTCTGCTTTGGGCAGACGGTCAAAGAATCGCAGCAGCCGACAGGGTTCCGGCTGTCAAAAAATCGTACAAATTAACAATTTTATTATATCAATCATTTTACGAATCGTCAAGTATTTTGCGGATTTTCAGCGAAATGCACAATCTTTTGAATGTGTTTTGCAGCTTCAAAACAGTTGACAAAAATGCCGGATTGTGGTACTATGATAGCAGAAAGGAGCTTGAATAGCTATGAATATATATGGACTGACTATGGCATCACTGCCGCTTGGAGATGATACACCGATTCTGCTTTATGCAATTCTCGGTATTGCTGCAGCCGGATTGGTTGCCGCGACTGCACTGATGAGCAAAAAAGCAAAGAAGGATGACGATAATCATACAGAGCAGCAGTAATATGATGCAATGATAAAGGCGTACCCCGATTCGGCACGCGCTGCAAGGTTTGATCATTGACTTGGGCTTTTCATCATATGATCTCAGCTAATACGATTCAACATATCAGCCGTATTCGTATCAGTGGATACGGCTTCCATTTTTTTGATATGTAAATTTTATCAAGGAGGCATCGTTATGTGTGGTGTGTGATCCGATTTTGAATACAATGATCGGAGGTATAGTATGAAAGATACAATCAGAATAATCCGGGAGAATGAATATTTTCTTTTGGATGATTTTATTTATGAGGCTATTTTTATTCCGGAAGGCGTAGCGCCGCCGCCAAAATCTATCATTCATCAGCCCGAAATGCAGGTGTATATCCGGAATTTTGGACAGGAAAAGGATGATATTTGCTTTGTTTCGGAGATGGACGGCAAGGTTGTCGGCGCGGTATGGGTGAGAGATATGCAGGATTATGGTCATATTGCGGATGGCGTGCCGTCATTTGCAATTTCTCTCTATCGGGAATATCGGAATATGGGCATCGGCACAAGGCTCATGAAAACCATGCTGAATGAACTGAAACGCAGAGGGTATGAGAAAGCATCCCTCGCAGTGCAGAAAGCGAATTATGCAGTAAAAATGTATGAGAAAGTCGGCTTTGAAATTGTTGACGAAAATGACGAGGAATATATCATGGTCTGCGACTTGAAGCGCATATGTAATTGCGCAGAATGACCGCTGCTGTAAATCAGAGCACGAAAAAGCACCTCCTATGGCATAAAACCCATAGGAGGTGTGTTGTTTTTTTTAAGACAACATCGTGCAAAATCCGCCTTACGGCTTGGCGGCACATCTACTTGCATATTTTCCGCCATCTTGCACAGAAATTCCTTGCTGGGCGTCATTTCTATACAATCTGACTGCGTATCTGCACCACCAACTCTGTGCGGTATTGTCTTAAATTATCCTGCCTAATCTGCGCCGAGCTGAAGCGCTGCCATATTGTTATCAATGGTATGCGCACGTGATGCCGGCGTATTCTTTTCGAGTGCCTTGCGGACAGTCTCAAGAGAGAAGATACCGGTTTCGTGGAGCAGCTTGCCAAGCAGAATGATATTTGCGCCCTTGGAAAGGTGATTGTCTTCCGAAAGCTGTGTTGCAGGGATATAGAATGTTTCAATATCCGTGCGATCGGTCTTTGCATCGACCATGGAGCAGTCAACGAAAGCCTTTCCACCCGGCTTGACATTGGGCATGAACGCATCGAAGGACGGACCATTCAGAACAACAAGCAGATCCGGCTCCAGCACCTGCGGAGAACCGATCGGCTCATCGGAAATACAAACGGAGCAGTTGCACTTACCGCCGCGCATTTCCGGACCGTAGCTCGGCAGCCACGAAATTTCCTTGCCCTCAAAGAGCGCACAGTATGCGAGCAGCTTGCCGGCAAACAGGATACCCTGTCCGCCAAAGCCTGCGAGCAGAATTTCATAGGTCATTTTGCGGCACCTCCCATTGCGAGCTTATCGGCGTTTGCTTCCTCCATGTTGACATCCTTATAGACGCCAAGCGGATAGTAAGGCATACATTCCTCTTGCAGACGCTTGATGGATTCCTTCGGCGTCAGACCCCAGTTGGAGGGGCAGGTCGAAAGGATTTCGACGATAGAGAAGCCGTTGCCCTTCTGCTGATTTTCAAATGCCTTGCGGATCATCTTCTTGGTTTCGCGGATATGCGGAACCGTATCGACAGCGGTACGGACAGCCAGTGCAGTACCGTCGAGTGTGGAGAGCATCTCACAGACATGGATCGGGTAACCTGCCTTGCGCGGGTCTCTGCCGTAAGGAGAGGTCGTGGTGACCTGACCGGGCAGTGTGGTCGGAGCCATCTGACCGCCGGTCATGCCGTAGGTACCGTTGTTGACAAAGATGATGACGATGTTTTCGCCTCTGGTTGCAGCGTGAACGGTTTCAGCCGTACCGATTGCAGCGAGGTCGCCGTCACCCTGATAGGTAAAGACGTTGAGATCGGGTCTTGCACGCTTCACGCCGGTTGCAACAGCCGGTGCTCTGCCGTGCGGTGCCTCGATCATATCACAGTTGAAATAATTATATGCAAAGACGGAGCATCCGACAGGGCATACGCCTACGGTATCGCCCTCAATGCCCATTTCATCAATCACCTCAGCAACGAGGCGATGAATAATACCATGCGTACAGCCTGCGCAGTAATGCAGACGGACATCGCAAAGTGCGTGCGGTCTCTGGAATTTCACAGCCATTACTTGATACCTCCGTTCAGCTTTCTGATCTCCGCCAGAACTTCATTCGGGGAGGGGATCACACCGCCGGTTCTGCCATAGAAAGAAACCGGGATCTTGCAATCAAGCGCGAGCTTGACATCGTCGATCATCTGTCCCATGTTCATTTCAACGGAAAGAACAGCTTTTGCCTGCTTGGTTGCATCCAGAAGTTGCTTCTTCGGGAACGGCCAGAGCGTAATCGGACGGAACAGACCAACCTTGATGCCCTCTGCTCTTGCCTTGTTGACAGCAGATTTTGCGATACGGGAGGTTGCGCCGAATGCAGTGATGACAATATCCGCGTCATCGCAGAGATAGCTTTCTGCTTCGGATTCATTTTCTTCGATGGCAGCATAACGCTCGTAGCGCTTCTTTACCTGCTCTTCGAGGTCATTTGCTTCGATGTAGAGCGAATTGACGATATGGTGCTCACGCTCCATTTTCGTACCGGAAGCAGCCCAGCTGGAATTGTCAGCAGGTGTTGCGGAAATCTCAGGGAATTCGACCGGCTCCATCATCTGACCGAGCAGACCATCGGAGAGCAGCATGACCGGTACGCGGTACTTCTCACCGAGTGCAAATGCACGGCTTACGAGGTTTACGACCTCCTGCACAGAATTCGGTGCAAGGATGATGAGGTGGAAATCGCCGTGGCCAAGACCCTTGGTAGCCTGCCAGTAGTCCTGCTGAGACGGCTGAATGGAACCGAGTCCGGGGCCGCCGCGCTCGACGTTGACGATCAGACAAGGAACGTCAGAGCCTGCGATATAGGAAATACCCTCGGATTTCAGCGAAATGCCGGGCGAGGAGGAGGATGTCATAACGCGAGTACCGGTTGCGCCTGCACCGAGAACCATATTGATCGCTGCGACTTCAGATTCTGCCTGAAGGAACACACCGCCGCGCTTCGGCATCTGCTTGGAAAGATACTCGGAAAGCTCGGTCTGCGGAGTAATCGGGTAGCCAAAGAAGCACTTGCAGCCTGCACGGATCGCAGCTTCAGCGAGTGCCTCGTTGCCTTTCATTAAAACCTTTTCCAATGAAAACAATCCTTTCTGATTAAGATTCAATTACGATGGCACAATCCGGACACATCATCGCGCACATTGCACAGCCGATGCAAGCGTCATCATCTGTGCAGTACGCAGTAAACACGCCCTCTTTGTTACGCTTCTCATGCTGAATTGCAACAATTTGCTTGGGGCAGGCTGTTGTACACAGCTCACAGCCCTTACAGCGGTCAAAAATGACGTTCATTTTTGCCATAGGAGTTACCATTCCTTTCTGGTAAGATTACTTACGGCAGAGGTGATGCTGCCGCGCTCAAAAAAGCCATAGGGCTTTTGGTTGCATTGCTTTTCGCAAAATTTTTGATGCAATGCAAACGGACGCTGTCCATTGATTTTTCTATTATAGCATATTCTACTGCAAATTTCAAGTGCTTTCTTTTGCCCTAGGTGCGGAAAATGCACTGCTGTAAACCCGATCGTATTGGTTTTTTTGCATAATAAAAGGGTCAGCAATCATGGCTTGATCGCTGACCTTGGGGTTAATTGGATTTGTGGAAGCCATCCGGATTCTGCTTTTGCCAGTTCCATGCGTCTCTGCACATATCATCCAGTGTTTTTTCTGTTTTCCAGTGAAGCAGGCGTTCTGCCTTATCCGCATTGGCGTAGCATTCAGCCAGATCGCCGGGACGTCTGTCACCGTAGACATGATTGAGCTTGAGGTCGTTGACGCGTTCAAAGCTCTCCACGATTTCCTTTACGCTGTATGGCGTACCGGTTCCGAGATTGAAGGCTTCCGCGCCGTTGTGACTTAGCACGTAATCGACCGCTTTCACATGACCGACCGCCAGATCTACGACATGAATATAATCCCGTGTGCAGGTGCCGTCCTTTGTAGGGTAATCGTTTCCGAAGATGGTCAGACATTCACGCTTGCCGACTGCAACCTGCGTCAGATACGGCATCAGATTGTTCGGGATACCGCGCGGGTCGTCACCGATTTGCCCGGATGGGTGCGAGCCGATCGGATTGAAATACCGCAGCAGCACAACCGAAAGTGTCGGGTCTGCCTTTGCCGCATCCTCAAGGATTTGCTCTATGATTGCTTTTGTCCAGCCATAAGGATTTGAGCAGACGCCGCGCGGCATATCCTCGGTATACGGGACAGGATTTTCCTCGCCGTAGACGGTTGCGCTGGATGAAAAAATGATATTCTTGACATCTGCCGCCTGCATGGCTTCGAGCAGGGAAAGCGTGGTGTCGATGTTGTTTCTGTAGTACATGACCGGCTTTGCAACGGATTCACCCACTGCTTTGAGTCCGGCAAAATGGATGACCGCGTCAATTTGATGCGCACGGAAGATTTCCGATAGCTTTCCGGTATCGCGGATATCTGTCTCGTAGCATATAACTTGCTTTCCGGTAATTTTCTCTACTCTGCGGATTGCCTCCGGCGCGCTGTTGGCGTAATTATCTGCCACAATCACCGAATAGCCGGCGTTCAGCAGTTCGACCGCCGTATGAGAGCCGATATATCCTGCGCCGCCTGCAAGCAAAATCGTTGCCATGTTATCACCTCGGTAGCTGCCGGTTCTCGTGCGCTGCTGGTGTTCTGCAAGCTGCTGTAGGCAGAAGCGGAAACACGGTGAGAATGCCGGCTTTTCTATGTAAAAAGTGATATATATTATATCATGCCATATGCTGTTTGTCAATAGTGAGGCGCGGGCATCGGTGTGGACGACCTTGAATTGTCATATGCCGACAAAATTGTAAAGAATTTGACTGCGTGTAAAGGCAACACCGCGCAAAGTCCGCCTTACGGCTTGGCGGCACATCTACTTGCATATTTTCCGCCATCTTGCACAGAAATTCCTTGCTGGGCGTCATTTCTATACAATCTGACTGCGTATCTGCATCACCAACTCTGTGCGGTATTGCCTAAAATATTATACGGGAAATATCACGAAAAGTGAAACCGAATACTGGGCAACTCTAACAAAATGAAGTTGTGTAATTTGTGGGGTATTGACAAACGCGGGGACTCGTGCTATAATATATGATAAGAAAGAATGCCTTGTGTTCGGTTTTGGTTTTTTGGATATATAATAAAAAGAATAAACAGGCAGCTTGGGAATGAGAAATATACAGCACAATCGGATACAAAGAAAAGATTGTCAAATAACGTTTGAAGCCGGACTGAATGGTAACAATAACAATAAGTGGGTGGAAAGAACGAATGATTAAGCCGTTTGAAAAGAAAGTATGGCTTGCTTCTCCGACAATGCACGGTGACGAGCAGAAGTGGGTGAACGACGCCATTGAGAAGAACTGGGTTACAACCGCCGGAGAGAATATCAATGAAATTGAACGGATGGTTGCGGAATACGCAGGCGTAAAATATGCGGTTGCGCTTTCCTGCGGTACGGCGGCGCTGCACCTTGCAGTGAAGCTTGCTGGCGAACGTCTCTACGGTCAGGCAAGACCGAATCAGGGAACCTTGCAGGGGCATAAGGTGTTTGCCTCGGATATGACCTTTGATGCAACCGTAAACCCGATTGCCTATGAGGACGGAGAGGCAGTGTTCATTGATACCGAGCCGGATACATGGAATATGTGTCCGAAAGCCTTGGAAAAAGCATTTCAGCTGTATCCGGATGTGCGGCTTGTGATGGTTGTGCATCTGTATGGCGTGCCTGCGAAGATTGACGAGCTGCGTGCGATATGTGACAAATACGGCGCACTGATGATCGAGGACGCAGCGGAATCGTTCGGCGCGACCTATAAGGGCAAGCAGACTGGCGGCTTTGGCGACTGTGCTGCCATCAGCTTTAACGGCAATAAGATTATTACGGGTTCATCCGGCGGAATGTTCCTGACGGATTCGCTGGAGGAAGCGAATAAAATCCGCAAATGGTCTACACAGGCGCGTGAGGATGCACCGTGGTATCAGCACGAGGAAATTGGTTACAATTATCGTATGAGCAATATTGTTGCAGGTGTTGTACGTGGTCAGATGCCGTATCTGGATACGCATATTGCGCAGAAGAAGGCAATCTATGAGCGCTATAAGGAAGGCTTCAAGGGACTGCCGGTTTCCATGAATCCGTTTGACGCAGAAAATTCCGAGCCGAATTTCTGGCTCTCCTGTATGCTGATTGATCGGGATGCAATGTGCAAGCAGGTTCGCAGTGAGAATCAGGCGCTTTATGTGCCGGAAAAGGGAAAGTCTTGTCCGACCCAGATTCTCGAAGAGCTGATGAAGTATCAGGCTGAGGGCAGACCGATCTGGAAGCCGATGCACATGCAGCCGATTTATCGCATGAACGGCTTTGTGACGGCAAACGGAAACGGCAGAGGACAATCGAATGCCTATATTGCACACGGCGAGGCAATGGATGTCGGCGCAGATATTTTCGAGCGCGGACTTTGTCTGCCGAGTGATAACAAGATGACGCCCGAACAGCAGGATATTATTATTCAGATCATTCGGAATTGCTTTGAGGCATGAGAGGTGTGCAGATGTATAGAAAAGTATTCAAGCGATTGCTAGATATCATATGCGCGGTTCTGTTTTTGCTTGTATTTTGGTGGCTGTATGTCATCATCGCGATTCTGGTGCGCATCAAGCTCGGCTCGCCGGTGATTTTCAAGCACCAGAGACCGGGACTCAATGAAGAACCATTCGATATGATGAAGTTTCGGACAATGACGGATGCACGCGATGAAAACGGCGATCTGCTGCCGGATAAGGACAGACTGACCAAATTCGGAAAAATGCTGAGAGCAACGAGTCTTGACGAGCTGCCGGAGGTCTGGCTGATTCTGACGGGCAAGATGAGCGTTGTCGGGCCGCGTCCGCTGCTGATGAAATATTTACCGCTTTACAACAGCTTCCAGCACAGACGGCATGAGGTAAGACCGGGCTTGACCGGCTATGCACAGGCATATGGCAGAAACGGCTTGTCTTGGGAAGAAAAATTTGAAAAAGACGTTTATTATGTAGATCATGTCAGCTTTTTGCTGGATTTGAAAATCCTGTTCAAGACCGTCGTTGTGGTGTTCAAAAAAGAGGGCGTGAATCAAGCCGGCGCATCTGCAACGATGGAACCGTTCATGGGCAATGACCCCGTAACGGAAGATGAACCCGCGCAGAATGATTGAGCGATGATGCTTTTGAAACGGCTTCACGAGGCAGAGAGGAGTTAATGGAGCTTATGGTACTTGGAATATACGGCGCCGGCGGTTTGGGCAGAGAAGTGTATGAACTTGCGCTGGATGTAAACGCTGTGAAGAAGCAGTGGGATGCTTTTGTATTTATAGATGATGCAGAGGGACTGGACGGAACGAATATCTATGATATTCCGGTAATGTCATTTGCTTCTTTTCAAGCACAATACGGCGTGGATTCAGCCGAAATCGCGATTGCTGTCGGAGAGCCGGCGATTCGCACCATTCTCAGAAAAAAGGTAAAGCAAGAGGGCTATACCCTTGCGATTCTGGTTCACCCGTCTACACGGTTAAGCAGATGGGCGGTTCTGGAGGAAGGCGTCATTATTACATATGGCTGCAATATTTCCTGCGGAACGCACGTGAAAAGCAATGCGTATCTCCAGCCGTCCTGCGGCTTGGGACATGATACCATTGTCGGAGAGGACGGCGTGATTTCTGCTTGCGCCAGAATTGCCGGCGGCGTGACGGTCGGTGACCGCGTTTATATCGGCATGAGTGCCCTGCTGAAAGAGGGTATCACAGTCGGAGATGATGTCATTATCGGTATGGCGTCCGTTGTACACAAGCCGATTGAGGACAGCCTGATCGTAATGGGAAATCCTGCACGGCCAATGAGAAAGAACGAGGACAATCGTGTTTTCGGTTCTTCACATAAAGCGTAATTAAAAATTAAAATTTGGAGGAAAAAATCATGACAAATCTTGAAAAGTATATCGAGGCATTTACAAGCAGCTTTGAGATTGAGGCAAGCGCACTGGAGGGTCTTGAATACCAGGGCATCGCACAGTGGGACAGCGTTGGTCATATGTCGCTGATCGCGGCTTTGGAGGACGCATTTGACATCATGATCGAGGTGGACGATATTCTTGCACTGAACTCTTTTGAAACCGGAAAGGAGATCATCGCGAAATATGGTGTGGAACTTAGCTGACCATGCTGAACGTGTTGCAGTAATTGACGAGCAGGGAAATCAATATTGCTATTCCGTGCTTTCTGCTGAATCCGATGCGATTGCTTCACAGATCAAATCGGGCAGATGCTTGGTTTTTTGCCTGTGCCAAAATGAGATTGGTTCATTGGCAGGATATCTTGGCTTTGTAAATCATCGGGTTGTTCCGGTTATGGTAGATGCGCACCTTGACCGTGCGCTGCTGACCAATCTGCGGGAAACCTATCAGCCGGATTATCTGTGGGTGCCGGCGGATATGGCTGCGGAGTTTGCTGATTGCGAGGCTGCATACAGCAATCTGAACTATGTACTGCTGAAAACCAAGGATACGCACGCATTTCCGCTGCATGAGGATTTGGCGCTGCTGCTGACGACCTCCGGCTCTACCGGAAGTCCTAAGCTCGTGCGTCAGACCTATGCCAATATTATTGCAAACACAAAATCCATTGTCGAATATCTGGAGCTTGACGAGACAGAGCGCCCCATCACCACATTGCAGATGAATTACACCTACGGGCTGTCGATCATCAATACGCATATGTGGGTTGGCGCATCCCTGATTCTCACGCAGAAAACCTTGATGCAGCGTGAATTCTGGCAGCAGTTCAAGGATTATGAAGCGACTTCCTTCGGCGGTGTTCCGTACACCTATGAGATGCTGGAAAAGCTGCGGTTTTTCCGGATGAATCTTCCGTCCCTGCGCACCATGACGCAGGCTGGCGGCAAGCTGTCTCCGGAGGCGCATCACCGTTTTGCCGAATACGCCATGAATACCGGACGGCATTTTGTGGTGATGTACGGTCAGACGGAGGCGACTGCGCGTATGGCGTATCTGCCGTGGGAGAAGTCTCTGGAAAAATACGGCAGCATGGGCGTACCGATTCCCGGCGGCAAATTCTCCATCATTGACGTAGATGGAAATGTGATTACCGAGCCGGAGGTCACGGGCGAGCTTGTGTACGAGGGCCCGAATGTGACAATGGGCTATGCCACCTGCGGCGGCGACCTTGCCAAGGATGATGAATGGAACGGTCGTTTGGTGACGGGCGATATGGCAAAATTCGATGCGGACGGCTATTACTATATCACCGGACGCAAAAAGAGATTTCTCAAAATTTTTGGCAGCCGTGTCAATCTGGATGAAACGGAGCGTCTGGTCAAGTCGGCGTATCCGGAGCTGGATTGCGTTTGCGGCGGCGTGGACGACAAAATGTATGTGTTCGTCACCGATGCCGAAAAGCTGAATGAGATTCGTCTGTTCCTTGCCGAAAAACTGAATTTCCATTCCAGCGCATTTGCGGTTCAGCATATTGACGCTGTTCCGAGAAATGACGCCGGAAAAGTGCTATATAACAAATTGGAAGCGTATTATCAGAAATGAAAGAAAAATTTGTGGTTGGGTCATTGACGGTAACGAAATACACGGTTGATTCGTTCCTGTGCAATATGTATGTGATTACCACCGAAAAGAGCCTGTCCCTCGGCAGCGCGCTGGTCATAGATGCCATCCAATCGGACGAGGCATTGGCAGACCTGAACGCTGTCGGCATCGGCAATCTGACGGTCATTTTGACGCATGAGCATTTTGACCACACCACAGGCATTAACTGGTTGAGAGAGAATTTTCATGTGCATCTGATTTCCCATGAGCTTTGCGGTCAGAAGATACGGCAGCCCAGATACAACCGTTCTCTGAGCATCATGGGAATGGATGCCGATTCACAGAAATATAAGCATTATCCGCCGTATGTATGCGAGGTGGACGAGGTGTTTTCCGTGGATACCTGTATGGACTGGTGCGGGATGGAAGTAAAGCTCATCTGCACACCCGGCCATACCGCAGCGTCATGCTGCATCGGTCTTGCGCAATGTATGTTTGTCGGCGATTCGGCACTGCCGGGTCAGCCGACTTTAACACGGCTTCCGAGTGGAAGTCAAAAGGATTTTGACGAGATCACATTACCAATATTGAAAGCAATGAGCCAAGATACCACTATATTCCCCGGTCACGGAGATGTGTATCAAATAGGAGAAATGGTCTATCGGGAAGATTGCTTTCAATGGATTTCGGAGCTGAAAGGGGAACAAGAGAATGGACTATCATGAAATACTTGAAATTTCTCCGTATGCGTTGGCAAGCGCTGAAAAAAATCAGCTGCTAACGGAACGTCTGGTTGAACTGTCGAATCACCATTATGATAATTGTGCGCCCTATAAGGGAATGATGGACGCGCAGAACTGGGATCCCGATACCATCAGAGATTATTACGATATCCCGTTTCTGCCTGTCAGTCTGTTCAAGCAGATGGACTTGTGCAGTGTGAAAAAAGAAGACGTTATGAAAACAATGACATCCTCCGGAACGACCGGTCAGGCTGTCTCCAAAATATACTGCGACAGAACAACAGCGAGCAATCAGCAGAAAACGCTCGCGAAAATCGTTACGAATTTTACAGGAGCATCCCGTATGCCGATGCTCATTATTGATACGCCGTCAGTCATCAAAAACCGGAATATGTTTTCCGCAAGAGGCGCCGGAATTCTGGGCTTTTCGATTTTTGGCTCGGATAAGTCATACGTCCTGAACGACGATATGGAGCTGAATGTGGAGGTGCTGGAGGCTTTTCTTGAAAAGCATAAGGGACAGCGGATTTTCCTGTTCGGCTTTACATTTATGATCTGGCAGCATTTTTATCGCGAACTGGTGCGTCTTGCAGGCGAGGGAAAGCGCTTTGACCTGTCGGGCGGCGTGCTGATCCACGGCGGCGGCTGGAAAAAGCTGATTTCCGAAGCAGTATCTCCGGCTGAATTCAAGAAACGGCTTGAGGACGTTTGCGGTCTGCATGATATTCACGATTATTACGGCATGGTCGAGCAGACCGGCTGTATTTATATGGAGTGCGAATGCGGTCATTTGCACACGAGCATTTTCTCGGATGTGATTACCAGACGCCACATGGATTTTTCGCGCTGTGATATCGGTGAAACGGGAATCATTCAGGTTGTGTCGATGATTCCGGAGTCCTATCCCGGTCACTCTCTGTTGACGGAGGATGAGGGTGTGATTCTTGGCGAGGATGATTGTCCGTGCGGCAGACTCGGCAAGTATTTTAAGATAAACGGACGCTTGAAGAATGCAGAGATCAGGGGGTGCAGTGATACCTATGCCGTTAAATTTTGATCAAATTCAATTTGTCGTCGGAGATCAGGATACTGTTGTGCGGATGCAGTCCGGAAAGGCACTGCCTGTATTCTCCGAGGAAGCCATTCAATTTCTGAATGCGTTGTCCAAGGCGCTGATTGCCAAGGGTAAGGCATTCTCTGATGTAGTGACATTCGGCTTCTGGTGTCGGCGTGCTGCGCTGATGGCAGAGAAAGCAAAGTATGATGATGCGGATAAAAGAATCGGAAAGGGCATCGCGTTTCATATTGCGCCATCAAATGTGCCGGTGAATTTTGCATTCAGCTTTGCTGCCGGATTGCTGGCAGGTAATGCAAATATCGTCAGAATCCCCTCCAAGGATTTTGAGCAGGTTCATATCATCTGCGATGCTGTCAATCAGCTTCTGAGCGGTGAATTTGCACATATGTCAGATTATCTCTGCATGGTCAGATATCCTGCCGCAAAAGAAAACAACGATATCTTTTCTGCAATTTGCGGTACCAGAGTCATCTGGGGCGGCGATGGAACGATTGCAGAAATCAGAAAATCTCCGCTGAAGCCGCGCGCGAATGAAATTACATTTGCGGACAGATATTCTGTTGCTGTCATTGACACAGACGCTTATCTGGCGGCAGAGGATAAGGATTCGATCGCACAGGCATTTTATAATGATACATTTTTCTCAGACCAGAATGCTTGTACGGCACCGCGACTGATCATGTGGCTGGGTGAGCAGAAATCTGAGGCAAAGGAAATCTTCTGGCAGAAGGCGCATGATTACGCATATGATAAATATGAGCTTGCACCGGTACAGGCAGTCGGAAAGCTGACTGCGCTGGATAAGGTTGCGGCAGACAGAAAGGTTCGCCTGATTCGCGGAACCGACAATCTGATTTACAGAGTAGCCGTGGAAAGCATGGATGAAGCACTGATGGAATATCGCTATAACAGCGGCTTCTTCTTTGAATATGATGCGGACAGCCTGAATGACCTTGCCTTGATTGCAGGAGAACGCTGCCAGACTGTGACCTATTACGGTGTTTCGCTGGAGCAGTTCCGCGCTTGCATTGACAGCGAACGGATGCAGGGCATCGACAGAATTGTGCCGATTGGCAAATCCATGGACTTTGCTTTGATTTGGGACGGTCATGATCTGATTCGTGAAATGTCACGCAGAATCAAGATATCCTGAACGCGGTTGTCGGCATTTGATTTGCCGCTGCTATGAAGAACGATACGCACATCTCAAAACACAGCGGATTTTGCTGTATACGAAATCATATAGAGAATCGGGAGTGGATGAATACCATGGAAAAAAGACTACAGGGTAAGAATGCGATCATTACCGGAACCAGCAGCGGTATCGGACAGGCAACCATGAAGCTGTTTGCGGAAAGCGGCGCAAATGTTTGGGCTTGCGACAGAAACAACAGCGAAGAAAATGACGCGCTTCTTGCAAAAATTGCCGAGGAAAACGGCGTCTGGATTAAGCCTGTTTGCATAGATTTGGCTGATGAAGCATCGGTCAACGAGGCGGTCAAGGGCATCATGAAAGAAAAGCTGCCGATTGACATTCTGGTCAATAACGCAGGCGTGTCCTACGGTACTTCTCTTGCGATGATGCCGATTGCAAAAATCAAGGAATTATTCAATATCAATTATTTTGCACAGCTGCAAATGATGCAGCTTGTTTGCCGGACGATGATGCGCCAGAAAAGCGGCGTGATCATCAATTTGGGCTCTGTCAGCGGCATGGAGGTGTATCCCGGCAACCTCGCATACGGCTCCAGCAAGGCAGCCCTGATGTATGCAACAAAGCTGCTTTCCAAGGAATATGCGCCGTATGGCATCCGCATTAACGCCGTTGCGCCCGGAACCGTGCATACCAATATGGACAGTGCAAGAACGGATGCGCAGATGGAGGAAGTGCTTGCGCGAATCGCCTTAAAGCGCGGCGCACAGCCGGAGGAAATTGCGAAGGTCATTCGCTTCCTTGCCTCGGATGAGGCTGCCTATATGACAGGCTCGGTCGTTGTAGTAGACGGCGGCCGTACAGATTTTTAATCGAATCATTGGAATTGTGGAGGGAAAGAAATGGCTTCTATTACATTCAGAAACGGCGAAGTGCTGAGCGATTTCGGCAAGCCGTATGTGGTTGCAGAGATGAACATGGGTCATACCGGAAAAATGGAGCTGGCAAAAAAGATGGTGCTCGCAGCAAAGGAATGCGGCTGTGACTGCGTAAAATTTCAGTCGTGGTCGTCCAAATCTCTGTATTCCAAGGTTGTCTATGAGGGCAATCCCATTGCAAAGCGAATTGCGGATCGTTTTTCGCTTTCTGAGGAGAAGCTCCTTGAAGCCAAGCAGTATTGTGATGAAATCGGCATCACATTTTCCTCCACGCCTTATGATAAGAGCGAGGTCGATTATCTGGTGGACGTATGCCAAGCACCGTATATCAAGGTTGCGTCGATGGATTTGAACAACTATCCGTTCCTTGAATACATTGCGTCCAAGCAGGTACCGATCGTGCTCTCCACCGGTATGGCGGACATTGACGAGATCAGAAAAGCGGTTCAGACGATTTTCGCAACGGGCAACAAGCAGGTCTGTATCCTGCACTGTGTTGCCGAATATCCGCCGGAGCTGGAATCCATTAACCTGAATAATATTCATTTGCTCAGAAAAGAGTTTCCGGAATGTCCGATCGGACTGTCGGATCATTCTCCGGGCGTCGAGGTATCGACGGCAGCGGTCGCACTCGGTGTATGTATGCTCGAAAAGCATTTTACACTGGATAAGTCTGCGCGCGGCTGGGATAATGAGATGGCAATGGAGCCGGATGAAATGCAGCAGCTTGTGAATAACAGCAAGAATGTGCATATTGCAATGGGCAGCTACGAAAAAACTGTCGGTGCCGGCGAGCTGGAACAGCGTCAGCGCATCAGAAGAAGCGTCGTTGCAACACGGGATATTGCTGCGGGAACTGTTTTGTCTGCGGATGATTTGGATTGCAAGCGTCCGGGAACCGGTATTCCGCCGGAACGGATGTATTCTCTGATCGGCAAGAAGCTGCTTCGCGATATTACCGCGGATGAGCTGATTCTGGATGAAGATTTGGAAGGATAAGAGGAATTTGTAATGAATATATGGGTGATTGGAAGAGGAATTCCGAAAGCAAGCAACAATATGTATGGCAGCTTTGAGTATGAACAGGCACAGATGCTCGCAAGACATGGCATGAAGGTTGTGTATATCGGACTTGATTTCCGTCCCATTCACCGCTTGAGAAAATGGGGCACCAGCCGTTCGGAGAGCGGTGGAATGACTGCTTATGAGCTGTGTCTGCCGATTCGGCCGCTTCCATTGATCCAGAATCAACTGGAGTTTTTGTTCTGCAAAAAACTCTATGAGAAAATTGAACAGGAACAGCAGACCCCGGATATCATCCATGTGCATTTTCCGGCGCTGCGCAGCTATCTGGTACACGAGCTTTTCCAGAAAAAGGGCGTGAAGATTGTTGTGACAGAGCACTGGACGCAGGTGCAGAGAAAGGACGTTCCGAAGCAGTTTTTGGATAATCTTAATTGGTTTGCGCACAATGCCGACGCGTTCGCCTGTGTGGGTGAACCGCTGAAGGAGAGCGTCAAGTATCTGACGCAGACAAAGAAGCCGATTACGGTGATACCGAATGTGATCAATGAGAGCTTCAAATATCACGCGACTGCTGATTCTGAAACCTATCAGCTGCTTGGCGTTGGCAGACTTGCCAAAGTAAAGCGCTTTGATCTGATGATATCTGCGTTTGCCAAGGCGTATGCGGATCAGCCGAACGTCACGCTCAAGATTGTCGGCGGCGGCGAGGAATATGACTGTTTATCGAAACAAATCAAAGAATGCGGGCTGGAAGAGCGTGTGATTCTCACGGGCGTCAAATCGAGAGAAGAAACCGCAAAAGAGGTCGCGCAGTGCGACGCGCTGATTTGTGCAAGTAATTTTGAGACATTCGGCGTACCGGTCATTGAAGCATGGGCTTGCGGAAAACCGGTCATCGGAACGGATGCACTCGGATTTCTGGAATATATGGACGATCGGCTTGGCTTTATTGCTGCGGCAGACGATGAAGACCAGATGGTATCCGCGATGCGGCAGCTCTATGAGAAGCGCGATACCTTTGATGGCAAGTGGATTTCGGCGTTTGCGCATGAGAATTTTGGAGAAGACGCGGTAACTGCAAAAATCTGTGCCCTATATGAGCAAATTACGCAATAAGCAGTGACCGGCTCGCAGGATGCAAATGCAAAGGAAAAACGCACGAATTTATGTGCGGTGATTTCATGCTGTCATGTCGCCGGTGTTTGCTGCGATTGCTGAATGTATTAGGGTGCTGGAGAAATGGAGACTGATAAGGTATGCGAGGGTTTCAGATAAGAGTAAAACCGCAGCTGAAATTTGAAATGCGGTTCCTAAAATATCTGCGAAGATTTCAACTCCGATTCACACCGCAGACCATCCTCGATTTCACGCTGATCTGTTATGTCTGCTGGAATATTGTCAGAGTGGTCATATACCGCCTGATCAGAATGGAAGATTTATCGTATGGAATCACATATTTTTTGATATACGGCCTGTTGGCGGTGTATTTGGTGTGGTCAAGGCGTAAGCTCACAAAAGAATCGGTGTTTATCATACTGGGGATGCTGGCGTACCTAGGGGTTACGTGTTTGGCGCATCCCGAATATCAGACGATTTTTTTTGGAAACAGTGTAAGAGCTGTGTCTAATAGTATTATCACAAATGAGGTCTTTACGTTTACATCCGGTGTTACGATTTTACCGATTATCTGTTTATATAAAAAATCGGATGATTTTTTACGCACACTGACATTCGCATATTTTGTGAAGGCAGTGTTTTCGATTATGCTGTATGCGACCGGAAATTTCGCGACGATCCGCAGCTCCATCACAACCAATGATTCCTATAGTATGGCAATGGGATATGAGTCCCTGATACCGCTGCTGATTATGGGATACGCCGTGCTGCGCAGTAAGGTTTTCTGGCAGCGTATGATGTTTTTGGTGATAGCGCTCGCGATGCTGTGGATGGTATTGACATCCGGTACCAGAGGCGCGATTCTTTGCATTATCATATTTGGATTCATGTACTTAATGTACGGAATCAATTATCAGTTCAAGGCGCTTGCAAAATTCGGCATATTAGCTGTTGCATTGCTGCTTGCGTATTTATGCCTGTATTCGACCTTGCTGTATGATATCGGAACATTCCTGACGGATATGGGCATCACATCCCGTTCGATCAACGCTTTGCTTTCCGGCGAGATCTCGAATGACAACGGAAGACTTGCGCTGCAGGAAAAATCGTTCGAGCTGATTGCCCAGGGCGGCGCGTTCGGAACAGGCTTCTGCTCCTCAAGATATCATTTTAACGGCGTATATCCGCACAATATATTCCTTGAAATCTGGATAGACATGGGATATGTCGGCGGCAGCATCTTTATTTTGCTGATTGCATTTGCTGTGATTCGATTCTTTGTCATGGTGAAGGATTACCAGTGGCGCGTGCTCTTTCTCATATTCTTCTCCTGTGCAGCCGGTAAACTGTTTGTTTCGTCGTCCTTCTGGATGGAGTCCTTTTTCTGGTACGCCGCCGCGATTGGAATTGCAGCAATAAAATCTCAAAAGCAAAAGGCTTTGGGAGACAATCGGATGCAGCTCATCAGTTTGATCAATCAGCTTTGTGAGAAGTATTTTGGAAAATCTGTGCTGCAATGAAATGCGATGCGTAATGCAGCCTAATATATAATGTGTGGAGGTAATCCGTGAATCTGGTTAGTATTATTATGCCTGTATATAACATGGCAGATTCATTAGAAAAATCTGTTGACTCTGTTTTGAAGCAGGATTATAACAATATCGAAATCATATTAGTAGACGATGGATCAACGGACCATACGCTTGAAATTTGCAATCGAATTGCTGCGAACGACAGCCGCGTGAAAGTGATTCATACAGAGAATCAAGGCTCCGGCCCCGCCAGAAATGAGGGCATTCGAGTCGCCAAGGGCGCGTATCTGTATTTTCCGGACGCAGATGACTATTTATATCCGCATACAATCTCTACGTTGGTGAAAGCGATAACCGAGGATGATTATGACCTTGTGGTATTCGGCTATCGCGTCGAAACACATGACGGCACGTTATTGCGTGAAAAAACCTTTGAATCGTTCCATAAATACGGTAAGGACATCCGTGCCGATTACAGCGATTATATCGGTATGATACGGAAGCACGGCATTCAGGGCGCACCTTGGAATAAGTTTTTCCGCGCTGATGTCGTACACAGGAATTCGCTGGAATTTCCACCGCTGCGGCGGCATCAGGATGAGGGCTTTATTTCCAGATATGTGCATTGCTGCGAGCACGTAAGATTTATTTCGGATGTGCTGTATATCTATTATGAGAATACTGTTACGATGGAGTGGAAGAAATATCCTGTCGATTACAAGGACGCTGTCATGGGTCTGGCTCGGATCTGGCAGGAAACCATCTGCTCATGGAACAAGGATGACCATGAATCGCATCTTCTTGTGAAGAAAATGATCTTTATAAAACTGATGAAGGCACTGGAATTCTCCTATTCACCGAAAATGAAAATGAGCTTTTTTGAACGGCGGAATTGGGTGAAGCAGTTCTGCATTGACGCCAATATCGCAGCCTATCCGGTTGAAGTGACGGAGAGCCGCTATCAGCGATTTGTCTTATTCTGCATCAAAAAGCATCTCTATGCACTGGTGACGGCGGTTCTATACTTAGGCTTCCGAAGAAAAAGCAAAAAGTTAAGATAAAGAAAAATGATATATTTAGGGCAATACCGCACAGAGTTGGTGGTGCAGATACGCAGTCAGATTTTTCGTCAGAATGGATAGAAATGACGCCGCCGGGCTGACGCCCAGCAAGGAATTTCTGTGCAAAAAAGCGAAAAATATGCAAGTACAAGTAGATGTGCCGCCAAGCCGTAAGGCGGACTTTGCGCGGGGTTGCCTTAGAACATATCTTACTGCGCAGCGGCAGCTGTCAAAAGCACCGTCAGGCAGGATTAGGGCGATAGGTTTCAAAATGATACGGAATCGTATTGTTGATTTGCGAAAGGAAATATGTAAATGGACGAGCAGCCAATTCAAGTATCGGTCATGTGTGCAGTGTATAACCATGAAAAATATATCAGAAAGGCATTGCAGAGCTTTGTAGATCAGAAAACAAATTTTCGGTTTGAGGTTCTGGTTCACGATGACGCGTCCACGGATGGCAGTGCAGCGATCATCAAAGAATATGAGGAACAGTATCCGGATATCATAAAGCCCATATATCAGACGGTCAATCAGTATTCGCAAGGCATCAACATCGGAAGAACATTCCAGTTTCCCAGAGCAAAAGGAAAGTATATCGCAGTTTGTGAGGGCGACGACTATTGGACAGACCCAAATAAATTGCAGGAACAGTTTGATTTTATGGAAGCGCATGAAGACTATGTGCTGATCGCGCACGGCAGTGATATCGTAGATGAAAGCGGCGCATATGTCTCGGAGTATGCAAAAATCACGAAGACCGATTATGAAAAGGGCGAGCTGATTGAAGATATCAATGCGTTTCAGACTGCGTCTATGTTCTATCGGAGCGATGCGCGTACAAAAAATCTGGAGTTTCTGAACACAGTCAAAACATTTGACTATGTATTTAAGTCGGTCTTGACGACAGAGGGAAAAATACATATTATTCCGAAAATTATGTCGGCGTATCGGCTAGGCTCGATTGGTTCTTGGACACAGCGTGTTGCGCAGAAAGCGGATCAGCGCTTGAAGCATCTGGAGGAAAGCATCGAATTTTTTAAGAAGCTGGATGCGTATCGCAATGGAGAGTTCCATGATGCCATAACGATAGAAATGAAGCGTCGCGAATATATGTATCTGATGTCAGAACGCTCGCCGGAATCGTCCCGCAAGCTGATTCGTGACCACCGTGAACAGTTTAAACAGCTTCAGCTACTAGGAAAAATTTCTATCTTGCTGTCAGCAATCGGACTGCATAAGCCGAAAAAGGAGAAATCATGAACAATAATACGAAAACGATATCGGGCTTAATATGGCGTTTTTTTGAACGCTGCGGTGCGGAGGCAGTTTCCTTTGTTGTTTCGATTATTCTCGGCAGAATACTTGAACCTGAAATGTATGGTACAGTCGCCTTGGTGGCTGTATTTACAACCATTTTGCAGGTATTCGTTGACAGCGGCTTGGGCAATGCGCTGATTCAAAAGAAAAAAGCGGATGATCTGGATTTTTCAACGGTTTTCTATTTTAATATTGGTATGTGCTCGTTTTTGTATCTCTGCACATTCCTTGCAGCGCCACTGCTTTCAAAGTTTTTCTGCGATGACCTGTCACTGGTTGCGATTATCCGTGTTTTGAGTTTAACGCTGGTTGTATCCGGCATCAGAAATGTGCAGCAGGCATATGTATCACGAAAACTGCTGTTTAAAAAGTTTTTCTTTGTCACGCTCGGCGGAACGATTTCAGCAGCGATTGTCGGCATTTTAATGGCACATTACGGCTTTGGCGTATGGGCACTCGTTGCACAGCAGCTGGTCAATGTCACCGTCAGCACGATTATTCTGTGGTTTACCGTAAAATGGCGTCCGCGCCTGGCGTTCTCGTTCAGCAGACTAAAGGAGCTGTTTTCTTATGGCTGGAAGCTGCTTGTCTCCGCGCTGCTTGATACGGGATACAATGAGCTGCGGCAGCTGATTATCGGAAAGAAATATTCCGACTCCGACCTTGCGTTTTACAATCGCGGCCGTCAGATGCCGTATATGCTCGTGACCAATATCAATACAGCGATCAATAGCGTACTGCTCCCTACGATGTCGAAGGAGCAGGATAATGCCGAAAGAGTCAAGTCCATGACAAGACGTGCAATCCGCGTCAGCACCTATATTATGGCTCCGATGATGGTTGGTCTTGCCGTATGCGCAGAGCCGTTGATTCGGCTGCTGCTGACGGATAAATGGCTCGACAGTGTTTTGTTCCTGCGTATTTTCTGTGTTTCATTTCTTTTCTATCCGATTCATACATCCAATCTGAATGCAATCAAAGCGATGGGACGAAGCGATTTGTTCCTGAAGCTGGAAATCATCAAGAAGATCGTTGGAATCATACTGATTCTTGCGACAATGTTTATCAGCGTAGAGGCAATGGCGTACAGCTTGCTGGCAAACACCCTGTTCAGTACCATTATCAATTCGTTCCCCAATAATAAGCTGCTTCACTACAGCTGGTTTGAACAGATGAAGGATATTCTTCCGACGATCGGACTTGCGCTGTTAATGGGAACTCCGGTGCTCCTGCTGCAATATTTGCCGCTTCCGACGATCGTCATTCTCATTATGCAGGTCGCAGCCGGCGTTGCGCTGTATTGGGGCTTATCTGTCCTGTTCAAGTTCGAAACATTTACCTATATGCTGAATACGGTAAAAGAATTTACCAAGAAAAAGAAGAAAGCTGAATGACCATATATCGGTTCGCGAGCGCACAGAATCGCAGTGCTGATGTTTGATTCTCTGACAGTGTGAAAATGGAGTAGTAAATATGATGAAGAAAAATATCAATGTAACCCGTTCCTCCATGCCCTCATACGAGGAATATTGTGAAGAAATCAAGGAATTATGGGAAAGCCGCTGGCTTACAAATATGGGCGTCAAGCATCAACAGCTTCAAAAAGAGCTGGAAAACAGGCTTTCTGTACCGCACGTGACATTGTATACGAACGGACATCTTGCATTGGAGGCAGTTTTGCAGGCGATGGAGCTGCCTGCCGGCGGCGAAGTGATTACGACACCGTTTACTTTTGCCTCCACAACGCACGCGATTGTCAGAAGCGGTCTGACACCGGTGTTCTGTGATGTGAATGACACCGACTACACAATGG
Organism: Oscillospiraceae bacterium; assembly: GCA_045591925.1. Lineage (GTDB taxonomy): Bacteria > Bacillota > Clostridia > Oscillospirales > Ruminococcaceae > Firm-04. The sequence continues at coordinate 140,918 of JAZNTW010000001.1, forward strand.
ATGTCACGAAAATCGAAGCGCTGATTACGCCCAAAACGGTTGCAATCGTTCCGGTTCATGTGTATGGCAATATTTGTGATGTGGACGCGATTCAGCAGATTGCGGATGCACATGGTCTGAAGGTCGTATACGATGCAGCACACGCATTTGGTGCATCCTATCGCGACAGAAACGCAGCGAGCTTTGGTGATGCGTCGATGTTCAGCTTTCATGCGACAAAGGTGTTTAATACCATCGAGGGCGGCGCGGTATGCTATCATACCGATTCGCTCGTGAAAAAGCTGGATGACCAGAAAAACTTTGGCATGAGCAATGCCGAATATATTCCCTATGTCGGATACAATGCCAAGATGAACGAATTTCAGGCGGCAATGGGCATTTGCAATCTGCGCCATCTGGATGCGGAAATTGCAAAGCGCAAGGTAGCCGTAGAGCAGTACCGCAAGAGATTGTCGGGTGCAGAGGGTATCAAGCTCTGTCCGGAGCAGCCTGAGGTGGTATCCAATTACGCGTATTTTCCGGTCGTCTTTGAGGATGAATTCGGCGCGGACAGAGATGCGGTCAGTGCAGCACTTGCCGCAGACGGCATCATTGCAAGAAAATATTTCTATCCGCTGACCAATACATTTGACTGCTTCCACGGTGCATATGATATCAATCAGACGCCGATTGCACTGCAAATCAGCAAGCGTGTTCTGACATTGCCGCTGTATGCCGATTTAAGTATAGAAGATGTTGACCGAATCTGTGATGTGATTTTGAGGTGCAAGAAATAAATATGGCAGGAAGAGAAAAGCCGGTTCCGGCAAATAACGCGGCGAAAAATCAGCCGAAAACACGCGATTCGAATTTAGAGCTGTTCAGAATCATTACAATGCTGCTGATTGTGGCGCATCACTATGTTGTGAATTCCGGATTGACTGCTGTGGGTGGTCCGCTTCAAGCAAATCCGATGGCGGCAAGCTCCCTGTTTCTGTTTTTGTTCGGTGCATGGGGCAAGATCGGCATAAATTGCTTTGTGATGATCACCGGTTATTTTATGTGCAAATCGCAAATTACGGCGAAAAAGTTTGCCAAGCTGATTTGTGAAGTCATGCTGTATAGATTGGGGATTTTTTTGATTTTTTTTGCTGCCGGACGCGAACAGCTTTCCGTATTCCGCATTGCATCACTGATATTGCCTGTTACATCCATAAAGCAGAATTTTACAGGCTGTTATATCATGTTTTTCCTGTTTATTCCGTTTCTGAATATATTGATTCATAACATGAATCAGCGGCAGCATATCAAGCTGTTGTTACTGTTGTTCTGCACCTATATCTTATTTGGAACAATCCGGCTCGGGTCGTTCGGCGTAACCATGAATTATGTTTCGTGGTTCATGGTTTTGTATTTTATTGCGGCATATATCCGGCTTTATCCAACAAAATGGTTTTCCAATAATAACGTATGCGGCGGCGGTTTGCTCGTATCGCTGTGCTTATCGGCTGCAAGCGTGATTGGCGGCGCATGGCTTTCTACGAAAACGAATGGGTTCGGGCCGTTCTATTTCGTGACGGATTCCAACACGTTTCTTGCAGTATTGACAGGCGTTTTTGCATTTTTATTCTTCAAAAATCTGAAAATTCCATATAATAAGTTTATCAATACCGTGGCAGCGACGACCTTTGGCGTTTTGCTGATTCATACAAGCGGCGAAGCAATGCTTCAGTGGCTTTGGAAAGATACGCTGACAGTTTCGAGCCGCTATGGCGATCAGCTGCTGCCGGTTCACGCGATCGCTTCTGTATTGGGCATATTCACTGTTTGCGCGATCATTGATATTTTGCGAATCAAATTCTTAGAAAAACCATTCTTTACATGGTGGGATAAGCATTTTGATTCAGTGAAACAATGGTATGAGCGAACTGAAAATAAGCTGTTCAATCAATTAGATGTAAAATAATTGCTGAAATAGGAAACATTCGTTTGCAGAGGCCGAATGCGGGTTATGCTCGGTAGTATGTTGTTAGAGGAGGATTGGAATGATTCAAAGCAAACAAGATTATCTTGAATATATTGCCGAGGACGAAAAGGCACTGGGACTCAATTCAGCGAGTACGCTCAATAAACTGATGAATCCTGTTTGGAAATATCAGCGCAGTTTAAGACACCATGAGTATTATACGAACTGCTGCAAGAAGAAGTGGCAAAAACCGCTTGTGATATGGTATGCACTCCGCCATCGGCATTTGGGCATTAAATACGGCATTTCCATTCCAATTAACGTGTTCGGAAAGGGCTTGAACATTGCGCATATCGGAACGATTATTGTCAATTCTCATGCTCGTATCGGCGATTATTGCAGATTACACGCGTGTACGAATATCGGTACAGCCGCCGGTTCGCCGGATGCAACACCGATCATCGGTGACAGAGTATATATCGGACCGGGCGCAAAAATCTATGGCCGTATCCAAATTGCGGACGGTATTGCGATTGGTGCAAACGCCGTGGTGAATAAGGATTTCACCGAGCCGGATATTGCGATCGCAGGTGTACCTGCAAAGAAAATATCGGACAAGGGTTCAAAGGGCTTGCTGTATGCACCGAAGCAGTGAAGCGTGATAAAAAAGTATGAAAGGAAGAGATCAATGAAAGGAATCATCCTTGCCGGCGGTTCCGGCACAAGACTTTATCCCCTGACAAAAGTAACGAGCAAGCAGCTTTTACCGGTCTATGACAAACCGATGATCTTTTATCCGCTTTCCACACTCATGCTTGCAGGTATCCGTGATATTCTGATTATCTCCACGCCTGTGGACACGCCGCGGTTTGAGGAGCTTCTGGGTGATGGCAGCAGCATGGGCATTCATCTTTCCTATGCCGTGCAGCCGAGTCCGGACGGACTTGCGCAGGCGTTTCTGATTGGCGAAGAATTTATCGGAAATGAGCCTTGTGCAATGGTTCTGGGCGATAATATTTTCTATGGCGGCTGGTTCCGCAAAAATCTGAAAGACGCGGTTGCGAATGCCGAGCAGGGCAAAGCAACGATTTTCGGATACTATGTCAATGATCCGGAGCGCTTTGGAATTGTGGAATTTGATAAGGCACGAAATGTTGTGTCTGTAGAAGAAAAGCCGCAGGATCCGAAATCGAATTATGCGATCACGGGACTGTATTTTTATCCCACCGGCGTCAGTGAAATGGCAAAGCAGGTGAAGCCCTCCGCAAGAGGCGAGCTGGAAATCACAGACCTCAACAGACTGTATCTGGAGCAGAATGACCTGAAGGTTCAGATTCTCGGCAGAGGCTTTGCATGGCTCGATACGGGTACAATGGATAGCCTGATGGAGGCTGCTACATTTGTGCAGACCGTGCAGAACCGTCAGAGCGTTGTGATTTCCGCACCGGAGGAAATCGCCTACTATGAAAAATGGATTTCTAAGGAACAGCTGCTGGAAACGGCGCAGCGATATGGAAAATCCCCTTATGGCGAGCATTTGCGCCGTGTGGCAGAAGATAAATTTGTATTGTAAGGAGAATCGTGATGACAGTTCTGGTAACAGGTGGCGCTGGTTTTATCGGCGGTAATTTTGTGCATTTCATGAGAAAGAAATATCCGGAAGAACGGCTGATCTGTGTGGACAAGCTGACCTATGCCGGAAATCTCTCCACGCTTGCTTCCGTAATGGATGACCCGAATTTCCGTTTTGTCAAGGCAGATATCTGTGATCGGGAAGCAATCTACAAGCTGTTTGAAGAAGAACATCCGGACATTGTGGTGAATTTTGCAGCGGAATCTCATGTGGATCGTTCGATTGAAAATCCGGAGGTTTTCCTGACGACCAATATTCTTGGCACACAGGTGATGATGGACGCAAGCCGCAAATACGGCGTGACACGGTATCATCAGGTTTCCACGGACGAGGTGTACGGCGATCTGCCGCTTGACAGACCCGATCTGTTCTTCACAGAGGAAACCCCGATTCACACGAGCAGCCCCTATAGCAGCTCGAAAGCGGGCGCAGACCTGCTTGTTCTTGCATATCACAGAACCTACGGTCTGCCCGTGTCGATCAGCCGATGCTCCAATAACTATGGCCCCTACCATTTCCCCGAAAAGCTGATTCCGCTGATGATTGCGAATGCGCTGAATGACAAGCCGCTGCCTGTGTACGGCGAGGGCTTGAATGTCCGTGACTGGCTCTATGTCGAGGATCACTGCAAGGCGATCGACCTCGTGATGCGAAATGGCAGAGTCGGTGAGGTGTATAACATCGGCGGTCATAATGAGATGCGCAATATTGATATTGTGAAGATGATCTGCAAGGCGCTGGATAAGCCGGAGAGCCTGATCACGTTTGTTGCAGACCGTAAGGGTCACGATATGCGCTATGCCATTGACCCGACCAAAATCCATACGGAGCTTGGCTGGCTGCCGGAAACAAAGTTTGAGGACGGCATTCAGAAAACGATTCAGTGGTATCTCGATCACAAGGAATGGTGGGAAGAAATCATTTCCGGAGAGTATCAGAATTATTATGAAAAAATGTACGGGAATCGGAACTGATTTCTCGAAAATATAATAAAGAGGTGTTTCCATGAAATGTTATAATATTGCCGTTGCCGGTACAGGTTATGTCGGTTTATCCATTGCAACACTGCTTGCGCAGCACCACAAGGTAACAGCCGTAGACATCGTTCCGGAAAAGGTTGATTTGATCAACAATCGTAAATCGCCCATTCAGGATGAATATATCGAAAAATACCTCGCAGAAAAAGAATTGAATCTGACCGCTACACTGGACGGCGAAGCTGCGTATAAGGATGCGGATTTTGTTGTCATTGCAGCACCGACAAATTACGACAGCAAGAAGAATTTCTTTGATACATCTGCGGTCGAGGCAGTAATTGCGCTTGTACTGGATGTCAATCCCGATGCGATTATGATTATCAAATCCACGATTCCGGTTGGCTATACTGCGTCTGTGCGGCAAAAGTTTGATACGAAGAATATTATTTTCAGTCCGGAATTTCTCCGTGAATCCAAGGCGCTCTATGATAATCTCTATCCGTCCAGAATCATTGTTGGTACGGACATGGAGGATGCGCGTCTGGTTGAGGCGGCACATACCTTTGCCGCACTTTTGCAGGAGGGCGCGCTCAAAGAGAATATTGACACCTTGTTCATGGGCTTTACCGAAGCAGAAGCAGTGAAGCTGTTTGCGAATACCTATCTTGCGCTTCGCGTTGCGTATTTCAATGAACTGGATACCTACGCCGAAATGAAGGGCCTGGATACGCAGCAGATCATTGATGGCGTATGTCTTGACCCGCGTATCGGTACGCATTATAACAATCCGAGCTTCGGCTACGGCGGCTATTGTCTGCCAAAGGATACAAAGCAGCTGCTTGCGAATTACGCAGACGTTCCGCAGAATATGATGTCGGCAATCGTAGAATCCAACAGAACCCGAAAGGATTTTATTGCAGACAGAGTTCTCGAAAAGGCAGGATATTACAGCTACAGCAGCAAAACAAACTGGGATGCTGCAAGCGAAAAGCCGATTACCATTGGCGTCTATCGCTTAACGATGAAGTCCAATTCCGATAATTTCCGTCAAAGCTCAATTCAGGGCGTTATGAAGCGCATCAAGGCAAAGGGCGCGAATGTGATTATTTATGAGCCGACGCTGAGAGATGGTGAGACATTCTTCGGCAGCGTGGTGGTCAATGATCTGGAAGCATTCAAGACACAGTGCGACGCCATCATCGCCAACCGCTATGACGCCTGCTTGGACGACGCTGCGGATAAAGTGTATACCAGAGATATTTTCAGAAGAGACTAAAGGCAACACCGCGCAAAGTCCGCCTTACGGCTTGGCGGCACATCTACTTGTACTTGCATATTTTCCGCTATTTTGCACAGAAATTCCTTGCTGGGCGTCATTTCTATACAATCTGACGAAAAATCTGACTGCGTATCTGCACCACCAACTCTGTGCGGTATTGCCTAAAGGCAAACGCGCAATCGTTCACGACTCTATAAAACGGCGGCACCGCGAAACAAATCCGCGATGCCGCTGTCAGCTTTGTGCAGAGAATTACTGCATCTTATAAGCGTCGATCATCTTTTTGACCATCTGACCGCCGATCGAACCAGCCTGACGAGAGGTCAGATCACCGTTATAGCCCTTATTGAGCGTAACGCCAACCTCGCTTGCGGATTCCATCTTAAAACGTTCGAGGGCTTCCTTGCCCTTCTGTGTCATTTCACCCTTCATGGTTCATTCTCCTTTTCTTGCGCAGTAGCGCGTAGGGCAGCCGGCTCGAAACATCTGCCCGAATGCAGACCGTTTCTTTGAATGCTGCCGTGCTAGTATTATAAACGGCTGCCGCATGAATTATCATAGGAATCTTCTGGAATGTATCGAAAAGAACTTGACAAATTTTAGTGCTTGACGTATAATAAATTGAAATTGATTTGATAAGTAAGAACGGAAAGGAGCGAGGTTTGTGCATCATCTGTTTTACCTGATGGGAAAAAGCGCGTCCGGAAAAGATACGGTTTATCAGCGGCTGCGGACAGCGCATCCGGCATTGAGACCGATTGTGCTGTATACGACCAGACCGAAGCGCGCGTATGAGCAGGATGGCAGGGAGTATTATTTTATCTCACAGGCGCAGTTTGAACAGATGTGCAGTGCAGACCGCTGGGTTGAGACGCGCACCTATCATACACAAAAAGGAGCTTGGACATACTGTACCGCAAAGGATGGGCTTGATCTCAGCGAGAGCAGCTTTCTCGGAATCGGCACCTTGGAATCCTATTGTAAAATCCGGACGTTTTTCGGTGCAGACCGTGTGATGCCGATTTATATAGATGTCGAGGACGGCATACGGTTACAGCGTGCATTGGAACGGGAACGCGCACAGAATACGCCGAATTATGCGGAAATGTGCCGGCGTTTTCTGAGTGACACGCAGGATTTTTCTGAGGAAAATCTGCAAGCGGCAGGCATCCAAAAGCGTTTTGCAAATATCAATCTGGAAGAATGTGTATCCGAGATTTCTGCATGGATTGCAGCATTCAGCGAATAAAAGGACGCGAAATCAGAGCGTAAACGAAAGCGCCTGATTTCGCGTCCTTATTTTGTTCAGTGGAATTCATCGGTTGGATTGAGTATGATCGGAGATTTCCAGCGAATACCGTAATCACTACGCAGAATCATACGCTTTGCCATCCAGTATTCCCGGCAATAATCATAATAACCGCGCTCATGCTCCAAAGCTTCATCAATTTTTTCTTCCAGCTCAAAGCGAATCGCAAGATATTCCTCGGTCAGCTCGATCGGATCGGTCAGCGGCTCGGAATCTGCTGCGTCCTTGGCTTCTGCGTAGACAGACGCATACGTATCGGTTCCGAGGTCCTCCTGCATGGTCGCCTCCATTTCGGCAGTCACACCATCGGCGGTGTGCAGCGCGCAGGTGATAACCGAAAATGCCGTATCGGAAAGATCAAGTAGCTCACCGTTTTCCAATACTTTGATATTTTGCTTGAGCAGCTCGCGCATACTGGAATACGCGCGCTGTGTATAGGCAAGTGCTTCCGGCCAGAAGTGGATTTCTGCATAGGAATTTGCCGTATCCTGACAGTAACGCAGGCAATCGGACCATCTGCCCTCAGCCTCCAGCATGGTCAGCGCATGACGGCATTTTTCGATTGCCGGGTGTGCGCGCCACAAATCAAACTGCATAGAGTGGAACTGCTGAAGCAGCAGACAGGTATAGAGCTGATCTACAGCGAGATCTGCCGTTGGATGCGCTTCAAATGCTGCCATGATGCGTTCCAGCATCCGCTTTGTGAAAGAGATACCGAGGTCTGAAGCACGCTCGGTATTGAGCAGATTCAGATAATCCATGAGTGCGGTCTGCTTATTCTGTTCGGAGTGCTCCGTGCTTTGGAGAAGCTGTTCAAGCTGTTTTCCCTGCGTGACAAGCTCCTGATATCTGGAATCATCCTTGTTAAACATGACAATGCCTCCTTGCTGATCAATTTTATATTGTATTTTTGTTTCTTGAGCAGTAATAGAATCAATTATTTGTATTTAGTATATCATACCATAATTTTCGGATATTGTCAAGCGAATTACAGAGAAAATGCCAATGCGATACACAGAAAGAATTTGCCCCCGAAAAACATGGAAATCGGCGTGAGTATAGCATCCTGTAAACGAAAGAATGCTGATTTGAAATTTGTGCAAAAAAGAGAAAATCAAGCGATTACATGAAAACGTCTTGCATAGATTTTTGAAATGTGCTATACTTATTATATAATGCCCATAAGTGGGGCATTGGGAATTTTGGAAAAACGGAGGCTAATCAATGTCAGAGCAGAATGTGAATTTGATCCTCAAACAAGAAGAAAAGCATGAGGAAGAGGTTGTCGTATCTTTTTCAGCCATTATTCGGAATCTGAAAAGATACCTGAGTATCTGGTTGTTGGTTTCGGTGATCATCGGCGGCCTGATTGCCGGTGTCAGCGTATTCTTCCGCACAACATCCATTACGCCTGTCCGCGCGATCGTCAGCTTTACGCATGATGGCATTGAAAAGGGTAAAAATCCGGATGGCACCGATTTTGATCCGAACCAGCTGAAGTCTCCTGAGGTCATTAACGAAGCCCTCAAAGCCTGCAATAAGGAACTGGATTTGTTAGAGGCAGTTCGCCGCGGTATTGAGATCGAGGGTATTATTCCGGAAAATGCGTATCAGCGTATGAATACCTATAAAAATGTCTACGAAACTGCTTCAAGCGGGCAGCTTTCGGCAGCGCAGGCAATGCTGGATGTATCTTGGGTTTCTACGCAGTATAATGTCAAGTTTAATTATAAAGATACCGGAATCAACCGTGCAGATGCAGTGCAGATCCTCAATGCAATGCTTGAATCTTACCGTGATTATTTCTTCCGTCAGTACGGCTATAATGAAGCGTTCGGTAACAATCTGAGCGCAATGGATTATAAAGATTACGATTATGCGCAGGCTGTCGATATGTTCCGTACACAGCTGAAAAGTCTGAGTCGCTATGTCAGCAATATTTCGGCAGATGATACCTCGCGCTTCCGTTCCACCGAGACGGGCTATACCTTCGCTGACCTGAAGGATGCAATCAGCTCGATCCAGACGCTTGATCTGGACCTCATCTCCTCTTATCTGAATGTAAACAATGTCTCCAAGGATAAAGAGCGTTTGCAGACCTATTATGAGTGGCGCATCGAAAATTTGGAGCTCGAACGGAAAACCAATAAGGAAGCACTTGCTGCTGTTGAGGCTGCATTTAAAGCGTACGAAAAGGATCAGGTCATCGTGTTCAGCGACAGCGTCGCGAATACAGAGACAACCGTTTCCTCTGAGGAATACGATAAGCTCATCAATCGCAAGCTCAGTGCACAGGCAACGCTTTCGGAAACCGACCAGAACATCGAATTCTATAAGCAGCGCCTTGCAACACTGAAGAAGAGCAATTCGACCGCTTCTAAATCAAAGAGCGAGCGTATTGAAAAAGATCTGGCGAAGCTGAAAGACAAGATCGACAATCTGATTGATATTGTGAACAGAACTGCGGACGATTACTACAGAAATGTTTCGCTCTCTGATTCCTATAACATTCTGGTTCCGGCGACCTCTGCTGTCAGCACAACCATCAAGAGCGGTATTGAAAAAGCGATCGTTCCGATCATCGGTATCGAGCTGGTCATTCTGATGATTTACCTTGCAGTGGCTTTTGTAAGAGCACTGGTTGAGGAAACTCGTAAGCGCAATAAGCTGAAAGCTGTAGCGGTCGGCAACAATGATGCAGCAGCTGACGCACCGGCACCTGAACAGAACAAACAGAACAATAAGAAGAAATCGTAACAAGAATCAATATGATCCGCACGGGGGATGAAGCCCTGTGCGGATTGTTTTTTTTGAATGTCGATGGAAATGCGCTTTGGTGCTTGCATTTTTTTGATAAAAATGGTATACTAATAAAATAGGATACTTATCGGTTGATGAAGAAAGCAGGGGTGAAAAAACTTGCTGAAACGATGGAAGATTGGCGAACCTGACAGCAAAATCGCAGAACAGCTTCGCCGAAAGGGAAGTATCTCGCAATTATGTGCAGAGATACTGGTTTCACGCGGCATCGAAAATGTAGAACGTGCGGCGGAAATACTGAATGTAGAAGAATTGAGCGACCCATTTTTGCTGAAAGATATGGATCGTGCGGCAGAACGCATTCTGGAAGCCGTGGACAGCGGCGAGCAAATCTGCGTTTATGGCGATTACGATTGCGACGGCGTGACTGCGACAGTCATGCTGACGGATTGGCTGCTCTGTGCAGGCGCTGAGGTAACATGGTATATTCCAACACGCAAAGAGGGCTATGGAATGCGCGAGGAGCAGATACGCCGTCTGCATGACGAGGGCGTATCGCTGATTATCACCGTCGATAACGGCATTTCAGCGATTGAGGAGGCAAAGCTGATTCGAGAGCTTGGCATGGATTTGATTGTAACCGACCATCACCGTGCCGGAGATACCTTGCCGGAGGCAGTCGCAGTCGTTGACCCGTTTCGTCCGGACTGCACCTCGCCGTATAAGACGATCTGCGGCGCAGTTGTTGTGCTGAAGCTGATTTCTGCGCTGGATGGCGGCGAATGGAAGCCGGCGATGGAACAATTCGGTGAATTGGCTGCACTGGCAACGATTGCGGATGTGATGCCGTTGGAGGGCGAAAACAGATATATTGTGCAGACCGGCTTACAGCTGCTTGCCAATACCGATCGGTTTGGTCTGATTGCTCTGATGGGCGTTTGCGGAATGAAGCCCGGTGAGCCGATTACCGCGCAGACAGCCGCTTTTCAGTTGATTCCACGCATCAATGCGGCAGGCAGATTTGCATCTGCGTCGATCGCTGCGCAGCTCCTTTTGACGGATAATTCGATAGATGCAAAGGCATTTGCCGAAGAAATTCATGCGCTGAATCAGGAACGCCGCGTGACGGAGCAGGAGATTGTTAATCAGATTTTGGATGAGATTCGGCGTGCGCCTGAGCTTCTGCACGCACGTGTATTGGTTTTTGCGGGAGAGGACTGGCACCACGGCGTCATCGGTATTGTTGCGGCAAGACTGATGGAACGCTTTGGAAAGCCGTGCTTTCTCATGGCAAGGGAAGCGGATGGCTTCCGTGGCTCGGCGCGCAGCTTTGGCGATTTCTCGGTGTTTGATTGCTTAAAAGAATGCGCTCCGCATTTGCTGCGTTATGGCGGACATACCGGCGCAGGCGGCTTTACCGTTGCAGAATCGGAAAAGGATGCGTTTTGTGCAGCCATTCAGGCATATGCGGCAGTACACAATCCGGTGATGCCGGTCTTGACGGCAGAGGCGGTGCGCGCACTGGAACCGAAAATGCTGACGCCGGAGAATGTGGAGGGAATCTCCGTATTAGAGCCGTTTGGCATGGGGAATCCGAAGCCGCTATTTGTGCTGAATCAAATGCTTGTGACGGAGGTTCTGGCACTGTCGGGCGGTGTACATACGAAACTGCGGCTGCGCAGCGGCAATGTGCAGCATGAGGCGTTGATGTTCCGGATCAGACCGGAGGAAACCGGTATTTCGGTTGGAATGCAGATTGATGTGCTGATTTCTGCGGATGTCAAGGACTACATGGGCAGAAAATCGCTGACGCTTCGTGTGGAGGATTGGCGGCTGTCTCAGGCGGCGCAGGAGCAGGCAATCGCGGCGCAGGCTGCATACGACACCTATTGCCGCGGAGAACCGCTTCCGGCACCGGCATATTACCAGAGAATGTGTCCGCACAGACAGGATTTGGTTGCGGTCTATCAGCTTGTGCAGCGGATGCCGATGACGATTTCGCAGATATGCACAACACTGAAAGATCAGGGTATGAACCGTTGCCGTGCCCGTATGATCGCGGATATTTTCAGAGAACTGAATCTGCTCAGCTATGATGCTGTGACCGAGACGCTTGCAAAGTGCGAGGTGACGCAGAAGCGTGAGCTGAATGAATCCGAAGCATATCGGAAAATATATGCAATGACAGCGCAGTGAACAGGCTGCGTTTGACCGCTTTATACATTGTGCGTAGAGATTCGTGGATATGTGTGACATGACAGAGAGGAGAGATTCCTATGCCGGATTTTCATAATGAGACATATACGATAGATATGATTATCGCAAAGATTCTGACGGATGATCGGCAGTATGATATCAGCAAGCTGATTGCCGCGTATGAATACGCAGCGCAGTGCCACGAGGGACAGATGCGTTCTTCGGGAGAACCGTATATCGTACATCCGGTTGCGGTTGCGTACATCTTGCTGGAGCTTGGTATGGATACCGATACGCTTTGCGCTGCGCTTCTGCATGATGTTGTAGAGGATACAGAGGCAACACGCGAGGATGTTCAAAAAAGATTCGGTCATGATGTTGCGATGCTGGTCATGGGTGTGACAAAGCTCGAAAAAGTCCCGACCTTTTCCAAGGAGCAGCAGCAGGCGGAAAACGTCATGAAAATCCTGCTTGCGATGTCACAGGATATTCGTGTTATGATTATCAAGCTGGCGGACCGTCTGCACAATATGCGCACCTTGCAGTACCGTCCGGAGTACAAGCAGCATAATACTGCCTTTGAGACGATGAATGTGTACGCACCGATTGCGCATCGTCTTGGCATTTCCTCAATACAGGAGCAGCTGGAGGACTGGTCTTTCTATTATCTGGATCCGTTTGCCTATGAGGAAATCGAGAAACTGCTTGAAAATAAGAAAGAGGAACGAGAAGCGTTCATCAACCGAATCAAGGCGCGGATTGCCGAGCGAATTCAGTCTCTGGATTTTGTTACGACGCCGCAGATTGACGGACGCGTCAAGAGCATATACGGCATCTATAAAAAGCTTTATATCAATCACAAAACGATTGATCAGATTTACGATAAATATGCAGTTCGCGTCATCGTGACAACGATCAATGATTGCTATAGCGTGCTTGGTCTGATCCACGATATGTTCCGGCCGATTCCCAATCGGTTTAAGGATTATATTGCGAATCCGAAAGCAAATGGCTATCAATCGCTGCATACGTCCGTGCTTGGCAGAGAGGGTATTCCGTTTGAGGTGCAGATTCGTACATGGGAGATGCACGCAAATGCCGAGTATGGCGTTGCGGCGCACTGGAAGTACAAGGAACGGATCGAGGGAAATTCGGTCATGGATACGCGCATTGCGTGGATTCGACAGGTTCTGGAAACGCAGCAGGCAAGCGATGACCCTGAGGAGCTTGTTGCAACGATTAAGAACGATATTGCGCCGGATGATGTTGTCGTTATGACGCCGAAGGGTGAGCCGGTCAGTTTGCCGATTGGTTCAACGGTCATTGATTTTGCGTATCATATTCATACGCAGATCGGTCACAAGTGTTCCGGTGCAAAGGTGGACGGCAAGATTGTCCAGCTTTCCTATCGCTTGAATACAGGCGAAATCTGCGAAATTCTGACCAGTAAGGATCCGAACAAGGGTCCGAATCGCAACTGGCTTGAGATCGTGCGGACAAATGAGGCACGTGCGAAAATCCGATCATGGTTCAAGCGTGAGAAGCGTCCGGAGAATATTGCTGCCGGAAAAGCAAGCATTGAACGTGAATGCCGGCGTATGCACATTCAGTTGACACCGGAGCAGCTTTCGATGATTATTCGCGAAAATTTGCATCAGCCGAATTGTGAGACAGTGGATGATTTTTATGCGGCAGTCGGCTACGGCGGTATTTCTCTGGTCAAAACCATGCAGCGCATCCGTGAATTCTCTATCAAGCGCTTTGGCGCTTCGGAGCAGCAGACTCCCGTGCAGGATCAGCTTTCTGATTTGCGGAAGCCAACAAAAAGCAACACCGGAATTATTGTGGATGGCGTTGACAATGTTGAACTGAAGCTGGCGCGCTGCTGTTCACCGCTTCAGGGTGAGAAAATTGTTGGCTTTACGACAATGGGACACGGTATCACGATTCATAAACAGCAGTGTCGGAAATTTCAGGAGGCACTTGCGAAAAATGCGCCGGAGGAAATGGATCGCTGGGTTGCGGCAACATGGGCGTCCAATGTACCGGCCTCCGAAATGAAAGCGAATATTGAAATTCTCTGCGTCAACAGCATGACGCTGCTGAATGATGTTTCGCAGGTCATCGGAGATGCGCATCTGCCGGTTTCAAACTTTAATTTACATATGAAAAAGAATGGTGACGCGCTGATTCATGCAACGGTGCTGGTCAGCTCGCCGGAGCAGCTTGAAACGCTGCTGAATCGCCTGCGCACTGTCCGCGATGTGATTTCCGCAGACAGAGCAGCGTATTGAGCTTGCATCATCCCACAAAACACGGAAAGGCAGAACCAAAGGAGAACATATTTTATGTTGAATATCAAAAAATTACCGGTCGGAGAATTAGAAGCAAATTGCTTTTTGGTCTATGACAGCCAAAAGAATGCCGTGATCATAGACCCGGGCGCAGAGTCGGATACCATTCAGGCAGAAATTCAGTCGCTTGGGCTAAAGCCGCTTGCGATTTTGCTGACACACGCGCATTTTGACCATTTTTGCGCGGCTGCGGAAATCATTGAGACGCATCGGATTTCGCTTTATGTCCATACGCTCGACAGCAAAACAGTTACCTCTGCGGAGTATTCGCTTGCCGTGCAGCTTGGATTCGGCGCGATGTACCGCAAGCCGGATGAGAACTATATCCGTACATTTGAGGATAACGAAACGCTGAAATTCTCGGAGGAACTGGAATTTCTTGTGATCCATACCCCGGGGCACTCACCGGGCAGCTCCTGCTTCCGGCACGGGGATATTCTCTTTTCCGGCGACACGCTGTTCCGCGACGGTGTCGGCAGAATCGACTTTCAGGGCGGCAATATCCATGATATGCGCAAGTCGCTTGCACGCCTCGGCGCGCTGGAGGGTGACTGCAAGGTCTATACCGGTCACTACGCGGAGACAACGCTTGAACATGAGCGCACATTCGGGCATTATCTGATCCCGAGAAAGCTGTGAACACGGTCACATTGCTGCGCGCGGATGCATCCGATGCGGAACATATTTTGCAGATGCAGAAGGCATCCTTTGCACCGCTGCTGGAACGCTATCAGGATTATGACATCAATCCGGCAAATGATACGGCTGATCGTGTCAGAGCGCGGCTGATGCAGCAGGAAACATATTACTATTATATAACGGTGGGCGGTGATGCTGTCGGCGCGATCCGCATTGTCGATGCAAAGGACGGCAGCCGCAAGCGCATCTCACCGCTCTATGTTCTGCCGCAGTATCAGAACCGCGGCTATGCACAGGCGGCATTGCGTGAAGCGGAGCGTCTGCACGGCGCGGAAAACTGGGAGCTGTCCACGATCATGCAGGAGCCCGGAAACTGTCACCTGTATGAGAAAATGGGCTATCACCGCACCGGAGCGCCGCAGGACGTCAACGAACACATGACGCTTGTGCAGTATGAAAAAGACTGATGCTTCAGCAAATAAAATGATTTGAAAGAACGGAGGGCGGACTGCCTTGGTCATTCACACATACGGACACAGCCGCACCTATGAAATGGAGGCGCTGCTCAAGCTGTTCCGTCCGGCGGAGAAATTCGCGTTTTCGACGGAGCCGCAGCCGCCTTTTGAAGATGAATTTTTTTCTGCGGTGCTGCTGCCGGCAGAGGGCGGACAGCGTCTTTCGTGCGCGGTAAAGATCGGTCGAGAAACACGCAGCAGCGAGAAAATTCTGCCGCCTGACATTCCGAACAATATCCTTGACCGCGAGATCTCCGGTCTGCTTTACCCGATGCTCTGCGAACTGACAGGGCTGCGTCCTGCGTGGGGCATGCTGACGGGTATCCGGCCGGTGAATCTGCTGCGGAAATTTGCGGAGCGCACCGGCAGCATCGAACAGGCAAAGGACGACTTCCGGAATATCTGGCACGTGACCGAGGAGAAAACACGGCTTGCCACTGAGATTCTAGCGGTGCAGCAGCCGATTTTTGATGCCGCACCGAAAAACGGTGTTGGGATTTATGTTTCGATTCCATTTTGTCCGACGCGCTGCAAATATTGTTCGTTTGTCAGCAATTCGGTTGCGCAGATGGGAAAGCTGATTCCCGATTATTATAAATGTCTGTATCGTGAGATCGAGCTGGTCGGCAATATTGTTTCAGATTTCGGGCTGACCGTTGACAGCATCTATATTGGCGGCGGCACACCGACTTCCATCGACCTTTATCAGCCGCTGGACTGGCTGAACCAAAATTTTGCGGTTGGACAGCCGCTTCGGGAGTATACCGTTGAGGCAGGGCGGCCGGATACGATTACACGCGAAAATCTCTCGCATCTGCGGCAGTTTGGCGTTACGCGCATCTCGGTGAATCCGCAGAGCTTTCAGGACCATGTGCTGCAAGCGGCAGGTCGGCCGCATACCGCACAGGATGTTGTGGATAAATATTTACTGGCGCGTGAAATGGGCTTTGACAATATCAATATGGATTTTATTGCGGGACTTCCTGCCGATACGGTGCAGGGCTTCCGCGAGAGCATTGACCGTGCAGTTTCGCTTGACCCAGAAAGCATTACGGTGCATTGTCTCTCACTGAAAAAGGCTGCCGATTTTTATCAGAGTCTTTCCATGCCGGATGCGGATGCCGTCAGCGAAATGGTCGAATATGCGCAGAAAACATTGACCGCCGCAGGCTATCGCCCCTATTATCTCTATCGGCAGAAAAATATGGCGGCAAATCTCGAAAATGTCGGCTACGCAAAGCCGGGGTATGAGAGTGCCTATAATGTCATGATGATGGATGATTCGCAGACGATTCTCGGTATCGGAGCAGGTGCTTCGACCAAGGTGCTGGGTGGAAAACGCGGCATCGAACGTCTGACCGAATGCAAATATCCTTATGATTATCTTGCACGATTTGACGCGCTGATGGAGGAAAAGGAGAAGCAGCTTCGAGCGCTGCTCGGCGGTGAAACGCATTTTATGAAATAATAAGAGGTTTGATATGACAACATATATTGACATCGGGCTGAACCTGTTTTGCAGGCAATTTCGCGACCCTGACCGCGTGATCGCAGACGCGGCAGCGGCGGGCGTTGCCTGTATTTTGACCGGCTCGAATCGAAAAGAAAGTGAAACAGTGAGCCGCTATGTGCAGACGCATGATTGCTATGGTACTTGCGGCATTCATCCGCACAATGCAGATGATGCAAAGCCGGAGGACTTTATCCGGTTTCGTGAGATCATAGAGCAAAATCCGAAGATTGTTGCGGTGGGTGAGTGCGGTCTTGATTATGACCGGATGTTCTCGACAAGAGAAAATCAGCTTCGCTGCTTCGATCGCCACATTAAGCTAGCAGAGGAGCTGGAAAAGCCGTTGTTTCTGCATGAGCGTGATGCCTCAAAGGACTTTATTGCGCGGATGAAGCAGCATCCGGAGCAGTGCAGCCGCTCGGTTGTGCATTGCTTCACCGGTGACGCACAGACCCTCAAAGCCTATCTCGATATGGGCTTTTATATCGGCATTACGGGCTGGATTTGTGACGACCGGCGTGGTATGGCACTGCGCGAGGCGGTCAAAATGATTCCTGCCGACCGTGTGATGATTGAGACAGACGCGCCCTATCTGACGCCGAAAAATGTCAAGGGACTCGGAAATGTCAATGTTCCGCAGAATATCCGCTATGTAGCAGCGGAGCTTGCGAAGCATATGAACATGGATGAAGCAGAGCTGACGGCGCAGGTTCTGGAAAATACACGCCGCTTTTTCCAGCTCGACTGATTGTTCAGCGGCAGATTTTGGCGGCAAAATCCGCACAAATGTGCTTTACATTTTCATTGCTTTGTGCTATAATAGAAACATATATTCCTGAATAGAAAAAGGTGGAGATACAAATGAGCAAAAGACCGAAAAACGCAATTCGGCGGCCGCTTGGAGAACGGCGCGAATCCTATCTGCGCTTATTTATAGTGAGCTTCATTCTGATGATGCTGCTGATGGCGCCCATCATGGTATATACGGGCGGATATTTTGTCTATTACGGCGATTTTAATTCGCAGCAGCTTCCGTTTTACTATCTGGCACATGACGCGGTGCAGAACGGCGGCTTCGGTTGGAACTGGCAGACAGACCTTGGCGCAAACTTTATCGGTTCTTATTCGTTTTATCTGCTTGGCAGTCCGTTTTTCTGGCTGACAGTCCCGTTCCCGCAGGAATGGGTGCTCTACATGATCCCGTATCTGCTGGCGCTGAAGCACGCGGTTGCCACTGTGACGGCATATGCCTATATCCGGCGTTTTGTACGCAGCCGTGAAGCGGCTACGATCGGTGCGCTGCTCTATGCGTTCTCCGGTTTTCAGATGTATAATGTGTTCTTCAACCATTTTCAGGATGTAACCGCATTCTTTCCGCTGCTGCTGCTGGCAATGGAACAGCGTGTGAATGAAAACCGCCGCGGCGTATTTGCGCTGTCGGTCGCGCTGATGGGACTCATCAATTACTATTTCTTTGCTTGTTCGGCAGTATTTGCGGTGATTTATTTCATCATCCGCTGCACGAGCAAGGATTTTCATGCGAATGTCAGAGTATTTTTTGCCATTGCGCTGGAAGCGATTTTCGGCACGATGATTGCCTGTATTTTGATTTTGCCGGCAGCGCTTGCCGTTATCGACAATTACCGCGTCCACAATCGGATGTACGGCATGGATATGGTTGCATATTCCGACAGAACCAGAGTATGGCGCATTATCCAGAGCTTCTTCATGATTCCGGATGTGCCAGCACGACCGAATCTGTTCCGCTCCGATTACGGAAAATGGTCGTCCATCGCCGGCTACTTGCCGATGTTCTCGATGGCAGGCGTGATTGCTTTTATGTCGCAGAAGCGGAAGCACTGGGCAACGAAGTTGATGGCAGTTTGCATGGTTTGCGCATTCATTCCGATTCTCAATTCAATGTTCTACACCTTTAACAGCTCCTATTATGCACGCTGGTTCTATATGCCGGTGCTGATTATGGCGCTGATGACAGCGTATGCGCTGGATAATCCGCAGATTCGCTGGAAGGGCGGCATTATCACCTGTGTGCTGGTGAATCTTGGCTTCCTTCTGATTTCATTCTTACCTCGTAAAGAGGATGACGAGGTGAAATGGTTCAATTTTGCGAAGAATCCCGGCTATTTCATTGTGACGATTGTGCTGACATTTTTGATGCTGTATTTCACGATATTGGTAGCAGCGGCGCGCGGCAAGAAGAAAAAGGTATACGAGCTTGCAACCTGGACAACCGTATTATCTTGTCTGTGTACGGGCGGCTGCATGATGTATTACGGAATCGGATTCGGCGTAGAACCGCGTTCTTATCTGAATCAATCCTACAAATCCAAGGACGAGGTTCAGCTCGATATGCCGGCGGATCAATTCGCGCGAATTGATATTTCCGAGAATATTGACAATTACCCGATGTTCTGGGGCTATTCCAATATGCGCTGCTTCCACAGTATCGTACCGCCGTCCTTGATGGAATTCTATGATAAGGTTGGAATCAAGCGTGATGTGGCGTCGCGTGCAGAGACAAAATATTATCCGCTGCGCGAATTATTCAGCGTAAAATATTATGTTGAATTGATTACCGGCAATGATGCGGATGAACAGCATGATACGGTGGAAGATATGCCAATGTTCAAATTCCTCAAGAAAAACGGCAGCTACCGAATCTATGAAAATGAAGCGTATATCCCGATGGGAATTGCATACGACAGCTATATTGACGAATCGGAATTCCTTGAGATGGGCGATCTTGCAAAGCAAAAAATCATGCTCAAGGCGCTTGTTCTGAATGAGGAACAGAAAAAGACCTATGGCGATGTATTGACAGAAATTTCCGATGAACAGAAAAATGCGATGTCCGACGCGGCAATTCTGGAATACTGCAAGGAGCGTGCTGCCGAAACCTGCGAATCGTTCCGGTATGATACCAATGGCTTTGACGCTGTGATCGAGCTGGAAAAGCCGGAAATGGTATTCTTCAGTGTTCCGTATGAAAAGGGCTGGACTGCACAGGTCAATGGCAAGGATGCCGTTGTGGAGCGCGTCAATGTCGGCTTTATGGCAGTTCGCTGTGAAGCAGGCGAGAATACGATCACATTCACCTATGAAACACCAGGCTTGCGTGTCGGTATCATTGTGATGCTGTGCGGTGCGGCAGGTCTTGTGATGTATCTGATTCTGATGGCGATTCTGGAAAAAGGAAATGTGCCTCGTTATCCGAAGCAGCGACACTCCTATGATTATAACGGACTGGAGTTGTTTACGGAGCATCAGCATTACCTGAACCATGCGGCATGGAAGCAGAAAAAATCAGCGGCGCAGAAGACCAAGCCTGTATCGGTTCCGGAAACACAGCCGGATGCGCCGGAGCAGACCGAGGAGGACATCCACAATGACGAATGAGCTGCAATCAGCGCCGCATCTGAAAGAGGAGAAGCTCCGCAGAGAGGAAATCTATCGCGGCAAAATTCTGAACGTATCCAGAGATACGGTTCTGCTGGAAAACGGTACAGAGGCGATTCGCGAGGTCGTGCATCATCCGGGCGGTGCCTGCGTGGTACCGCTGACAACGGATGGCTGTGTGCTGATGGTGCGGCAATTTCGGTATCCGCATCATATGGAGACATTGGAGATTCCTGCCGGAAAGCTCGAATACGGAGAAGAACCGCTGGAATGCGCGACGCGTGAGCTGAAAGAGGAGGTCGGCGGTGAGGCGGAACAGCTGGAGCCGCTGGGTTCTCTGTTCCCAACGCCGGCATATGATGAAGAAGTCATCTATATGTATCTGGCGAGGGAGATCCGTGAAACATTCGAGCAGCGGCTCGATACGGATGAATTTCTGGAGGTTGTGCGGCTTCCGCTTGATGAAGCCGTGCAGATGGTGATGGATAACCGGATTCAGGATGCAAAAACGCAGATCGCATTGCTCAAAACGGCGTTTCTATTAAAATCTGGGCAATAAAAAAACAATCCGGCGTGTCTTTTCACACGCCGGACTGTCCGGAAACATCTAATATTTTAGATGGCAGGCTCTGCATCCAAAGCAACGTCAGCAACCGTGTCAGCGATAGGCTCCACTATCTCTGCCATTTCTGCTTCAGCCTGAATGAGTGCAAGCTGTTCCTGATAAGCGTTGAGAATCTGATTTTCCAGATATTCTCTTGCCTGTGCCGAAATCGGGTGGACGATATCGCGGAAAATGCCGCCCTCATCCTTACGGCTCGGCATTGCGACAAAGAGTCGATTTTCGCCCTGTACGACTTTGATGTCGTGAACAGCGACCATCTGATCGAGCGTAATTGAGATAATAGCCCGAAGTCTCCCGTCCATCATCATTTTGCGAATTTTCAGATCGGTGATTTCCATGATAATGTTCATTCCTTCCGTTGAACTGATATTGCAGTGTGTCTAACTGAATCGGTAATCGTCGGAACGACCGGAGCTGTATTGTTCCGCATAAATACCGTTATAATATATCATATCATGAAAATGTGTATAAATTATGAACATTTTATGTCAAATTTAAATTTCAAGGCGGTTTTTAACAAATTTTGCAACATTCGGTGGTAGAATCATGTGATACGAGGGTGATACTCGTTCATACCGAATAGATTGAGAAGAATCAGAGAGGATTGTGTTCATTTATGAGTTCCATTTTAGAAGGTAAGCAGCATATCCATATGATTGGAATTGGCGGCAGCGGAATGTATCCGCTTGCGCAGGTGCTCCACGCAAAGGGCTATCATCTGACCGGCTCGGATAACAACGAAACCGATACGCTTGCAGCGGTTCGGGCGCTTGGAATTTCGGTGCAGCTTGGACAGCGCGCAGAAAATATCGAGGGCGCAGACCTTGTCGTGTATTCAGCTGCGATTGCCAAGACGAATCCGGAGCGTGCGGCAGCAGAAAGCAAGGGTGTTGCCATGATGGAGCGCAGTGTGCTTCTGGGGCTTGTATCGGAATGGTACAACGACGCAGTCTGCATTGCCGGAACGCACGGCAAAACAACAACGTCCTCTATGCTTGCACAGATTTTGTTTACCGCAGGAATTGATCTTTCGGCGGTCATCGGCGGCAAGCTGCCTGCAATCGGCGGCAGCGGCAGAGCAGGTAATAGTGAGGTATTCGTTTGCGAAGCGTGTGAATATGTGGATACATTTCTGCATCTTTCGCCGGATATTGCAGTGATTCTGAATATTGACGAGGATCACATGGAATATTTCCATACGCTTGACAATTTGAAAGCGTCCTTTACGAAGTTTGCGCAGAAATCAAGCAAATATGTATTGTACAACGGCGATGATGCCAATAGCTGTGACGCCATGGCAGCAGTGACCGGAAAGACAATGGTTCGCTTTGGCACCAATGAAAATTGCGAGTGGCGCGCAACGGATATCGAGCATACGGCAGAGCAGACGACTACATTCCGCGTATGGCATGACGGAAGCTGCCTCGGTACTGCGACCCTGCTTGTACCGGGAATGCACAATGTGCTGAACGCCATGGCAGCGATTGCCGCAGCTTCACTTGTTGGCTTGGATTTTGCGCAGTGTCAGGCGGGCTTGCTGGCATTCCACGGCGCAAAACGGCGTTTCGATGTCCACGCAAAGGTTGGCGGCATCACGGTTGCGGACGATTATGGTCATCATCCGGCAGAAATTGCGGCAACCCTGCAAGCTGCAAAGGCAATGCCGTTCCGCAGAGTCATTGCAGTGCATCAGCCGTTCACCTATTCGAGAACCGAGCGTCTGATGGATGATTTTGCCGCAGCACTGCAAATTGCGGATATTGTTGCACTGACGGATATTATGGGCGGCAGAGAGACCAATACACGCGGAATTTACACGCGTATGCTTGCGGAAAAGATTCCGAAGTGCATCTGGTTTCCGCAGGATGAAACAGAACCGGAAAATGATACGCGAAAATATCAGAATTTTGACGCGGTATGCGATGCGGTTTGTGAAATTGCGCAGGCTGGTGATTTGATTATTACACTGGGATGCGGCGATGTGAATAAGCTATCAAAGCAAATTGCAGATGTACTGCGCGCCCGATTAGAAGGCTGATGATTCGAGAAAGGGAAATTTATTATGCTGAATGACAGGGCAAGGGCGATATACAATTATATTCGCTCACGAATCGACGATGGCTATGCGCCGACCGTTCGTGAAATTTGTCATGCGTTGGAAATCGGTTCGACCTCGACGGTTCACCGTTATATCAATCTGCTTGTCGAGGAGGGCTTGCTCGACAAAATGGATAACCAGAACCGCGCCATTCGTCTGCATGGCAGTAGTGTGCGGAATGTTCCGCTGGTTGGAACGGTCACGGCAGGTATGCCGATTACGGCTGTGGAAAACATCGAGGACTATATCAGTTACGTGCCGGATCGCAGATATGCCGGTGACTTGTTTGCACTGCGCGTCCGCGGCGAGAGCATGATTAATGTCGGCATTTATCATGGTGATATTGTAATTGTCGAGCAGGGGAATACGGCAGAAAACGGTGAAATCGCGGTTGTCCTTGTCAATGGCGAGGAGGCTACGGTGAAGCGTTTCTATAAAGAAAACGGCGGCTATCGGCTTCAACCGGAGAATGATGCCATGGAGCCAATTTATGTGCAGGAAGCAGCGGTACTCGGCAAGGTTGTAGCACTGCTTCGCTATCTGGAACAGTAAAATAAAGAAAGGAAGAGCATTATGATAAATCGTGTAAAAGTTGTACTGTGCGGCAGAGAATATGTCCTGCAAACGGAGGACGCACCGAGCTATGTCTATCAGCTCGCAAAGAATCTGGAGAAGCGCATTTCGGATATCACAGAGGATAATCCGCGTGTTTCCGCACATTCTGCGGTCATGATGGTGGCACTCTCCGCGATGGATGAATTGACCAAAGCCAATAACAGCGTTGAAGTGATTCGCTCGCAGGTCAAGGAGTATGTCGATGAAGCCGGAAAAGCGCGTCTGGAACGTGATGCGGCGCTTCGTGAAATTGACGTTCTCAAGGCGAAAATTGAGCAGCTTGAAAACCTCAACAAGCTGAAATCGTTGAAAGACAGCATCAGCGATGAGATGCACGGAAAGAAAAAGCAGACAGCACCGGCAGAGACTGCTGCGGAGGCGTCCGACGCAAAGCCGGATGATGAAACGCAGCTGGCATTTGCGTCCTCGGAGCAATGAGGAATAGAACGGAGCTGCTTGCACCTGCCGGAAGTATGGAGTCGCTGCTTGCGGCGCTCCGATGCGGTGCGGACGCGGTTTATGTCGGCGCACGGCAGTTTTCGGCGCGCGCGAATGCGGAAAATTTTGATCGTGCAGGATTATCCGAGGCTGCGGCACAATGTCATCATGCCGGCGCAAAGCTGTATCTTGCGATCAATACACTGTTGTTTGATACGGAATTTTCGGTGCTGGACGACATTCTCGAAGCTGCGGCGGAAATCGGTGCGGATGGCTGTATCGTACAGGACCTCGGCACGGCAGCATATATCGCGAGCCGCTTGCCGACGCTTCGGCTGCACGCCTCTACACAATTAACCATTCATTCGCCTGCCGGCGTGCAGTTTGCAAAGCGGGCAGGCTTTTGCCGTGTGGTATTGGCGCGTGAGCTTTCCGCAAAGCAGATTGCTGCGATTTGTGAAGAAGCGGCGCGCTGCGATATGGAGGTCGAGGTGTTTGTTCATGGCGCACACTGTATGTCTGTATCCGGACAATGCTGGATGTCTGCGGCAATGGGTGGACGAAGCGCAAACCGTGGATGCTGTGCGCAGCCTTGTCGGCTTCCGTTTACGGCAAATCCGGTTGACAAAACGGCGTGTGCGCTGTCTTTGAAGGATCAATCCTTGGTGCAGCATTTGCCGGAGCTTTTGAAAATGGGCGTACGATCGCTGAAAATCGAGGGGCGTATGAAGCGTCCGGAATATGTTGCGGCTGCGGTGACCGCTTGCAAAGCTGCATTGCGCGGTGAAGCATACGATTTGCATGAATTACAGGCAGTATTTTCAAGAAGCGGTTTTACAGATGGTTATTACACCGGACAGCGAAAAGATATGTTCGGGATTCGCCGCAAAGAGGATGTGACGGCGGCACAGGATGTGTTTTGTCAGCTTCGGGCGCGGTATCAGAAGCCGTGTAAGCGCGCACAGCTCGATGCGCATTATGTGCTGCACCGTAATACACCGGCAACGCTGACCGTCACGGATGGGATCAGCAGTGTTGCGGTGACGGGCGATCAGGCGCAGAATGCGATATCTATGCCGACCGATCTTGCGATGCTGCAAAAGCAATTTCAGAAGCTCGGTGATACGATCTATACAGCAGGAACCGTGACTGCGGATCTGGATGACGCGGTGATGCTGCCGGCGTCAGCCTTAAATGCGATGCGCAGACAGGCAGTTGCAGATATGGATGCGGAACGGATTCGGCGCAATACGCCTGTGCATCAGCTTGCGGATGCGCCCAAATTGCCGCAAAACAAAAAGCAGCATGAAAAACACCTGCGTATTCGCTTGCAAATCAGACGGTTAGAGCAGCTTTCGAGCATCACGGATATGATGGATGAACTTGATGCACTGCTGCTGCCGTTACAGCTTGTTCCGCAATATTTGAGCGGAGAAATTCAGATTCCGATGGCGCGATGCCAGATTGTTCCGCCGCGTTTTATTTGTGATGAACGAGCAGTGCTTGAATTGCTGGAAATGGCGCGGAATGCAGGATTTTCGCAGCTTGCCTGTCAAAATGTAGCAGATATTGAGATGGGCACGATGCTTGGTTTTGCGCTACATGGCACAATGGGACTTCATGTGGCAAACAGCTACGCTGCGGAAGCCATGCGAAAGTATGGGCTGATGGACGCGCTTTGTTCGCCGGAAGCACAGCGGATACCGGTGCAGTCGCTGCCGCTTGGTGTTTACGCATACGGAAAACTGCCGCTGATGCTGACGCGGAATTGCCCGATTCAGGCGCAGATTGGCTGTGCAAAGTGTCGGCATACGCTGATTGACCGCAAGGAGGCTGCTGTCTATACGGATTGTACGCGTCTGCTGGAAAAACCGGATTATGCGGAGCTATTTAATTCGGTTCCGATCTGGCTTGCGGACAGACCGCGTGCGTTGAATGATGCGGCATATGTACTGCTCTCCATGACCGATGAAACGCCGCAGCGTGTGCGTGAGGTGTTGCTTGCGTATCTGCACAGTGAAACGGGCAATGCGCCTGCTGCGTATACGCGCGGAATCAATATCATATAAAAATGAAACGGGAGTACAGAAAAAACTGTACTCCCGTTTGGTTCATATGCTTGAAATCAGAGGGAACCTCTTTCAGCGACGATCTCTGCAAGCTCTCCGACATTCTTCATACCGGAGACCTCTTTCATCTTAAAACGCATACCGAATGTGCTTTCGATTTCGGAGATCAGGTTAAAATGCTCGACGCTATCCCAGCCATCCACATCAGCGGCGGTCATATCGTCATGCAGCTCGATGCTGTCATCATCAAACACCTCGCGGAAAATCGGCTCCAGAGCGTCCATTGCTTCTGCCTTTGTCATGATTTGTTCTCCTTTCTATTTTCCCCACCGAAAGTGGGAGCATCCAAAATTACTGTACGCGGACGGTTTCCATTGCCTGTGCATTGGGACCGTTTGCGCTGAAGCTGTTCATGGCAAACAGCAGGTCGGTGATGCCCTGCTCGCGCATGAAGTTAATCGCATTGAGATTGAAATACCGCATATCCATGACGTAAATCGTCTCAAAGGACGAAGTGAGGAACGGCACCAATGCGTTGCCGTAGCTATCCTTGATGATGCAAAGCCGTCTGCCGTTTGGCATCTCTGTGTCAACCTTGACAATATGGTCGTCACCTGCCATATAGGTCATATACCAGCTTACAGGCGCGGTGTTGTCGATGTTCATGAACAGACTGCCCTGGTACGGCGAAGCAAAGCTGCGGTTATAATATGTCGTGACATAGTTTGCTTTCGGTACATACCAGAAGAATTCTTCCGGATTCTCCTTGAGGATGATGTTATTGGAATAGCCGTAGAGCGTACCGACATAGCCCTCCTTGGAGTTCCGTTCATACTCGTCCAGCCGTGCGAACGGTACGCGCGCGACTGCGGAGAATTCTTCGGCAGCATAGAACGCACCGAGCGATGACCAGTGGTGGTCTGTACGCATAAAGATTGTCTCATCCTTATGCTTTTCAAGTGCGCCGTATACATCAACCGGCTTGACACCGTTGAGACAAGCGTTGATATGGTCGATATTTGCCTTTTCACTTGTGATCAGATGCTGGAATTCATCCGGCGTGTAGTAGGAGCAGACGGTCGGTATGACCATCGAATACATCGTGACATCCGGAAGATCTGCCTGATAGCGATTGAGGATGTTGGCATAATTTTCGCCCATCGTTTCCCAACCACCGAACAGCATAATGCCGCGATTATCGACAATTAAGATATTATTGCTCAGCTCGCCGCCGCGTTCTTCTTCGACAGGCGCTTCTTCCGCTGTGGTCGTCGTCGTTTCAGAAATCGTAGTGAGAATGCCGCCGCTTAGTTCGGATGCAGTTGTTTGCTGTGTGGTTGTTGTGGTTACGGCGGTGGTGGTTTCGGTTGCATTGGGCTGTTTTGCCGGTACATTGCCGATGATGACAGCACTGCCGCTGAGTCCGAACGATCTGCGGAAATTCTGAATCCAGCCTTTGAGTGTTGAACGGAATGGAACCGTGTCATTATAATATTCCGCAATACCGCCGGTTAAGCTGCCATCCAGATAGTTTTCAACGGAAAATTCCGGCATCGTAGCGAGCGTTCGGTTTTCTTCCATGGAAACAGTTGGACGTTCCAGAACGAGCATACCAATGGCGATGCCGAATAGCAGCACCAGATTGAGCGCGATATTCCACCGGGCAAAGGTGCGTTCTGTACGGCGCGTCGTGTCGGCGGCACGGATGCTGCCTGATTTTTTATTCCATGCACGATCGAATTTTCGTTTCATTTTGCGGACGTCGGCTTTTGCGTCCTCTGTTTGCTGCTGATACAGCTTTGCAGCCTCAACATCGCTCATGGTCGGCTGCTTTGCGGTCAGACGGCGCAGCTCGCGAATGACCTTTTCCTCGTTTTGGCGTTGTTCGAGTTGAAGGACGGGTTCTTCCGGTGCAGCAGCTTCTTCCGGCTCGGATATTGCAGATTGTGTATCCGGCGGCGTGACAGTCTGCGCGGGAGCAGGATCAGATACCGGCGGTTCCGGCTCTGATGGTTTGTCATCCGGTTCGGATTTTTGCTTTGTGACCTCCGCGACAATCTGGTTAACGAGCGCGTCTGTAACCGGTGATTTTGGCTTGCTGCTCGAAGAAGCGAGCAGCGCGTCAATGATATCATCGGGGTTTTGCGTTGGTTTTGATTCTTCCGGCTTTGCGATTTCATCCAGCCAACCGAATTTTCCGGTTGAATTGGAGACCGGTACCGGAGCTGTTTTGTTATGCAGCGGCGCTTTTGGCGGAACCGGTTCTGCCTGTTCGAGAATCTGGCTGACCGTTTTATGCGCGTGTTCCTTGTCTTTATCTTCGAGAACGGCAGCTTCACGCCGAATTGCCCGAGCTTGTGCGATTGCGGTACGCCGGTCGAGCTTTTGTTCTTCCTGCGGTGCAGGGACAGTCGTTTCTTTGATTTCTTCCGACGGATCGTGATTCGGCATCGCAAACGCTCCTTTCTTTGTTTGTTCGATTGATTTTATGGGATTCCTGCGGCTTTAGAAGCGGAAATACAGGAACGGATTGTTCGTTGCGTCAACAAGGAAAATGCTGCTGACGACAAGCAATGCGGCATTGCTGATAATCTGGAATGTATCGACAGCGAAAACCGCAGCAGAATAACGCTTTTTCAGTGCCTGCAAGCCATCATAGATCGGGAAGCAGCAGATGACGGCGGCGAGCAGCAGGAACAGATTATTCTGAATGGAAAGCTCCAGAACATTGTCAGCCAGCGCGTTGCCGTTGAGTCCGACCAGATTCTTGAAGAAATCGCCCAGTCTGCCGAAATCCTCGAAATAGAAGATGCCAAAACCGATGAAAATAATGATTTTGCTGTAAATATGCCGAATCACAAGCGGGATCTTTTTCATGCGTTTTTTGCCGATCAGCTGCTCAAACAGGATGAACATACCAAAATACAGACCCCAGATGATGAAGTTCCAGCTTGCGCCGTGCCAAAGACCGGTGCAAAACCAGACGAGGAATAAACCGCCGTATTTTCTGCGCTTTCCGAAAATCGGAACATAGAGCAGATAGTCGCGGAAGAATGTGCCGAGCGAAATATGCCAGCGCTGCCAGAATTCGGAAATATCCTTGCAGAGGAACGGATGACGGAAGTTTTCGTCAAAGTGGAAGCCGAACATTTTTCCCATGCCGATTGCCATATCGGAATAACCCGAAAAATCAAAGTAAATGTGCATGGCGTAGACAATGACTGCATACCATGTTCCGGCAACGGAGATGGCAGTACCCTCCGTGCCGAAGAATTGATCGACAA
Source organism: Oscillospiraceae bacterium (assembly GCA_045591925.1). Lineage (GTDB taxonomy): Bacteria > Bacillota > Clostridia > Oscillospirales > Ruminococcaceae > Firm-04. The sequence continues at coordinate 170,581 of JAZNTW010000001.1, forward strand.
TGATGGAGAGGTGGTTTGCAAGAATGACCTTTTTGCCAAGGCCGATCATCAGTCGGGTAAAGCCATCGCTGAAATCTGTCAGTGTCACGCGGCGCGTTTTGATTTCATCCGCAATGGTTGAATATCGAACAATCGGGCCTGCAATCAACTGCGGAAACATGGAAATATAGAGCAGCAAATGTCCCGGATTTTTCTGAACGTCAATTTTCTCCCAGTAAAGGTCGATGATATAGGAGAGGATCTGGAAGGTATAGAAGCTGATGCCGATTGGGAGCGTCAGCTGCGGTACGGGCAAATTGACGCCCGGAATCAGATTGAGGTTTTCGACAATAAAACCGCTGTACTTAAATACGCCGAGCAAGCCGAGATTGAAAATCAGGCTGATAATCATGAAGAATTTTGCGCCGCCGGCTTTCTCACGCTTCTGGCATCCGCTGATGCCGAGTCCGAACAGATAATTCATCAGAACGCTGGACAGCATGAGGACAATATAGATCGGCTCACCCCATACATAGAAGAAAAGGGAAAACAATGTCAGCGTGAAATTTTTGATCTTTAAAGACGGCGAAAGCCCATAGCATAAAAGGCATATGGGCAGAAATAAATATAGAAAATACAGGCTTGAAAATACCATATAAAACGCTCCTGACACTCCTGCTTTTGTTCTGAATCACGCAAATTTTCGCACAGAAATTGTATATTTTTCTCTGTGTCGATGCCATGTGATACATTATGGCACACTTTTCTTTATTATAGCATAAAACTCCAAAACTTGCAATAGTTTTTTTGATTTTTGCGTTTTTTTCGGGCGCGTAATGCGGGCTGTACGCGGAGGGAGTGAATGAAAAAAACGCGGCCGCAAAAGCTGCAGCCGCGATGCGTTGTTTAGTACAATTCTCCGGAGCCATGCCACTGAATCAGCGCGCGTATGCGCTTCGGCATAGTCGGGTGCGTAGAAAGCAAATTGAGAAGCCAGAGGAAAAATCCGTGATCGTTCATTGTCGTGTTCACGTAATCCTGAACGTCAATCATCGGATACAGATGTCGGTCAACCATCAGCACCATGATTGCACGAACACCGTCATAATTGGTCAGACGCTGTGCAAGACGGTCACAGCTGAATTCACGTGCACGGGATGCGATCTGCCCAAAGATCGGTGCGCTTGATGAAAACAGAATCGGGAGATTGTAATGCAGCGTCGCATGACCGTAGTAAATATGAGAAATTTCATGTGCGATGATGAACGCGAGCGCATTCATATCCTTATGCTCACGATAAGCAACTTCAAAGACTTCTGTATTGATAAGGATGTACTGTCTGCCAAAGATGAAGCTGGAAAACGCATTGAGCACACCGTTTTGCTGAACGATGTACGCTTCCGGTACGCGCTTCATGCCGAGTCGATAGGCATAGGAATGAATGAGGGAATAAATTTCGGGGAAATTATTCTGCGTGATTTTAACGCTGGCTGCCTTGACGGACGCAAAATTCAGATACAGCGTAAGAAACAGGGAAATAATCGTCGCAATACCGTAGAAGAACAGCGTGACTCCACTGGGCATTTCTTTCACGAAAGAGTCAACATATTCAGACTGTTCCCGTTCTTTTTCACGCTGCTTCTTGCGTTCTTCTCTTTCTTTTTCCTCTTTGGATTTTTCATCGTCCGCGTCGGTTTCGGAATCCGATGCTTCCTCAGAATCTGTTTCGGAATCTGTCTGCGCGGATAACGTATCCGTAAGCAAATAGCTGGTGAGATCCTGCATATCCGTCTTGTAATCATTGAAGCTCGTGATGAAAAGAATCAAAACCGCTAGAATGATCAGCACATTCAGCTCGATCAAGCGGCGATACCAACGGCGTTCGTGGCTATGACGATAGCTATAGGCCTCCGCTTTGGAAATAGGCGGCAGTGCCATAATGCGCTCATAATCCGAAGCGTAGACAACCGGCTCCTTGGGTGGTGTCGGACCGCCATATTGCGGCGGCGTAACCGGCTGACCGGCGATATCGGGCTGTCGGAACCCATCCGCAGGCGCTTGATTGGGAATGGTCGGCATCGGAGGCGGAAGTGTGGATGCCGGTGGTGGAAGCGTCGGCGCAGACGGTGGGAGAATCGGCGCAGATGGTGGAAGAATCGGCGTAGGTGGTGGGAACGTAGGGGTCGGAGGTGCAGGAGTCGGCGTCGTAACTGCTGATGATACAGGCGTCGTGGATGGCGCAGCAGATGGTTGTTCCGGTGCTGCTGCGGGAGTATATGATTTTGGCAGCCGCGGCGGCGGTGTCAGCATGGCTTCCGGCGGCAGCGGCGGTTTTTCATCCTGCTGCGGAAGATTGGAATCGGGCTGCGGCGAAAAATCCAACGGCTCCATTCCGGGGGTAGGTTGTGTCGAATCAAATTTGTCTTCCATAATTCCTCCTGGATGTACGTAATGTTTGACTGATAGATTTTGTGTGATCGGAATGATCACTCCTATATCATACCATATAATTCGGTTTTCGTCAAGATATATGCGGCGCTTTGTCAAATTATGTATGATGTTGTTATTTGCTGCAAGACGTATGCAAGCCTCGGTACATATGGTCATATCACAAAAAAACAAGCCGACCCGGAAGAACCGAATCGACTTGCTTGATAAAACAATTAGAAATTGATCTTTCTTGCGACATAGCTTGTATGCAGAAGCTCGTGTGCCTTGTGGCTGCCCGGCTCGCCGAGATACTCTTTGTAGAGCGTCTGGATTGCAGGGTTATCCTGAGACTTACGAAGATCCATCTGTGCGTCAACACTGTACAGTGCCTTTGCACGCTCTGCACGCAGGTCTGTGAAGTTGCGGACAGAAGCCGGCTGAATCGGCTGACCGCCGCCGTTTACGCAGCCGCCCGGGCAAGCCATGATCTCGATGAACTGATAATCAGCCTCACCGGCACGGACTTTTTCCATGAGCTTGCGTGCATTTGCAAGACCGCTTGCGACAGCAACCTTGACGGTCAGACCGCCAACGGTGTAAGCAGCTTCCTTGATGCCCTCGATGCCGCGGACATCGGTGAACTCCAGCTTATCGTCAGCGAGCTTTTCACCGCTGATCTTTTCAACAGCAAAACGGAGTGCAGCCTCCATAACGCCGCCGGTTGCGCCGAAGATCAGAGCACCGCCGGAATAGATGCCGAGCGGATCGTCAAACTTCTCATCCGGCAGGGTGTTGAAGTTGATGCCGGCACGCTCGATCATTCTGCCGAGCTCACGGGTTGTGAGAGCGATGTCAACATCCGGATAGCCGGAAGCAGACTGATTATCTCTGCCGCACTCAAATTTCTTTGCAGTACACGGCATGATGGAAACGGAAACGATATCCTTCGGATCCCAGCCCATCTTCTCTGCGTAGTAGGTCTTGATGATTGCGCCCTGCATCTGCTGCGGGGACTTGCAGGTGGAAAGATTCGGAATCAGATCCGGGAAGTAGTGCTCGCAGAACTTGATCCAGCCCGGAGAGCAAGAGGTGATCATCGGGAGAACGCCGCCCTTGGTGACGCGCTCGATCAGCTCAGTGCCTTCCTCAAGGATGGTGAGGTCAGCGCCGTAGTTGGTATCGGTAACAACATCGAAGCCGAGTCTGCGGAGTGCAGCGACCATTTTACCCTCGACATTGGTGCCGATCGGGTAGCCGAAGCATTCGCCGAGACCTGCACGAACAGACGGTGCTGTCTGAACGACAACGTGCTTGGTCGGGTCTGCGATTGCACGGAATACATCAGCGGTGTAATCCTTTTCGGAGAGTGCGCCTGTCGGGCAGACGGTGATGCACTGACCGCAGGATACGCAAGCGGTTTCGCTCAGCGGCTTGTTGAACTGCGAACCGATATTGGTGATGAAGCCACGCTCGTTTGCGCCGATGACGCCAATGTTCTGAGTTACTGCACAAGCAGCAACGCAGCGACGGCAGAGGATGCACTTATTGTTATCACGATACATATGTGCAGCAGAGTCATCAATCGGATACTCTGTACGCTCGCCCTTGTAGAAGTCAGCGTCGGTGATGCCGAGATCGTGCGCCAGCTTCTGCAGCTCACAGTTTTTGCTGCGGGAGCAGGAGAGACATTTCATATCGTGGTTGGAGAGCAGCAGCTCCATTGTCTTTTTGCGAGACTCCAGTACCTTCGGGGAGTTGGTCATAACCTCCATGCCCTCAGATACCGGGTATACGCAGGCAGCGACAAGTCTTGCCGGTCCGAGGTTCGGGCCACGCATTTCGGCAGCCTCAACCATACAAATACGGCAGGCACCGATCTCATTGATCTCTTTCAGATAGCAGAGCGTCGGGATGGTGACGCTTGCTGAACGCGCAGCTTCCAGCACAGTGGAACCCTTCGGGACCTGTACTGCAAAGCCATTGATTTTTACATTTACCATATCACTCATGTCCTGAAGCCTCCTTTACTGCTTGCTGATTGCCTTGAACTTACACTTCTCGACGCAGGCGCCGCACTTCACGCACTTCGAGCTGTCGATTGCGAACGAAGCGAGCTTATGACCCTCTGCGATATAGTTAGTTCTTTCAATCGCGTTTGCAGGGCACTGCTTTGCACACATACCGCAGCCGATACAGGTATCCTGATCAATGACGAAGTTGAGCAGGGACTTGCAGACGCCTGCCGGACACTTCTTGTCAACGATATGTGCAATATATTCATCGCGGAAGAAGCGGAGGGTAGAAAGCACCGGATTCGGCGCAGTCTGACCAAGACCGCAGAGGGAGTTTGCCTTGATGTACTGACAGAGCTCCTCGAGCTTGTCCAGATCGGAAAGCTCACCGTTTCCGCTGGTGATCTTATCGAGAATCTCGTAGAGACGCTTGGTACCGATACGGCACGGTGTACACTTACCGCAGGACTCGTCCATTGTGAACTGCAGGAAGAACTTTGCGATATCGACCATGCAGTTATCCTCATCGAGAACGATGAGACCGCCGGAGCCGATCATGCAGCCGATGCTTGCAAGGCTATCGTAATCGACATTGATATCGTAGTGCTCAGCCGGGATACAACCACCGGAAGGACCACCTGCCTGAGCGGCCTTGAACTTCTTGCCGCCGGGGATGCCGCCGCCGATTTCCTCGATGATTTCGCGGAGGGTGGTGCCCATCGGAACTTCAACGAGACCGGTGTTCTTGATCTTACCGCCGAGTGCAAAGACCTTGGTGCCCTTGGAGTTATCCTTACCCATGGAAGCATACCACTGTGCTCCATTGAGGATGATCTGCGGTACGTTTGCATAGGTTTCAACGTTATTGAGAATAGTAGGCTTCTGATACAGACCCTTTTCTGCCGGGAATGGCGGACGCGGACGCGGCTCACCACGGTTGCCCTCGATCGAGGTCATCAGAGCAGTTTCCTCACCGCAGACGAATGCGCCGGCGCCGAGACGGAGATCAATATCAAAGTTGAAGCCGGTGCCGAAGATATCAGTACCGAGCATACCCTGCTCTCTTGCCTGCTCGATTGCAATGCGGAGTCTCTGAACAGCGATCGGATACTCTGCACGGACATAGATATAGCCCTGCTGTGCGCCGATTGCGTAGCCAGCGATGGTCATTGCTTCGAGTACAACGTGCGGGTCGCCCTCGAGAACGGAACGGTCCATGAATGCACCGGGGTCGCCCTCGTCAGCATTACAGCAGACATATTTGATGTCAGCATCCGGAACGATGTTGCGAGCGAGCTTCCACTTCATACCGGTCGGGAAGCCGCCGCCGCCTCTGCCGCGCAGACCGGAATCCAGGATCTCCTGAATAACAGCCTCAGGAGTCATCTCGGTGAGAACCTTGTGGAGTGCCACATAGCCGTCTCTGCCGATGTACTCATTGATATCTTCCGGATTGATCAGACCACAGTTGCGGAGTGCAACACGGTGCTGCTTTGCGTAGAATGTTGTTTCGTTGAGGGACTTGATTTCATCAGAGCCCTCTGTAACGGTTTCATCGTAGAGGAATTCCTTGATCGGCTTACCGCCAATGAGGTGCTCATCGACGATACGAGAAACCATTTCGATTGTGATATGCGTATAGAAAGAGCCTTCCGGATACACGATCATGATCGGACCGCGCTCACAAAGACCGAAGCAGCCGGTACGAACGACAAAGATTTCATTGTCGATGCCTTTTTCCTTCAGAGTCTTTTCCAGCTCATCTGCGATCTTCATGGAACCGGAAGAAGTACAACCGGTACCGCCGCAAATCAGGACATGCTTTCTGTACTTCGCGCCATCTGCCTCCTGATCGAGACGGAGTGCGATTTCCTTACGCATTTCCTCCTTGATTGCAGTGAGTTCCTGCAAAGTTTTCATAGTAAACCTCCTAATTTACAGTTCCCGATGTCAATCGGCATATTTTGCGAGAATATCCTTGACCTCCTGCAGGTCGCCGGTGAGTCTGCCGTAAACGTCATCGTTGATGGTGACGACAGGTGCAAGACCGCAGGCGCCGACGCAGCGGCAGTCATCGAGCGAGAATTTGCCATCCGGTGTGATCTCGCCGCCCTCGATTCCAAGTGCTTCCGCGAGCTTTTCCATGACAATGCCGGAGCCTTTGACATAGCAAGCGGTACCGAGGCAGACCGAAATGCGGTATTTGCCCTTCGGAGACATGGTGAACTGTGCGTAGAAAGTTGCGACGCCGAATACCTTTTCAAGCGGGATATCCAGCTCTTCAGCGATCAACGTCTGAACTTCGATTGGCAGATAGCCGTAGATTTCCTGTGCTTTCTGCATGATCGGCATCAGACAGCCTGGATCCTCACGGAGCGCGTCGATTGTAGCGCGAAGCTCCTGCTCCTGCTCCTGTGTGCCGGTAAAGGGTATGGTTGCGATTTTTTTTGCCATATGAATCGTTTCCTCCTTATATATTGAGAATCGATTAAATTTGACGTTCCGCACGGGAATGTGTGCGGTTTCAAGTATGAGAGACTGCTGCTTGGGGTGCGGCATTTGCACCCGCAGACAATATTCTCATACCAAGCCTTATTGATTTTACTACATTTTTTCAGAAAAATCAAGATGAAAAATGCACAACATTTCATACAACTTTTCGTATGTTTCTATGTGATAACATTGTTGAATATATCAAAAATCACGTATCTTCGCAGAAAACGACGCGTTTTGACAACGCAAAAACTGTACGCCCACCACGGACAAATGTTCAACACCAGCGGCAAATCTTAAATTTCGACAACGTCCGGAAAATATTTTTGCCGGATTCAGAAAAAACGCGCTTTCTCGCCGGTATTTTTACGTAAAATGGATGTGTGAGCATTGCGCGCAGAGCGATGCTGCGAACCATGCTCCGAATACAATCTATCATTAAAACAAAAAGAATCTGGAGGTCGAAATGGAACAGCAATCTTGTTACTTACCCGAGGGCAGCTTTCTTGATACACCGCAGAATATGGCGGCGATCAGCAATGAGACAGCGCTCAGAGAGGCAATCGCAACCGGCAGACGGCTGGAAGCACGTGTGCGCGTGTGTGACGGTGCGCATAATCTGCACGTAGAGCTGCCCTGTATGCGCGGCTTGATTCCGAGGGCAGAGGGCGCGTTCGGCATCAGCGAGGGTACGACGCGTGATATTGCGCTGATTTCTCGTGTGAATAAGCCGGTCTGCTTCTCGGTTTTGCGGATTGAGCATGACGAACAGGGGAATCCCTATGCGGTGCTTTCGCGCCGTGTGCAGCAGGAACAGTGCAGGGAGGGTTATATCCGGCACCTGAAGCCGGGTGATGTGATACCGGCACGCGTGACGCATCTGGCGCCATTTGGATGCTTTGTGGATATCGGCTGCGGTGTGCCATCGCTTATCCCGATTGACGCAATCTCGGTATCACGGATTTCGCATCCGGCAGACCGTTTCCGAGTGGGTGAGGAAATTCGCGTGATGGTCAAGGGCTTTGAGAACGGCAGAGTTCTGTTGACACATAAGGAGCTGCTTGGTACATGGTCAGAAAATGCTGCCTGCTTTACGGCGGGAGAGACTGTTGCGGGCATTGTTCGCTCTGTTGAGGAATATGGTATTTTTATTGAGCTTGCGCCGAATCTGGCAGGTCTTGCCGACCTAAGACCGGATGTTCGGCCCGGACAGCACGCAAGCGTGTTCATCAAGAGTATTGTGCCGGAGCGCATGAAAATCAAGCTCGCGGTTGTGGACGTATTTGACGATGTATGTGCGCCGCCGCCGCTGCGTTACTTTTTCCACGGGAATCACATGAATGAGTGGGTCTATACGCCGCCGCAGGCGAAAAAGAAAATCGCAACGCAGTTTACTGTTGGGAATATGTAATCAGCTAATTACGATGTGCATATTTTGCACAAGTTCTTGAATAGAATAGGTTAATAATATGATGGGAAAAGCGATTGACATAATTACGGGAATGTGCTATAATATCATTCGACATAGCGGGGGAGACTTGATGTAGTGGAAAATAAGAATTGTTAAAAATAAAGAGAGTGTGATCCAGATGATTCAATCTGCTGCGCAAAATATGACAAAAGGAAACGAGGCAAAACTGATTATCCGGTTTGCGCTTCCGCTGCTTGCAGGCAACCTGCTCCAACAGCTTTATAATCTTGCGGATACGGCGATTGTTGGCAAGAAGCTTGGCGACGATGCACTGGCGGCAGTTGGCGCAACCGCTGCCGTAACCTATTTGTTTTATACGCTTTGTCTAGGTCTTGCAACGGGTGCCGGCATTATGATTGCGCAATTTTTCGGCGCGGGAATGCACCAGCGAATGCGGTCGGCGGTCTGGAATTCCTCGATTGTAACAGCGGTCTTTGGTATCCTGATCAGTGTGCTTTCAATTTTTCTGACAGAGCCAACGCTGCGGCTGATGCAGACTGACCCGGAGCTGATGGGGATGTCGGTCAGCTATATGAGAATATCTTGCGGTGGAACGATCGCAGTCGCCGCTTATAACTGGATCAATGCTGTTGTGCGTGCGCTGGGCGATTCCAAAACACCGCTGTTGTTTCTGGCGATTGCAAGCGTGCTGAATATCGGGCTGGATTTATTGTTTGTGATGGTGTTGAATACGGGCGTTGAGGGCGCGGCGATTGCAACGGTTATTTCGCAGTTTGTGGCTGCCATTTCCTGTATCGTATACGCATTCAGCCGGATGCCGGAGCTGAAACTGACAAGGGAAGATTTCCGCGTCAAAGGCGAAATGATTGCGCTGACCTTAAAAACCGGCTTGCCGATTGCATTGCAAAGCGGATTGATTTCAATATCGACATCTGCGCTTCAGCGCGTGACAAACGGCTTTGGCAGCCGACCGGTTATGGCAGCATATACGGCGACGATGCGCGTAGAGCAGCTGATTCAGCAGCCGTTTATTTCGTTGAATGTGGCGATGGCAACATTTTCCGGTCAGAATGTCGGTGCCGGCGAGACAAAGCGTGCGGAGCGCGGACTCAGATCCGGATTGCGGATTTCGAGCCTACTGGCGATCGTGATTGCTGTGATATTCTGGCTGCTCGGCGGTTTAATTATACGCTGCTTTATATCCGGTGCGGAGGCGGTTTCGATTGGTTATCTTGCATTGCGAACGACCTCGCTCTTCTATATTCCGCTTGGCTCGATTCATGTCGTGCGCGGCTTTCTGAACGGCGCCGGCGATACCGGATATGCCATGCTGAACGGTATTACAGAGGTGATTTGCCGAATCGGCGGCGCTTATTTTATGACACTCGTGCTTGGGATAGATTATCGGGCAATTTGGTACACAAACTGTGTGACATGGTTTGTGACGGGACTTGTCGGCTGGATTCGGTATTGCCGCGGAAAATGGCGCAGCAAGGCGATTCATGTCGAGACGCGGGATCAGGTGATACCGGAGCTTGCGATGGATTGAATTAAGGCAATACCGCACAGAGTTGGTGGACTTTGCGCGGTGTTGCCTTAAAAATATTGAAAGAAAAACAGCCGAACCGTTTGCAGTGAAACGATTCGGCTGTTTGGTTATAGAATCAATAGTTTTCAGCGCGGAGCTTGAAGTATGCCTGCGGATGTGCGCAGACCGGGCACATTTTCGGTGCGTTCTTGCCGATGACGATATGACCGCAGTTGGAGCATTCCCAGATCATGTCGCCGTCACGGGAGAATACCAGACCGCCCTCGATGTTTGCAAGCAGCTTGCGGTAGCGCTCCTCGTGAGTCTTTTCGATCTTGCCGACCATTTCAAAGAGGATTGCGATTCTGGTGAAGCCCTCCTCCTTTGCAACCTTTGCAAATTCTGCATACATATCGGTCCACTCGTAGTTCTCGCCGTCAGCAGCAGCATTCAGGTTTGCGATGGTATCCGAAATCTCACCACCGTTCAGCTCCTTGAACCAGATCTTTGCGTGTTCCTTTTCATTATTTGCAGTCTCCTCAAAAATTTCAGCGATCTGCACATAACCTTCCTTGCGTGCTTTGGATGCAAAATAGGTGTATTTGTTTCTTGCCTGCGATTCGCCTGCAAATGCCGCCTGCAAATTCGCTTCTGTTCTCGAACCCTTCAGTTCCATAGTATAACTCCTCCTTAGAATAAGATATCGAGATTTTCCGTTCGGAAAACCCATTCTTATTATACCATTTTTTCGGCAGTTGTCAATGTACATTTTGTGAAAAGCAGAAAAAAATTTTTTTTGTCATGCAGCATATCAAAAACTACTTGACAAAATTTACGAAATGGAATAAAATAAATGTATGGAGACCCGCGCTCCATGGAAATCCGGTCAGAGAGGCAGTGCCAAGGGCTGAAAGCACCGCCGCGGAGAGTAGCAGCAGCGGCAACACTCCTGTACGCTGAAATAGCGTACACAATCCAATATCGCCCCAAAATAGAGAGAACCATGGTTTCACCAGTGTGAAATCGGGTTAATTCGGGTGGTACCGCGGGTTTTCAGATGATGAAACGCTCGTCCCGAAGCAGTCTGATACAAGACAGCTTTGGGGCGTTTTATTTTTATCAGGAGGAATGTTTATGTACCGTACTGTAATGTGCAATGCGCTGCGCAAAGAAAACATCGGTCAGACCGTTTCGCTGGCTGGCTGGGTAGACACAATCCGCGATCACGGCGGTGTGCTGTTCCTTGCGCTTCGTGACGAGACCGGCATTACACAGGTGGTCTTTCACGATGACGAAATGCTCAAGGGCATCGGCAGAGAGTGCGTCATTTCCGTAACCGGAAAAGTGGTTGAGCGTGACGCCGAAACCGTGGACCCGAAGCTCGAAACAGGATATGTCGAGGTTCTGGTTGAGCAGATGGAACTGCTCGGACCGTCGAAATCCATGCTGCCGTTTATTCCGGCTGAGTCGTTGGAGACGAGAGAGGAAGTTCGTCTGAAGTATCGTTATCTCGATCTCCGCAACCCGATCGTTCACGAAAATATCATCCTGCGCTCAAAGGTCATCACCTATCTGCGCAGAAAGATGGAGGAACTCGGCTTCCTCGATATCCAGACGCCGATTCTGACGGCTTCTTCGCCGGAAGGCGCGCGTGACTTCCTCGTTCCGAGCAGAAAGCATAAGGGCAAGTTCTATGCGCTGCCGCAGGCACCGCAGCAGTTCAAGCAGCTTCTGATGGTGTCCGGCTTCAACCGCTACTATCAGGTTGCACCGTGCTTCCGTGATGAGGATGCGCGTCAGGACAGATCGCCGGGTGAATTCTATCAGCTCGACTACGAAATGGCATTTGCAACGCAGGAGGATGTCCTTGCAATCTGTGAGGAAGTGATCTCCGATACATTCAAGCGCTTTGCACCGAATGCTGTCATTTCCGACGCACCGTTTGAGAGAATCACCTATAAAGAATCCATGCTGAAATACGGCACGGATAAGCCGGATCTCCGCAATCCGCTGGAAATCATTGATCTGACAGATTTCTTTGCAAATGTAGACTTCCCGATCTTCAAGGGCAAGCCTGTACGCGGTATTGTCGCTGACTGTGCAGCCTGCTCGAAGAAATTCTTTGAGGATTCGCTGAAATTCGCAACCTCAATCGGCATGAAGGGTCTTGGCTATCTGACCGCAGTAGAGGGTCAGCCGAACTTCAAGGGCCCGATTGACAAGTTCCTTTCCGATGCACAGCGTGAGGAAATCCGTCAGCTGACCGGTATTAAGGACGGCGAAACGGTATTCTTCATCTCCGATAAAAAGGGTACGGTTGACCTGTATTCCGGTCAGATTCGCACATGGCTGGGCGAGCGTCTTGAGCTGCTGGAGAAGAATGCGTTCCGCTTCTGCTTTATCGTAGACTTCCCGATGTATGAAATCAACGAGGAAACCCATAAGCTTGACTTCACGCATAACCCGTTCTCGATGCCGCAGGGCGGTCTGGATGCACTGGAAAACCAGGATCCGCTTGAGATTCTTGCATATCAGTACGATCTGGTCTGCAATGGCATTGAGCTTGCATCCGGCGCAGTCCGTAACCACAGCGTTGAGATCATGAAAAAGGCGTTTGCACTTGCCGGCTATACCGAGGAGGAGCTTGCAGCAAGATTCTCCGCATTGTATACGGCATTCCAGTACGGCGCACCGCCGCACGCAGGTATGGCACCCGGCATTGACCGTATGATCATGCTGCTTGCAGATACCGAAACCATCCGCAACGTCATTGCGTTCCCGCTGAATGGCAATGCGCAGGATTTGCTGTTGGGCGCACCGTCGCAGGTGACTGAGCAGCAGCTTCGCGAGGCAAACATTCAGGTCCGCGAGGAAGCATAAGCGTTGCTTTGAATCAAAAAGCGCATAAAAAAGCCGCGAAATCTTCGGATTTCGCGGCTTTTGTAATTGATGGGAATTACTCGATTACATCGGAATCGTCAACAGCGGAGATTGCAGCTCTTGCAGCCTCGATGACTGCTGCATTGCTGCTTGTGTTTGCGGAATTATCTGCGAGCTTGCTGCCGAGGAAGCCTGCGAGCAGTGCACGGAGATCAATACCGGTTGCCTCGGTCAGACCCTCAGTAATCTGCGTGGTCGAACCAATGATATCGCTGATGAGCTTGCTGGAGTTGCCGTCGCCGTACATGGTGATCTTATCAACCTGTGTCAGCGGCATAGCAGCGTTCTTGACGATATCCGGAAGTGCCTTGAAGTACATTTCGAGAACAGCAGCCTCGCCGTACTTCTTCATAGCCTCTGCCTTTGCGTTGATACCCTCAGCCTCTGCAAGGCCCTTTGCACGAATCGCGTCTGCCTCTGCCTGACCGACAGCAGCAATACCCTCTGCTTCCTGCATCTTGGCATACTTTGCAGCCTCAGCCTCAGCCTTGTGTGCTTCTGCATCCTGCTCACGCTGGAAACGGTCTGCTTCGGCTTCTTTTTTCAGCTGATAGAGCTTTGCATCGGCTTCCTGCTGTGCCTTATAGCGAGCAGCTTCAGCCATTTTCTTAACGTCTGCTTCGAGCGCCTTTTCCTTGACCTCAGCTTCTTTTGCTTTCAGCTCAACATCCTTTTCGGACGCAGCGATATTTGCATTTGCTCTGGAAATCTCGATGCTGCGGCGCTGCTCTTCCTTCTGGATTTCGTAAGCAGCGTCTGCGATTGCGAGCTGTGTATCAGCTTCACGCTTGAGTTCAGCCTGACGGATTGCGAGATCATTGTTTTTCTGTGCGATTTCGGTTTCAGCGAGGATTCTGGCGTCATTTGCTTCCTTCTTCGCTTTTGCCTTTGCAATTTCGATTTCCTTTTCGGAATCAGCTCTTGCAATCGCAGCCTTTTTCTGGATCTTTGTGGTATTGTCGATACCGAGGTTCTCAATCAGGTTCTGGTCGTCGGTAAAGTTCTGAACATTGAACGAAACGATTTCAAGACCCATACGATTGAGGTCGGGTGCAGCGTTTTCCTGTACCTTTTCAGCAAATGCCTTACGGTCGTTGACCATGGATTCGAGCGTCATCTGACCGACGATTTCACGCATATTACCTTCGAGCACTTCACGTGCAACCTTAGCAATATACTCCGTATCACGGTTCAGGAAGTTTTCTGCGCCGAGCTTAATGAGCATCGGGTCGCTGGAAACCTTGATATTGACGTTTGCGTCAACATTGATGTTGATATAGTCAGCGGTCGGAACTGCGCTGGAGGTTTTGACGTCAACAGCGATCAGCTGGAGCTTGAGCTTATCCACGCGCTCAAAGAACGGAATGCGGATGCTTGCTTTACCGATAATGATTTTCTTGCGGAGACCGGAGATGATGTAGGCAGTATCCGGCGGTGCTTTCAGGTAACCGGATGCGATGATGATGATGACGACGATGACTGCGATCGCAATCAGACCGGCAGTGATCGGGTTAAAGGGCAGCTCTACCATAGCTGCAGCGAGAGTGGGTTGGAGCATGAGAATACTTCCTTTCTGTCATATGCATTATGTTGCAAAAATTCGGACACAACTTTGTACTGCTGAATCCGTTAGACGTATTATACCACAATTCAAATTGTTTGTCAAGATATTTTCGCACATGATTTGTGTATAATTTATAAACATTTGCAACAGATAAAAAATGGACGTACAAGTTGCTTTGTACGTCCGTTTTTGGACGTTTTTTGGATTAACGGCGCAGGTAGCGCGAGGTGGATTTGCGCTTTTTTTGCTCATACATAATCTGGTCAGCCTGCGCAATCAGCGCAAACAGCTTCATGTCAGCTTCGACCGTTGTGACAAACGAACCGATACTCGCACTAAGCTCATATGGCTTATTGATCAGCGCATTGACCTCCTGAAGCTCCTTGTAGAATTTCGCTTCAAATTTTTCAGCTTCCTCAGCGGTCAGACCACTGGTGATGGTGATGAATTCATCGCCGCCGAAGCGCGCGCAGATTTGATTTTCGTAGCAGCAGGTTTTGATGATTTCAGCCAGCTTGCGGAGTGCGAAGTCGCCCTCCTCGTGTCCGAAATTATCATTGATATATTTCAGACCGTCCATATCAATAAAGGAGATCATCAGCGTATCGTGCTGTTCCATGCAGGTTCGGAACATCTTATCTGCAAGACGGATGAAGCCGTTGCGGTTATAGATGCCGCAGAGCTGGTCAACCACATAAATACGATCCAGTTCGCGGATTGTATTATTCAGGTTCAGGAGCTTGCGGATGCTCTCAAAGGAATGGCTGATATTCATGAGCAGCGAGTGACAGACTGTTGTGCGCACGGGGAAATCGGTGTTGGTAAATATATAGTATCCGAGGCAGCGCTCACGGAAATGCAGCGGCATGATATAGCTCATATTGCCGGCGCTTTGCAGCGGGAACGGGAACAGCTTTGCGCTGCGGAACCGACTGAGTCTGCTTAACACGCCTTTTTGCCAGATCAGCGGCGCGGTCATGAATTCGGTATAATGATTTTCCCGAATTTGCTGTGGGAATGGCTCATCGTTGATGTCCAAATCCTTTTTTGGTTTCTCAAGGAACGCGCTTTCCCAATTTTCACAGAGACAGATGCAGCATTGCTCGCAATCAATCTGATGCAGATATTGTGAGATGGTGTGGATGCAATCCTCCGGCGATTCATTGACTGCGAGCGCAGAGGTGAGTCTGTTCAGCAGATAGATGCCGTTGCGGTATTGCTTCACGGTCGCGTAGCTTTCGGAACGGTAGCTGCGCATACTCATATCTGTCTCGGTGCAGCAGCCGCAGCTTTCGAGATAGACGGGATATGCTTTGAGCGTGATTTCCTTTTCACAGCTTTCCTGATTGAACAGGCGGTGGAACAATTCACAGGCAGCTTTTCCGGCTGCTGCAAGCGGTCGGGCGACCGTTGTTAAGGACGGACAATAATGTTGTGCGAAGAATGTATGGTCGAAGCCTGTTACGATGACATCCTCCGGAACGCGGATACCATGTTCAAGCAGCGTGCTGATGGCTTCGAGTGCCATCGCGTCATTTGCTGAAATGAAAGCGTCCGGCAGCGGAAGGCCTTTTGCAAGCATGACTTCTACAGCCTGTCTGCCGCTGGCTGGTCGGAAATTGCCCCAATAGATGCGATTTGGATCAATCGGGATTTCGTGTTCCTCCATGACGGAAAGAAAGGCTTCATAGCGCTGTGTTGCTTCCGGATTCTGGAGCGGACCGGAAATGAAGTTAAAGGTTTTCGCATGATGCTTTTCGATCAGATGCTCGACAATCTGGCGCATCGCACCGGAATTGTCGATCCGGATATTATAAAAGGAAGGATCGGCATCGCTGTCAAAAACGACCGCCGGAATATTGGATTCACGAATTGCGTTGCAGATATATTCACGCGATTCGATATCGCTGATGGTATTGGTCAGCAGAATGGCACCATCAAACATCGCGAGATTCGCAAGCCGATAGATGCTGTATTCACCACGGTCGTAAATAGCATTGTCGAGCACGCCGCCGAAGCAAGTGAAAACGGTGATATTGAAATTGAGTTCCTTTGCTGCTTGAGAAATGCCATCGAGAATACTGCCCTGGTATTCCTCGTCTGTTCCGGCAACAAAAACGGCAATGCTGCGAATAATTCCTTCGCTCATCATGAGTCCCCTTTCATAAAACGCCGCAAGACGTTTTTATTAAAAAAACGAACTAATATGATTAAATCGCTTCATTTGTATTATAACATATATCTGATGAGAAATCAAGTACATTTACATAATTTTGTTTCATTTCCGGCACAAAATGTGTGTATTCGCATAAATATGGAATATATAGCAGCGGTAAATGAAAGGGAGATAGACTATCATGCGGAAAATTATAATATATTTGCATTGCAGCAGAATGTGTGCGCAGAAAAAACCGCAAATCCGGCGATAAACCGGATTCGCGGCTTTGTGCGATGATATTAGTTCAGTGCATCCATGAGCATCTCATAGCGGGAAGTGAGACAGCCGGCGCCGGTAAAGCAGTTCAGGCGAACTGTCTGACCGGTATAGTTGCCGTTTTCAATCAGATAATAGTGATTCTTTTCTTTCTCGATAAAATTGAGCGTGAGCGTACTGCCGTCCAGCTCTGTATAAATGATCTGGATTACAGGCTCTTTCGTAAGATCAGGCTGATCATCGAGATGCAGTTCGGAAAAACGCAGATTTGCGATGGTGCGGTAGAATGTCTGATAGAGCTGCATGATATTCTCATCTTCCATCGCGGAAATGTCGATATCACCGAGCTTGAACTTATCGTTTGCATAATCAATGTGAAGCGTTTCGTGCAGGTCATAGGTCTCGCCCATATTGATTTCAACCGATTTCAGCTTCTGAATATCCGGTTCCGAGCAGAACGGATACATCAGATCAACAGGGGTGACATTGGCAAACGAGGTTTCTGCGCGATTGATGGTAAAGACCTGTTCGCTGTTTGCGTAATAGCCGTAAATCAGCGTTTCGTTTTCGTTACTGGTAACCATATCGCCGAACCAGATTTCCTCTTTCAGTACGGTATCACCATAGGTGCCTTCCAGCCAGACTTTTGTATGCGGCTGATCCAGACCGTACTTTGCGAGATCATCGGGTTGATCCTCGATGAACGAAGCAACCTCGACGCGCACAATGATATCCATGAGATTATTCATCTCGGCATTCTGGAGTTCGAATTCCGCCGGCTGCAGCATTTTCCAGAGATAATCGCTGCCGCGCTTCAGCTCCAGAATCGTTTCGTTCTCCTTTTCTACCTTGAAATAATTAACGAGCGCGCTGCTGGTATCAAAGAGATAACGGTTTTTCAAGGAATTACGGTTGGAGCAGAATACGGTACCGCTGTTATAATCAATCGTATAGACATCGGATGAGCCGTCCAGCATGGCATAATACGCGTCATAGGTTGGCGTCGGATCGCCGACATAGAGAATATAGGGATGCTCTTTGTCGGTATCGGTGGTATAAACCTTGAGCGTGATGGGATTGCTGAAGCCATAGACATCTGTGTTTTCGCAATCGAATGCAACGGTTTTGAGGGAACGCAGCTCGCAGAAATAATTGCACATCGCGTTGACTGCATATACATTGACGTTGAATTCCTCGCCCTCGGTGATCTGCCACCGTCCGTCAATCCAACTGAAAACGGTTTTGCCGTCTTCGTTATTGAGTTCGATATCGGTAACGGCATCGGGGTTGATTTGCATAAGCTGCTTCGGCTCACCGATTTTTGCTTTTTCTTCATTGATTTTGCTGCGCCGGTCAACAAAAATAAACAGAACAGTCAGCAGAACCGCAGCGACAGCAAGAATCCATATCCAACGAAGCTGCTTCATGCGTTTCTCCTCCTCAGCCAGATCAGAACGCCGATTGCAGCAACAAGAATCGGGAATCCGACAAATATTGCAATCAGAATACTTGCTTCCGCGGAGCTGTTGACGTTCAGACTATCGAAGGAACGTGCCTTATCCTGAATATTCATATCGAGGTCGGAGTCGTACATCCAAGTGATAGAGGTCAGGAAGAGTTGCAGCGGATTGATGAAATACGCGTTTTTCGCACCGGCGTCGGTGATGAATTCGGAAGAACCGAATACGATGAGCTTCGAGTTGTTATGCTCCTTGTCAATGACATACATGGAGAGCACCTGCGGCTGACCCTCTTCGGTTTCGGGGTCGAGCAGTGTGCCGCCGAACGGAACGGATTTTGCGGTTGCCTGTGTGCGGATCAGCGTATCGGCGGTCAGCTGGCCGTAATTGGTGCCGTAGACCGTATAGAAGCTGCGGGAGTACGGCATATAGGTAACGATATTGTTGACATTCGGGAGCAGCTCCGCGGTCAGGTCTTCGCCGGTTTCGGTGTTTGCCTGAATGATATCGCACATCATCGCATATACATCTTTATGCGAGTGGCGGTTTGCGTCTGTTTCCTCGACGCGGTTATAATTCATGCCGATACAGTAATTGCTGAGGAGCATTTCAATGTTCCGGAAAACGGTTTTGGAGTCATCCGGCGACATGAGAATGCTAAGATGTCCGCCTTCTCTTGTATATGCAAGAATCTTCTTGTATTCCACATCGGTGATATCGCGCTTCGGAGATGCAATGACGAGGATGCAGCAGTCGGCAGGGATTGCGGTATCTGTCATCAGATTCAGCTCTTTTGCGCCGTAGTTGTAGTTGCCGAGGTTTGCAGAAAGCTGCGTCATATCGGAAAGCGGAACCTCATCATGACCGGAAAGGAAATAGACGGTCGGCATTTCGCCATCGACAACGGATTTCATATAGCCGGTGAAGTAGTTTTCCGCACGGAATTCCGCGCTGACAATCTGCTCGTTTTCGTCAAGCTGATAGGTATACATCAGCGTACCGGGCAGACGCTTGACCATGCCGTTATAGGTAAAGAGGAAATCTCCGGAGGAAAGATTGAATATACCGTCCGGATTGATTTCGCGGAGTGTCTGCGGATCGGTATCTGGGTCAAAGTCGATGAGATTGAAGCATTTATGCTCCTTATAGGCAAGCAGTGTGCGGTAAAGCGCGAGGCATTCGAGGTCGCCCTCAAGGTCCTCCAGCTTGGTGAGAAAGTAGACATCAACGGTGATGCCCTTGGCGTCAAGCTCATCGAGATACTCCTTGGTAGTATCGGTTAAGGTATACATACTGTTCGGCGTCATATCGAAATTGATATTCAGACGCTCGAAAATCAGGTTCAGCGGAATCGCGACAGCAAGCACGAGAATCGCAAGAATCCATGCAAGCGCGGTAAACCGCTTGTTTTTCGCGGTGATTGATGCTTTATCCATTGCTTATCCCTCCCGTCTCAGCCGCGGCTCCAACGGCGCTTCTCAATGATAATAATTGTCCAGATCAGCACCACGAGCGTAATCGAAATAAAGAATGCGAGATCGGCAAGACTGAACAGACCCTGCGAAAATGCGCCGAATCGCGCTTCTGTGGAAAACCATGAAAAGACCTTTGCAACCGGGGGCATCGACTGAATGAGGTCAGAATATGTAAAGTTGTCAAGGAAGATGACAGCGATCATTGCAGCTTCACCGAGGACAGCGGCGATGATCGGGGTGTCCGTCAATGCGGAAATCATGATGCCGATTGCGATGCAGACGAGACTCCACAGGAAGAATCCCAGATAGCCGCATATCAAGCTCAAACCAATCACAGAGCCGTGTACGAATGTGACCAGTGGGAAAAACAGTGAGAATGCCATCATCAGCAGAAACACGGTTGCAATCGCAAAAAATTTCGCAAAGACAACCTGTGTAATGGTGATCGGTGCGGAAAGCCAGAGTGTTTCCGTTTTTGATTTGCGTTCTTCGGAAAAGGTACGCATCGTCAGCAGCGGAATCAGGAAGATAAAGTAGAAAAAGTTGTTATAAAAAATATTGGAAAATGAGAATTTCAGCACATTGGAATCCATATTGGAAATGCCGTTGATAAAGCTCAGCGAGAACACCATCAGGAACAGCGCGCTGACCACATAAGCAAACGGAGAGCAGAAATAGGACTGCACCTCTTTTTTATATAGTGAAAACATCAGTCCTTCTCCTCCTTTTCGGTTTTGTCGGCATCGGCAGCGGCCTTCTTTGCCGCTTCTTCAGCCTCGCGCTGCGCGTCCATTTCCTTGCCCAGCTCCTCAAAGGCTTCTTCGCGTGTTTGCTCACGCGTCGGCGCGGTCAGTTTAACAAAGACGTCCTCCAGATTGGACTTGACGGAGGTGATTTCGAGCACCATGCAGTCCTCGGCGAGCAGGCGCGACATCAGCGGTTTCCGCACAGATTCGGATGCGACCGTAATGGTAAACGCATTGATGCCCTGCGACTCGAATTCCACCTCGTCCACGGAAAGAACACCGTCCGTATTCTTGATCAGCTCGGTGATCTTTGTGATTTCGCCCTCGACCTTCAAGCGGAGATGGATATCGCCGCCAACGGACGCTTCGAGATTTGCAATCGTATCAACCGCGCGGATTTTTCCCTTGTTGATAATGACAACGCGCTCACAGACAGCAGTGACCTCAGCGAGGATATGTGTAGAGAATATAATAGTATGATCCTTGGCGAGGTCTTGAATCAGACGGCGCACCTCCATGACCTGCGTGGGGTCAAGACCGACGGTCGGCTCATCGAGGATGAGGAATTTCGGAGAACCGAGCAGTGCCATCGCAAAGCCGACACGCTGCCGGTAACCTTTGGAAAGATTGCCGATGATGCGGTTTTGCACATCGGTAATACGGAGGCGCTCCATTGCGTTTGCGACCTGCTTTTTACGCTCTGCGCGCGGGACGCCCTTGAGTCCGGCGGCAAAGTTCAGGTATTCGTGTACGCGCATTTCCGGATAGACCGGCGGAATCTCCGGCAAATAGCCGATTAACCGCTTGACCGCAATCGGATCCTTGGCGATGTCGTGACCGTCCACCAAAACGGTACCTGAGGTGGAGGGGAGACATCCCGTGATCATGTTCATTGTTGTGGATTTACCGGCGCCGTTCGGTCCGAGAAATCCCAGCACTTCATGGTCGCCGACCGTAAAGGAAATATCCTGTACAGCCGGATGCGAACCATAAAATTTTGTAAGATTCTTAATCTCAACCATATTTTCCGCAAAGCCCCTTTCATCATTGCAGCAGATTTAGAATATGAATCGCAGTCTGCGTCTCCGGTTACCCGTTCCCGGAGAGAATATAACAAGACATATTCATTTTATTATCTCAAAATAATGTGAATATACTGTGAATAGATTGTGTATGGATTATAAATCTGCAAAAAAGAGCCGTAATAATATTCCGGTTGTACTGCAAGTCTGCGGACAAATCTGCCGCGTCACTTCATACAGTGCGTAATAGGATATTAGCAATGGGATGTGTTCATTCAGTGTTGAAAGACCGAAAGTTTCTGAGTTTATACATATTGTTATATTTGACAAAATTATGAACGGCAAATTGAACAAAAAACGGAAACATGATTTGGTAAAGTATCCGAAATACAGCATCAGAGCCCGATGTTTCAAGCCAAAGCCTTGACAAAGTGCATGAAAAACATTATAATGATTTTAGGTACGGTATAGGTGTCTCTATACGCATTTTGGGGCGTGTGCAAAAGATCATTGGAATGGATGCCGGATCGGATGCAGTAGCTTCGGATCGTCTGGACATTCTATACATACAGGTCGGTTTCGCGTGCCTGAGCACGGGACAAGGCACCGTTCTCGTACCATACTATTCTATATGCACAGTCTGTAGCTTCGCGGACTGATGGTGCATCATTAACCAGAAGCGAAAATCTTTCAAACTAAACGAGAGGGGAAAAAAGAATGCAATTCAAGAAGAACAGAGCGATTCTCTCTGCTGTCGTAGCAGCAGCAATGGCATCCAGCGCTTTGATGTCTGTTGCAGCATCTGCAGCAGGTCCGCGCACCAAGGAAGAAAAGTACGGTGATTCGACATATGCTGAGCGCTTTATGTCCATGTACGATGACGTCTATACCAATGGTAAGCAAACCGGTTACCTGAGCGATGACGGCGTTCCGTATCACGCAATCGAAGAGCTGATCTGTGAGGCTCCTGACTACGGTCACGAGACCACTTCCGAGGCTATGTCCTACATCGTCTGGATCGCAGCAATGCACGATAACCTCGTTAAGGACGGCGTTGTTGACGGCGCTTCCGGTTCCGATCTGGCTGATTCCTGGAAGACTCTGGAAGCTTTGATTCCTTCCAAGAGCCAGCAGCCCGGCTTCTTCCAGAAGACAGAGCTGAGCTCTCAGGTTGCTGAGGAGCATCCGGAAGATGTGAAGAAGTATCCGTCTGAGGGTACTCAGTCCAACACCGGTGTGAACCCGCTTCACAAGAACTTCACCTCCGCATACTCCAGCGAAGGCAGAGAGTACCTGCTGCACTGGCTGGCAGACGTTGATGACTGGTATGGCTTCAGCGGTTCTGCTCGCGGTGAGAAGGGCGAACTGACCTTTATCAACACCTTCCAGCGTGGTGACCAGGAATCCTGCTTCGAGACCGTTCCGCATCCGGCTATCGAGACTCTGGAATATGGTAACAGCTCTCAGGGTATGAAGTTTGCATTCCAGGCTTCTACTGCAAAATCTTGGTCTTACACCAACGCTCCTGACGCTGAAGACCGTGCAATCCAGGCTGCATTCGCAGCAAACCGCTGGGGCGTAGGCAACAAGGACGTTTCCTCCAAGGCTGGTATGATGGGTGACTTCTGCCGTAACGATATGTACGATAAGTACTATAAGGAAATCGGCTGCCAGAACATGAACTCTGCTACCGCAGGCGATAAGGGTAAGCACTACCTGATGTCTTGGTACACCGCATGGGGCGGCGCAGAGGATGGTTCTTGGGCATGGCAGATCGGTTGTTCTCATGCTCACCAGTTCTATCAGAACCCGCTGGCAGCATTCGGTCTCTTGTACGATTCCGATCTGAACGCAGGTATGAAGGCTGAAGGCGCAACAAAGGACTATGAGACCTCTCTGGCTCGTCAGCTTGAGATGTATCTCTGGCTGTCCTCTGCTGAGGGTCCGTTCGCAGGTGGATGCACCAACTGCTGGATGGGTAGCTACGAGAAGTATCCGAGCGGCGTTCCGACCTTCTACGAGATGGCTTACATCGAGCAGCCGGTTTACGCTGACCCGGGTTCCAACAACTGGACAGGTAACCAGTACTGGGCAACCCAGCGTCTCGCTGAGCTGTACTACCTGGTTTGCCAGGATTCCACCTATTCTTCCAAGGGCGATAGCATCAAGGTTGGCGGCATGAGCATCAAGGAAGCTCTGAAGACCGTTCTTGATAAGTGGGTCAACTTCTTCGTTGAGAACACCACACTGTCTGATGACGGCGACTTCAAGGTTCCGGCATCCCTGAAGTGGGAAGGCGCTCCGGAATCTTGGAATGGTTCCTATAAGGAAAATTCCGGTCTGCACGCAACTCTGAAGGATGTAACCAATACTGACCTCGGATGCGTCTGCTCCTTCGCAAATACGCTGATTTACTATGCAAAGGCAAATGGCGTTGATGCAGCTGATGCAACTGCAAACGCTTCTTCCCTCGAGGCAAAGGCTCTCTACACTGCAAAAGAGCTGCTCGACCGTGTTTGGACACTCGGCCGTGACGACATGGGCGTAAGCAGAACCGAGCACAATGGTTCTCTGGCACGTTTCTGGGCACAGGAAGTTTACACCGGCGGCAACTCCGGTACATATCCTTATGGCTATGAGGTAGGTCCGGGCGCAACATTTATCTCCATCCGTCCGATGTACGAGGATGAGGGTCAGTCCTACTCCGAGCTCTACAAGGAGCTGAAGGCAGCTTATGATAAGGACGTAGCTGCAGGCGCTAAGATTAAGGAGTTCAGCGACACATCATCATACTCTTATGGTATGGACTGCGCAACCGATTGCAGCGAGTTCAAGAATGTTGCAGAAGTTGATCTGAACTACCACAGATTCTGGCACGCTGGTGACGTTCTGATGGGCCTCGGCACCATGGCTGAGCTGTATCCGGATATGGTTCCGGGTCCTGTTGAGACCACCACAACTACCACAACAACCACAACAACAACCAAAAAGGATGAGCCGAAGGACGCTGACTGGGGTAATGTCAACGAGTCCAAAGAGTCCACTCCCGAAGAGCGCGTGGACGTTTCCGACGCTGTTCTGCTTGCTCGCTTTGTTGCTGAAGATGCTAGCGCGAGCGTATCTGCACAGGGTAAACTGAATGCTGACGTTAACGCAAACGGCAAGCCGGATTCTGAGGATACCGTTAAGATTCTGGAATTCATCGCTAAGGTGATTCCGTACTCTGATCTCGGTAAGGCAGACTGATTTTACCATTCGGTAAATTCTTAAATTGATAATTGCGAAGCACGTCTTTTAGGCGTGCTTCGTTTTTTTGCATTTTTCCCCTTGATTTTCCGGCAGAATTATGTTATACTATATAATGATGAACTATGATTAGATTCAAAGACAATATACTACATAAAAAGGAGAATTGCGGATTATGCCAAAAAGTATGACCGGATACGGCAGAGCACAGCGGCTGGCTGACGGTCGGGATGTGCTTGTCGAAATTCGTGCGGTCAATCATCGGTATTATGAATTTTCTGCCAGATTGCCGCGCAGCTGTATGTATCTCGAAGAAAAACTCAAGACCTTTTTGAACGGTAAAATCGCGCGCGGAAAGGTTGAGGTTTCTGTGACGATTACCCGACCCGACGGCAAGGACGCACAAATTGCTGTGAATCGCTCCGTTGCGGAGGGCTATGTCAATGCGCTGCGAATGATCAATGAGGAAATGGGCGAAAATAGAGGTCTTTGGCTGAGAGATGATATCACACTGACCTCGTTGCTCCGTTTGCCCGATGTATTTACGGTCACCAAGGAGCAGGAGGACGAAAATGCTGTGTGGAATGTTGTTTCCGAAGCAGCAGGTGAGGCGCTCGATTCGTTCATTGCCATGCGTAAGACCGAGGGCGAACGTTTGACAGCGGATTTGCTCGGAAAACTCGCTGGTCTGGAATCTATGCTCGAACAGGTCGAAGCGATTGAACCGAGCGTTGCCGAGAATTATCGCAAAAAATTGCTTGCGAGACTGATGGAGCTGCTCGGTGATACCAATATTGATGAGCAGCGCATCCTGACGGAAACTGCGATTTTTGCTGAGAAAACTGCGATTGATGAGGAAACCGTTCGTCTCCATAGCCATATCGCACAGTTCCGGACGCTTATGGAAGCGAATGAGCCGGTTGGCAGAAAGCTCGATTTCCTCGTGCAGGAGATGAACCGCGAGGTAAATACGATTGGCTCTAAGGCGCAGGATCTCAGTATCACAAAGCTAGTTGTGGATATGAAATCCGAAATTGAAAAAATCCGTGAGCAGATTCAGAATATCGAGTGAGCGAAAGGAGCAGAAATGCGGCTGATTAACATTGGTTTCGGTAATATGATCTCATCTGCGCGGCTTGTGACGATCGTGAGTCCCGATTCTGCACCGATCAAACGAATTGTGCAGGATGCGCGTGACAGAGGCAGATTGATTGACGCAACCTACGGGCGTCGAACCCGTGCGGTCATTGTCATGGACAGCGACCATGTGATTCTCTCCGCAATACAGCCGGAGACCATTGCGGCACGTCTTGCCGGCAGTACGGCAGCTGCGGAGGAGGAAACAGAGGATGAATAAAGGTTTACTGATCGTGCTTTCCGGCCCATCCGGATGCGGAAAGGGTACGATTGTTCAGGAGATTCTCAAAAACGGCGATTGCGCTGTCTCGGTCTCCGCAACGACGCGTGCGCCGCGTGAGGGTGAAGAGGATCACGTACATTACCATTTTTTAAGCAAAGAGGAATTTGAGCAGCGTATCGCAAACGATGGCTTGCTCGAATATGCTGAGTATTGCGATAACTACTATGGCACACCGCGCGCCGAGGTGGAAGCGATGCGCGCTTCCGGTAAGCACGTGATACTTGAAATTGAGGTGCAGGGTGCATTTCAGGTGAGAGAACGCTGCCCTGAGGCAATTCTCGTATTTACCATACCGCCCTCAATGGCTGAATTGCGCCGCCGTTTGAAAAAGCGCGGCACAGAAACCGACGAGGTCATTGAAAAGCGTATCGCACGTGCGCAGCAGGAGCTTCCGCTTGCGAGACATTATGATTATATTGTGCTGAATAATGCGCTGGAGGATGCGGTTTCGGATTTTCGTTCGATTATCCGCTCGGAATCCATGCGCCCGAATCAGATAGACTGGAACCGGATTGACTGCCCGTTATAAAGAGAAAGGATTGATCTGTTATGATGCTGAGACCCTCTATGTACCAAATTATCTCGAAGAACGAGAGCTACTATTCCCTCGTCATTGGCGTTGCAAAGCGTGCAAGAGAAATTGCGGAAGCTCACGTGAAGGAAAAGGAAACCGCAAAGGCAGCTGCGGAAAAGCGTGCAAAGCTGAATGGTGATCAGAAAATCCGTCTGGATGACAAAACCATGCGGATGGTCATTCTGGAGGAGAATCCGGTTAAGACTGCTGTGGACGAATTTGCAGCCGGAAAGTATAAGATTGTGGAAACCGAAGAGGATAATGACCGCTGATGACGGATTATGTCGCAAACGGTCCTGCAATGCCGCTGATCATTCAGGTTGCACTGGATGCAGCGGCGTTTGGCTATGATTCCCTATATAGCTATACGGTTCCTGACGCGTGGACGGATAAGGTCAAAGCAGGGATGCGTGTTGCCGTACCGTTTGGCAGAGGCAACCACAGAAGGCTTGCGATGATCCTCAAGGTGGAGCAGAGTCCGGTACAGGAACCGGATGAACCGGAAAAATTAGAGCGAGCGCTCAAGCCTATCGCGGCAATTTTGGATGCAGAACCGGTGTTGACAGCGGAATTACTGATGTTGGTCGATCATCTGCATGAATATACCTTTTGTACGTGGTATGATGCAGTTCGAGCGGTGCTGCCGGGCGGCTTGCAAATCCGTTTGGAGGAGCGATATCTGCCGCTGGAGCCGCCTGTGAATGTGAAACTGACAGACGAGGAAGCGAATTTTCTTCAGGTCATGGCGCTTGCAAGCACGCAGAAAGAACGCGATATGCTTGTGCAGGAGGATGACGATAAGGAAAAACAAAAGATTATTGCTTCGCTTGTGCAAAAGGGCTGTCTGCTGGCAACCTCCGAGGGCAAACAGCTTATCGGAGACAGTACAAAGAAAATGATCAGGCTTTCGCAGGGCTATCTTGAAGATAATGCTGCCTATAAACCAACGCCGAAGCAGGCGCAAGCTGTTCAAGTATTGTTGGAGCATGACACGCTTTCTGTCAAGGAATGTGCCTATATGGCGGCAGTCGGGGAAACGGTGATCCGGAATCTGGTCAAGACAGGTATTGCAGAAATTTACGAAGCAGAGCTGCTGCGTGTGCCACGGGACGCGGAGCCAACCATTCGACCCGAAGATACCGTGTTATCTGCCGAGCAGCAGGCGGCATATGATCAGATTTCTGCCGAGATGCTCGCGCGGAAAGCTGCTGTATTCTTGCTGCATGGCGTAACCGGAAGCGGTAAAACAGCCGTATTTGAACAGCTCATTGCACTGTCGCTGAAGATGGGCAGAAGCGCATTGCTGTTGATTCCGGAGATTTCGCTGACACCGCAGATTGTGCAGTATTTTCAGTCGCGGTTTGGAAATCGGGTTGCACTGATTCACAGCGGACTCTCGCTTGCACAGCGTTTGGATACGGATAAGCTGATTCGGCGCGGTGAGGTTCAGATTGTGATTGGCACAAGAAGCGCAGTCTTTGCGCCGCTGCCGGACATCGGATTGATCATTCTCGATGAGGAGGGTGAGCATTCCTATAAATCGGAACAATCGCCGCGTTATCATGCAGCGGAGGTTGCGAAAGCGCGCGCCAGATATCACAATGCGGCACTGGTGCTTGCTTCTGCAACACCATCATTGGAGAGCCGATATTTAGCGGATCGCGGCGTATATCGTCTGGTCAAAATGACAAAGCGATACAATCAGGCACCTTTGCCTGAGGTTACGCTTGTCGATATGAACGAGGAATGCGCAAACGGAAACGGCGGCCCGTTTTCGAGCACGCTGTCCGAGGCGCTTTATGAAAATTTACAGCGCGGAGAGCAGAGTATTTTGCTGCTGAATCGGCGCGGCTACCATACGCTGCTGCAATGCACAAAATGCTATGAGCCGATCTACTGCCCGAACTGCTCCGTGCCGATGACCTATCATAAAACCAATGGCTCGCTGCTCTGTCATTATTGCGGTCATGTGCAGCCGCCGGTGACTGTTTGCCCGAAGTGCGGCAACGAGCGATTGCGGCAGATGGGCTTCGGAACGCAGAAGCTGGAAGAAGAATTGCAGGCGTTGCTGCCGGACGCAAAAATTCTGCGTATGGACGCGGATACGACCATGACGCGCACTGCCTATGAAACGGGATTCCGTGCGTTTGCAAATCATGAGTATGATATCCTTTGCGGTACGCAGATGATCGGAAAGGGCTTGGATTTTCCGAATGTCACACTTGTCGGCGTGGTGTCCGTGGATAAGGCGTTGTTTGCAGGAGATTACCGCAGCTATGAGCGCACATTTTCGCTTGTGACGCAGGTTGTCGGGCGCGGCGGCAGAGGTGAACGCCGCGGACGCGCCATTTTGCAGACATTTATGCCGAATCATTATGTGCTGAATCTCGCAGCGGAACAGGATTATGACCGGTTTTATGCGGAGGAGCTTGCGTTGCGGCGTGCGCTGATGTTTCCGCCGGTCTGCGACCTTTGCGTGATTGGCTTTGCCGGTGTCTGGGAGGAAAAGGTGCGGCTTGCGGCAGAGCGTTTTGTCGAGATTTTAGCGGAGAATGTCCGGAAGCAGAATTTACGGCTGCCGCTGCGCGTACTCGGCCCCGTAGAAGCAAGCTATGGACGTCTGAACGGCAAATATCGCCGCAGACTCCTTTTGAAATGCAAAAACACCGTAGATATGCGGAAATTTATACGTTCGCTGCTGGAACAGGCATATGCGGACAAGACATTTTTAAATGTTTCATTGTTTGCGGATATGAACGGCGACTGCGGCGTATAATGAACCAATTAAGATTTCTTGAAATATTGGTGAAATACATTGTATATACGGAAAAAATTGGTATAATAAAAAATAGCGATAACACAAATATTAAGGAGTATGAATCATGATTAAGAAGAAGCAGGCTGCAAGATTTGTAGAAATTTATACGCAGAAATCCCCCGGCATCAGCAAGGTGCTGGTCGATATGGCAACCGGTGTCAACTATTTCTTTCACACTGAAAGCGAGGGCTACGGCGGTGGTGGCGGTCTGACACCGCTGCTGAATCAGGATGGCACACCGGTTATCACACCGCCGGAAATGTTCATGCAGCCGCAGTGAAACTCTGGAAGCTGACGAAAAGGCAGGTCATCATCCGGCTGAGTCTGCTTGCGATTCTGCTGGTTGGCGGCGTGATTTTGCTGATGCTCCGCGCCTGTCCGAAGTGGCACGATCAGCGATTGATGCCGCCGGAAGCAAATGGCGAGGGCGGTACACAGGAGACTGTCATCGTACCGCCGGAGGGGTATACGCGTATTCCGGCAGCGGAGGACAGCTTTCTTGCGTTTATGCGTGAGATGCCGGTCTGGGAGCAGGGCAGCAGCATCATGACCTATGACGGCAAAGCGATTTCATCGGTCAATGCCGCCGCAATCTATACGCTCAGTCTGCCGGATAACCACTATCAGCAATGCGCAGACACGGTGATTCGCCTGTGGTCTGAGTATTTTTATCAGACCGGGCAGTTTGACCGCATGGCGTTCACGTTTACCAGCGGCTATCAGACGCGCTGGACGGATTGGCAGAACGGCTGGCGGTATCTGACCATACCGGTTGTCGGCAAGACATTCCGGCTCAAGCTCGCTAGCAGAGATGATTCCTTGCAGCAGATGCACAATTATCTGCAAGCGGTGATGCAATATGCCGGTACCCTTTCGCTCGAAGCGGAATCGCACCCCATCAGCGCTGCGGAGGCGCGTGCAGGTGATATCATCTGCAAGGGCGGCACACCGGGGCATGTCCTCGTGATTGTCGATGAGGCGGTCAACGAAGCGGGCGAACGCTGTTTTTTGCTCGCACAGGGCTTGATTCCGGCGCAGTCTGCGCATATCATCACAGGCTGCGGAAATGCGCAGTCGCCGTGGTATACGGAAGAACAGCTCTCCGAGCGCCCGTTAAGGCTCAGTAGCTATACCTATCAATCGACTGACGTTTTGCGCCGTTGGAAAGAGGGCTTTCCGAATGCGGCTGAAACGCATAAAGGAGAATAAAAATGGCAATTCGCAAAATTGTAAAAGAGGGCGATCCGGTATTGCAAAAGAAGTGCAGACCGGTCGAGAAATTTGACGAAAAGCTCTGGCAGATTCTGGATGACATGGCAGATACGCTCCGTGATTCGGGTGGCGTTGGACTTGCTGCACCGCAAATCGGTATTCTGCGCAGATACTTTATTATGATGCTGGATGAGGACGGCGAGGTGATCGAAGCGATCAATCCGGAAATCGTCAAGACATCCGGCAAATTTCGCGACGTTGAGGGCTGCCTGTCCGTTCCGAACCGTTGGGGATATGTCACGAGACCCAAGACAGTTGTTTTGCGGGCATATGATCGCAACGGCGAGCAGTATGAGATGAAGCTGAAAGAGCTTGGCGCACGCTGTGCCTGCCACGAAAACGATCATCTGGACGGTCATCTGTTCCTTGAACTGGTCGAGGAATTTTGCAAGCCGGAGCAGGAGTAAGCCCATTCGGATATCGCATCCGAGGCATATTGCAAACAGTCATATAAAAATCATTGATATTCGGTGAACATCAATCAACGTGCAAAGGAGACAGAGATGAATATTGTGTTTATGGGCACGCCTGATTTTTCGGTGCCGACGCTCGAAATGCTGGTGCAGGATGGACATACCGTGCAAGCGGTTCTGACGCAGCCGGATCGTCCGCGCGGCAGAGGCAAGCAGCTTCGCCCGACGCCGGTTCGTGCAAAGGCAGAGGCATTCGGAATACCGGTCTATATGCCGCAGTCGCTTCGCAAGGGCGATGACGCGGCAGAAATGCAAACGCTTTTGGAGTCGCTGAATCCGGAGCTGATCGTCGTCATTGCATATGGGCAGATTTTGCCGAAAGCGATTCTGGAGCTGCCGAAATACGGCTGCATCAATTTACACGCCTCGCTGCTGCCCCGTTGGCGCGGTGCTGCACCGATTCAGCGTGCAATCCTTGCAGGAGACTATGAAACCGGCGTTACGGCAATGCAGATGGCAGAGGGGCTGGATACCGGTGATATGCTGCATATCCTGAAAACACAGATTTCCTGTGATGAAACAGCAGAAACGCTGCATGACAGACTTTCGCTGCTTTCTGCGGAAACGCTGCGTGAAACAATTTTGCTTTTAGAGCAGGGCTTGCTACGCCGGACACCACAGAGCGAGGACGGTGTTTGCTATGCGGAAAAAATCACAAAAGAGATGAGCCGATTGGATTTCAGCGCATCTGCGGAAGAAATTGACCGCACGATTCGTGCCGTAACCGGTTATGCGATGCTGAATGGCAAGCGAATCAAGCTGCTGCAATCGTGTTGTGACGGTAAATACAAAAGCGATGCGCCTGCCGGAACGTTGCTGCGAAAGGGAAAACACGACCTCTATCTCGTATGCGGAGACGGTGCGGCGGTGCGGCTTTGCGCAGTGCAGCCGGAGGGCAGTAAGCCGATGCAGATTGCGGCTTTTCTGAATGGCGCAGCGGTGCAGGAGGGTGCCTGTCTGACCGCAGCAGAGTAATCCGCAGAAGGGAGACTGCGATGTATATTTTTTTGATTCTGTCACTGATTATCACAGTGGCTGCGCAAATACACGTGCAGGTTACTTTTCATAAATATAAAAAGGTGCGCAATGAACGCGGCATCACGGGCGCAGAGGCAGCAAGGCAGCTTCTGCTTGACCATAACATTACAGATGTTTCGATCGAACGGACGCCCGGAAAGCTCACCGACCATTATGATCCGGGCTGCAATGTGATCCGGCTTTCGAATGAGGTGTACGGCAGCGACAGTGTTGCAGCGGTTGGCATTGCGATGCACGAGGCAGGTCATGCCTTGCAGTATGCGCAGAATTATGCGCCGATCCGACTGCGCAATGCGATTGTCAAATCTACGAATATTTCCTCAAGAATTTCCTATTTTCTGATTCTTGCAGGTATATTGTTTGGCGGCGGAAACGGTAGACTCGGATATAATCTGATGACGCTTGGCATCATCTTTTTCTGTGTTGTTGTATTTTTTCAGATTATCACGCTGCCGGTTGAATTTAACGCAAGCGGCAGAGCGATTCGTGCATTGAAAGAGACAATGGTGCTGAGCTTTGAGGAACAGAAAGGCGTTCGCAAGATGCTTTCGGCGGCTGCAATGACCTATGTTGCGGCAGTTGCAGTGTCGCTGCTGCAATTACTGCGGCTGCTTGCAATCAGAGGGCGGCGCGAATGATCGGGCTGGATGCAAGACTGCTTTGCGTGCGGACGCTGATTCGTATGATTCGGTCAAAAAGCTACTCGCATCTTGCGCTGACAAAGGCGAGTATGGATGCAGAACATATCACGCCGCAGGACAGCGCACTCTGCCGAAGAATCTTTCGCGGCGTACTGGAGCGTATGCTGACGCTGGATGCGTGTATCGAAGCGCATTCCAAGCGGAAGCCGGAAAAGCTCGATATGGAAGTGCTGTGCGTATTGCGCTGTGGCATTTATGAGCTGATGTATCTGCATACGCCGGAATCGGCAGCCGTGAATCTCTGGACCGAAGCAGTCAAGAAACTGAAAAAAACGAGCGCAGCAGGCATGGTCAATGCGATTCTGCGCGGATTTATCCGAGGCGGCAAGGAAATCCCGATGCCGCAGGACGCGCGCACGGCAATGTCGGTGCAGTATTCCATCCCGATTCCGCTGCTTGACGCACTGCTCGTAGATTATGGCAAGGAGACTGTTGCAGCATTTCTCGCAGACGCAGTGGAGGTGCCGCCGATTTATATTCGGCAGAATCCGCTTTGTGAAAATGCCGCGCAGCAGATGCCGA
Source organism: Oscillospiraceae bacterium (assembly GCA_045591925.1). Taxonomy (GTDB): domain Bacteria; phylum Bacillota; class Clostridia; order Oscillospirales; family Ruminococcaceae; genus Firm-04. The sequence goes on from JAZNTW010000001.1 coordinate 204,160, forward strand.
ATGCGGAGCCGGTGACGGGAATTCCGTATGCGTATTTGTTAAAAAGACATGGCGAAACGGCAGACGCGCCAAATGTATCCGGCGAACGGCTGGACGAATCCAGCGCATTGAACAGCGGTTTTCATATACAGGATCTGGCGTCGCAGCTTTGCTGTCTGGCACTTGACCCACAGCCCGGCGAGACGGTACTGGATGTCTGTGCAGCACCGGGCGGAAAGAGCTTTACGATTGCAGAGCTGATGCAGAACAAAGGAATGGTATTTTCGTATGATCTGCATGAAAAGCGAGTCGGCATGATTCGGCAGGGTGCGGAAAAGCTGAACCTCAGCTGCATCAAGGCACAGGTCGGTGATGCGCGGAAAACGGAAAAGCCGCAGGCAGATCGGATTCTCTGTGATGTGCCTTGTTCGGGCTTTGGCGTGATTCGCAGAAAGCCGGAGATTCGGTATAAATCGCTTGCAGAGGTGGCTGAGCTGCCGGAGATTCAGTATGCGATACTGGAAGCGTCCGCAAAGGCGCTGAAACCGGGCGGTGTCTTGGTGTATTCGACCTGCACTGTTCTGAAACGTGAGAATGAGGATGTTGTCCGCAGATTTTTAGCGGCGCATCCGGAATATACACTCGAAAAGCCGTGGCAAAATCTGCCTGCGCTTGCAGAATACGGTCAGGAAATGACAACGCTCTTTCCGCAGATGCTCGGCAGCGATGGCTTTTTCATTACAAAAATGCGAAAATTGTCGAGCGCATCCATAGAATCAAATCCCGAAATCGGATGAATAAAAAAGAGAGGAGCTGGACGGCATGGAACAACAGAAAATTGATATTCTGAGCCTCCTACCGGAGCAGCTTGAGAAAGAAATTGCAGCAATGGGCGCGCCGAAATTTCGTGCAAAACAGATATTTCGTCAGCTGCATATCAAACGCGTCTTTGATTTCTCGGATATGACAGAACTATCTAAACAATTTCAAGCAGAACTGAAAGAACGCTTTTATATAAACTTGCCAAAGATTGAGAAAAGGCTTGATTCTTGTGCGGATGATACTGTAAAATATCTGTATAGGCTCTCTGACGGCGCCTGTATCGAGACTGTGCGCATGGTTTACCATCACGGTGTAACTGCGTGTATTTCGACACAGGTGGGCTGTAAAATGGGCTGTAAATTCTGTGCCTCTGCACCACTCGGATTTGTGCGTAATCTGACGCCCTCTGAGATGCTCGGACAGATTTACAGAACAGATGCGGATTTTCCGCCGGAGCAGCAAATCAGCGGCATCGTTCTCATGGGAATCGGTGAGCCGCTGGATAATTATGAAAATGTGATGCAGTTTTTGCGGCTGATTTCCTGCAAAGAGGGCAGGAATCTGAGCCTGCGGCATATTGCGCTTTCTACCTGCGGACTGGTTCCGATGATTCGCCGGCTTGCGGAGGAGCAGCTTCCGCTGACGCTGTCGGTTTCACTGCACGCCGCAGACAATGCAACGCGCAATGCTTTGATGCCGGTCAATCGGCGATATCCGATGGAGGAACTGCTTTCAGCCTGTGGTGATTATTTCCGAAAAACCGGTAGACGTGTTACCTTTGAATACGCGGTCATTGCCGGCGAGAACGATTCTGCTGCTGCGGCAAAGCAGCTTGGAAAACAACTGAAACCGGTATTTCCGAATCAGCGGCCGCACGTCAATCTGATACCGGTCAATCCGGTTGCAGGAACGGGATTTCAGGCAGGACACGCAGAGACGTTCCGAAAGCTGCTGATGCAGGAGGGCGTCAATGCGACCGTTCGGCGCACACTCGGAGAGGACATCAAGGCTGCTTGCGGTCAGCTTCGGCGTGATACCGCAGAGAAAACAGAAGAAAGCGTGGTGAGCACCATTGAAGGCGTATCTGGGTTGTGATATTGGCAAAACCAGAGTTGAAAATCAGGATTCGATCCGTGCGGAGAGCTATCCGGACGGAGTGCTTGCCATTGTCTGCGACGGAATGGGCGGAATGGAAAACGGCAGTGCTGCGAGTAAAATCGCGATTGCAGCAGCAGAGGATCACTTCCGTGCTGCTTACCGGATCGGCATGACCGACGCAGAAATATGTGATCTGCTGAGAAGCAGTGCGGCAGACGCAAATCAAAAGGTATATCGAGCAGCCGTGAGCAGCAGAATGCGCTCCAGAATGGGAACCACACTGGTTGGTGCATTTGTGCGGCAGGATACTGCCTGTATCGTCAATGTCGGCGATTCCAGAGCATATCTGCTCCCTGCGGACGGCACGCTTCGTCAGCTCACAACAGATCATACGGTTGTGCAGCTTCTTTATGAGCAGGGCGTGATTACCGCCGAGCAGCGTGCGACACATGAAAGACGCAATGAACTGATGCGTGCGATTGGTGTTTCGAGCAGAGTGCTTGCGGATATTCAGACTGTTCCGCTGAATACAGGGGACAAGATGCTGCTCTGTTCCGATGGCTTATATAGTATGGTTTCGCTGTCCGATATGGAACGGATTATGCGGCAGACACCCGATGAGCAGGTGACGGATACCTGTATCGCGGAAGCAAATGCGAACGGCGGCAAGGATAATATTTCCGTGATTCTGCTGACGGACGAGCAAACTTCATAATGGGATTGATTGACTGAAAGGGTACTTTGAGTCTTAGATATCACATAAGATGGACGCACAGGGGTAAAGAAATAGTATTGCCGGAGACAACCGGTAACGGAGGTTTGTGATGGAAAAAGATCGCAATGACAAGAACATCGGGAAAAAACTCGATGGCCGCTACGAAATCACTGCGCGGATCGGCGAGGGTGGTATGGCGGATGTTTATCGCGCAACGGATGTTGTCGATAATAAGACGGTTGCCGTCAAGATTCTGAAAAAGGAGTTTGCGGAGAATGAGGAATTCCTGCGCAGATTCCGGAATGAATCCAAGGCGATTGCCGTACTCAGCCATCCGAATATCGTCAAGATTTACGACGTAGGGTTTTCGGAGCGCATCCAGTTTATCGTAATGGAGTATATAGATGGCATTACGCTGAATGAATACATGGAGCAGCAGGGTCAGCTCGGCTGGAAAGACGCTTCTCATTTTATCGTTCAGATTCTGCGTGCGCTGCAGCACGCCCATAGCAAGGGAATTGTTCATCGGGATATCAAGCCGCAGAATATCATGATGCTCCGTGACGGCACGATCAAGGTCATGGACTTCGGCATTGCAAAATTTGCAAGAGAGGACGGCAAGACCGGTACCGATAAAGCAATCGGCACTGTGCATTATATTAGCCCTGAGCAGGCAAGAGGCGGCGTTACCGACGCAAAAAGCGATATCTATTCTGTCGGTGTGATGCTCTATGAAATGCTCACGGGCAAGAAACCCTTTGATACGGATAACCCTGTCAGCATTGCGGTTATGCACATGCAGGCAAAGGTGCCGCTGCCCAGCACGATTCGCCCTGATATCCAGATTGGACTGGAGGAGATCATTCTCAAGGCGATGGAAAAGGATCCGGCAGACCGTTATCAGTCTGCAAGAGACATGATGGATGATCTCCAAACCTTTAAGGAAGACCCGGACGGCGTGTTCGGATATTACCCAGAATTGTTTGAGGAGGAGCCGGTACAGGATATGTTTGGTGAAGACGAAAACAGCAAGATGAGAGACTATGATTCGGTCCCGGAAGAGCAGGATTTGCTCTATGAGGACGAATACTACGATGATCAGCAGCCCTATTACGATGACGAAGAACAGTATTATGATGATGACCAGTATGACGACCGCGGCGGCTACTATCGCGCAGCGGCTGCCGGCGTAGATGACGAGGAGGAATATGAGGATGAGCCGAAATCCCTCTTTGTTCCGATCCTGAGCGCAGTCATCATTGTTGTGACGGTCGTTGCCGGTATTCTGCTGACCATGCTGATCTGGAATATGATCAAGGGTAACAGAGGCGACAATACCAATACCGAATTCAAGATGCCGTCTTTGATCGGTATGGACTTTAACGAGGCAACGATTCTGTATGGCGACAAGATCAAGATTGTGCTTGAAAGCTCGGAGTATTCCGAATACGATAAGGACAAAATCTTCGATCAGGATATTCCTGTCAATGACCCGGTTGTAAAGGGCGATACCGTCAATGTCAGAGTATCGCTTGGTGCAAGAAAGGTGCTTTTGCAGAACGTTACCGACTGGGATTATGAAACTGCAAAGTCAGCGATTGTAACTGCCGGTCTGAACATTGACAGACGTGTGCAGTATGACGCAACGGTTGAAAAGGGCAAGGTTATCTCGACCGACCCGCAGGGACCGATTGAACTGGAACCGGGCACATATGTCCGTGTAACGGTTTCGCTTGGTAAGAATAAGGATACGGTTCCGGTTCCGAACTTTGTCGGTATGACTTGGGATCTGGCAAATACAACAGCGGAAAGCCTGAAGCTGACGCTCGCAAAGAAGGAAGTCGATGACGCTGCGAAGGAAGGCACTGTTCTGAATCAGAACGTCCGGCCGAATGAGGAGGTTTCCGAGGGCTCGCTCATTGAGTTGACGGTTTCGTCCGGTAAGAAGAAAGAGCAGGCGGTACGAATTTCCTTTGACGTTCCGCCGAATGCAAAGGGTAAGTTCCACATCGTGCTTTATGAGGGTGGTATTGCAAGAGCTGTTGGCGGACAGTTTGACGTTGACTATGCAGCCGGCACCACATCGCTGTTGGTTGAGGGCAATGAAACAGCTGACCTTGTGGCAGTTCTGATCAATGATGACAACGGCAAGGAAGCAAGACTCGGTGAATATCGTGTAGACTTTGATAATAAGACCTACGAAACGATCCGAAGCGATTCCAACGCTGCCTTTGAACAGGTGGACGGTCTGAATGGAACGGCACCGACCACCACAACGACAGCACCGCCTGTAACGCAGCCGACTGAGCCGCCTGTAACACAGCCGCCTGTTACAGATCCGCCTGCAACACAGCCGCCTGTTACAGATCCGCCTGCAACAGATCCGCCTGCTACAGAGCCGCCTGTTGTGACCTGATTGCAGTATGGATGGTTTGATTTTGAAAGCAGTTGGGGGACTTTACACCGTAGAGTCCCCCAATGGTGTCTTATCCTGCAAAGCGCGCGGCATCTTTCGAAAGCAGGGGATTTCGCCCTGTACGGGTGATCGCGTGACGGTTGCGGACGATGTGATTACGGAAATACAGCCGAGAAAAAATCTGCTGATACGTCCACCGCTTGCAAATCTCGATCAGCTGATATTTGTGCTATCGGTGCGTGAGCCTGCGCCGAATTTGCAGCTGTTGGATCGGTTTTTGGCGGTATGCGTATACAAGGAGATTCAGCCGATTCTGGTTTATACCAAGCTCGACCTTGCGGATGCAGCACAATATTCCGAGATTTATCGTTCTGCCGGATTTCCACAGCTTTTTGTTGACTACGAGAAGCCGGAAACGATTGATGCGGTCTATGAAACGCTTGCCGGAAAGGTCAGTGCGTTTACGGGAAATTCAGGTGTAGGAAAATCTACGCTGCTCAATGCGCTGGATGTATCGCTGCATCTGGAAACCGGTGATATCAGCAAAAAACTCGGCAGAGGCAGACACACGACCCGTGAAACTGCGCTCTATACGCTCCCGAATGGTGGAAAAATCGCGGATACGCCGGGGTTTTCGACCTTTGAAACGGACGCATATGCGATGATTCAGCCGGATGAGCTTGCAGAATGTTTTCCGGAGATCGATGCGATATCGGAGCCGTGTCGTTATGGCGATTGCCGGCATCTGAAAGAACCGGCTTGTGCCGTGCGCGCTGCCGTTGCGGCAGGGGAGATTCCACAGCCGCGGTATGAGAGCTATGTGCAGATGATGCAGGAGGCTTGCAGCCGGAAGATTTATTGATATAGCAGCAAACGCCGCAGACTGTGTGGAGAAATCCATGGTCTGCGGCGTTGACGTTTATGCTTGCAGAATCCGGCAGAGCTGTGCAACCTGCTCCGGCGTATTGAAGACAGAGGGTGAAAATCGGACGGTTCCCTGTGCTGTACCAAGCGATTTGTGTGCAAGCGGCGCACACTGCAATCCTGCGCGCAGACAGAAGCCGTGTGCAGCCAGTCGGGCGGCGGTGTCGTCAGCGGATTCGTTGCCGAGTGTAAATGATACAACCGGAACATATTCGACATTCGGATTGCGATACACAACGGCATTCGGTAACCGATTCAGGAACGAAATGAGCTGGGCGCAGAGCGCAGATTCCCGTACATGAATCCAATTCGGATCGTGTCGCATGACCCACTGCATACCGGCATCCAGCGCGGCAATTCCGGGGACATTGAGCGTACCGGCTTCGAGTGCGTCGGGAAGAAAATCGGGCTGCTTGAGAGATAGAGAGAGTGAGCCGGTTCCACCCTGCATCAGTGGGGAAAGCGGTACGGAGCCGTCTGAAATCAGCATTCCTGTCCCCATGATGCCGTATAACCCTTTATGCCCTGCGGTGCAGAGAAAATGGATGCCGCATTCCTGCATATTGATGGGCAAAATTCCGCAGCCCTGCGCACCATCTGCAATAAACATGAGACTGTGTGTGCGGCAGAGCGCACCGATTTCACGAATCGGCAGGCATTGTCCGGTTACATTGCTGGCAACCGAACAGATAATTGCGCGCGTCTGCGGCTGGATTCGTGTGCGGAATGCAGCAACCGTGTCTTCGGGATTGTCGAAAACAGGTGCAACGCTATAGCGAATGATGCCGGATTCGGCGAGTGCTGCGATTGGGCGCACAACAGAATTGTGTTCGAGATTGCTCACGATGATATGATCCCCCTGATGCAATGCGCCGTGAATGGCAAGATTGAGCGCGTGCGTACAATTTTGCGTGAATACAACATTCTCAGGCTTTGCGTGAAACAGTTCAGCCGCAGTTTCACGGGCATGATAGACGACAGAGGCGGCACGGCGGGAAAGGATATGACCGCCGCGACCGGGGTTGCCTCCGGCATAGCGCATTGCCTGTTCCGCTGCCCGATATACCGCCGGCGGCTTTGGAAACGTCGTGGCAGCATTGTCAAAATAAACCGGCTTTTGCACCGGCGGTCAGCTCCTTTCCGATTGGCTGCGCAGAAGATGATCTGCTAGAATACTCTCTGAAACGGAATCTCATTGGCGTTCAGCAGTTCAAAAATATCCTGCTGTGCTGCGGATACCCGAAACCGATAGACGCAGCCGTCTGTGCCGGTGCTTCGGGTCACGTGGTAGGGATAGCGATAACGACTCAGCAGATGCTGTACTTTATCGGAATAGGTCTGCGAGTGAATGACAAAATAGGTTTCCATGCCGTCACCTCCTTCTTTGCAATATAATATGCCACTTCGACAGAATCTGACACTGCTTGTGAAACGGCACACGCCAAGCATTGCCTATGAGTAAACCATGAAAAGTGAGCCGCCGCGCACATTTTATTTTGTCATACGGATTAAGATGCAGTACGCAGACAGCATCTTATACAAAAAACAGCGCAGATTTTTCGTACAATGAGAATGTTGTCGGAAAATCAGAAAAAGGCTTGCTTTTTTTGAAAATATGCGGTAAAATATAAAGTGCGTCATAGTGTGCATAAAGCAAAATAATTCAATTCTGAACGGCTATGATGCGCGGAAAATAAAATCGGGAAAGGTAGAAACATTATGGCACAAGCGAAAAAACGGCTGTCTATCGGCAAGCTTATCGGACGCGTTTTGATTGTGATTCTGACAACATTGATTTTGCTCGTGATTGCGCTGTACCTTTTGATGCTCGTCATCGCAAAGGGACCGTCACAATCTGCGAAGAAGTTATTTGTATGCTCAGTAAAAGAAACCAGCGCGATCGGATTCCTTGCGGACTGGTATTATAGTGAAGAAGAAATTGCAGGATATCTCGGCTCTTTCCGTGATAACACAACGGATGAAGTGACGAACGCAGAGTTGGTGCAGATCAAGCCGCAAACAGACGGCCAGGTGGCAGCAGACGGTAAGGTTCAGCCGGAAACTGAGCTTGTGGATGTTTCCGGAAGTACATTCCGCGGAAAGCTGCTGAAGATCAAAGACCCCTCTCGTGTCTATGTCGGTATCTCCGGTCAGTTCGGCGCGGACTTTGAGGGTAAGCGCGTTCTGGAGATGGCTTCGGAATACGGCGCACTTGCAGCAATCAACGCTGGCGGCTTTGAGGACTTGAACGGCGTTGGCAACGGCGGTACGCCGCTCGGCATGGTGGTGTCGCAGGGAAGCCTTCGCTGGGGCGGAATGGATACAAGCTATGATATCATCGGCTTTGACAGCAATAACATTCTCCACGTTGGTACGATGACCGGTCAGCAGGCGATGGATCTTGGTATCCGCGATGCAGTTTGCTTCGGCCCGGTTTTGATCGTAAACGGCAAGCCGCTGAATGAAAATGAGTCGCTCGGCGGCGGCTTCAATCCGCGCTCCGCAATCGGTCAGACTGCCGATGGTACGGTGCTGCTGCTCGTCATTGACGGCAGACAGGCGAATTCGCTCGGCGCAACCTATGACGATATCATTGATATTATGCTGAAAAATGGCGCGGTCAATGCTGCAAACCTTGATGGCGGCAGCTCCTCGCATATGATTTATAATAATGAAATAATCACGGTTTGTTCCTCGCTTTACGGTCCGCGCAGAATGCCGACCTGTTGGCTGGTCGCACCGGAAAACTGACGGAAGGAGACATTGCTGAAGATGGACAACGAAACCAGAAAACGATATGCTGACCGCGACGCGGATGAGGCGCTGGACGCAATCCTGAGAGAGATTGATGCGGATGGACGCAGAAATCGCTCGGCTGAAGAAAGACGCAGAGCCTCGGATTCGGAGCAGAGAAGCAGTGAACCGCGCCGTACCCAGCAGTCCAAACCGATTTCTCATGCAAAGGAGCCTGCACCCACTGAAACGAATGCAGAACGTCCTGCACAGAGATCGGCACAGCTGCATCGCTTGCCTGCCGCCGCAGAACGTCCGGAAGAACGGTCACAGCGGCTTGCTGCAGAACGCGCACGCAACACAGAGCGCAATGGCGAGCGTCCTGTACGCCGTCAGCCTGTCGAGCGTATGGAGCGTCCGCAAAGACCTGCTGAACGCCCACAGAGACCGGCAGAACGTCCGCAGAGACCTGTTGAACGCACACAGAGACCGGCAGAACGTCCGCAGAGACCTGTTGAAAGCACACAGAGACCCGCAGAGCGTCCACAGAGACCTGCTGAGCGCGTACCGGCAGAACGTCCGCAGAGACCGGTTGAGCGTACACAGCGCCCCGTAGAATTTCCGCAGAAAAAGGCTCCGGGAGCCAAAGCAGTTGCAAAGATTACGTCAAAGAGCAATGCCAGCCGTGCGGCAGCGGTAACTCGTAAGTCATCGGCATTCGGCATCGGTATGATTATTTATGTGATCGTATTCATGCTGATTGTGATGTTCCTGATGCACAAGCTGAATGTCTGGCTGGGCGAATACGAATCCTCTCAGCCGCAGTATACGATAGATGGTTATGTAGCAAGCCTGAACAGCGGCTTCTATACCGATATGGTTCGTCAGCACGTGGATCAGATTCCGGTTTCTACCTACGAAACTGCGGATTCCATTGCCGAGTCGCTTGACATCGACAATATTGATGCTGGCACATATACATGGTCTAAGAACGTCGCCGAGTTCACAGATGAAAAGCCTGTTTACTATATCCGCAGCGGAAATGCAGCGATTGCAACCGTCGAATTGAAGCGTATTGGCGGTACAAAGGAGTTTGATTTCCCAATCTGGCAGACCTGTCCGGCAAAGTCGCTGATCGAGGTTGCAACAGAGCCGCAGTATTCGCTTGAGGTCATCGTTCCGGACGGCGCTTCTGTTATGATCAACGGTATCGCGATGCCGTTTGAGGAGTTGAAGCCGGGCGATAAGGGGCTTGTGCTGGATGATGTGACCAAGATGTATGTACAGCAGCCGCAGTCGTTTACCGCGTCTGTAGACGGTCTGTATGCCGCACCAAAGGTACAGGCATATGATTCGCTGGGCAATATCTTGAAGCCCGTCAGAGTTCCGGATTCCACAGAGTCTAAACAGGTATTCCGGTTTGAGCCGAAGGAAGAGGCTGCACCGGATGCGGCATTGGTTGGCAGAGTGGAAGCGATGATGCGTGCATATATCGACTATATGGCAAACAAGGACGAAGCACTCTGGCAGAATCTCGGCGTGCTGGATAATTACCTTGTGCCGAACGGCAGTGCATACAAAAAGCTGCATTCGATCACGCAGGATATCAACTGGAACAACCCCTATACAAACCGTATCGACAGAGCACTTGATGTCTCCAATGTACGGATGTATTCTGAGAATGTCTGCACGGTCGAGGTACACTACGATTATCAGCTCACAAAGAATGTCGTCAATGATTATGTTGGCGATATGCGCTGGACGTTTGTAAAGACCGGAGCTGGTTGGAGCGCGTCCGAATTTGAAATCATTGGTTCCAATGATACGAAATTTGAAGACGACGCAAACACCGAGGAAGAACCGGTTGTATAATTGAATCATCAAAAAACCGCCCATTGCAAGCTGCAAGGGGCGGTTACTTTATCCTTAAAGAATGATAAAAGCTCGCCGTACCGAAGTACAGCGAGCTTTGTTATCGTGGTATAAACGCTGATCTGAGGGATTAGCCCAGCTCTGCGAAATACTTGATGGTGCGAACCATCTGGCTGGTGTAGGAGTTCTCGTTATCGTACCAAGAAACAACCTGAACCTCGTAGAGGTCATCAGCAACCTTAGCAACCATGGTCTGAGTTGCATCGAACAGAGAACCATAGGTCATGCCGATAACGTCAGAGGAAACGATCTCGTCCTCGTTGTAGCCGAAGGAAGCGGAAGCAGCAGCCTTCATAGCAGCATTGATGCCGTCCTTGGTTACGTCAGCACCCTTGACAACAGCGGTCAGGATGGTGGTAGAGCCGGTCGGAACCGGAACACGCTGTGCAGAACCGATCAGCTTGCCGTTCAGCTCAGGGATAACCAGACCGATTGCCTTTGCAGCACCGGTGGAGTTCGGAACGATGTTAGCAGCGCCAGCGCGAGCACGACGGAGATCGCCCTTGCGGTGCGGACCATCGAGGATCATCTGATCGCCGGTGTAAGCGTGAATGGTGCTCATGATACCGGACTGGATCGGAGCGTAGTCATTCAGAGCCTTAGCCATCGGAGCGAGGCAGTTGGTAGTGCAGGAAGCTGCGGAGATGATCTTGTCATCAGCAGTCAGGGTGTTCTCATTGACGGAGAAAACGATGGTCGGGAGATCGTTGCCTGCCGGAGCAGAGATAACAACCTTCTTTGCACCTGCGTCGATGTGAGCCTGTGCCTTATCCTTGGAGCAGTAGAAGCCGGTGCACTCGAGAACAACGTCAACACCGATCTCGCCCCACGGCAGCTCAGCAGCGTTTGCCTTTGCGTAGATGGTCAGGGTCTTGCCGTCAACAGTGATGGTACCAGCCTCGTCATCAGCGGAAACGGTGTGAAGGTTCTCGCCGATAATGCCGCAGTAGCCCTTCTGTGCGGTATCATATTTGAGAAGGTGAGCAAGCATGGAGGGCTTGGTCAGATCGTTGATAGCGACAACCTCATAACCCTCTGCGCCGAACATCTGACGGAATGCCAGACGTCCGATACGGCCGAAACCATTGATAGCAACTTTAACAGACATTGGAATTACCTCCTAAATTTTTATACTTCTATTTTACACCATTTTGCCGGAAATTGCAAGCATTTTAGCAAAAAAATAACGTTGAAAACAGAAAAGAAAATGAATTTGTCAGAATTATACATAATAATTTAGACTGAATTAGATGAAATCACAAACATTGCAAAAAAGGGTCGAATTTTTCTCGGTATTCGTGTATAATAAGAATGATACACAATTAGACGACGAACTATTGCAGGAATGAAAGGGGAACCTTATGACAAAACCAGATGTTTTTAATGAAGCAGCCCTGCCGTATCGGACTATCCTGCTGCTGGAATCCAGAAACAGAGCAGATCAGGAAGCACTCTCAGAGATACAGTATGCAGCACGCAAGCTCTGCGGCTGCGTGGATGAATATGGTATACCGACAGATTCGGCTGCGCGCAGTGTGTATTTGTCGCTTATGGGCACTGCATACCGCTTGCAGTATCGAATTGCCTGCGCAGAGGAATTGCTGCGATATGAGAAAGGGATTCACAAAACAGCCGCCGAAATCGACCTTTGCAAGGCACTGCGCCGATTTGTAAATTTGGTAGAAGAACTGAGTGATGAAAGACTTACAATTGGGGACTGTGTGATTCCGCAGGGATTGTATGCGAAGATGTATCCGGAGCCCTTGTATTTCACACTGCTGCATACGCTGGAACATATGCTTAGAGAGATGCCGGAAGCAAATGTTATGGACTTTACGGCAGATTGCGTGCAAAAGGATTTGCGAATTGAGATGACGCTCCGACAGGATTTAAACAGGAACACGGAGCCGTTTGTGTTCCAATCATCGGCAGAGGAAAACGAAATGCTGCCGGATTCCCCAGCAAATCTGACAAAACGCTTCTGCGAATGCTATCAGGCAAGAATCCTGCATCACGCTGCAAACGGAAAATGCACGTGTTCGATTGTGCTGCCGGCAGCCATTGCGCTTAATCCGCTGCTGAAGGTCAGCTCGGATTCGCTCAGGCTTCCGGATGATACACTGTTCCGCGCAGTGATGTCCAATTTTGTACCGGTGGAGAACATGATGAATCTTTTGGAGGAATGATATTGATATTCGTCAGGTTGCATAAACGAGGTATAAATGATTTGTAAGTTCTGTTCTTCATAATTTGTTCATTTTCTATTGACATTTTGATAAAAATATGATATACTATTGTTGATATCGTGAGTGTATTGCACGTAATTTACAATATGGATTGATTGTGAATGTTTTCGGTGATTTTGCCGAACAATCTGTTCAAAGGAAAAGAGGGATTGACTATGAAACAAGACTGTGCTTCTCGGAAACGCGCTGTTTCCGGTTTTACGCTTCTTGAAATTGTCATCGTAATAGGTATTATTACGATTTTGCTTGGTGTATTGATTCCGACCATGCGGACATATATGACAAAGAGCCGTCTGAATACGGCAAACAGCAATGCAAAGGTTATTTTCAATTCTCTGCAAACCATTATGCAGGAATATGAATTTGCAGAGCGGTCACCGGAGGTGGAGTCTCTGTTCTACGGCACAGAAAAGAGCGGCAATGTGCAGCTTTACTGTGTGAATGGTATCATTGATACGAACAGATGCTCGTTTACAACTAAATCGGGTGCAGCAATCTCTGTGAGTGGTACGGAGCTCGGTGCTGATTTCAGCTCGGCACTACCAAGAACGCTCGGCGCACGTATGAATCGTTTGTATACCGATTATAACACCGTGACATGGTGTGCGTTGATTCAGGATTATTCTGTTGCAGGTGTGCTGTGTGCGACCTCTAACAATTCTGAGTATATCGGCGCTTATCCGCTTCAGATTCGACTAAGAAATCTGAAGGTTGATGAGGATCAGACGTATGAAGCTGATTCGGTTCTGGGCGCGGTTACGAACGGTGTGCTTGCCGAGTACTGCGAGGCGGCATGGGGCAAGAGCATGGTTTATTGATTGCTTGTAAAGTATGATGCAGCGAAATTCAAAGGCACTTTTGATGCAGATATCAAAAGTGCCTTTTGTTTGTTATGATATTTTTGTAAGTCATGGAATCTATCGCGGTGACTTTAATAAAGCTGCAAATGATCTTATTTTTTAATGAGTCGCATAATTTGAAAGCAGCAGAATAATAGTTTATATTTATACAGCAGGCTTTTTATTTTTATTTTTTTAGGAGCAGATTGATAGAATCGCTTTTCTCCCGCCGGCGTCCACAATGGCGCATGATACAGCTTATGGATCAGAGCCTTCTTTTCTTTTTTATCAAGCGGACATTGCGGTGAACTTAAATAGTGATCGTAAATTCTTTGAAGCTCTTCCAATATTCTCGCACAATACGAAGAAAATTGTGCGTCAGAATTGAAATCAATATATTCCTTGAACATATTCAGCTGCTTTTCTGAGATGGCTACGACATTCTCATTGAACTTATGGGTGGCAGAAGTGCTGTTCGCATAGTACAAATACCATATACGCTGCGCAACGCATACTTTACTGCATTTTTCCATCAGCTGAAGATTCCATATAATGTCCTCACCGATCGGCAATGAAGTATCGAACGGCGTAGAAAGAGCAAACTCTCGCTTTAATATTCTTGATACCGGGCCGCGCCCGATATATCCGTCATCGCTTCCGAATCTATAGAGTGAGCCAAGTAAATATGGTTTGAAATTAGCGCGATCATCGCCGGAGAATACTTCAGTTTCAAATGCTTCTGTAGTTGATACGTTCTTTTGTTGATAAAGCTCAAGATGCGCATTTCCACCAATTACAAAATCGGATTCTGTTTGAGTGATCAGAAGAATGGCTTCCTCAAAGAAATATGGGAGAACCAGATCATCTGCATCAACAAAAATAATATACTCGCCCTTGGAAGCAGCAACGCCGTGATTTCTCGCAGCAGAAACGCCCTGATTTTGCTGCGTGATGATGCGGATTCGCTGATCAAGTTGTTCCGCTTTTTCAAGTACGGGAAGAAATTCTTCACGGCTTCCGTCGTTTATGAGAATCACTTCATAATCCTGAAAAGTCTGGGCAAGGATGCTGTTGACACAACGGAGCAGTAATTCTTCCTTTACATTATAATAGGGAACGATTACGCTAATTTTGATACTCATCTGCTTCTCCTTTATTTCGGTGTTGATTTCAACAGAACATACAAACAAGGCATTCACCTTTCGATGAATGCCTTAGTTCTTATCAGTACACGATTGCAACCGTTTCAGAATAGTCCAAAACGATAAATACGAAGTATATGCCTCTGACAGGGCAGAAATTATCTCTTGGAGAACTGCGGTGCGCGACGAGCAGCCTTGAGACCGTACTTCTTTCTTTCCTTCATTCTCGGGTCACGAGTGAGGAAGCCTGCCTTCTTGAGCGCCGGACGAAGCTCTGCGTTGAACTGGAGCAGTGCGCGTGCAACACCGTGACGGATTGCACCTGCCTGACCAGTCACACCGCCGCCTGCAACGGTGCAGACGATATCGAACTGAGCCAGTGTATCGGTCAGTGCGAGCGGCTGACGAACGATCAGCTTGAGCGTATCAAGACCAAAGTAATCGTCGATAGATCTGCCATTGATGGTCACATTGCCGGAGCCGGGATAAAGGCGAACTCTTGCAACGGAATGCTTTCTTCTGCCGGTGCCGTAAAACGACTTCAGCTTTGCTTCGTAAGAAACTGTTTCACTCATTGTTTCTGGCTCCTTTCATTACAGTGTCCACAGCTCAGGCTTCTGAGCTGCATTCTTGTGCTCTGCGTCAGCATAGACGCGAAGACGCTTCATAGAGGTTCTGCCAATGTAGTTGCTCGGCAGCATACCCTGAACAGCAATGAACATTGCGTGCTCCGGCTTCTTCTCCATGAGCTCACGATAGGAAACCTTCTTCAGGTGACCGATCCAGCCGGTGTGCCAGATTTCGAACTTCTGATCCAGCTTCTTACCGGTCAGAACTGCCTTTGCGCAGTTGATAATGATCACGTGATCGCCGCAATCGACGTTCGGGGTGAAGTCTACCTTATGCTTACCGCGGAGAATCGCAGCAGCCTTTGCAGCGGTACGGCCAAGCGGCTGACCTGCTGCGTCAATGATATACCATTTACGGTTGATTTCAGCAACCTTCGGCATGGTGGTTGACATAATTTTTTCCTCCATCTGATATTTTAGGTAACCGGATTTAAAGTACACTTCACGGGGAGGAAGCGCATCTTTTTCCAGCGTGCTTTACTATTATACACGATTCAGCACGCCTTGTCAATCGGCAAAATGCCGAATTTTTAAAATATATCGCTCAATCTCTTGTTTTCTCTTGAAATCGCTCTCGATTGCTCGTTTTCTCGGTTTTCATTTCATTTTTTTTAGCGTTCTGAGTTCTTCTATCATTTCGATTAAACCCATCGTCAAAAGAACTCCCGCAGCAAACCCAACAGCGGCATTGCGCAGCAGCAGACCGGCCGTTTTCAAGCGGCTGACCGCAAAGGTCTTGCGATACCGAAACCATGCAAATACGTGGATTGCGATAAATCCTGCTAAGAGCGCGAGTATTAGAACTATATCAATCGGCGCATACGTCACCGAATCTCCGAATGCCGGCATATACTCCAAGGAAAATCGGATGAAACAAGCACTGAATATCGCAGAATACACAGTCGTACCGAGCATCAGGCACAGAATAAATCGTTTGATGATGGGATTCAGGTCAGCTTTTCGTATTCATGCTTTTTGGGGCGCGCCATGAGATTCTGCACAACCTCGCGCACATCCGCACCCTCATAGAGAATCTGATAGAGCGCAGTTGTCAGCGGCATTTCGATGTCATAGCGCTTGGCAAGGCCATAGGCGGCGCTGCAGCAGTAGTAGCCCTCTACGGTTCCGACCTGCTTCACGGCATCCTCCGGTGAAACACCCTGACCAATGAGAATACCGGCTCTGCGGTTACGCGAGTGCATTGAGGTACAGGTAACGATCAGGTCGCCGATACCGGTTAAGCCCGCAAAGGTATTGGCACGCGCGCCGAGTGCAGAACCGAGCCGTTCGATTTCATGCAGACCACGTGTCATGAGCATTGCCTTTGTGTTGTCGCCAAAGCCAAGACCGTCAGAGATACCTGCCGAGAGCGCAATGACGTTTTTGAGTGCGCCGCCAAGCTCACAGCCGGTGATATCGTCATTGATATAAACGCGGAATGTCGAGGAACTGAACCATTCCTGCACCAGATACGCCGCCATACGGTTTGATGAAGCTGCAACAACGCTTGTCGGGATATTTCTGCCGACCTCCTCAGCATGAGACGGACCGGTCAGAACCACGTAAACAGCTTGCGGCAGCTCCTCTGCAAAGACCGTGCTCATGAGCTTATAGGATTCATCCTCGATGCCCTTTCCGACATTGACGAGCACGGTTCCCTCTTTGAGATACTGTGCGACTTTTTGGCAGGTGCTGCGGATAAACGCTGAGGGAATCGCAAACAGCACTAGATCGCTGGTTTCGACCACAGAAAGATCGGTTGTGAGTGTAATGCCTTCCGGAATGATGACGCCCGGCAATTTTTCTTTCTGCTCTCTGTCTTTGCGCATTGCCTCGATTTCCTCCGGAATTGCACTCCAGAGTGTAATCTCATGTTGTTGTGTCGTATACAGCATGACAGCAAGCGCAGTGCCGAAACCGCCGCCAAGTACCGTAATTTTTGCCATGTCAGTTTCCTCCTAATGTGATGTTCAATTTGCGATTCAATATCTTAAAATAAAATAGATGACATAAACCCAACTCAGCAGCCCATGAAAGATCGCCCAGCCGACCGATTTCCATGTGGTGTAGCTGATCACCATTGCAAGTGCGCTGCCAAAGGTGATGCCGGTTTTTGCGGCATTGCCGACATGATGCTTTGCTCTATGATTCTCGGACATTGTGAAATCCTTTCTCCGATGATCAGTCATTCCGAATGATCATGTGTGTTGAAAACAAAAGCTATCAGATTATGATTTGAATGCGCTCTGAACTTCATTTGTATGATTTTCGCATTCAGCTTTCGGTTTTTACCGCTGCTTTTTCTTTTTTATCGGTGATTTTGCGCTCCGTACCGTTCTTCAGCCGCTGGATATTTTCACGATGGCTGTAGACGATCAAGAACACCGGAATTGTAATCAGCGCCATATAGAGCAGTGCGATGCCCCATGTCGTACCGCGCTGGAAATGCTCCAGCAGCAGCGTGATCGGGACGACGCAGAGCGTAGCGGTGCAGGACGAGAGCGAAACATATTTGGAACGCCAGAGCATGATGCCGAAAATCGACATCAGAATGAGAAATGTAAACGGATTGATGACGAGAAACACACTGACGCCGACAAGCACACCCTTGCCGCCGCGGAATTTGTGCCACAGCGGAAAAACGTGTCCCAGTACAACGAATGTCGCAGCCACATAGCAGAGCCAGCGATAATCGTGGGTGCTGTCTGTTCCCTCTGCAATCGGTGCCCAAGCGAGCAGCTTGCAGACGAATTTTGCAAGCGCCATTGCCGCCGCACCTTTTCCAAGATCAATCACAAGCGTCATAATGCCGCAGCCTTTTCCGAAGCAGCGAAGTACATTGGTCAAGCCGGCATTGCCGCTGCCGTAATCGCGGACATCCACGTGCTTGAATAAACGCACCGATGCAATCGCGCCATTGACGCTTCCGAACAGATAACCGATCGCCGCAGCGACCAGAATACTAAGCAAATAGCCAAAAAATGTACCCTGCATACAGATTCTCCTTAAATGAGATTCAATATCGCGCGGAATCGGCGGAATCAGCCCTTGCTGCCGCTGTCATTGCCGCGCTCGCGGATAATAAAACGTACCGGCGTACCCTCTAAGCCGAAGGTTTCGCGGAGTTGATTTTCAAGATAGCGCTGATATGAAAAATGGAACAGGTCTGCGCGATTGACGAAAAATACGAACGTTGGCGGTTGTGTGCTTGCCTGCGTCATATAATAAATCTTCAGACGCTTGCCCTTATCCGTCGGCGGCTGTACACGCGCAGTCGCATACGCAAGCACGTCGTTCAGCTTGCCCGTTGTAATACGCATTGCGTTGTTCGCTGCGACCTGCTGAATCAACGGAAAGAGCTTCTGCACACGCTGACCCGTCTTTGCACTGATAAACAGGAACGGCACATAGCTCATGAAGCTGAAATCATTTTCGAGCTTCTTCTGGAATTCCTGCATGGTCTTGTCATCTTTTTCGATAACATCCCATTTATTCACGCAGACGATGCAAGCCTTTCCCTGCTGATGCGCATAGCCGGCAACCTTGCTGTCCTGCTCTGTAAAGCCGGTTGTTGCATCAATGATAATCACGGCAACGTTTGCACGGTCTACCGCCATAAATGCACGCAGCACGCTGTAATGCTCAATATCATCGGATATTTTGGATTTCTTGCGAATGCCTGCGGTGTCGATGAACAGATATTTGCCGGTTTCATTTTCATAGGGGAGGTCGATCGCATCGCGCGTGGTACCGGCTTCATTTGCAACGATACTGCGCTCCTCGCCGGCAAAATAGTTGATGAGACTCGATTTGCCGACATTCGGCTTGCCGATGACCGCAACCGCGATTCGGTCTGCGTCCTCCTCGTTCTCAGCATCGGCAGGGAACAGCGCACAAACCGCGTCCAGCAGATCGCCGGTGCCGTTTCCGTGTACGGATGAAACCGCAAACGGATCGCCCAGGCCGAGATTATAGAACTCATAGAATTCCGGCGGTACATCACCGATGCTGTCGCATTTGTTGACGCACAGTACGATCGGTTTGCCGGATCTTTGCAGCATATTTGCAACATCCAAGTCATTCGCAGTCACACCGGAGCGCAGGTCTGTCACAAATATAATGACGTCCGCGCGCTCGATGGCAAGCTCAGCCTGTCTGCGCATTTGTTCAAGCATATGGTCATCGGTTTTCGGCTCGATACCGCCAGTATCGACAAGCATGAAGTTTCTTCCGCACCATTCCGCCTTTGCGTAGATACGGTCTCTTGTCACACCGGGCGTATCCTCAACGATTGAGAGCCGCTGCCCGACGAGCTTATTGAATAGGGTCGATTTTCCGACATTCGGACGCCCGACCACGGCGACTACCGGTAATGCCACTTGTATCGCTCACTCCTTCTATATTATCCTGATCACGGACGGTGGGAATTGCACCCACGAAATCGCCGCAGATACCCCGCTGCACCAAATCAGCCACGCAGCCGCGACCGCGTTACTCCTTCGCCACGCCCGTAGTGTTATTCGCCCTCCGCATATCCCAAAACGGTATCGAGCAGAACATAGCCATCTACCTTTGTTTTTATGACCGGCACACCAAGTGCCGTCTGTAAATCCGCAAGGGATTTGTCATCCAGAAATACGTCGTCATACCGCAGACAGGTTTCCGAGAGCAAAACAGCGCTGCCAAGCGCCTTGTCCCTGAGCTGTGCCAGAATATCCTGATAGGTCAGCAAGCCGGCAACCGTAACCGTATGCCCATAAAAATCATTTGTAATCGGAATCACCTGACAGTGCACCTGCGGCAGCTTCGCTTCGAGATCACGCATCATTTTGTCAAGAAACGGTGCGGCTGCCTGTCCGGTCGCGATGGTTAAAAATCGCGCATCACCGTCATATTCTGCATCCCCTAATGCGTCATAGAACTCATTCATCAGATAGCGCAGCATACCAACGCCGTTTTCATATTGCGGATAATCCTCATAGGCAGCGTCATCCGGCAGCGGGAGCTTTGCAAGCAGATACAATTCATCTGCTGCATAGACAATACGGCTGCCGTTTGTTTCGAGACTCCAGCGCTGTACGGCTTCAATCTGCTCGATTGCCGCGCGCGCAGTTTCTTCGGTGAATGCCGGAATCGGGCAGAGATGCTCACGGAATTTTGTCATACCGAACGGCACAACCGCAATGCTTGTCACAGCCGGAACCATCGCGAACAGGTCAGCAAGTGTCTTATGCAGATTGTCGCCGTCATTCCATGTCGGACACAGCACAATCTGACAATTCATAGAAACGCCGGCTTCTGCCATGCGATGGAGATATTTCAGCGAATCACCGGCTTTTTTGTTGCCGAGCATTTTATTGCGAAGCACCGGGTCGGTTGTCTGTACGGAAACATTGACCGTCAGGTGCATCCGGATAATGCGATCGACGTCCTCATCGGTGAGATTGGTCAGCGTGATATAGCTGCCCTGCAAAAAAGAAAGCCGCGCATCATCATCCTTAAAATAAATGGTGTCGCGCATTCCCTTTGGGTTCTGGTCGATAAAGCAGAAGATGCAGTGATTGCCGCAGGTTCGCTTTTCGTCCATCAGCGGTGTTGCAAAGCAAAGTCCCGGATCCTCATATTCCTGCTTCTGAATCCGAACCGTCTGCTCGACATCCGCGCGCTGATATTGCACGACCAGCAATCGTTCTGTGATTGCAAAACGATAGTCCAGCACATCCCGAATCACTGTTCCATTTACGGTGATCAGCCGGTCTCCGGTACATAATCCTGCTTTTGCAGCCGGAGAGCCGTCCAAGACATCTGTAATTTCGATCATAGATTTCCTCCGGCATTTATTTTTTATGAATAAATCAATCCGTCATCATCCTGCACAACCGCATTCAGCAGCGATGCAAGCGCAACAAACGGCTCCAGCTTACTTGGGTCATCCAGCATAAACTGCGGTGTTTCATCCTGAAAACGAACGTATATACGCACATCCGGCGCATAGTAGTCCTGATAAAACAGGCACGGACCAATTATTTTCGTTTCAATGCCATAAGGTGTCCGCACCTCAAGTACGCCCTCCCAATCAATCTGAAATCCGGGCGGCAACAGCTCAGCCATTTGTTCGACTTCTTCAATTCTAATCGGATCGGGATCGGCATTCCAAAACGCCGCCCTTGTAATGTAATACTGATATGCCATAACAATTCCACCCTATAATAAAGACGAAAAGGGGAGAAGCACACCTCGTCCCTCTCCCCCTTTTGCAGTTTGCTTTGTTACAAAATCTGAGAATTACTCCTCGTCGATCTTGAGCACAGCAACGCCATTATAGAATCCGCACTTTTTGCAAACCTTATGGGGCGCTTTAATTGCGCCACAGTTGGAGCAAACGCTCATTGCAGGCATAGCCAGCTTGCTGACTGCGGAACGGCGTTTATTGCGTCTAGCCTTGGATACTTTTCCCTTCGGTACTGCCATTGTCGGCACCTCCTTTAATAAATTGCGCTAGCATAATGGTAAAAACGCGACTGCCGGATCACTGATAGCTCAGAGTGATATCACCGGTGTCACAGCCGCAGTCGGAAAGATTGCGGTTCTGTCCGCAAATGGGACAAAGCCCCCTGCAATCCGGACTGCATAGAATCTTAGTCGGCATAGAAAGCCGCAGATCCGTCATTGCGACCTCGGCGAGATCCAGCATCGCATCGGGTGCCAGCAGATACTCGGCATCATTCTGCTCCGAGGCAGTTTCCGTAACGATGACGTGCGAGAATGCAACCGAAACGGGCATCTCGACAGGCGCAAGGCAACGGTCACATTCCAATGCAAGCACACAATCCAGATGATAATTCATCATCAGTACGCCTGCACGGTTTTCAAGCAATCCATCCAGCCTCGGCAGCTTTACGCACGGCAGCCCATAGGATGCCGTCGTCTCAGCATTGATTTCGAAGGACAGCGTCTTTTTCTCATCCGGACGCAGCAGCAGCGACCGAATCGAAATCCGGTATTCGCTCGATACCTCCTGCATAGAATACAGCCCACCCTTCAGAAATCTGCGGCGTTTTTGCACATAGCATTACGGAATGATTATACCAAAAACGCCGCTTTTTGTCAATTGAATCTCAGAATTTGCGGCAATTCCGCTAAATTTCTGATTAGTCAGCCTGCGGAATCAGGTATTTCAGCACAGACTCCGGCAGACTATCGTTGTCCTCAGAGACAGTGAAGATCATCTGGACATCATCGCCAGTCAAAATATCGAGCTTTTCGAGCAGAGCGCCCAGCTCGTCATAATTTCTGCCGCCGATCTTGAGAATGCCATCGACAAAGACTTCTTTGATGTCATAGTTGCCTGCGAGTACGCCTGCCACAAAGCCATAGAACATATCAAAGCCGTTGATGTTATAGCGTTCTGCGTCTACGAGACGAACCTTGTGATTGACGCTGTAGGTCAGCTTCATGCACTTTTCAATGCAGATGATATCGCCTGTGGATGCCTTTACAGCATCGTCAATCATACCAAGCAGAATCTTGGTCTTTCCAGAGCCTCTTTTTCCGGTAATTACTTGAATCATAGTAATTCTCCTTTCTGAATTTCAAATCGTGCGCTGCAATTTTTGCAGCATGGATGATAGGAACAGTGTAAATTTAGTGAAGTTTTGCTTCGAGTTCAGCCTTCATATCCTCATAGCCGGGCTTGCCGAGCAAAGCGAACATATTCTTCTTGTAGCTTTCAACGCCGGGCTGATTGAACGGGTTTACGCCGAGCATATAGCCGGAAACCGCACAAGCCTTTTCAAAGAAGTAGATGAGCCAGCCGAGGGATTCCTCTGCGGTGTCATCAAGCTCCAGTACGATGTTCGGAACGCCGCCCTCTGTATGTGCAAGGATTGTACCCTCCAGCGCACGGCGGTTGACGATGCTCATATTCTGACCGGTCAGGAAGTTGAGTCCGTCGGCATTTTCTGCATCCGGCTCAAGGAACAGATCCTGCTTCGGCTGCTTGACATCAATTACGGTCTCGAACAGGAGTCTTGCGCCGTCCTGAATATACTGACCCATGGAGTGCAGGTCGGTCGAGAAGATTGCAGAGGACGGGAACAAGCCCTTGTTGTCCTTGCCCTCGGACTCGCCGTAGAGCTGCTTGTACCACTCGTTCATCATCGTCATGGACGGGTCATAGCTGACGACCATTTCAACAGCCTTGCCCTTACGATAGAAGATATTGCGGATTGCTGCATATTTGTAGCAATCGTTGTCTGCAAACGGTGCGGTATATGCTTCCTGCGCAGCGGCAGCGCCTGCCATGAGCTTGTCAATATCACAGCCGGCAGCTGCGATCGGCAGCAAACCAACAGCCGTCAGAACGGAGAAGCGGCCGCCGACGTCATCCGGAATGACAAAGCTCTCATAGCCCTCAGCGTCTGCGAGATTTTTGAGTGTACCGCGCGCCTTATCGGTCGTGCAGTAAATACGGTTCTTTGCCTCATCCTTGCCGTACTTGTCCTCCAACAGCTTTTTGAAGATGCGGAATGCAAGTGCCGGCTCTGTGGTGGTGCCGGATTTGGAAATGACATTGACTGCGATATCTCTGCCCTCACAGATGGAAAGCACCTCGTTGAGGTAGGTCGGGGAGATATTATTTCCGACATAATAGATATCGGGGGTATCTTTCTTCATATTATTATAGAACGGCGATTTGAGCAGTTCGATCGCTGCACGCGCTCCGAGATAGGAACCGCCGATGCCGATGACGATGAGTACATCCGCCTGTGCCTTAATGCGTGCTGCCGCGGCTTTAATGCGGGCGAACTCCTCCTTGTCGTAATCGGTCGGCAGCGTCAGCCAGCCCAGGAAATCATTTCCGAGACCGGAACTGTCGTGCAGAACCTTTGCTGCAGCCTCTGCCTGAACAGCAATACCCTTCAGCTCATCCTCACCAAGGAAGCCGGACAGGTAGCTGGTATTCAGCTTCAAAGCCATATGTTACATCCTCCACTACTACTTGTATTGACCGTGCCGTCGGACGGCGCGGCGGAATCCATAAGCACACCGCTGCATATACTCAGGGAAAAGGGCAACAGTATCACTTATATTCTTATATTTTACTATAGTTTCGCAAAGAATGCAAGTGCTTTCCGGCTTTTTGGCAATAACACCAAATTTTACGAAATCCTTTGAACATATTGCCCAAATAGCATGAAACGCATGGCGTGTTTTAAAACATTGCGTGGAGCAGCATCCGCAGCGTATCTGCGAGCCTGCGGCGCGGTACACTCTCCGAGGCGCGGAGTGTTGCTTCGCAAATCAGTGTATCATCACAGTAAAACGCCGCCGCACCGATCACCGCATGTTTCTGCACCGGCGCGTCGAGCCAGCGCGGCAATACCGTCACACTGCTGATTTGTTCTCCTTTGCGAAGCGCGACTGACAGCAGCTCGCCTGTTTCCACAAGCACTGCCTCCTCTGTTCCATGCCGCACCTTGATTGGCTGCATGAATTCCGCAGAGTAGTCCGGCGTTGTGACATAATAGCCGGTCAAGCCCTCATGGAGCAGTGATTTTGCAGCGGAAAACCGTTCATCCGAATCGTCACAGCCGAGCACAACCGCAATCATGCACAGTCCGTTTCGTTCCGCGCCAAGCGTCAATGTATAGTGCGAAGCGTCGCCGTGACCTGCCTTGAAGCCGCACAGTCCCTCATAGCTTTTTGTGAATTGATTTTCAGATACCAGCTCCGTTTCACCCTCGCGCAGAAAATCGCGCCATGTTGTCAGCATCGGGGATAAAAAATCAAATTGCAGCAGCGCACGACACAGTAATCCGAGTTCATGTGCTGTTGACAGATTTTCTGCGGAGAGTCCAGTACAATCTGCAAAGCGCGTGTGCCGCATTGCAAGTGAAAATGCTGCCGCGTTCATGTCCATGACAAATTGCGGCTCCGAGCCCGATAACCGGCAGGCGAGCGCGACACAGGCGTCATTTGCATTGCCGATGATGACTGCTTTCAGCAAATCCTGAACAGTCATCTGCTCACCGGCACGAAGCCAGACCGTTGCACCTGTCGTTCCCTCGGCTGACGGCGATACCGTTACGGCTTCATCGAGCGACAATCTTCCTGCCGCGATCGCCTCTGCGGTCAGGTACACTGTCATCAGCTTTGTCTGACTGCCAATCGGCAAAATCCGATCCGGCTCTGTGCCGCCCAGACACATCCCTGTTTGTGCTTCGACCAGCGCCGTGCTGTATGATTGCTCCGGATTCTCTGCCGCAGCAGGCATTGGCAGCGCATTCCATATCAATAATCCGGCGATCAGCAGCAAAATTATCCGTAAACAGTTGTTCATGATCATCGCCTCCCGATTTACTATATGCGGCAAGTCGGCAGGATAAACCGAAAGTAATTTGAAAGAATATTGCTCGATTGTAAAACTTCAATAAAATACTCGGCAAATGACTTGACAAATAATGCACTTCATGCTATGATTATAGTATCGGAGGGCGATTCTGCCCCGACGATATCCGAACAACATTCGGTACATACACCATGACAGTTCCGAAAGGAGTAGACTTATGGAACAAATGACAAAAAAACCAACTGCTTTATTGTTTGGCGGCGGCGGTGCGAAAGGCGCTTTCCAGATCGGTGCATGGCAGGCACTCGCTGAAGCCGGCATGACAACAGATATCACTGCGGTCGCAGGATGCTCTGTCGGTGCTTTGAATGCGGCATTGTTTGCAATCGGTGATCCGAACTATGCAAAACGCATCTGGGAACAGATTCAGCCGTCTGATTTGCTGGCACGCGGCTCTGATGGTGCATTTTTCTCCCGTGACGGTCTGATTCGTATGATCAACCAGATTCCGTTGGAGCAGATCAGCACATCGAAAATCTCAACCTATGTCAGTGTTCACGATATCGCTGAAAATCAGCCGGTATTCTTCAAGCTGAACGGTCTTTCCGCAGACGCAATCCGCACGCTGCTGCTTGCATCCTCTGCGATTCCTCATATTTATGCGCCGGAGCGTTATCTCGGCAGAGAATTTATGGACGGCAGTGCGACTGCTGAGGGCGATCTCTGCATCCAGCCGGTTTATGCGGAGGGTCACCGCAAGGTTCTGCTCGTGTCCATGCGTCCGCAGCTTTCGCTCTATGGCGGCACATCTGCCGGCAACAGCAATCTGCTTGAATACTATCCGGACTGCGATTTCACTTTGATTAAGCCGTCAAAGGCGATGGGCAATCTGCTGACCGGTACGCTGAATTTTGCACAGAACAAGATTCGCACCAATTATGAGCAGGGCTATGCAGACGCCAAGAATCTGCTTGAGGGCAATGGCGCGACCACGCTGACCAAAGAGGAGATTCACGTTCTGCTGGTACGGAAAATGCAGCTGTTATTCCGCAGCTCTGCACAGCTTTCCGGCTTCCTGAATGAATACGGAAACCGGTTTGCACCGAATGTTCCGCTTCCTACATTGGGCGGCAACTTCTTCTATGACGATGTGTTCGAGATTGACGGCTGGCGCTTGCAGCAGCATACCGCGCCCGGAATGGATGTTCACTATCGCTTCCTGAATCCGAGCAATGTTCGTGTTGCATGGGTCATGCAGCCGAAGCTCCTGCTTGATGCGCTGACTGATTACGAAGCCGTACTCGAACTGCGCAAGCGCTGATTGTTACGGTTAAAGCCAATCAAACAAAAAATCACCTCCTATGGCATGATAGCAGCCGTAGGAGGTCTATTTTTATAGAGATAACAGAACAAACCGACTCCGCGCGTGCTGCGAAGCCGGTTTGTTGTTTTATACAATTTGCTATGGCGACTTTTGTGCGGATACACAATGGAACAGTCTGCCGACTTAGGTTGCCAGCTTGATGTCCATGGTCAGCGAGGGTGGATTGAGCGCCCAGACACCCTTTACCGTTTTGGGCGGTGCGACGGTGATTGTCGGCGTGTATTCGCCCTCCTCGGATACATTGGTATTGATAAGATTGACGTAGGCGGTGATGTCGTTGGCATCAATCTTTTCAAGCTCCTTGGCAGTTCCGCAGAGCGTAATCTGCGTGTTGCCGTTTGGCGATTTCAGCTCGTAGGTGTAACGTGTATCCATATTTTGCAGCTTAATATCGCTGTTTTTGATCCAGAGCGTTTTGGTTTCCAGATCGGTGTCATCCAGCTTGACCTTCACCGATGAAATATTGTCCGGGAATACGAGCGAAGCGCCTGTGGGGATGATGCCGTCAATGAGCTTGCCGGGGATCAGATCGCTGAACGGAATGGCTTGCAAATCATAGCTTGTTTGATTATCGAGGGCTTCTTTTTGTGCGGGATCGGATGTTTCAATCGGAATCATGAGGTTGTGGTCGCCGTACTTCGGCAGGACATATTCATCCTTACCTGTAATCAGGCGAATCCGCTTGTAGATACCGGTGATTGCTTCTTCATCGAATCCGGCAGGGAAATTGGTGATGGTGATGCCGATGGGCAGCTTGCGCGAATAGCAGACCGGAATCTTGACGGAAAAACGGTTTGTTGCCATTTCAAATGCACTGCTGTCAAGCGGATTCCCATCTATATCCATGCAGCTGAAATCGCCGCTTTGGAAGATTTTCGTCTCGATCAGCTCACCGCTTTCGGTGATATTGACGCGGATATGGTCGAGCTTTTCAAGCTGCTTAGATGGTCCCGTTACGGCGATTTTCGAGGGTGTGAACACCAAGGCGTCATCCTGAACGATTGTTTCTTCCGGATCAAAGGTCAGGTTGTTATACTGCGCAGCTGTGACCGGAATTTCCTTGGTTGTCGTGCGGTCCATGTTGACGGTGATGGTGCTGGGCGAAATATCCGCCTTTAGCTGTGCGCCGTTGATGGTACGGACTTTGATCGGAAGCGTCTGAATGCCGATCATATCCGTGACATCGGAATCGAAATCAATATAGACCTCGATATCGGAACGAGACAGACCACCGATTGAAGCACGCGAACCGTAAATCGTACAGTTCACATTGGTTGAATGGATTTCCTCGATGGATTCCGGCAGAATCTGCAAGCCGAAGCGTCCTGCCTTGGTTGCGACTAGTTCCGGCTCCATGATTGCGAGCTTTGAGAATTGTATATGGAAATCAAGCGTGATGGTAGAAGCAATATAGACCCATAAAAATAATGCGCAGATAAAGGACAGGATCATCAGCATGATATCGGATTGCTTGAATTTCCGCTTTTTGAAAAACGGCAGTGAAGATAGGAATGCTGCTGCCGTAGATTTGGATTCTTTCATCTGTATCTTCAGCCCTCCCTCTTTGATTGCTTGGCAGAGGGTGTACGCTTTGCGGATGGCGTTGGATCGGTTGTCTCCAGTGCGTCAAGGATATCATCCTGCGGAAGCTCCAGCGTTGGCAGCTCTGTCTGCGGTTCGGATGTGTCGGATTTGCCGGTGTTTTTGCGGCGCAGAAACGGCAGTTTGATGGTCTTGCTGCGCCAGCTCTCCTTTTCCTGCGGCAGCAGAACGGAACGCAGCAGACGTTCGAGCGATTTTGCTGTATAATTCCGTGTCAGGATTCCGTCATCCGCAACGGAAATCTGACCGGTTTCCTCCGATACAACGATAACGATTGCATCGGAATTTTCGCTCATACCGATTGCCGCACGATGTCGGGAGCCGAGATGCTTGTCGATGAGCTCCTCTTTCTGGGGCTTTGGCAGAAAGCAAGCCGCCGCCCATATGATACCGTCACGCATGATAACTGCGCCGTCATGCAGCGGTGTTTTGTTGTAGAAGATATTGCCGAACAGTTCCGTGCTCGGCAGTGCTTTCATCACCGTGCCGGTCAGAATCTGTTCGCCGAGCTTTGTGCCGCGTTCAATGACGATCAATGCGCCGGTTGCAGTTTTGGAAAGCTGTTCGACGGCAGCACAGATGGTTGGAATGGATCTGTTCCATTGTGCAATGACGTCATCATCCTCACCGAGCGTCAGCCGTGAGAGTCTTGCAGATGTAGAGCCGAATTTTTCAAGGACTCTGCGCAGCTCCGGCTGAAAGAGAATAATAATTGCAATCAGGCCTGCATTGAGCGCCTTGACGGAAATCCAATGAATGGCTTTCAGCTTCAAAAAATCACTGACGAAGAAGATAAAGATAATGAACGCAATGCCCTTCATGAGCTGACCGGCACGCGTTTCACGCATAAATTTGAAGATTGTATAGACCAGAATTGTCAGCAGAGCGATGTCCAGAAAGTCGATCGGACTGATCGAGTTTAAGACGTTCAGCAGCGAAGTCCACCCAGTACGCAGAGCCTCCGGCACACGACGTCACTCCCTTCAACGGCAATTAGCCGATTATACTTGCATTATATCATATATAAGTATAGCACATTTTTTTCGGAATTTCAACTACTTCACGCAATTTTCTTCGTTTCGCTATATCCGGGTGTTTATTTTGCCGAATTGTGCGGCTTACAGCAGACGGCACATTGACTTTTTGCGTGAAATTGTGTATAATAAAACAAGAAAAACCGTATGAACAGAGAATGCCCGAAAGGACTTATGTTTATGGAATCGAGAGTCGCAGTGATTGCGATTATTGTGGAGGACAGCAGCTCTGCCGTGAGCATCAATGCGCTGCTGCATGAATTTGACCAATATATTATCGGCCGCATGGGGATTCCCTATCGGGCGAAAGGCATCAGCATCATCAATATTGCAATCGACGCGCCGCAGGATGTAATCAACCGGCTTGCCGGTGGAATCGGCAGACTCAGCGGCGTCAGTACCAAAACCGTTTACGCACCGGCGTAAGCAAGTAAAGGCAACACCGCGCAAAGTCCGCCTTACGGCTTGGCGGCACATCTACTTGCATATTTTCCGTCATCTTGCACAGAAATTCCTTGCTGGGCGTCAGCCCAGCGGCGTCATTTCTATACAATCTGACGAAAAATCTGACTGCGTATCTGCACCACCAACTCTGTGCGGTATTGCCTAAAGTTTTCGTGGGTGTCCTTACCATTACATATTATATCGAGTTATATTATTTATCCTTAATTAGTCTCTCCTCGGGCTAAATAAAACCCTCGTAGTATCGACAAAAAGGATAAAACATGGTATAATAGAAGTGCAAGGAAAAAGCCGGAAAACGAGAAAAAAGCTTGCACTTCGGAGGATGCCATGTATAAGTTCAAGAGAGAAAAGCAGATTTCATTTACAGATTTCA
>JAZNTW010000002.1:0-12023 GCA_045591925.1 Oscillospiraceae bacterium
CACAGACCTGTTATTTTTATGCTATGGGGCGTAACTGCGTGCGATTTGTCGCAGTGGAAATTATGGATTTTCCTAGTTTATAATAAGAAAACGGAGTCTGCGAAAACAGGCTCCGTTTTTTTATGATAGAAAAAATTTCATCCTTGCGGTACTATTTTTAAAGAATATTTGATTTCGCGCTTTGCGCGACAAGGGGCTCTGCCCCTTGACCCCGAATTGCACTTAATATTTCTTATATTGCGCAACGGAGAGCGGTTTATTTTGCGAATTTGCAATTAGGGGGAAAGGGGGACTCGTCCCCAGACCCTATTTTTGTAAATGCAGCCCCAAAATAAAAGTTTTGATCAAACTTTTTCAAAAGTTTGCGTGAGTCCTACGGTATTGCTTCGCAAACCGTGGCGGAGCCTCGGTCGCTCACCGCAGTGAGCGAAACACTCTTAGCCTCTGCTGACTTGAATTTTCTTTTATTGCGTAGCGGAGAGTAGTTTATTTCGCGGATTTGCAATTAGGGGGAAAGGGAATCAGGAAAGGGGAGCGCGAGGGGAAAACCTTAAGGGGAAAGGGGGAATGCGAGTGCAACGAGTTTCCCCCTTGCCTCTTGGGGTTCTCCCCTCGCATCTGCGCATCTGCGCGGAGTACGAATACGAGAGGGACAACCCAAGAAAGAGGGGAATCGTCGCTGCGCTCCGGTCTCCCCTCTCTCTTAGGTTTTCTCTCTCGCGCTCTCTCTTTCCTAACTCTCTCCCCTCTGCTTAGTTGAATTTACTTTTACTGGGTATTTGCGAATTTGCAATTAGGGGGAAAGGGGAATGCTCGGAGCACGAATGCGAAAGGGGCAACCCAAGAACGAAGGGAATCGTCGCGCGCTCCGGTCTCCCCTCTGCTGACTTGAATTTTCTTAGGGGAAAGGGGGAATGCGAGTGCAGCACATCTGGGGGTCGAGGGGGCGAAGCCCCTTCGTCGCGCGAAGCGCGAAATCAAATATTCTGAAAAAACTTCCGGAACCGCACCCAAATCTGCTATTCTGAAAAAACTTCCGTAACTGCACCCAAATCTGCTCCGGTTACAAGTTCACAAAAAATAATAAGCCGCGGACTGCAAGCAAAGGCGCTTGGTTTCCGCGGCTGTATTGTTATATGGGAGATTCATATTGTCATAATTTTGCGATTTGCTGCTGCGCATGATGCAGAATAGAACAAAATGGCGATTGTCATTTGATGCGCAATCAAATCCACATCCGGCAATATCTTCGCAAATTTCGCGTTCGATATTCAAAAATTGCGGCGCAATATTCGGGCTGTGTAGCCACTTTTTGTTATTCATAAAATTTCCGCGCGAAGTTGCAGAGATATTGTTCGCTTTGTCATTTGCTATACTATTTATATATGCTTATTCGGATTCCTCATGACCGACCACCGGTAGCATACCGGTTGAGCAATAAAATCGCTGATAGCTGGACGGCGTGCAGTGCTTGAATTCCTTGAAAATACGGTTAAATGTTGAGAGACTGGAGAAGCCTGCGCGCATTGCGACCTCGGTGATCGGGATGGACGGATCGAGCAGCAGCATTTCTGCGGCGCGCGTCCGGCGCATATTGATGTACTGGATGTACGACATCGAGTTATATTGCTTGAAAATACGTGAAAAATGGAACTTGCTGTAGCCTGCGATATCCGCGAGCTTATCGAGCGAAATGTCATACATATAGTTCTGGTCGATGTACTTCATGACGAGCTTGAATTTTTCGCTGTACTGTAGGATTTTCTCCTTGGCACAGGCAAGCGACTGCCGGCTCAGCTCGATTTGATGCTCACGCACCGCGACAAGCAGATTGATGAGGTTTAAGTAGATGCGGACATCGGAAATCTCCGTATTTGCGTAATATTCAGAGTAAATATCGAGAATTTGCTTCTTGGCGAGCAGATAGAGATCGCGGTTGGTATTGGGCGTAATATGCAGTGTGACCTGAAAAACGGGAAGGATTGCTTCAAGCGCCGAGACATTGCTGATGACGCTGTTATCGCATTGAAAAATGATGCGTCTGCCGGCTTGCGGGGGAAGCGTGTGCAGCTCGCCGGGCGGAATGATGATGATATCGCGTTCCTGAAGAACGTATTCCGTATCGCCGGTTTTCACAATAAATGGGTTTTCAAGCGGCATAATAATCTCAACGGCGTTATGCCAGTGCATCGGATAAAATTCGGTTTCGTTGTTGTCATAAAGCATGACAAACCGTTTATTTTCATATTCGACGGTTTCGTAGTCGCCGGAAAGATTCTTGATCATATCGGCTCTCCTTTCCAAAATAATCACTCAGATTTTGCGATTCTGTATTCGTTTACATGATATCGAATAAATATATTATAGCGCAAAGTCACAATTTTGTAAAGAAGTTTTTGCGAAATTGTGACGAGTGCGCAAAAATCAGGAAGAATGTCGCAATTTTTGATTAGCCTATTTGATATTGATAGGCTATAATGGAATCAAAGCGGAAAGGAGCAATATATGACGATTCAATGCCACGAGATTTCGTATCAGAATTTCGGTAAATGTATTTGTCTTGAAAACGGTATCGTCAAGCTCATCGCGACGCTTGATGTCGGACCGCGTATCATCTATTTCGCCACGCGCGGAAATGAGAACATCCTGTTTGAGGATGTGCGCAGAGACTTTTGCGAGCTGACAAAGGGCTACGGGACATGGTATGCCTACGGCGGCCACCGGCTCTGGTCGGCACCTGAGGTCATGCCGGAAACCTATTTCCCCGATAACAGCCGCGTCAGCTGGAACTTTACCGACGGTGTTCTGACGCTCACACCGAAGCCGACTGCGTTCGGCAAGCAGTTCTCGATGATGATCACGATGTCCGAGGGACATTCGGTTCGGATTCGCAATGAGATTCGCAATATTTCGGAAGAGCCGGCAATGTTTGCACCGTGGTCGGTGACAGGCCTTGCGTCCGGCGGCACGGAGTTCATACCGCTGAGCCGGGAGCAGAAAGGCTTTCTCCCGAATCGGACGATGGCGCTCTGGAGCTATTCCGATGTACAGGACAAACGCTTTAAGCTGACAAATTCCTACGCAACGCTGCTGCATGACCCGCAGGCAGAAACCGCGTTTAAAGCTGGCTTTAATGTTACGGATGGTTATATTGTATACTGCGCCGGCAATCAGATGTTCCGGCAGAGCTTCGACGCTTACGACGAGGCTGTGCAGTATCCCGATTTTGCCTGTAACTTTGAAACATATACAAATAAACATTTCTTGGAGTGTGAAATACTCGGCGCGCTGCGTGAATATCAGCCCGGCGAGTCGGCGGTCATCGAGGAGACATGGGAAATCCATGAGATTGATGAAGCGCCCGAGCAGAAGATCGCTTCGCTTATAGGGGAACAAATGAAGCTGTAACAAGCTCGAAATATTATTCATCAAAGCGGAAAAATCACGCGTGCTTTGATGAAACGGAGGGTTTTATATTGGAAAAATTCCGTGATGTCACGCTGACTGCGCTGGAACGCGCGGAGGATCTGGTAGATCGGCTGACGACTGCCGAACAGGCTTCGCAGCTGATTTATGACGCACCTGCGATTGAACGGCTCGGTATTCCGGCGTACAACTGGTGGAATGAGGGCCTGCACGGTGCGGCGCGCGCCGGTGTTGCAACGATGTTCCCACAGGCGATCGGTCTGGCTGCTATGTTCGACCAGAACGCAATCAAGCGCGCAGGCGAGGTCGTTTCGACCGAGCAGCGTGCAAAGCACAACGAATTCGCAAAGCACGGCGACCGCGATATCTACAAAGGACTTTCGATCTGGTCGCCGAATATCAATATTTTCCGCGACCCGCGCTGGGGCAGAGGTCAGGAAACCTACGGCGAAGACCCGTTCCTGACTGCGGAGCTTGGCAAGGCGTTTGTCAACGGCTTGCAGGGCGATGACAAGGAGCATCTCCGGACGGCTGCCTGTGCAAAGCATTTTGCAGTTCACAGCGGTCCCGAATCCACCCGTCATGAGGCAGACGCACGGGCGAATGCGCATGACATCGAGGATACATACATTCCGGCGTTCCGTGCGCTGGTTCAGGACGCGGAGGTTGAGAGCGTCATGGGCGCTTACAACCGCGTCAACGGCGAGGGCGCCTGTGCAAGTCAGTTCTTGCAGGGCAAGCTCGCAGAATGGGGCTTCAACGGTCACTTCGTTTCCGATTTCGGCGCACTTGCCGATTTCCATTTGCACCATGGTCTGACCGCTTCTCCGGCTGAGACCTGTGCACTGGCTCTGAAAAGCGGCTGCAACCTCAATGCCGGCAGAGTTTACGAGCATCTGATGGAGGCATTTGAAGCCGGTCTGGTTTCCGAGGCTGACATCCGCGAGGCTTGCGTCAAGGTGATGCGGACAAGAATCCGTCTTGGCTTGCTCGACGAGCATACGCCGTATGACGATCTGCCGTATACAATCGTTGCCTGCAAGGAGCATAAGGCGCTTTCCCTTGATTATGCACGCAAATCCATGGTTCTGCTGAAGAACAACGGCATTCTGCCGCTGGACGCTTCCAAGTATCAGACCATCGGCGTTATCGGTCCGAATGCAAACAGCCGCGCAGCCCTTGAGGGTAACTACTGCGGTACGGCTGATCGCTATATCACATTCTTAGAGGGCATTCAGGATGCCTTTGAAGGCAGAGTGCTCTGCGCAGAGGGCTGTCACCTCTACAAAGACCGCATGAGTGGTCTTGCAAGAGAAAATGACCGCCTCGCAGAAGCAGAAACCGTTGCGGAGCAATCCGACCTCGTGATCCTCTGCCTTGGTCTTGACGCTTACATCGAGGGCGAGGAGGGCGACGCCGGCAACGAGTTTGCGTCCGGCGACAAGATTGATCTTCGTCTGCCCGACCCGCAGCGTCTGCTCCTTTCCAAGATCATGGAAAAGGGCAAGCCGGTCATCATCGTTTCCACAGTCGGCAGTGCGATCAATGTCGAAGCCGATTGTGACGCACTGATCCACACATGGTATCCCGGACAGAGCGGCGGTAAGGCGCTCGCGGATATTCTGTTCGGTCAGGTTTCGCCGTCCGGCAAGCTGCCTGTGACGTTCTATGAGAACGCCGACCTGCTTCCGGCATTCGATGATTATAGCATGGCAGGACGTACATACCGCTATACCAGAGATAATATTCTGTATCCGTTCGGATATGGTTTGACCTATTCCAAGGTCGTCTGCTCCGATCTCAAGGCAGACGCAAAGCAGGCAACCGTTACCGTTACCAACACCGGCAGCGTCGATACCGACGATGTTGTGCAGCTTTATCTGAAAGACGACAGCGACGCTGCAACACCGTATCCGGCACTTTGCGGATTTGCGCGTGTGCATCTCGCAGCCGGTGAATCGCAGACTGTCACGATCGACATTCCGGAGCTTGCATATACTTCGGTCGATGAAAACGGCGTTCGTGCGGTACGCGGCAAACAATATGTGCTGTATGCCGGAACCTGTCAGCCTGACCCGCTGAGCGAGAAGCTGACCGGAACCGAGTGTCTGAACCAGACGATTACTTTGTAATCAAAAATTTCAAGAATGGAGGATTAGTCCAATGAGCGAGTTTTTCCCGAATATTGGCAAAATCAACTACGAGGGCAAGGATTCCAAGAATGACCTTGCATTCAAGTACTACAATCCCGATGAGATCATCGACGGCAAGCCGATGCGTGAGCATCTGAAGTTTGCGCTGAGCTGGTGGCACACCATGGGCGGCGACGGCACCGAT
The DNA here is from genome assembly GCA_045591925.1 of Oscillospiraceae bacterium. Lineage (GTDB taxonomy): Bacteria > Bacillota > Clostridia > Oscillospirales > Ruminococcaceae > Firm-04. The sequence continues at coordinate 5,764 of JAZNTW010000002.1, forward strand.
ATGTTCGGTGTTGGCACTGCAGATAAGACATGGGGTGCAAGTGATCCGGAAGCAAGAGCAAAGGCAAAGGTTGACGCTGCTTTTGAAATCATGGAGAAGCTCTCCATCGACTACTACTGCTTCCACGACCGCGACCTCTCTCCGGAGTACGCAAACCTCGCAGAGTCCAACGAGAAGCTGCAGGCTGTTGTTGATTATCTGGAGCAGAAGCAGAAGGAAACCGGCAAGAAGCTGCTGTGGGGTACCGCAAAGTGCTTCGATCATCCGCGTTATATGCACGGTGCCGGCACTTCTCCGTCCGCTGACGTATTCGCATATGCAGCAGCACAGATCAAGGCTGCGCTCGATGCAACCGTACAGCTCGGCGGTAAGGGCTACGTCTTCTGGGGCGGCCGTGAGGGCTATGAGACCCTCCTGAACACCGATATGGGTCTTGAGCTGGATAACATGGCTCGTCTGATGCACATGGCTGTTGATTACGGCAGAAGCATCGGTTTCGACGGCGATTTCTACATCGAACCGAAGCCGAAGGAGCCGACCAAGCATCAGTATGATTTCGATACCGCTACCGTTATCGGTTTCCTCAGAAAGTACGGTCTTGAAAAGGATTTCAAGATGAACATCGAGGCAAACCACGCAACACTCGCACAGCACACCTTCCAGCATGAACTGGATGTTGCAAGAGTCAACGGCTGCTTCGGTTCCATCGACGCAAACCAGGGCGACTCCCTGCTTGGCTGGGATACCGACCAGTTCCCGACCAACATCTATGATACAACAATGTGTATGTATGAAGTCATCAAGGCAGGCGGCTTTACAAACGGCGGTCTGAACTTTGACGCAAAGGCACGCCGCGGCAGCTTTACACCTGAGGATATCTTCCTTTCCTACATTGCCGGTATGGACGCATTTGCACTCGGCTTCAAGGCAGCGCGCGCACTGATCGCAGACGGCAGACTCGATAACTTCGTATCTGACCGTTACGCAAGCTGGACGACCGGTATCGGTAAGGATATCATCGACGGCAAGGTCGATCTGAAGGCACTCAGCGATTACGCGATCGCAAAGGGCGAGGTTGTGGATTCCCTCACCAGCGGCAGACAGGAGCTTCTCGAATCCATCGTAAACAACGTCTTGTTCAGCCTGTAAACAGGCAGGCTGTTCAAATATTTCCGCTGACCTGACCGGCGGAAAACCCCGAACAGAATTGCTATTTAGCACTAGGAGGATGAATTATGAAAAAGGCACTTTCCCTGTTGGCTGCTCTCAGCCTGATGCTCAGCTTCACCGCTTGTGGCGAAGACTCCAGCTCTACCGCAGACTCTAGTTCTTCCGAAGCATCTTCTTCCGAGGCTTCTTCCGAGGCTTCTTCCGAAGAGTCTTCTGAGGAGAGCGAAGCTCCGGCTGATGGCGATAAGGTCATCAATCTGTACGCTTTCACTGACGAAGTTCCGAACATGGTTAAGAAGTTCGTTGAGCTGCATCCGGATTTCGGCTACACCATCAATGACACCCAGATCCCGACCACTGACGGTCTCTATCAGCCGGCACTGGATCAGGCACTGGCAGATGGCGGCGTTGATATGTTCGCAGCAGAGGCAGCATTCGTTCTGAAGTATACCCAGGGCGAAGGCTCCAAGTACGTTGCTCCTTACGAGGATCTCGGCATTGACCTCAGCATGGTTGAGTCTTCTGAAATCGCACAGTACACCGTTGATATCGGTACCAACCCTGATGGCAAGCTCGTAGGTCTGGGCTACCAGGCAACCGGCGGCGCTTTCATCTATCGTCGTTCCCTCGCAAAGGACACCTTCGGCACCGATGATCCGGCAACGATCACCAAGGAAATCGGCCCGGGCTGGGATAAGTTCTATGAGGCAGCTGAGAAGCTGAAGGCAAAGGGCTACGGCATCGTTTCCGGTGACGGCGACATCTGGCACGCAGTTGAGAACAGCTCCGACAGCGGCTGGGTTGTTGATGACAAGCTCGTTATTGATCCGAAGCGTGAAGCGTTCCTCGATCTCTCCAAGCAGCTGAAGGACAACGGCTACCACAATGATACTCAGGACTGGACCGATGGCTGGTATGCTGACATGGCAGGCACCGGCGAGAAGCCGATCTTCGGTTTCTTCGGACCGGCATGGCTGATCAACTACACCATGGGCGACAACTGCGGCGGTAAGGCTGTAGGCGAAGGCACATATGGTGACTGGGCAGTTTGCGAACCGCCTGTTGGCTTCTTCTGGGGCGGCACATGGGTTCTCGGTACCAAGGACAGCGATAAGAAGGAAGCTGTCGGTGAGATCATCGAGTGGATCACTCTGAACACTGATGAGGATGGCCTCCAGTATATGTGGGCAAACGGCACCTTCGCACCGAAGGAAGACGGCACTCCTGGCACAAAGGATACCGTTGGTTCTAACGTCGTTATGAAGAAGTCCAATGGTGAAATCGACTTCCTCGGCGGCCAGAATATGTTCGACGTATTCGTTCCGGCTAACGAGAACGCAACCGGTAAGAACCTCACTCCTTATGATGAGGACATCAACTCCCTGTGGCGTGACCAGGTTCGTCAGTACACCGCTGGCAACAAGGATCGCGAGACTGCAATCGCAGACTTCAAGCAGGCAGTTCTGGATAAGCTCGATATCGAAGCTGCTGAGTAATTCACAGTTTCCGTTCGAATTTGAAACCTTAGCATAATTTTTGCTGCAATGGGATAGGGCGGTACCCGAATACCGCCCTATCATCAATGCGGCTTCCGAAAGGAGGCATTTGCTTTGACCGGTAGCCAAAAGCATCTCAAAGGAATGTCTTATGCCAAGTACGGCTATTTATTTGCACTTCCGTTTATTATCATCTTTTTGATATTTACGTTGTATCCGACTGTTTATACGTTTGTGCTCGCATTTACCGATGCACACGGAGTCGGAAATGAGATTAAGTTTCTTGAAGAACCGTTTGATAACTTCCGCAAGATTTTATCAAACAAAACATTTATCACCAGCTTAAAAAATACGGTGAAACTTTGGATTATGAATTTTATCCCGCAGATTACACTCGCAATGGTGTTGACTGCGTGGTTTACGGCACGCCGTATTACAGTTAAGGGACAGGGCTTCTTTAAGGTTCTGTTCTATATGCCGAATATCATCACGGCGGCAACGATTGCAATTCTCTTCAACGCACTCTTCGGTTATCCGAATGGTCCTGTCAACGACGTCATTGAAGCAATCAAGGGCAATGGCAACGCGTTCAATTTCTTTACCAGCAAGACAGCCTCTCAGATGATCGTTGCATTTATCCAGTTCTGGATCTGGTACGGAAATACCATGATCGTTCTGGTATCCGGTGTTCTCGGTATCAGCCCCGACATCTACGAGGCAGCTGACATCGACGGCGCAAACGGTACCCAGATTTTCTTCCAGATCACAATTCCGAACCTCAAGACCGTTCTGCTCTATACGCTTGTTACGAGCTTGATCGGTGGTCTGAATATGTTCGATATCCCGTTGCTGTTCAACAGAGGCGGCCCGGATATGGCAACGCAGACGACGAGCGTCTTTATCTACGAAAAGGCGTTCAGAGGCAAGCAGCTCTTTGCACAGGCTGCAACCGCAAGTATCATTATGTTTATCATCATCGCAGCCTGCTCTGCATTGCTCTTCTATATCATGCGTGATAAGGATGCAATCGCAGCTGAGAAGATCAAGAAGGCTGAAATGAAAGCCAGAAGAAAGGGGATGTCCGTGATATGAAAGCATCAAATCGTAACGGCGCCCTTGCATACAAGGCTTTCCAGTATGCAGTCTGTATCTTTCTGGCAATTCTCAGCTTGTTCCCGTTCATTATCATGATCGTGAACGCAACGAGAAGCTCCGCACAGATTCAGTCTCACGCGCTTTCGTTGATCCCGTCCAAGTACCTCTTGAACAACATGAAGGTGCTGACCTCGAAGACCTTCCATCCGCTGGTTGGCTTCTTCAACTCCGCAATCATTTCCATCTGCGCAACCGCACTCAGCGTCTATTTCTCAACGCTGACCGCATATTCCATCGTTGCATATGACTGGAAATTCAAGAAAGCATTCTTTGCAATTATCATGGCTATCATGATGATTCCGGCAACGGTTTCTTCGATCGGTTTCTATCAGTTCATGTACAAGATTGGCATGACAAATAATTTCCTTGCACTGATTCTTCCGGCAATCGCCGCACCTTCCACGGTGTTCTTCATGCGACAATACATGATTCCGGCACTGCCGATGGAAATTGTACAGTCGGCTCGTATTGACGGCGCAGGCGAGTTCCTGACCTTCAATAAGATTGTACTTCCGCTTTGTAAGCCGGGTATGGCAACACAGGCGATCTTCATTTTCGTGTTCCAGTGGAACAACCTGTTCATGCCGATGATTCTGCTTACAGACAAGAACAAGTGGACCATGCCGATGATGGTCAGCCAGCTCAGTGGTGATATGTACAAGACTGAGTATGGCGCAGTTTACCTCGGACTTCTGCTGACGGTTCTCCCGATTTTCGTGATTTACTTCGCTCTCTCGAAGTACATCATCGCGGGTGTTGCCCTCGGCGGCGTCAAGGAATAATCCCTATTCCTTTATAAACCAGTTAATCTGGTAAGTTTCCCCCCTCTCTACTTCATTTCCATGTAGCCGACTCGTCTGAATGCTGCGTCAGACGAGTCGGTTTCGTATTTTGATGGAGATTGGAATTGTATGAATGCACAAATATTGCAGTTGTATCATGTTGTATGTATGCAACATGCTGTGATTTGCTCAATAATTGTGCAGATTATGGTGGGAGGATTTCGGGATTGGATTGCGCGAATACATGAAAACAACGTAGATATGTGGATTTACGAATATTATTTGTGTAAAACTGTGGCAATATCATACGAAATCCGCTTGTACAGACAGTTTGAATATCGCAATTTTGAACTAGATTTTATGGGGGAGATATGGTATAGTTAAGTTGTAAAGGACATCCTTGCAGATGCACCTGCAAAGATGATACCGACATCCTTTCTCAGTGCCGGATATCGCCGGTCAATCAAAACAGCTCTCCTGCGTGTACCTCTCTGCGCGCAGGGGAGCTTTTGTTTGCGCGCCCGATTCATGGTCATAATACACGAACATATTTATATAATTTGTAGAAAATGCACCTTGACCTTTTGAGAAAAATATGTTAAAATGAACATAGTATCGTGTCCGATATGGAAAGGAGCATCCCTATGACGATTTTTCAGATCCCGTCTGCAAAGCAGGCAATACAGAGTACAATTCCGCAATCCGTCAAGAAAAAAACGCTGCTGACAGAAATAGACAACTTGTTCTATAAAGCGTACAAGTCGGAGAACCTCACCAATCGCGACAAAACCGACCCACACTTTGCAGCATCGGTATGGCTGTATGCAAGCCTTGCAGACGCCGCCCTCAACGAAACGCCCTATGCGGCAGAGCATTACGGCTGTGAGAAGGAATGGGAGCAGGCGGTGCGCTGGCTAAAATTTGAGATGGGCAAGCGGAAATTTTTCTCCTCGGTGTTGATTCACGATGTATACGACATCTGCGAACGCGGCGCGAAGTCGCTTCAGGTACTCAATGCGGCGTCCTGTGGCGCACCGATTACCGATTATGTCCGAGCGAACGGCGAAAGCCTGACCGTATTCTATGATAATATTCATTCTCTTGAAGACCGGCTCTACAAAGCCGCCGAGCTTGCCAAGCCGTATCGGGAATAAAGGTATCTCCGACGGATTGATAATGGGTTTTCGGCATCATAGACCCGTTATTGTTATGCTATGGGGCGTAACTGCGTGCGATTTGTCGCAGTGGAAATTATGGATTTACCTAGTTAATAAGAAAACGGAGTCTGCGAAAACAGGCTCCGTTTTTTTATGATAGAAAAAATTTCATTCTTGCGGTACTATTTTTAAAGAATATTTGATTTCGCGCTTTGCGCGACAAGGGGCTCTGCCCCTTGACCCCGAATTGCGCATAATATCTCTTATATTGCGCAACGGAGAGCAGTTTATTTCGCGAATTTGCAATTAGGGGGAAAGGGGGACTCGTCCCCAGCCCCCATTTTTGAAAATGCAGCCCAAAAATAAAAGTTTTGATCAAGTTTTTTTAAAAACTTGCTAGGTCGAGGGGCAAAGCCCCCGGCGCACTCCGCAGAGTGCGAAACACTCTTAGCCTTGATAAGAGTTCGCGGGCTTGGGTGCCTACGATAGAGGCACCCATT
>JAZNTW010000003.1:0-69038 GCA_045591925.1 Oscillospiraceae bacterium
CTCTACATAAGTAACGCCGGAGAAGTCAAACGACATCTGGAGGCCAGCAGTGCCCTGGTCGTTCTTAACGGTCCAGTCAACGATGATTTCCTCGCCAGCGGATGCGGTCATGGTGTTGTTGCCGGTCATATTGTCAGCAACAGCGGTGTACTCCTTATCCTGCGGAACGAGGTTGTAGATGATCTTGTCAGCAACATCAACCTTGCTGCCAGAGGTAGAAGCGGTGGTCGTGGTAGTTAAAGAAGTGGAAGGCTGAGTGGAGCTCGGCTCTGTTGTAGCGCCGCCCTCGCCAACAACAATGGTCAGCGACTCAGACTTGAATGCCTTAGAAGCGGATTCCTCAGAACCCTGAACGCCCTTTACACCAGTCTTGTTGGTAACAACCTTATCTTCAGGGAGCAATTCGTTGGTTTTCTCATCGAACAGAGAGGAAGGTGTGCAGTTTACATACTCCTCGTTGTAGAGATCCAGTACGTAGGTGCCATCTGCCAGGTCTGCCGGCAGAACCAGATCAAAGGAAATCAGAGGAGTCTCATATGCCCAAGCCTCATCCTTTGTCCATGTCTCAACGGTCTCGTAACCAGTCAGATCCTTCGGAGAACCTGCAGCAACCCATGCGCTGTAGGAGTCGATGTTGTGAGGGCCATCGCCACGCGGGTTATCATCATCTGCCTGGTAGAGCAGTGCGTGTGTAGCCTGGTAGGAAAGATAGTAGCTAGCCGGAGTAAAGATGCAGTAGTTACTATTGTTATAGTAACCAGCGTTAGCGGTTGCACCCTTTTCCTTACCGCTGGTGTATGCACCGGAATCGAGACAGGTGTTCTCTTCTGCAGACCAGGAATCATTCTTGATCTGAATGCCGTAGTTAGAGAACGCATACTGGAAGTTTGTATGCTCTTTGCCGGAATGGTCAGTAACAGTACCCTTACCGAGTGTAGCGTCATCATTGATCGCCATCTTCAGGGACAGGCTGTGGAAGCCGCTCGACTGCGGAACATAAACAGAAACAGGAACGGACACGCCGCCCTTATCAACCTTGACCTCATTTTTTCCATCGGAGCGGAACGAAATGATAGTGTTATCGACCGTACCGTTTGTTGCAGCGTCTGCACTGAAAGTCAGAGCGCCGCCCATAGCCGTCGCTGCCAATACGAGCGACGAAAGAGCAGAGATGAATTTCTTCATGACAACTTAATCCTTTCTGGTTTGACACCTTGAAAGCCGCCTTCTCGGTTCAAACACATATGTTTATTTGGTTTTGTTGGGTTTGCTTTCGGCGTTTTCCCATCGGCGAAATCCCGACAGGATGGCGGCTCTATGCCGACCACGAATGTTGCAGTTGATACGCGCCTCTCGGCCGCATATCACGGAGCTTGGAATCATCCAGCTTACCCGTGCGTCTGTTGATTCCCCGTGGGTGAGTCCTTCTTTGCTGCGCGAGCGGTATCTTCGGCGTCATCTTCTATGAGCCGGAGCATCAGCGGTATATCGCTCATTGTCAGCATTCCGTTAGTCTCACAATCTGCGTTTGCGTATGCTGCGGCGCTGAGAGCCAACTCTTCTGCCATTGCACGATGCATCATGACTGCGTCTGCGATCGTTCGCATTCCGTCCAGATTGATGTCGCCATACATTGTTGCACCGGTCTCATCAATCGGCTTCCATACGTAGCCGTTCTGCACGACAGTCTGACAGCAATGGGTAATCCCATCCGCATCAACATAGCCAGCAGCTATTGCCGCATCTGCGGCATCCCCCGCTGCTGAAACGAGCTTCAATTCGGCTGCGGAGCCCGCAGGCATTTCGCCATTGAGCCGACCTTTCACCGTAAAGAAAGCCTGTTCCGTTCTCAGCCAATATTCTGCGTCCAGAGCAGTCGCCCATCGAATCCACACCATGTCCTCTCTGATTTCATATTGAAATACAGTATCGGCAAGCTCAGGGTTCGCGAGCGTTTCCGCTTTCTGTGCCCCTGTGTCATACAGCAGTTCTACATCGGTAATCTCGAGAGCAGCCGTGTCGTATGCGATTGCAAACTCCAATGCGCATAATCCGGGTTCCGGAATCTCATCCAGCGAAAGTGTTGCCTTGAAAAGCCCGTCCGTGTCCGCTGCCGTCCTATTTAAGACAAGCGCAGTAACAAGCTCTGTCTCCGCAGCATTCGCACAAATCAGATACGATCCCGAAGTACAGTACGCAAGGAAGCCCGCAGTCAAAACGGCAGCAGCCGCTTTCTGCGCCTTCATTCCTTTCCTCCTTCTTTCATGAAAATATATATACTCCAAGAAATGCGCTGATACACTTCTTTTCATATATGTTGAACGCCTCGGAGAAATGCTGCGCTCCTTATAATGGATTTGAATCCGTTCCGGAGTGTGCATCGCAGCGAACGTCCATCTTGTTCCGTACCGGTTACGCACACCCGATTTCCAAAGACCTTTCGCTTCCGTACTAAAGCGCAGGGTTCTCCCTCAAAAGGGTACACGTATCCAGACAATACGGCTTACTACCATTATAATAAACCGTTGTCACAAAGTCAAGACTTCAATACCGTTTTTGTCATTATTGATAAATATTGCACTTGAAATCTGTGCATTCCAACAAATAACATCCCACGGCTTATCACCCCGAACCATGAGTCCGGAATCATCTGCCGTGGGATTCCTGTATTTGTTCATAATAATGTAATATTTACGAGAGCCACTGATACTCTTTCGGGATATTTGCATCCGCGATTGCATTGATGACGTGCATACCAAAATCCTTTGCAGATTCGCCCGGCGCGTGCGTATAAGGAAGCGCGTGTGCGTTTGCAAGCTCCTCTGTATACGCATTATACGGATACAGCCGCAGATTTGCAAAGTTTGCATCATAATGCGTGATAACCGGCATGACGCCGATATCCTCAATCGTAATCGCTCCGGTTTCGCCGTTCTGAACGATGTTGAAATTCGCCATCTCACCAACAACATTGAAATTATCGGTCTGTGCGGAAATAAAGTTTCCGAGCGAATAGAATACAAAGCCCTGCGTGCCGTCCTCGCGCACCAGATATTCCATGGTCTGTGCAGTATGCGAATGCGTACCGAGAATGACGTCCGCGCCCCAGTTCACCATGCTCTGTGCAAGTTCCTTGACCCCCGGTGCGACCACGTGCGTATCCTCATTGCCCCAGTGCGCCGAAACCACGACCACATCCGCAACCTCTTTCGCACGCTTGATCTGTCGCTCGATCAACTCCGTTTCCGAGGTCATTCCGACGCAAAGCGTGGAGTGATTCGGGATATAATAGCCGTTCAGCGACTGTGTATAGGAGAGATATGCAATGCGCATACCCTTGATATCCTGCACGCGAATGGTATCCTGATCGGTCGGGCCGCTGTATGCGCCGAGTGCAAGCACCGGATTTTTGCGCATCATGTCATTCCAGAAGCTGATTGACGCTTCTAAGCCCTCAATGCCGCGATCCATCAAATGATTGTTGGCAAGTGTGAAGATGTCAAAGCCCATTTCAATCATCGTATCGGCAAGCACCGGCGGCGAGCAGAAATTGTAATTCGAGCCGGAAACATCAAAGCCCGGTCCGCAGATAATCGTCTCCTGATTGATGACCGCAACATCCGCAGCCTCAATAATCGGCTTCACATTTTCATAAAGCGGTACAAAATTATATTCTTCTCCGCCAGTGGCTCTCGCCTGTGCGGCCTTATAAACGTAGGTCTGCACGAGGTTGTCGCCAACCGCAAGCATATTCACACTGATATCCGGCGGTGCAGCCGGCACCGTGGTCGTCGTGATGACTGTGGTTGATGTTGCAAGTGTAACAGGCGCTGTGGAATCCGTTACCGCCGGTTCAATGCTCTCACCGGTCGGATTTCCGGATTGTCCGCTGCAAGCAGCCAGACAGAATAATGCACCGAGCACAAGCAGCGCCGACACTGTTTTTTCCAATCGCTTCATCATTCCGAAATTCCTTTCTTATTCTCAATGGACGTCATGCGACGAAAAATGTCGAAACCGCCCGATTTTTCTATTATAACACAATCACGTAAAAAATGCAACTTCTATTTTCAAAATTACAGAAAGATTCATAATTATTATTTGTCAGACGATATTCTATCAAATAATCGGATATACTAATCCAAAATCAAGGAGGTGTATCCCATGCACGTAACCGAATCGCTTGCGCAAAATCTGGATATCATCAGCCATCTGACCGGTGGCTCTGCCGATATTCTGACCGGCCGCCTGACCATCTGCGGCATCCCCTGCGCAATCCTTTCCTGCGAGGGAATGTGCAGTAGCTCTGCCATCACCGAACAAATCGCTGAACCGCTGCACAGACTTTCCGAGCAATTTCCAAACGGTACCGCGCTGATCCGTTTTTTACAGACATACCGGCTTTTTGCCGCAGACTGCACCACCGTCACCCACACGACAGACCTGCTGAACAGACTGTACTCCGGCTTTGCTGTTCTGCTTGCTGAGGGTGCTGCTGTTTGTCTTGCCTGCGGCATACAGGGCTATGCTGCACGAAGCATCTCCGAGCCATCTGGCGAGCTGAATATCTATGGCGCAAAAGAAGGCTTCACCGAAGCCATCCGCACAAACATCTCGCTCATTCGCAGGCGTATGAAAACACCGCTTCTGAATTTTGAAATGCTGACTGCCGGTACGCTCTCCGCCACCACGCTATGTCTCGTATATCTGCGTGACCGTGTACCGGACGACCTTCTGAAAAGCATCCGGCAGAAATTGCAGAAGCTGCCGCTTGAGAGCATCCTTTCCAGCGGATATGTCCGACCGTTTCTGGAGGGCAGCGATATGCAGCTTGTCCACAGTGTCGGCACAACAGAGCGTCCGGATACGTTCAGTGCAAAGCTGCTTGAGGGCAGAGTCGGCATTCTCATTGACGGGACACCCTTTGCACTTCTTCTGCCGCAGCTTTTCTGTGAAACCTTTCAGACGCTCGACGACTACAATTATCCCCCTGCATACGCAACACTTCTCCGCTGGATCAAATATACGGCGGCGTTGATTTCGCTCCTGCTGCCTGCCGGATATCTGTCTGCGGCACTGCATCATCCGGAGCTGCTCCATGAAACACTGCTGCGCCTGCTGACCGATTCCGAACAGAATGTGCCGTTTTCGCTTGCAACCGAAATGCTCGGCGTTTTATTTTTGTTTGAAATTGTGCGCGAAGCCGGTCTGCGGCTTCCCAAAGCCGTTGGCGGTGCGGTTGGAATGATTGGCGGTCTATTGATTGGTGATGCGGCGGTAAAGTCAGGACTCATCAGTACACCGGTGCTGACTGTTGCGGCACTGGCAGCAACCGCAGGCTTTGTGATTCCGGAGCATCATGCTGCACTAACGGTACTGCGACCGGCGTTTATTCTTGCCGCGGCTGCGGCAGGACTTCCGGCAGTCGCATTGCTTGGCGTGGCGGTTTTATTTCACATCTGCGGTACGGAAATATTCGGCTACCCGATCTCCGCACCGATCGCGCCGATTCTTCCCAACCGACTTTCGGATATTTTTGCACGCATCGGGTTTCGCAGACTCTCTCAGAGTAATTTCAACGTATCGGAGATCCGGCGGCGCGGATACCCATAATAATATAAACGGAAATGCCGCGGCGCTCCCGATTTTTCATCGGAAGTACCGCGGCACATCTTCAAACGATTATTTCACCAGTGCATCCCAATCGGTCGGGACGCCTGCAACGCTGTTCTGCACATAATAAAGCAGAATCAGCTGCGCATCGGCAGAATCAACTGCGCTGTCACCATTGACATCCGCAGCCGTCTGCTGCATTTCGCTCAGCTTCACTTCTTCGCCGGCAACACTCTGCGTATATACGCGCAGGACACTCTGTGCATCATCCGAGCCGATCAAACCGTTCAGATCCCAGTCACCCTTCGTTGTCTGAATGACCTCAAACGGATAGTCGCGCGGTTCGCAGAACGCCTCCAGCGTCGAATCCTCAAAGCCACGGAGCGTGCCTAAGAAACCTGCTACGTGCTTGCAGTAGGTATTGGAAATCGTACCGTCCAGATCATAGATTTCGCAATCGGGATTCAGAACCGTAATGCGCTCCATTCCGGTGCAGTTAAAGAAGCCATAGCGGCGAATTTCTTTTACATTTTCCGGCACCAGTACACTCGTAATGTAATAGTTATAGGAAAATGCACCCGCGCCGATTGCGGTAACATCCGACGGAATCGTAATGTCGCCCGTACAGGCTTTTCCGTCAATCAGCACATGATTGATGATTACAAACGGATTCTTTTCACGCTGTGCGTCCATCCACGGCGTATTCAGGAACGCATCCTCACCGACCGTTTCCAGACCCTCCGGCACGGTCAGGTCTGCAAGCGCGAGACATTTTGAAAACGCAAGCTCTCCGATGCTCGTTACCTTCTCCGGAATCGCCAGTGTTTCCAGCTTTCGGCTCTCCTGAAACGTGTTATTCGGTATGCTGGTCAGATTCTTCGACAGCACAACGGATTTGAGCTGAAAACAGCTCTTGAACGACTCCGCGCCGATCTCGGTAACGCTGTCCGGCACGGTAAACGCCGTCACCTTTGTGTTGTACTTGAACGCGCCTGCTCCGATTTTCGTCACAGGGAGCCCCTCGATTTCCGCAGGTATCACGACTTCACCGGAAAGCTCGGACGTAAAACCCGTAATCGTAACCGAACCATCCGCAATTTCGTACTTCAGCCCCTCAGCTTCCAGTACAGTGTCCTCTGCGGCAAGCACTGCCGCAGGTGCCGGCAATACCGCTGCGCCTGTCCCGATCAGACAAGCAGCACACAGCAATGCCGCGCCTCTCCTTTTTTTCATAAAAATTTCCCCTCTCGAATCATGTTATCAGCATTTACCCGATACTGATTCTTTTATCATAGCATACTATATATCGGATACGCAAGACATACCGCCAAAGATTGGCATTCTGAACAAATCAATATTTCTTTTATTCGCCATTCACCGGATATTCTCCAAGATATCGGATATACTACTTCCGATTGATGGAAAGGAGTAAGCCGATGCAAACTCAGGGTCAATGGAGCGCCGTACAAGCTGCCGCAGTCATTATACTGCTGCGGCTGTTCCCGTTTTTCTGTTGTGACGTACCATTTTCGGGGGCATATGCCGGACAAATGCTATGCACTGCGCTCATCCAAATCACGCTCATCCTGCCGATGCTGCATTTTCGCTACAGATTGCAGATTACACCAAAGCTGCTCCGGCTCTTTCGCCTCGGTGCTGCATTTGAGGCTGCATATCTGACAATGGCATTCTATCGGCTTTGCATTCAGCTCAAGCTACAAAGTGCGCCAATTCTCCTGCTCATGCTGCTCCTGACGCTGCTGTATACGGTTTCCCTGCACGACCGTGCAACCGCGCGAACCGCAACGCTTCTGCTCTGTCTTGCAGGTGCGGGCTTTCTGCTGTTCCCCGTCAGCGGCATCGGTACGGCGCAGCGTGTTCTGCTATACACGCCGGAGCCGACACGCTTCACGATGTCTGAGTGGGCAAATGCCTGTGAGCTGCCGCTATTGCCGCTGATTCTGCAAAAACAGACGGAATCTGCCGCAAAACGCAGCTCCCTTGCATGGGGCGCATTCCGAATCCTGTTTTTACCGGCAGTCGTCCTGTTCGGGACGATGCAGAACGGCAGACTCCGTTTGTTTCAAGGGAATCCCTTTTTTCTGCTGCTCGCACGCACACCGCTGTCGGAGGCGTTCCGGATAGACGGCTTCTGGCTTCTTCTTGCATTCGGCTGCGGCACACTCGCTGTCACATTCTGTCTGCAAACCGCAAAGCCGCATCTGCAAGCAAAATGCCGGATGCTTGCCGCTTCCTTTCTGCCGTATCTGTTCTTTCTGGCAATGTTTTGGATTTTGCCGGAGCAGCAAACGGCAATCTCTGCCATGGTCAATTTGCTGTTCGGCATTCTGATTCCATGGGGCATCATTTTATTCCGCTGCTGTATCAATCGGAGGAAACTCGCATGAAACGCTTTCTTGTCTGCATTTGCGCGGTGCTGCTGACCGGCTGCACGGATATTCACACTCGTCTATTACCGATGGTGCTTGCGATTGATACGGCAGAATCGGTACAATTTGCCGCACAAGCCTCGGAGGATTCCAAAATCATCTCCGCACACGCAGAAACCGCCTTGCAATTACGCGACGCACTCAAAAACGCATCCGGGGCAGAGGTTTCCACCGGTCATCTTTCCATGCTCGCGATATCGGGGAATCCCTGCGGTATCTTGCAGGATTTGTTTCAAGCACAGCTCCTTGTACCGACCTGCTCGGTGCTTTACGTTGCAGCGGACGCCTGTAATCAACTCAAAGACGGCAATCTGCCAAGCCCGACACAGCTGCAAGCCGCCGTTGAAACCGGTCTGCTCCCCGAACGCACTGCCGATATCGTCCTTGCCGACCTATGGGGCGGCTCCGGCATCACGGCAATCTGCACACAACACGCAGATGACCTCACCCTTGCGTTAATATCGCCGGAGGGCTGCTGCGGCATTCTTTCCGACGACGCTTGCCGCGGTCTTGCGTTGCTCGGAAAGCGGAAGAAATCCTTTGTGTTTGCCGCAGACGGGATCACCTATCGGCTCGCATCCGATACACTGCAAATCCGTCTGTCGCAGCCGGACACGCTGAAAATCGAAATATCGGGGACAGTCACCACCGCGCCGCCGTTGACGGAAGCCGCCGCCAATCGTCTGCATGATATGCTCGCTGCCGCGCTCAATGAAACAGCCCGGACGCACGGTGCCGACCTGCTGTTTCTGCGCGAGCACGCCATCCGCAGCGGCGTCTCTGACGCGCGCAATCTTTCACAGGCACAATGGCGCAAGCTGCTCCGCAATGCAGAATACTCTGTCTCGTTAAATGCCCAAGTTTCGCGCAGTGCCTAGTGCTGCGCAGCGCGATTGTGCAAATTAACAAAAAGCCCTTCTCTTTTTTCTCTCAAATTTTACACCGATTTCTCCAAAAAGATATTGACCTTTTCTCCACAAACGGATATACTATAAACGATGTGACCGGCAGAACTTGGCTGCGTGTGTACACAGTTATAATCACATACAGAGAGGAGCAGATTACATGGTATTTGAAAAGCTCAAGGACATCATCCTCGATCAGCTTGATGTGGATGATGACGAAATCACAATGGATGCCGATTTCGTAGATGATCTTCAGGCAGATTCCCTCGACATCACCCTGCTGATGAAGACGATCTCCGAGGAATTCGATATCGCAGTCGAGGACGACGCTGTTGACAAGATCAGCACAGTCGGCGACGCGGTTGAATTCATTGAATCCTATATCACCGAGTAACATAAAATCCGGATTCCGCTTTGGAATCCGGATTCTTTCTTATTCCGGTACGCGCACATAAGTCTCGCCGCACCATTCGATGGATGCAATGTCACTGATTTCAAGAAAGCTGTTGTAGCTGTCCGGATTATCATACTCAAATTCCATGCCCTCAGTAATCTCATGGATCATGGATTCGTTATAAGACCATTTGCCGTCCTCGCCGCTGCTGGCCACAGTAGACAACGTGGGAAGGTAGCACGCGGTCTGCGTACCGTCCATGCGATTCAGAATCATATTATGCCACGAATCATCCTGCGGCAGTATCAGCTGTGCAACGGATGTCCGGAATCGAACCGGAGAAACCGTGATCTGCTTGCCGGCATCATTTTCAAAGACCGCTGATTCCAGACGCGGCGTAACCGGTACAGTCACATCCAATATCCCCTGCTCCGCACTTGAAAATCGCATTGAAATGGATTCCGCATCAAAATCCAGATTGTGAATGTTGATCTCATATTCGACAGAGGTACGTGTTTTGTCGTTATCCGTGCGTGAAACAACGCCGCAACCAGCTAATGAAATATCCGTGTAGGGATTGTCCATGGTGCCGAGCGCTTCACCGTTTTCATCCAGTAATGCACAGTTGTAAATGAACAGCGGCGCATATGGTGTCTCCTGCATATCCGACCGTTCGCTCTTTTGGTTCATCAGCTTTGTCCAGTAAATCGGCTTTTCCGGATCGGCGCTCTCAAAGGTAATCAGCACCATCATCATGTTATTGTCGCGCAGACTCGCCTCAACCGTTGCATTGACAATGCCGTTTGTAAAGGTCTGCGGCTCCGACAGTGCCAATTCTGCAAAGTGTTTATCACCAACCGAACCGAAATAGCTCTGCATCAGCGGCTTGTTATAGGTCAGCCAGCCGGACACGCCAAGTCCCAATGCGCCAACCGTCAGCACCGCCGCAATCAACGCACCGGCAATGCGAAGCCGCCGCTTTTTACTGTGCCTGACCGTTACCGCCGGCTGTTTCGGCGTCAGATTCATTCTGTCAAGAACCATTGCTGTAATTCGTTCATTTTCCGCATCCGTAAGCTGCTCCGTTTCTGCGATATGCCTCAGTTCTTCATTCGCAAGACCGAGCGCACGTACAGACATCTCATCAAATTCATGTGTCATGAAGCATCCTCCTTCCAGATTGCACGCAGCTTTTTGAGTCCGCGTGAGATTTTCTGGTCAACGGTATTCGGCTTGAGTCCGAGTGCTGCGGCAATTTCACCGCTTGATTGCCCGAAATAATAACGCCGCAGAATGATCTCGCTGTCCGGTTCACCGAGCGCCTGCACGGACAGCATCAGCGTCACAGACATATCCGGCGCAGCGGCACTCGACGGCTGTTCTGTCAGCAAGTCCTCATAGGATTCGCAATCCGGCTGCTTTGTCAGCGCACGAAAACGATTGATTGCCTGCCGCTTTGCAATGACAGCCAGCACCGCACGAATACTGCTGCAAGTTTCTGCATTTTTACAAATCCATTCATAAAACCGAACAAACACATCGCCGACAACCTCCTCGCAGTCCTCATGTGTACCGCAGCCGAGCTTGTTTTTGATGATGGTATAGACATATCCGCTGTAGCAGCGAATCAGCTCGCGCATACCGTTTTCCGGCTCTGTTTGCAGCATATGCAGCAAATCTTCGTCCTGCATACCGTATCCCCCTTTCAGATTGATTGGAAGGTCCCTTCATAGTATACAATCGCTCGGATTTGCAATTTCCTGACAAGCTCCATCAAAAAATGCAAAAAACCGCCGCATTCCATCACAGAAGCGGCGGTTTTTCATGAAAGAACAGATAAAATTATACTGCCTTGTTGAGGAGTCTCATGAGCTGAGACTTCTTTCTTGCAGCGTTGTTCTTGTGCAGGATGCCCTTTGCACAAGCCTGGTCGACACGCTTAATCGCAAAACGAATTACAGTCTCACGATCCTTGCCGCCGACATAAGCCTTCTTCAGTGCAGTTCTGAGTGCAGACTTTGTAGCCTTGTTGCGTGCTGCACGGAGCTTGCTTGTCTTATTTCTCTTTTCGGGTGTGGGGCGCTTCTTCGGCCCGCTGTTTTTTGCTGCTGCCATTGTTTGGTACTCCTTTTCTTGTCTGCCAAATCGCAGATTTTCAGAAATATTCCGGAAAAGCAACATATCGTAACAAAATGATTATGGCGGGATCATTTTGCCTGCCGCGGGTGGGGTCCGCATACTGATTTCACGTTGCCAAACCATTTATCATTATACCAGTTCTGCACGCAAATTGCAATATGGCAAAATGCGGAATTTTGCGTTTCTTTCGCAGATTCTTTCAGCAATATGCACAGTTTCCGAGTCTCACGGCGAAAACAGAGCCGAATCAGCGGCTCTCACTGCGCTTTTTATCACAAGATTCCGGAAAATTCTCAGCGCACTGTGCATAAATTACGTCGCATTGTGCATCATGATAGCAGAAGCACGATTGTCATGTAAGGCAATATAAGACAAAGGGAGGCAACACGATGCAGAGCAGAACGGATTTAGCACTCGAACGTGCCGCCGGATTCCCCTCGCAGGACGGCATTTTCATGCGCCATCGCGGCAACGCCTTCCGTATCACAGAAATTGAGATCGATTCCGATGAACACGGCATCCCCATCGGGAAGCCAAAGGGCCGTTATCTGACGCTCGAAACCATGCAACCGCATCACGCCGCGCCGCAGCTTCGGAACCAAGTCACCGAGCTTGCCGACGAGCTGCGCAGCTTCATTCCGGAGGGCGCTGTTTTGATTGCAGGGCTTGGCAATTCCGATATCACACCGGACGCACTCGGCCCTCTGACGGCATCGCGTATTCTCGCAACACGGCATCTGCGGCAGGAGCTTTCCGACAACGATCCGGATATGGATTTTCTGCGTGCCATGCGGCCGGTCAGCGTGCTTGCAAACGGCGTTCTCGGTCAGACCGGCATCGAAACCGCAGAGCTGATCGAGGCGCTCAAGGATCGCATCCGGCCTGCCTGCGTCATTGCCATCGACGCACTTGCCTGCTCCGATCTGCATCGACTCGGCACTACCATCCAGATTTCGGATGCAGGCATCTCACCGGGCAGCGGCGTCCGGAACAGCCGTGCAGAACTGAGTACACAAACGCTGCACGTACCTGTCATTGCAATCGGCGTCCCGACTGTTGTTGATCTGCATACGGTGATCCGACAGGCAGATGCGGTTCCACCGCGCGATCTCCCCAATCTCATGGTCACGCCGCGCGATATTGACCGGCTGATTCATCACGAAGCGCGTCTGCTCGCACTCGGCATCAATCTTGCGCTGCATCCGCAGCTTTCGTATGAGGACGCCGAGGCACTCTAATATCGGTAGTAAGGAGGCAGGAGAAAGCGATCGGTCAGGCAATGCCCTGCCAACTCACTTCTTTCTCCATATTGTTATGTTCGTCAGTTTCATTCGCGCTCTGATATTATATCCGATCGTTGTATTCGGCGTGCGGCTCATGGGAAAGCGGCAAATCGGCGAGTTACAGCCGACCGAGCTTGTCATTACGATTCTGATTTCCAATATTGCATCCCTGCCGCTGGAGGATCAGAATTTGCCGCTGCTGATGGGAATATCGCCTATGCTGCTGTTGATTTGCTTCGAGGTTCTGCTCGCTTGGGTTGGGATGAAAAACCGCCGTGTCCGACATTTGCTTGCCGGCGGCCCGCAGGTCATCATCCGCGGCGGTGTCATCGACCAGCGTATCATGACAGAGCTGCGCTTTACACTGGACGATCTCATGACTGCACTGCGCGGCAACGGTATTTTTGATATCCGGGATGTACAGCTTGCGGTTGTTGAGACAAACGGCACAGTCTCCGCTTGTCAGAAAGCCGCCGCACAGCCCGTCACACCGGAGGATTTGCAGATGCACCCCCATGAAACCGACCCACCGGAGGTCGTCATCGCTGACGGCAGCATCAGCAAGGAAGGCTGCAATGCCTGCGGTTTATCCGAGAAAAAATTGCTGCAATTTCTAAAGCAAAAGCAGCTCAAGCCCGAACAGGTCTTTTTGCTGACAGCCGACCGCAGCGGCATCTGTTCATTTGTCAAAAAGGAGGAACCGAACGCATGAGTAATCTACGTGTGCGCATTGCCGTACTGATTCTGGGCGGGCTCATTCTGCTGAGTTTATTTTCTGCGGCTGCCGTCCGCGGAAGCTGTGCGGAACTGATCGCGCAAGCCGAAACCGTCCTGACCGCAAATGACCCGAAAACCGAAATCGACTCACTGATCAGAGAATGGAATCAGCAGCGTGTGCTTCTGCATTTTTTCGTCCCAAATCAGCCGATGACCGAGCTGAATTCTGCGATTTTACAGCTTGACGCGCTCTATGATGCAAAAAGCGATACGCTTTCATCGGAACTACACGCCATCATTGCGCGATTGCAATGGATTCACCGCACGGAGCTTTCCGTATTCTGAAGCGTTTGCATCGTGTTTTTTATCTCATATCACTTGCATATTTTGGGTTTTTGTGGTATACTGATTAGAAGAAGCCTGTGCAGCTTGTGCAGGCTCTCTACGGAAACGTGACAATGCTGTGCAGAAACGAGGTTGATACATAGATGAAACTGATCTTTGCAATAGTAAACGGCGATGACAGCGCTGCCGTTTCAAAAGCGCTTGCGAAAAATGGATTCCGTGCAACCAAGCTGGCATCTTCCGGCAGCTTTCTCAGCTCGGGCAATACCACCTTTCTGATCTGCGTGGAAGAATCCGAAGTGGATTCCGTCATCAATGTGGTTCAGCAGAAGTGTCACCACAGAAAACAATTCATTCCCTCATCGCCGGTTTATGGTCCTGCCGCAACGCAGGTTCCATCCATGCCGCTTGAGGTTCCGGTCGGCGGTGCGACCGTCTTTGTAACCAATATCGAACGGTTTGAAAAGCTGTGAGTACAACGATACCGGAGCAGCCTGAGATTGTCGGCAACGCGCAGCTCCGTGCAGACCTCCGGCTCATGCGAAAACAAAACCATTTGCCCCATGCGTTATTGCTGCACGGCGAACGCGGCTGCGGTAAAAAAATGCTTGCCAAATGGTTTTCGATGCTCGTGCTATGTGAAGATGCGGAAGCTGCGCCCTGCGGCGTCTGCAAAAGCTGCCGCCTGGTTCTCGAAAACGCGCATCCCGATGTCATGAATGTGGAGCATTCCGGAAAACGCATGGGCTTTTCTGTTGAAACCGTGCGCGCGGTACGGCGAGAAGCCGGCATTCTTCCAAATAATGGTGATATGCGGATTTTTTTGTTCACTGACGCCGATGAAATCAGCATTCCGGCGCAGAACGCCCTGCTCAAATCCGTCGAGGAACCGCCACCCCACGCTTGTTTTATCTTTACGGCAGAATCCATCGGCACATTTCTGCCAACACTGCTTTCCCGTATCACTGCAAAAGCAGTTTTCCCCGTATCCGAAAGCGAATGCGTTGCCGCACTGACGCGACTTTCCTATTCTGCGGATGAGATTCAGTCCGCTGTCTCCAGATTCGGCGGCAATATCGGGAAATGTATCGGATATTTAGGCGATGATATGCAAAAGCAGGCTGCCGAAACAGCCGTTGCGCTGACTGCTGCACTTGCAGATGGCAATGAATATGCGCTGCTGCAGCTGCTCACCTCAGCCGCATCCGACAAGGATACCCTGCTCCGCACACTGGAGCTGTTTGACTTGCAGCTTCGGGATGCCGCAGTCTTTGCACTGGACAGCGAATATCACAGGCTCGGTTGTGACCGCAGTGCCTCCGAAGCGCTTGCAAGAAAATTGTCGCCGCGGCGCGTCATCCGACTGCATGGTGCTGTTGCAGAGGCATTCGCCGATCTGGAAAGCAACGTCGGCGCAGTTCTGACCGTAACGGCACTCTGTGCGGCACTCTGCGAGGTATGCTCCCGCACCCCATAAGCAACAAAACCGGCGCAGCGCCGGAAATAGATAGGAATTTGATATGATCGAAGTAATCGGAGTAAAATTCAAAAGCGGCGGAAAAATGTACTATTTTGCGCCGGGTAATCTGAATCCTGCCGAGGGCAGTTATGTGGTTGTGGAAACCGCAAGAGGTCCGGAATGCGGAGAGGTCGCAGCCAGACGTCATGCCGTTTCCGATGAAAGCATAACTGCGCCGCTGAAGCCCATTCTGCGCCTTGCAAATGAAGCAGATATGGAGATTCTCGAAAAAAATCGTGTCTATATGGCAGATGCAATGCGGATCTGTCAGGAGCGCATTGATGCACGCGGTTTGCCGATGCGCCTTGTAGACATCGAATGCGGTTTTGACAGCAATAAGCTGATTTTCTATTTCACTGCCGAATCGCGCGTCGATTTCCGTGAACTGGTCAAGGATCTGGCACTGGCATTCCATGTCCGTATCGAGCTGCGACAGATCGGTGACAGAGACGAGGCAAAGCTGCTCGGCGGTCTTGGCATCTGCGGCAGAGAATTCTGCTGCAAGGGCTATCTCAACAATTTCCAGCCGATCTCAATCAAAATGGCAAAGGAACAGGGTCTTGCCCTGAATCCAACAAAGATTTCCGGCACCTGCGGCAGACTCATGTGCTGTCTGCGCTATGAAAGCCCCGTCTACGAGGAGCTGATTAAGCTGACGCCCAAGGTCGGTTCTACCGTCATTTTGCCCGTGGAGGTCACTGAGACGGTTCCGGTTCGCGCATATGTGATGGAAGCAAATCTCGTGACCGGTAATTTGCGTGTTAAGCCGGAAAATTCCGATGTCCCGATCACCGTCAGCCGCGATAAGGTCGAACGGTTACAGGACGCAAGCCGCCGCATGACAAAGGATGATTTGCGCGATAAACGAAATCAGCCGGAGAAAACCGATGCCGCGCCGAAAAAGGATGCCGCCGCACCCAAAGCAGAACGTCAGCAGAAGCCGGTAAAGCCTGCACCGAAGCCTGATGCGGAGGTTGTATCCGCACCGAAATCCGCAGAGTCGGAGAAAGCACCACAGGAAAAGCCCATACCGCGTCCGGCAGCACCGGTTCTGCATCCGGAATTCGGGGAGAACCGTCAGCAGAAGCCTGCACCCGCGCAGCCCAAACAGACTCCGCGCAGCACCATTCTGCCGGATGATATGGACCTCACCGAGCGCCGCGCGGTTACGGAGCGTCCTGCGGAGCAGTCTGCTCAACGGCAAAACCAAAATCCACAGAAGCAGAATGACCAGAACCGCCGTTTCCGCAAACCGAATCATGCTCGGCGCAATCCGAATCAGCGCGGAAATCATCCGCATCGTCCGCAGAACGACAACAAGCCGAAGCGCAGCGGACAATCTTAACACAATGAGCAAACGCACCGCCAAGCCGTCAGACGCGCTTTGTGCGGTGCTGCTTTTATTGACAGTGTAAATATCCGCTGCCATGCAGCGGTTGATTATGGAGAATCAGAAAATGGCAAAGGCTTTGATCGCAATGAGCGGCGGTGTGGATTCCGGCGTCGCCGCGCACCTGACCTTGCAGGCAGGTTATGAGGGCATCGGCTGCACCATGCAGCTTCATGACAAACAAGCCGCATCGGAAGCCGGTGACGAAACCTGCGGATCGGCGTCTGATGCTGCGGATGCGCGTGCAATCGCGGAACGTCTTGGTATGCCGCACTATATATATGATTATACAGAGGATTTCCGCGAGCAGGTAATCGGTAAATTTATCCGCTGCTATCAATGCGGAAAAACGCCGAATCCCTGTATCGAATGCAATCGGTATCTCAAATTTGAAAAGCTGCTGGCGCAGGCACAGACACTCGGCTGCGACAAAATCGTCACCGGTCACTATGCACAGGTTGTCGAAACAGAAAACGGCTTTCAGCTCCGGGCCGGCATGGATGCTTCAAAAGACCAAAGCTACGTGCTTTATATGCTGACGCAGGCACAGCTTGCGCATATTCTGCTGCCGCTTGGCGGTCTAACAAAAACAGAAGTGCGCGGCATCGCAGAAGCGCAGGGCTTTGTCAATGCACATAAACATGATTCGCAGGATATCTGCTTCGTACCGGACGGCGATTATGCAAAAGTTATTCAGCAGCTTACCGGCGAAATCCCGCAAACAGGCGATTTTGTTGATTTACAGGGAAATATCCTCGGTCAGCACAAGGGACTGATTCACTATACAATCGGGCAACGGCGCGGACTCGGCATCGCAATCGGGCAGCCGGCATATGTCTGTGGTCTGGATGTTCCGCAAAATCGTGTTGTCATCGGCACAAACGACGATCTCTTTTCCGACACCTGTACCGTTGAAGCAGTGAACTGGATTTCCGGTACACCGCCGCAAACGCCGGTACGTTGTCAGGCAAAAATTCGTTATCGGCATCCGGCACAGCCTGCTACCGTTCTGTTCACAGACGAGCGCACCGCGCTGCTGAAATTTGACCAGCCGCAGCGTGCCATCACAGCCGGACAGGCAGCCGTTTTCTATGACGGTGACATCGTGCTCGGCGGCGGTGAAATCAGAACCGTTCCGTAAAAAGACTTGACAAATCCACGTAAATCGTGTATAATGATGAAAAATAACATCATGGAGGAACTTCTTATGGATTTCAGCAAAGTGTTTAAGGTCTTGAATTATGTCGTTATGGTACTGGGTGGACTGGCGATTCTGGTCGCTATACTTGCAGTAGCAGGTGCCGGCGCGCTAACATCCGGCGCAGGCGACGTGGTACAAGGCGGCGCAACATTCTTTACGATGCTCGTATTGATACCCGCGATTTTGCAGGGCGTCATCGGTGTACTCGCCGGCCGCGCAGGCTTGCAGAGCGATCCCGACAGATGTAAAAAGCTCTCGATTGTCCTCGCTGTACTTGCTGTTATTGCAGTCGTCAACGCGGCAAAAGCTGGCAGCGTTGGCTTTATGAACATCGTAAATCTTCTCGTTTACGGCTTTTATTGCTATCTGGCACATACCGAAAGCTACTGATCAAAACACAACAACGCATCGTCCAAGCAAGGCGATGCGTTGTTGTTATATTGTATATCAGAAAGGGGACACCGCACAGGCATCCCCTTTTTGTTCGTTATGCAATTCAATCAACTGTAGGCTCCAGCAGCGCATAATTCTCATCATTGCGGCGGTATACAATCTCGATTGCACCGTTATCCGCATTCTGGAATACGAAGAAAGAGTGTCCCAGCATATTCATTTGCAGGATCGCTTCTTCCACGCTCATCGGCTGCACACGGAAGCTCTTCTTGCGAATCAGGTTGTATTCGGACTGATCCTCAACAGTATCCGTAAATGCCTCCGGCGAAAGCGCACTCTCCTTGATACGCTTGCCCAGCTTCGTTTTATTGCGGCGAATCTTGCGAATAATCTTTTCAATCGCAGAATCCAGCGCGTCATTTTTATCGGCAGCACTCTGCTCTGCACGATAAATCATACTGCCTGCACGAACAGTCAGTTCACAGACAATCTGACCACGGAGTTCATTCAACGTAATCTTCGCTTCAGCTTCATCCTCAAAAAATTTGTCGAGCTTCTGATTCAGTTTCTTTTCTGCATATTCCGAAAAACTCGGACCGATCTGGATCTTCTTTGCCATAATGTTCAGCTTCATATGTTCAGTTCCTCCTTTTGTCCGGCATTATATATCTGCCGGTTCCTGTATATATTATAGCATATCTGCACAAAATTTGTCAAGTGTATTTTTAAATTTTTAGAAAAGTTCAGATTCTTGTCATATTTTATCACAATATAAACACGCCGAGAACAGCCTGATACGCACGAAATTACAGGCTTTCGATTCAATTTTCAAATTCTGCTGCTGCGATTTTCCGCTTGATTTTCCATGTTTATTTTAAAATAATTCAGATTCATTTTAGGTTTTCGGCGTATAATCATCTCATAAATTTAAGGCAACACCGCATAGAGCTGGTGGTACAGGTGCTTTCGATTCAGCAAGCTGAATCTGTCAGATTGTATAGAAATGACGCCGGTGGGCTGGCGCCCAGCAAGGAACTTCTGTGCAAGACGGCAGAAAATATGCAAGCAGACGTGCTATCAAGCCGTAAGGCGGGCTTTGTGCGGTATTGCCTTAAAACGCCCACCTGACGAACCGAAAAGAAAGCGTGAACAATATGGAAATTTTGCTGATCGAATCAAATGAAGCCCTGCGCGCTGCACTTGCGTCGCGGCTGACCGCAGACGGCTTTTCCCCCATTGCCGTCGGAACCGGAACAGACGCGCTGCGACTTCTGGATTCGCCGCGTTTTGAATCGGTGCTGCTGGATTGGCAGCTATCAGACATGGCGGGCGTGTCGGTACTGCGAGAAATGCGCACGCGCTCGCTGGATACCCCTGTGATGATTCTAAGCAGCCGCGGCTCCGTTGCAGACCGTGTGCTGGCACTTGACAGCGGTGCCGACGATTATCTCTTAAAGCCGTTTCATATGGATGAGTGCATGGCGCGTGTCAGGCGCATGGTACGTACTTACCGGCGCAGACCTCCAAACTCATCCGCCAGCGGCTTGCATTGCATCGCGGATTTAACCGTGGACACCAATCGTCAGGTTGCAACCAGAGGCGGCACCCGTCTACAGCTCTCTGCCAAGGAATTTGCGATTCTTGAGATGTTTGCAGCCCGCGCCGGCAATACAGTTTCGCATAAGGAAATCGAAGAATTCGTCTCACCAAACGGTGCAGACAGCGCCGTTGTTCCTGTATATATCCACTATCTCCGTAAAAAACTCGACAACGGTTTCCCTGTCAAGCTGCTGCGAACCGTCCGCAAGCAGGGCTATATCCTGACCGGCGCATAATCGCAGGCGATTCATAACATCACAATACACATAAAAAGGCACTTTTGACATCAATCAAAAGTGCCTTTCTCATTTTTAAAAGCATCATATTACAGCTTTTTCTGCTCATTATCCAGGAACGCCATCAGATCACTAAAGTCGGAAGAAGCGATCTGCTGCTTCTTGACAACCTTTTTCACGACCTTCTTGACAACCTTCTTTTCCGGAGCAGGCGCTGTCTCAATAGGTGCCGGTGCAGGCTCTGCGACCGGTTCTGCGACAGGTGCCGCAGCGGTCTGAACAGGCTTTACGGGTTCCGGCTCTGCATATCTCTGTGCCGGTACAACCGGTTCTTCGATAACAGCTTCACGCTTCGGTCGGTAGGACGCACCGAAAATCTCATCCTGCGCTGCCTTGGCAAGTGCCTGTGCCTGCTTCAGACGGTCTTCCTGCTCCTCCGCAAGCTGCTCCGCAGTCGGAATCTGAATATGTCCTGTTGCGGTCAGGCGCGGGATTTCCTCTGTCGGCGTCGGCTTCAGCGGACGCTGCACCGTGGTGGTTGTCGTCAGCGGCTTGTCGCCGGATTTCGGAATCGAAAGCGTATGCGTCTTGGTGATGATCTCTGTCGTATAGAGCGGCACGCCGTCCGGCGTACCGGTCTGTCTGCGCTGCTCCATATGACTGCGTACCGCTGCGATTCGTTCTGCACGGCGTGCGGCTTCTTCTTCCTCCAGCCTTGCGACCTCCTCCTCGGTCATGCGAGGCTGACGGATAAGCGGCTTCGAGGGATCCTCGTACATCGCATCATCAAAGGTCTGGGTTTTTCTGCGCTCCTTTGCAAGACGCTCTGCGTCGCGCTCTGCAATTTTCTGCTGCTTCTGCTGAATCGACTTGACGAACGCAAGGTCATTATCCTCATCGTCAATCATGCCGTCAGGATCTTTTCTGCCGATCAATCCGGCAATCAGGCAAATCAAAATAATGAGACCCGGCACGCCAAATCCAACAATCTGACCTGCAAGACTTGTCAGGAATCCAACCAATGTGCCGAGCTCTTTGCTTCTGCTGCGGCAAACGCCAATCAGAGCAGATTCTTCAACCTGTACGGCAGTGGTATTGCTTTCGGTTGTCAGATAGTAGGTTTTTCCAGTTTGATCCGGCACAGTGGAATCGGTTTCAACAATCAGGCTTGCAACTGCAATACGATATTGGTCTTCTTCACTGCGATAAAGAACGATATCTCTCTGTTGGATTTCGTTTGTATCCTCAACAAAGACAAATGAACCGCTTGGCACGCGCGTCGACATATCGTCCTCTGTATAATAGCAGTAATGGCTGCCCATGAAGCTGGGTGCAGCACCATTCCGGAACATCAGGTTGACAGCTGCGGTCAAGCCAATCACAATCAGCATACAGAAAATCAAAAGGACGCTGAGACAGGAAAAATGCTTCTTACGTTTGTTGTTTTTTGCCATAATTATATTAGCAGTCACAAGCGACTGCGCTCCTTTCTGCAATAACTCCGTCGCAGTTTCAAAAAAGTGAAACAATATAATGCGAACATTCTATTATAGTATAGCACACTTTCCTGAAAATTACAATTCTTTTTTCTGTTTTTTTCACAAAAAAATTTTTTCAATGCAATCCCTTGACTTTTTTTTGGAAATATGCTATAATAACTAGGCATTCGTATTGAGTGTCGTGATAGAATGTTGTAATATACTAGTATGGCTCAGTTGGTAGAGTCGGTCAACTCCGTTGACCTGCACATTCGTAATGCAAAGCCCGACTTTAAAAAACTTAATATTTGCTGGTGTAGCACAGTGGTAGTGCAGCGCATTCGTAATGCGCAGGTCGCAGGTTCAAATCCCGTCACCAGCTCCATTCGTTCTGTACAAAATAGATGACAGACCAAAAAAGTCCGATTTTTCGGGCTTTTTTGCGTTATATGAGCCGAAATTTTTCATATGAAAACCGTAGATGACAGTTTGCTTTTTGGAGCCTAAACGTGGACTTGAACAGGCGTTTTTTGATTTTGCAGAGATTTGAGAGCAGATTTGGAAGAAAAATTCCGATATCTGCTCTTTTTTAATGCGAAAATCTTTCACAAAGTTTCGAGCCAAGCCCGATTTGTTCGGGCTTACATATTGACAAATCATAAAAAGTGTACTATAATAAGGTATAACCATTGAAACTTTGGAAAATTGGAGGTATATTATGAGCTATAAAATCTACGAAAAGGCTTTGAAGCGGGCAAAAAAGTGTGAGGATTACGATTGCGGTTCTAAACAATCAGTCGCTACCATAGAAAAAGCTGAAATGCTGTTGAATTTGCATTTATCTCCGCAGATAAAGGATTACCTCTCAAGGTTTGGGTATATTGAATTCTTTGGAGTGGAGCTTTACGGCATCATTGATGGTACGTTTTCTCTTGATAAAAGCACTTTTGAAGGATGTATGATTGAGTGGACAATCAACGAAAGAGTAAATAATAATCTTAATCCTAACTGGGTTGCCCTATAATTTGAAGATGATGGAGAAATGGTATTTCTTGATTTTGAAAATCTCAATGATGAAGGTGAACCCCGTATTATCATTGCAGTAGATAAAGGGGAAGGTTATATATTTGAAGATGAAATTGCAGAAGACTTTGGTGAGTATCTTTCTGAATTAGTAGATGAAGCAGAATGAAAACTTCTTGAAATAATATAATAGTGAGATATTTCTTAATTGTCGAATTGAATACCCATACATAGCCGTTTGTGACTAACAATCACAGACGGCTTTTTTATACCCAAAATCAGAAAGGAGTGGTCAGATGATTCGAGATAAAAAATACGCATTGCAGACGGAAAACCGTTTCTGCAATGCGCATGGCATCATGACCAATAAAAAGCGAAATACAGGGCTGACCATGACATTCATGATCTACCCTGTCTTTCATTTTCCGGAGAGCGTCGTACATATGTGGTAAGATGTTACTGCTGAAATGCGTCGTTTGCTGTTTCGTATTCAGAGTAAAACGCGTGGTATGAATATTCTGCGATCGTGCGATAAAAATACTGCGATAATTGGTACGGCTTCGGATATCTCTCACATACTTCCATTCGAGTCAGAAGCAGGCGACAACCGCTTCCCGCTTCCGAACTGATGTCAGCATCTATATTATACACGAAACAAAACAGGATTGCAACCATTTTTCGGTGAACGGTCGGTTTTTGGCGGTAAACGGTATGATTGTGTAAATATTGCTATTTTTAGCATTATTTTCCACCCCAAGCTCTGTGCGTATCAGATATTTCCAAAAAATCTTCGCATATTCCGCAGTGTCCGGCATATACTACTCTCGCAGACGCGGCAGAGACTTCACGCAGCTTTTTGCAGCGCAAGTCCCTCCGTGCGCTGCAAATCCACGAAATGAGGAAACAAATGATGTGGGATAAGCTCGCTCTGATACTGCTGGTCATCGGCGGTATCAACTGGGGTCTTGTCGGGATCTTTGAACTCGATCTCGTCGCTTGGATGTTCGGCGGTGCCGCGTCGATCGTGAGCAGACTGATCTACATTCTGGTGGCGCTTTCTGCCGTCTGGTGTATTTCGTTCCTGTTCCGCGATCGCTCCCCTGCGCGCGTCGAAGCATAATCCTCCTCCCCCCTCTCTCTCCGCACCCTGCATTCGGGCAATCCCGTTTGCAGGGTGTTTTTTTCGATGAGATTCGACACAGTGCATTTTACGATATGCCTAAATTTTGCGAAAAGATTCGTACAGATTGACAAAATGTTTCGTTTGACTTGCGTTTTTGATGAAAATATGCTATACTAAAGTGAATCAATAAATATCATTAGAAATATACAGAACTAAGTAAGGAGGATCAATCTGCATCATGAACATGACACAGCAAACAACCCTCAACGGCACTCCCTGCATCATGCTTTCTGCCGGCGGATATGAGGCTTATGTTGCATATGAGATCGGCTCAAATGTCATCCGGCTTCGCGATGTCAAGCACAATATTGACGTTTTCCGTTATTCGCCGGAAAACACAGCTGAATCTCTGATGCAGTCTGCGGAGGTCTGGGGGCTTCCGACGCTCTACCTGCCGAATCGCTTTGCTGACGGCGTTCTGAAAACCTCGGATGCTGTATATCAGCTCCCCGTCAATGAAGCAGAACCTTATCATAACCATATCCATGGCTTTTTACACAAGCGCACCTATACCGTCATCGCACATCATGCGGACGAGAACTGCGCGGTCGTGAAAACTGCCTATGATTATGACGAAAAAGACCCGTTCTTCCAGTATCTTCCACTGCGTTTCCGCATCGAGCTGACCTTTACGCTCAGCGAATACGGTCTGGAGCATAAAATCGCGATGATGAACCTCTCCGAAAAGGCGCTCCCGATTTCGTTTGCAACGCATACGACCATTCAGGCTCCGTTCCTTGATGGCGCAAAGCCTGAGGATATGCGCCTGATGGTGCCGATCGGCAAGCGCTGCGAGCTGAATGAGCGTTGTCTGCCGACAGAGCGTTTGCTCGATCTGAAGCTCTCCGATCTGGAATATAAGAATGGTACAAAATGTCCGGTTTTGCAAAATCTGGATAACGATATGTATCAGGCTGAGGTCGGAAAACTCGATGATCAGGATTTCTATGGCGCAATCGTTGAGGATGAACCCTCCGGCAGAAAGGTCTGCTACGAGGTCAGTCCGGAATATAAGTTCT
Source organism: Oscillospiraceae bacterium (assembly GCA_045591925.1). Lineage (GTDB taxonomy): Bacteria > Bacillota > Clostridia > Oscillospirales > Ruminococcaceae > Firm-04. The sequence goes on from JAZNTW010000003.1 coordinate 24,888, forward strand.
GGATCATCTGGAATGACAAGGGCTTCAACGGATATTTTTGTCCGGAGCCGATGACCGCCATGATCGACGCGCCGAATCTCTCGTTGCCTGCGGAAGTCACCGGTTATCAGGAATTGAAGCCGCACTGTGCATTTGAAGCGAATCAGCGGTTCTTTACAGTCTGAAAGGAGCGCGCGTCATGAAGCATTCCGATCATAAAAAATTAAACGCAATGGTTTGTGCCGGTGTGCTTTCTGTTTCCTGCTTTATCGGCTGTGTATACGGCCCGGAAACAACGGATGAATTGAAAGAGTCTTGTGCGGTTGATCTGGAGCAGCTCGCTTCCAATGAAAACGCTATGCCAAAGCCCGATTCCATCCACAACTCATAAATACATTTCAAAATATGTGGATGCCGCGCTGCATTCACATATTTTTTATACACAAAAATTTTTTTATATTTTGTGTAACCCTTTTTATTTTTTCAGGTCTTAATAAGTAAGGGCATGGAAAATACCGGCAAATACCGCGCCAAATTATGACACGGTATGTATCTCAGTCTTTCAAAAAATTGTTCGGCGTATCAAGCGCAGTCTCATCTTATCTTGCTACTTGGTATACTTTGACGCTCTGCCTGCATGGAAGCCGAGACGCTTTACAGTCTCGCCCCCCTTTCTTCTGTACAGCGCAAGCCGAAATACAAGCCATTGCCGCAAGTCGCTGTTCTCTGCCTGTACCGAGCATTGTCATATCTCTGCTATCCAACTTTGATTCTATTTGAAAGCAATCGCCAGTTTCCATCACCGACATTTTACAAGGGAGGAATTTTATGAAAAAAACATTTCAAACGCTCATGACAGCGGCTGTCTTTGCATCGGCTCTCACAAATGGTATCACCGATACACTCTTAGCAAGCTCTTATGACGAATATCCGCAGCCTACATATGGCCCGCCGCAGTTTGAGGAGGATCTGGACGACGCAACCACTTCCACCACCACAACAACGACCACAACAACCACAAGAACAGAGGGTACGGTTACGACAGCATGGGAAACAACCACGGATTATCCGCAGTCTGAAGAAACGACAACAACTTACACAGGTACCATGCTTGCCGGCGATATAGTAACGACAACTGAGGTGACACTTGGCGGCGTAGCACCGATTATTGAGGAGGGCGACCTCAATGCGGACGGCAGTTTTGATGGACGCGATGTTTCTTTGCTGAAGCAGTATCTGCTTTCCGGTCAAGCCAGAACCGTCACCGAGATCAACGGCGATATCAACTATGATGGTTCGATTGACAAAGATGACGTCAAGGCGCTGATTCGTCTGCTCACCGGTAAGCCGGAGGAAGAGGACCCCGACATCACAACAGCAATCTCACACAACACAGACGACGTGACATCATTCACAACGACATTCGCAACGCTGTACGGTCCGCCGCCTGCATATAATTGATGGAAACCAAATATTAACAGAAACCCATCCAGAACAAAATTTCATATCGGGAGAATATTATGCTGAATCCAAAAGTCAAAGAACAAAATATGCAGCGCCTTGCGATTTACCGCGAGGGTCTGAAAGCTATGCCGCAAATCCGTAACCTCTTTTTTGAGCTGACGCTGCGGTGCAATGAGCGCTGTCTGCACTGCGGCTCAAGCTGCGGCGATGTCCCATCCGATGAGCTGACCACAGAACAGTGGTGCGGCATCCTTGACCAGCTCAAGGAGGATCTCGGTACAGACGGCTATATGCTCTGTATCACCGGCGGCGAACCGCTGCTGCGCAAGGATTTCTTTGATATCATGGGATATGCAAACAAGCTCGGCTTTAACTGGGGCATGACCAGCAATGCTACGCTCATTACCGAGGAAGTCGCACAGAAGCTCCGTGACTGCGGCATGAAAACAATCTCTGTCAGCCTTGACGGTATGCCGGAGACGCATGACGCGTTCCGCAGAACGCCGAACGGCTGGAATCTTGCCTTGCAGGGCGTGAAGAATCTGATCAAGGTCGGTGGCTTCCAAGCCGTCCAGATCACCACCGTCGTCACGCATCAGAATATCACAGAGCTGGACGCAATGTTTGATATCCTCAATGATATTGACATTGATTCCTGGCGTATCGTCAATATGGAGCCAATCGGCAGAGCCAAGGAGCATCCTGAGCTGCTGCTGACCAAAGAGGATTATAAAACGCTCTTTGAGTATATCCGCAATAAGCGTATCGCCGGCGAGCCTGTCTGCTACGGATGCAGCCATTATCTCGGCATGGAGTATGAACGCGAGGTGCGCGACTGGTATTTCATCTGCACAGCCGGTCTTTATACCGCAAGCATCATGGTCAACGGCGATATCACCGCTTGCCTCGATATCGAGCGCAGACCGGAGTTCATTCAGGGCAATGCGCTGAACGAACGCTTCAAGGACGTCTGGGAAAATAAATTCCAGGTGTTCCGCAAGGATTTGTGCCAAGAAAATGAAACCTGCCGGAATTGCAGCGAGGCAAAATACTGCCATGGCGGCGCTTACCACACATGGGATTTCGACAATCACTGTCCGCAGCTCTGTTTCAAAGACATCCTGTTTGACTGAATAGACATACAAAAGCCCGAAAGCGATGTGCCTTCGGGCTTTTAGTTATATCTCAGATTCAGTCACCGAACGATACGCCGATGCGCTTTGCCGTCACAACAAGCTGGTCCTTCGGATCAACAAACTTTGTCAGTCCGGCAATATCTTCGAGCTTATTCGCAGTCACCTTGCCATTTACCATTGCAACCGTTCTGCCGTATTTTTCGGTGGAAATCAGCTTTGCAGCATGAACGCCGAACTTGGTCGCAAGAATTCGGTCATAGGCAGAGGGCGAGCCGCCGCGCAGCATATGTCCCGGAACGCATACGCGCGTATCAATGCCGGTACCTGCCTGAACCTGTGCCGCGATACGCGAGGTTGCCGTGATAATGCCGGCTTCTTCACGCTTTCTGGCACGGTCTTTCTTTTTGAGATTTGCTTCATCCTTGTCAAATGCGCCCTCGGCAACTGCAAGAATCGAGAATGCCTTGCCGCTTGCCGCGCGCTTCATGACCGCCTCGCAAACCTTGTCGATATCATACGGAATCTCCGGAATCAGGATGATATCCGCGCCGCCGGCAAGACCTGCATTCAATGTCAGCCAGCCAGCCTTATTGCCCATAATCTCACAAACCAGAATACGGCTGTGCGAGGCTGCTGTCGTATGCAGACGGTCTATCGAATCCGTTGCGGTATCGACTGCGGTATGGAAGCCGAATGTCACATCCGTACCGAAAATATCGTTGTCGATCGTCTTGGGCAGACCGATAACATTGAGTCCCTCCTGTGCCAAGAGGTGGGAGGTTTTATGCGTACCGTTTCCACCGAGCGTCAGCAAACAGTCGAGCTTCTGCTTTTTATAGGTTTCACGCATATTTTTGACCTTATCCACATTGTCGTCGCCAATGACGGTCATCATCTTGAACGGCTGACGCTTTGTGCCAAGGATCGTGCCGCCCTGCGTCAGAATGCCGGAAAAATCACTCGGCTGCATCACGCGGCACAGATTATGAATCAGACCATAATAGCCGTTGGAAATACCGACAATCTCAACATTGTCCTCGCCCATCAGCTCAAAACACGCTTTCGCAACGCCGCGGATTGTTGCATTCAGTCCCGGACAGTCGCCGCCCGAGGTCAGGATTCCGATTCTCTTTTTCATGGTTCTATTCCTTTCATGGTTAATTGTTCGTTTATACTAAAAATTTCACTTTCGATGGCGGTAAGTACATTTTGGATACGCCGAGCATACCCAATAATCTCCCTGCGGCAAAAACTGTGCTTGCAGCTTTGAATGGCACTCCGGACAAATCCGATGCGACAACGCCACACGTGCGCTGTTTTTATACTGGAAAGACTGCTGCTCATGCTCAATCCGCGCAAGATCGCCACGAATTTGATTCTGACCGATATAGTCAAAAATATACTCCAGCTCGCCCTCGGTAAGCAGCCGATCCTGCTGCTCCGCAACCGTCTGCAAGACCTTTTGCAGCGACGGCACCGATGTCACAATATTCGTATGCGGCGGATATGGCGGGTCAATATCCAGCCGCGCGCCGGTATACCGATACATAATCACAATCGAATGATAATTGATCTGATAGGGCAGCGGCGCAAGAAAATCCCGAAGATACTTCATATGATAGAGATTTTGCAGGACAGGGCTGAAATAATCAATTTCACTGTCTCCGACATAGTGCTTCCAGTATTTGCTCATGCCGTTGCCAAGAATCGTGCCGTGAAAGGTTTTCATCTCACAGACGAATATTGCAGCGCGCGTCATGATCAAAAAATCAATATGCATTGTCTTGCCCTGCTCTGCCGGAATCAGAATGTCTCTGAGCACTTTCATATCGCGAAACTGTGCAAGCAGCATTGTAAGCTGCAATTCCGGTGTTAGATTTTCGATTGCCATAGTAGTGGTTGCCTTCTTTCATTAGGGGAATCACTGAATCCATCTGGTGCACAGGATGCAAGCAGATTGTGCGCCAAGCCGCAAGGCGTGATTGATTCAGTGGTTCCGTTAGATGCCTGCTGTCATCATACAATTTTCCGGATTGTATGCGTCCGGATAAAATGCTCTGCTTCTTTGGCTGTCATTGGACGTCCATAGAGATAGCCCTGTGCATAATCACATCCGACCTCGCTGAGCATATTTGCCTGCTCCTGCGTTTCAACGCCCTCAGCAAGCGTACTGATATGCTTGGCTTTCGCAATACGCGCAGCGGAACGGATAATTTCCTGAACGACCTTTTTCTCGTGCATCGTGACGACAAAGGAACGATCCAGCTTGAGAACCGTAAACGGCAGGCTCTGCAAGTAGCTCAGCGAAGAATAGCCCGTGCCGAAATCATCCATTGCAAGCTGAATTCCGACCTCGCGCAATTCACGCATCCGCACGGTCGCCACATCAATATCCTTGAGTGCGAGCGATTCCGTCAGCTCAATTTCAAGATTCTGCGGTCTCAGCTTGTATTTTCTCAATGTATTCAGAATTTGTGTGCAAATGTCTTCCTGATAGAAATCGGTACTGCTGAAGTTAATGGAAATCACGGTTTCCGGCAAGCCCATTGTCTGCCAGAGCCGCATCTGCCGACAAGCCTCGTCCATCACAAAATTCGTAATCCGTGTAATCAGCGGCGAACGCTCCGCAATCGGAATGAACACACTCGGTTCAATCAAATCACCGGAGTCATTGCGCCAGCGAATCAGCGCTTCCAATCCGATCATCTCACCTGTCGCAAGCGAAACCTTCGGCTGATAATACAGCTCCAGCTCATTTTTTATAATTGCCTTATGCAGCTTCGTTTCGATATTATTTTCCTGAATAATCGCATCGTGCATTCTCGATGTGTAGCGCGTGATGCTGCCATGCGTCTTTTTGTTCGACGAAATTGCAAATTCCGCATGATCCATTACGTGCTCGAAGCTGTCGCCGTCCTCCGGCATCCTCGCATAACCGGCAGAGCAGGTCAGGGTATGATGCTGGAGATTACCGGTCGCCTTGGTCAGCAGTACGCGCTGAATCTTGCTGACGATCCGTTCCGGCAGCTCCTCATCGCCCGTATCCGGCAGAATCAGCGCAAAGTTATCGCCGGATATACGCGCACCAAAGCCATCATACGTCAATTCCCGAATGAGAATATTGGCAAAGCTCCGAAGCAGCGAATTGCCCGTTGCGTAACCGCAGGTGTCGTTAATGAGGTGGAAGCGGTCGATGTCCATGACGATGACCCAGTAAGAAATATTCAGGTTCAGGGTGCGGCGATACAATTCCTCGCCCACATCCATCAGCTTATTTCGATTCGGGATGCCGGCAATCGAATCCTCATAAGCAGCCTTTTCGATGATCTCATCCTTTTCCTTTTCCGCACTGATGTCGATGACGGTTCCACCGACAGCAAGCCGTTCGGATTCGGGCTGTACAGTCGCACGGAAGCGGTAGCCATACCAACGATATACGCCGTCCGAAGAACGAACGCGCAGCTCCATGGTTCCCGTGCGGTCAACATAATACGCCATATATCTGCGCATCATATCAACATGACGTTCAAAAATATCTATATCAAGCGGATAAATCCGTTCTCTGATGTCATCGACCGTCACCTTGCCGCTGTTCACGCCAATCATCTTTTGCAGCTTTTCGGAGAGAAACAGCTCGTCCTCACCCTGTTCAACCAGCACCAGACCGACATCCATCAGCTCCATCGTCAGATTATGTCTGTCCTCGGACTCACTGAGCTGCTTGGAGTAGGTTGCAATCTCAGACTGCATATTTCGGATATCGGCAATATCCGTACCGATTGAAAGAAGCCATGTTACGCCGTCCTCATTTGTTTCGACCGCAGAGGTATTCCAGATCATATCATGCGGCGCACCATTCCGATCTATAAAGGAATACTCCTGATTCCGTGCAATTACGATCTCACGGATATCCTCGTCCGTCATTTCCTCTTTGCCGAACAAAATCGGGACGATCTGCTTCGGGCTTTTCTCACCGGAGGCTGCAATATCCGTCAGCTCGGAAAGCGTGTCGTTGAAAATCACCTCTGTGAAGCTGTCGTTCCAGAGCATAGCAGGTGATGTTAAATTTTTAGTAAGATAGTTCAGACGCTTGTGCGCAATATCCATTTTGCGTTTTTCCTGCCGCTTCCGCCGTATTACCATATACATACCGAGAATCAGCGCAACCAGGGCATACGAATTGAAGATGATATAAACAAGGTCACCCTCGCCCTGATTTCGGTGAAAATACGCGTATAAATTTAAAACAACGGTCAGCAAAGCAAAACCGACAACACCATTCACAACCAACTGTTTATTCCATTTCATAGCAGCCTGCTCCTTTCTGCAAGCATATTTCTCGTTCGTGATTTATTTTCTAAAATTAGCTGGTATTTGCTGTCATAGGCGTGCCGTTTGGGTACACTACCCCCGATTTTTACGCCTACATTACTATTATACCAAAAAATTCCGTAAATGTCAATGTATTCTTGCACTTTGTGAAAAAGATTTTGAAACAATTTTCACAAAAGGTTCACATTCATATGTTAAAATGTATGATACTAGGTGGTTTCACATAAAATGGAAAGGAATCAACCATTATGAAGATACTGATTGTCGATGACGAAATGCACATCCGCAACGTCGTTCGGGAATATGCAGAACACGAGGGATTTAAAGCAGACGAGGCCGGTGATGGCATGGAAGCTGTCGCAATGGCAAAGGCGCAGGACTATGACCTGATTATCATGGATGTTATGATGCCGCGTCTGGATGGCTTTTCCGCCTGCAAGGAAATTCGTAAGACCAAGGATACGCCGATTATCATTCTCTCCGCCAGAGACGATGAATACGATCAGCAGCACGGCTTCGATCTCGGCATTGACGATTACGTGACAAAGCCATTCTCGCCGCCGCTGCTGATGGCGCGCGTAAAGGCTGTCGTTTCCAGAAAAAATGCTTCGCGCAACAACGCCAATGAGCCAATGATCTTTGAGGGGCTCGAAATCAATATGCCCGGCAGAGAGGTCTATGTGGATGGCAAGCGCGCCAATATGACGCCCAAGGAATACGATTTGCTCTTTTATCTCGTCAAAAACCGCAACATCGCGCTGACGCGTGATAAGCTGTTGGAGGAGGTCTGGGGCTACGACTTCTTTGGCGACGACCGCACGGTCGATACCCATATCAAAATGCTTCGCAACAGCCTCGGTGATTATCGGAAGTTTATCGTAACACTGAGAGGAATGGGATATAAATTTGAAGCGTAAGTTTTTCAGAAAGAATTCCATGCGCCTGAACATCTGGTTCTGGTTCATGGAATTCGTCCTTTTGACGTTTTTGCTTCTTTGGGTCTGTCAGGTCTTGTTTCTGCAAAACTTCTACGACCGCATGAAAACCAAAGATGTCATGCAGCTTGCCGATAAGATGATCGCGCTCTATCAATCGGATGATTATACGGAAGAATTCAGCACGCTCGCAACGCAAAACGACCTTTGCGTCGAGGTGCGTGACCGGTTCAACCGTTCCATCACACACTATCATTATATGGGCGGCAGCTGCTTTATTCACGGCAACAACAATCACGCAAGCGAAATTATCCGTCTGGTACGCGAAACAGAGAACGGCATCTATTACGGACAGGATACGCACCCTATCACCAATGTCAATGTCCTGGTCTATGCGCGCGTCATCGGGTCGCCGTCCATGCCGGAGGGATATCTGATTCTCAATACGCCGCTGACGCCTGTTTCCGCAACCGTCAGCATCATTCGCCGGCAGCTTGTTATCATTACGGTTCTTCTCGTGCTGATTGCCGCCGTGCTCTCCATGATCGTATCCGACCGGCTGGCAAAGCCGATCGTCCGCGTCACAAAGGATGCGCAGCAGCTCGCACATGGTAAATACGATATCCAGTTCGACGGAACCGGTTACGATGAAGCCGAACGTCTCGCGGAAACGCTGACCTATGCCAGCCATGAGATCAACCGTGTGGACACGATGCAGCGTGACCTCATTGCCAATGCGTCACATGACCTGCGTACACCATTGACGATGCTCAAGGCGTATGCGGAAATGATCCGCGATCTTTCCGGTGATAATCCCGTCAAGCGCGCCGAGCATTTGCAGGTCATCATCGAGGAAACCGACCGCTTAACGGCACTTGTCAATGATATTCTCGATCTTTCCAAATACGAAAACGGCAAGATGAAGCTGGAACGCTCCGAATTCGACATGGAATATCGTCTGAACGAAATCGTGGAGCGCTATATCGGACTGAGCGATGTCTCCGGCTACAACTTTACACTCGAAACGGACGGCGAGGCAATCGTCAACTGTGATGCTGTAAAAATCGAGCAGGTCATTTGCAATCTGATGAACAACGCCATGAATTACAGCGGCAAAGATAAGCAGATATTCGTCAAATTGCAGCATCTTCCGGAGGGCATCCGGATATCCGTTCGCGATACGGGCGAGGGTATGGATCAGGAAACACTCTCGCGCATTTTTGATAAGTATTACCGCAGCGAAAACTATAAGAGAGAGGTGCGCGGCACCGGACTTGGACTCTCCATCGTCAAGGCGATTCTGCGAATGCACGATTATGCGTTCGGTGTGGACAGCACCATCGGTGTCGGCTCGACATTCTGGTTTTTGATTCACCCATCCGATCAATAAGCATTCGGAATCGCAAAATGCACGGATTTGCATATAAGTCTCAAGGTCTGGCACGGTTTTCTCGGCATGGTATACAAATCTCAAATGTGACTCTTGACTTTTTCCTGATTTTACTGTATAATCAGACCTTGTAGGGGTATCTTTGTTCAGAGCATACTATATTATAGTTGTTTACGAATACCCAACGAAAAGTACTGTAATCCGCTGTACCGCAATGCTGCGGTGCATCATGATACAAAAGAAAAGGAGTGACGATTTCCATGAAAAGAACATACCAGCCGAAGAAAAGACACCGCAAGATGGAGCATGGCTTCCGGAAGCGTATGGCAACCGCGAATGGTCGCAAGGTTCTGGCTCGCCGCCGTGCAAAGGGTCGTGCAAAGCTGACCTATTGATCCGATACGCAAGTAAGAGGGCCACAAGATATTGTGGTCCTTTTTTACTATGCGAAACACCGTACTGCCTAAAGGGTAATTTATATGCTTTTTACGCAAATTCTCAATCAGAACGCCGATTTTCAACGGCTTTACCGTTCCGGTGCGTTCTGCTCATTGGGCAGTGCATTGCTCTATGTCAGACCCAATCACCTGCCCTATAATCGTCTCGGTATCACTGCCGGCAAAAAAATCGGCAATGCCGTAAAACGCAACCGCGCCAAGCGTATCATACGTGAGGCGTATCGTGCTGCCGAGCCGATGCTCCCAATCGGAATTGATCTCGTCGTCGTCGCAAGAAGCTCTCTGCCGGAGCAGTCCTCTGTCATCCTGACAGACCGCTTCCTGACAAACGGTGTCCGACATTGCTGCGGCGTCAGCAGCGGGAAAATCCCCTGCACACCCAATCCGCAAAATCAGAAAAATCGCGGCAAGAAACACACCGCGCGACAGTCATGAAGCTGCTGCGGTATCTCTATTCCGCGCCGATACGCTTTTATCGCCGGTTTATCTCACCGCTGTTTCCGCCAGTCTGCCTCTATAGGCCAAGCTGCTCTGCCTATGCGCTCGGCGCGATCGAACGCTTCGGCATTATCCGCGGCACATGGCTCGGTACGCTCCGGATTCTGCGCTGTAATCCGTTTTCAAAAGGCGGCTGGGACCCTGTCCCATTAGAATTCGACCTACTCGGCAGGCATCGGATTCCGCAGCCTGACCCGCTTTCAAAAGCACAGCGAACGGCGCTCGAATATGATTTTTTACTTGCAAGCCGCACAAAATGGCACGGCAAACACTCTGTGCCGAAATAACAGACATCATATTGTCCAGTGTTCCATGGATCGGAGGATACGCATTTGAGTCTCATCGCAAAAGTACTCGGCTGGATCATGTACCTGATTTATCAACTGATTCCCAGCTACGGCATCGCTATTATTTTGTTTACGATAGTGGTCAAGCTGCTCACATTGCCAAACACTTACAAAATGCAGATCAACTCGGCGCGACAGGGTCTTCTTGCGCCGAAGCTCGAAAAAATCAGAAAGTCGTTTGTAAACAATCCGCAGCGCATTCAGGAGGAGCAGAATAAGCTCTTTCAGGAGGAGGGTATCAATCAGACCGCCGGTTGTCTCGGTTCTATTCTGACTATGGTACTGCTGCTCGGTGTTTATCAGGTTGTTATGCAGCCGCTGACCTATGTTCTGCGCCTTGCGCCTGAGCGAATCACAGAAGCAAAAGACCTGCTGATGAGCTGGCTTGAGTCACAGAACATCGTTGAAAAGAATCTTTCTGCAAGACCTGAGCTGCTGCTGCTGAAATATGCAAAAACCAATCCTGAAGTCTTCAGCGAGCTTGGTGATTTCACAGAGAAGCTGAGCAGCTTCAACAACAACTTCCTCGGCTTTGACCTTGCCGGCGTTCCGAGTCTGCATCCTGAAAATGGCTGGAGCTTTACGGCGGTCATGCTCATTCTTCTGCCGGTTCTATCTACTGTCATGACGCTGATTTCTACTGTTATCACACAGCGTCACACCAAAAAAATCAATCCGGCTGCTGCACAGACATCGGCAGCAATGAACATCATGCTCTATACCATGCCGCTCTGGACGCTCTGGATCGGTATGTCCGTACCGGCTGGTCTGAGCTTCTACTGGCTCGTCAGTGGTGCAGTTTCGCTCGCTGTTCAGCTTGCCCTTTATAAGTATCTGTCCGGCGAACGTCTGCTGAAAATCAATGAGCGCGAAAAGCAGAAGCAGATTGCAAAGGGTCCGACATGGATGCAGCGTATGATGGAAGAATCCCAAAGACAGCTTGCCGAGGAGCAGAATGCTGCAAACGGCAACGGCAATCGCACCCGTTATATGGACGGCGATGATGGTATGTCCCGTAAGGAACGTGCTGAATATGAAAAAACGCTGATAGAAGCAGCCAGAAAACGCGCTGCTTTGAAATACGGAGACGCAGTTCCGGAGGAGACAGGCTCCGAGCCGGATTGATTCTCCGCAAATTAAAAACGAAGGGAGATCAGATCGAAATGACTGAAATCTTTAGTGCTCCCACCCTAGAGGAAGCGAAGCAAAAGGCAGCAAGTGCGTTCGGCGTACCGGTTGCCGAGATTACATTTCAGGTTTTGGATGAGCCGAAGCGTTCGCTGCTCGGTGGACTCTTTGGTAAAAAAGAGGAATACCGCATAGAGGCAAGCTACACCGCTCCGGTTGTTGAAGAAGCGGAAGAAGTGGAAACCGAGGTCGCTCCGGCTGAAGAAATCGCTGCCGTGGCTGCTGTCGTTGAAGAAGCTGCTGACCCCACAGACGATGACGCTGCAAAACCGGAAGTTTCAGAAGAAATTCAGCTTGAAAAAATGCAGATTGGTGCTGCATATCTCGAACAAGTTCTTGCACAGCTTGCACCCGATGTCAAGTGCACCGGCAAGCTCGACAATGGCATCCTGTTTTCACTTGACGGCAATGGCGCCGGTGGTTTGATTGGCAGACGCGGCGATACGCTCGACGCACTCCAGTACCTCACTTCCATGGTTGCCAATCGCGGTGACAAGGACTATGTCCGCTTGACCATCGACACCTGCGGCTATCGCGAAAAACGCAGAAAAGCCTTGCAGGAGCTTGCACAGCGCATCAGCAAGAGCGTACTTCGTACCGGCAGAAGCGTTGCACTCGAACCCATGAATCCGTATGAGCGCCGCATCATTCATTCTGCGGTTACGGAAATCGAGGGTGTTTCCTCCCATTCCTCCGGCGAAGAGCCGAATCGTAAGGTCATTATCACCAACGATTCCGCACCGGAATACAAGCGTGATGACCGAAATGCACGCAGCATCCGCGATGGCGGCAAGTTCAATCGCAACGATCGCCGCGGCAATCACAAGGGCGGCAGACGCAATGAACATAGTAGTGATCGCAGAGATCGCCGTCCTAGCGGTGAAGGTCCGCGCAAGCTCGATCTTTCCACCAGCTTTGAAAAGGATTATAAGCGTCCGAAGCCGGAAGATGCTCTGAATGCCGGTGTTTACGGTAAAATTGATTTTTGAACCAAGAGGGCGGCTTAATTGCCGCCCTTCTTTTTTGAGGTTGCTATGAATACTGTTGCTGCGATTTCAACCCCGAATGCAGCCGGCGGAATTGCAATGATCCGAATATCCGGAGATCAGGCAATCGCCGCCGCTGCGCAAATATTTGTACCATTTGGCAATACAAAAGTCGAGGAGATGCGGGGATATACCTGTGCATACGGCTGGATCTCCGATGAAGGACAGCGGCTCGATGATGTCGTATTGACCGTGTTTCGCGCGCCGCACAGCTATACCGGCGAGGATACCGTTGAAATTACCTGTCACGGCGGCATCTATCTCTCAAAACAGATTTTATCGCTGTTATTCCGATTCGGCTGTGAACCGGCAGGCGCAGGTGAATTCACAAAGCGCGCATTCCTGAATGGAAAACTTTCTCTTTCGCAGGCAGAAGCCGTCATGGATGTCATTCGTGCGGACGGTGCGGCCTCGCTTCGTCAGGCAAATCTTGCAAAGCAGGGAAAACTGAACGAACGTATGTTTGCGGTTAGCGATCGACTTGTTGAGATGATGTCGGCGTTTGCCTATTGGCTCGATGATGCAGAAGAAATGCCGCCGGAGCTTGAACGTTCGACCTTGCTTACGGATTTACAAACACTGCATTCTGAATTGCAAACGATGTCTGCTGAGTATCAGAACGGTCGGATTCTTCGCGAAGGCATTCGAACTGTATTACTCGGAAAACCCAATGCCGGCAAATCCTCTGTCATGAACTGGCTGTGCGGTATGCAGCGCAGCATCGTCACCGAATATGCAGGAACAACACGTGATATCGTTACCGAACAAGTGAAAATCGGCGAATTTACGCTGCTTTTATCTGACACAGCCGGTCTGCGCGAAACAGAAAATGTCATCGAATCCATTGGTGTTTCACAAGCATATCAGGCGCTTGAAACTGCTGATTTTATCATTTACGTCATTGACGCTGCTGTTGGTTTACAGGCAGATGATATAGATATCATCCATTCGTGCAAGGATCGTCCGTTGCTCGTTTTGTGGAACAAATCTGATATCTGCCATACAGCACCTCCGACGCTTGATGTCCCTACACTTTCCATCTCGGCAATTCAAGCAGATTCATTCGCGCCATTGGAAGAACAAATCAATCTGATTTTCCGTGATGCTGCGTTCACCAATCAGCCTGTTATCATGAATGAACGGCAAAACGCGCTGATTTTGCGCGCAGATCAGTGCATCCAAAATTGCTGTGAGCTTTTGTCACAGGAGGCAGAGCTTGATATGATCTATATGGAATTTGAGATGGCAGCCCATGCACTGCGGGAAATTGACGGCAGCGATGTGACGGATGATGTTGTTGAGGGCGTTTTCTCGAAGTTCTGTGTCGGAAAATAATGTTCCACGTGGAACATAAAGGAGTATCTATCATGTCGGATATCATAGCTTTTGATGTGGCGGTCATCGGCGCCGGTCATGCCGGTGTGGAAGCCGCGATTGCATCAGCGAGACGCGGCTGCAAAACCGCATTGTTTACGATCTCACTCGACCAAATCGGCAATATGCCATGCAATCCATCCATCGGCGGCAGTGCCAAAGGACACTTGGTGCGTGAAATCGACGCGCTTGGTGGGATTATGGGCGAGGCAGGCGATGCAAGCTGCATCCAAATGCGAATGCTGAATCTCAGCAAGGGCGTTTCGGTACATAGTCCGCGCGCACAGGCAGACCGCCGCAAGTATCATACCTATGTAAAACAACTGTGTGAAGCAACAGACAATCTTCAAATCATTCAAACAGAGATTGCTGATATCGAAATCAATGAGAACCAATGTGTAACCGCTGTTGTCAACCGGTTCGGCGCAAGATTTCCATGCAAGGCAGTTGTAATTTGTGCCGGAACATTCCTGAATGGCATGGTTTATATCGGAAAAACAGGCGTTGAAAGCGGACCGGATGCTTGCTTACCGGCAAAATCATTGTCAGCAAGTCTGATGTCACATCAAATTCAACTGCGAAGATTTAAGACTGGTACGCCCTGCCGTGTGCATAGCCGCAGCATCAATTTTGAAGCATTGCAGGCACAAACCGGTGATCCGAACCCACAGCCGTTCTCGTTTTCATCGCAGGCACGTGTGTTCCGGAATGATGCCATGTGCTATATTGCGCATACAAACAGCGAAACGCACCGTATTATACGAGAGAACATCAAGGAGTCGCCGCTATATTCCGGTATAATCCATGGCGTTGGGCCTAGATATTGCCCCTCAATCGAGGACAAGGTCATTCGATTCCCAAGCCGTGAATGCCATCAGATATTCGTAGAACCAACCGGACTGGATACGGAAGAACTGTATATGCAGGGTTTCAGCACCTCGCTCCCAGAACACGTTCAAATTCAGATGTATCGCAGTGTAAAAGGACTTGAAAACGTTGAAATCATGCGGTCCGCGTATGCGATTGAATATGACTGTATCAACCCGATTTGTCTGTATCATACGCTTGGATTCCGTGGTTTCCATGGACTGTATGCCGCAGGACAATTCAATGGAACATCAGGCTATGAAGAAGCTGCGGCGCAAGGCTTGATCGCCGGAATCAACGCATCTGCTTACGTAAAGGGCGAATCGCAGCTAGAACTTTCGCGCAAAAGCTCCTATATCGGCACTTTGATTGACGATTTGGTCAGCAAGGGAACCGAAGATCCCTATCGTATGATGACCGCGCGCAGTGAATATCGACTGTCGCTTCGTCACTCCAATGCTGACGCGCGATTAACACAAATCGGCAGAGAATATGGTCTGATCTCTGAAGCGCGTTGGTCTGAATTCACTGCAAAAATGGCGAATATTGATGCTGCTATTGAGCAAATCAAGGCTACAAGCGTGAAGCCGGATGCTGTCAACGCATATTTAGAGCAGGTTGGCACGACTCCAATCTCGCAATCAGTTCGGCTCGATACACTTATGCGCCGTCAACAGGTGCAATGCGCGAATATTTTGCAGCACATTGGACTGCAAATTGAACTGCACGGCGAAGAAGCTGCCGAGGTCAGCCACAGAATCAAGTATGAACAGTATATCGCGCGTCAGGAACAGCAAAACGCGCATTTTGATCATCTCGAAAAAATCCGGCTTTATCAGGATATCAAGTATGCCGAGGTACATGGTCTTTCATCCGAGGCTGTCGAAAAGCTCAGTAAGCAGATGCCTGAAAATTTGGCGCAGGCAGCTCGAATTTCTGGCGTATCCCCTGCGGATATTTCCATTTTGAGAACATGGCTGAAAGCAGGTGGGCATCGTGGATAATTCTATGACTTTTTCGGCTTGTGAAGCGTTGTTTGCGCAAAGTCAAATACAGCTTCATTCGGATGCCTATGAAAAATTACAACAATATGCAGCACTGCTTCTTTCGGAATCTGCACACCAGAACGTCACAGCTGTCCGTACCGAACCGGAAATCTGGAAACGACACTTTCTGGATTCTGCGTATTTACTACAATTTCTCGGCACCGGTTCTGTTCTGGATGTTGGCACAGGCGGTGGAATTCCTGCAATTCCACTTGCAATCATGAACCCCAAACTACAGGTCACGATGCTTGACAGTGAGCTTCGAAAAATCGAGTTTTGCAGTCATGCCGTAGCTGAACTTGGATTATCGGCAAACGCAATCTGCGGCCGTGCTGAAGAACTTTCCAGAGAACCTGATTACGAGAATCAATTTGATTATGTCGTATCGCGTGCGATGGCAAATGGCTCAGTTCTCACCGAACTGGCAGTTCGTTTTCTCAAAATCGGCGGTTTATTGATTGCAATGAAAGGAAAGCAGTACGATCCTGCTGTTGAGCGCTTTTCTGAGGCTGCATCCGCACTCGGCTGCAAAATAGAACAGGAAATTGCATACGCATTAGATGGAGAAACAAAGCATCTCATCATCTTAAAAAAAATCAGTGAAACACCACCCCAATATCCACGCAGATATGCAAAAATCAAACGAAATCCGCTATAATCATTGACATCAGAAAGGTAATTCTCATGGACCATTCAAATTGGAAAAAAGCATCTGCACTCGATGAACTCTCAAAAAAGAATATCGACCACTATATAAATAGTCGACACAAGGGGCGAATAGCATTATTAATCGCATATCTGACGCCCATCTTTCTCGTCATCGCGATTTTCTTTCCTGATATCAACGTTGTACTGTATATCATCAATTATATCGCAAGTCTAGCGGCTGGGATGCTTGCGTTTAGCCATTATGAGGACGAGGAGTACAACTATATTGCCAACTATAAATACGAATGGAATATTGGTTATTCCGCATATTCCGTCTATTATCCCCTTGCTAAGTACTATAATATAGATGGCAATCAGTACCGCAGAATCCCGACATTTGGAAAAATCAGCCGTATTCGAAAAAATGATGAAATCCTTGTCCTACGGTTCAAGTTGCTTGACCAAAAATACCGTTATTACGCAATCAAAAAGGATCTGCTAAAGAAGACGCGCAGCAGCACGGCCCAACATTCTGAATAACATTTCAAAAAAATCAATTTCACATGGTTGAACGGAGGAATGTTCCACGTGGAACATTCCTTTTTTGTCGAGGAACAAAATCGAAATTTAAAAGAATATGAAGAATCTAAAAGAAAGCGGTAACAAAGCGATTCCAAATAAATACAGTTTCGTAATGCAGTTGACAATCTTCACCGAACACGATATAATATAACTATAGAGATAGTATGTCGCAAAACCAGCTACAGAAAGGATGAAACAGCGTGAATAACGACCGTTTTTCAGATACAGCCGAGCTGCAAATTCCGGAACAACCGGCGCGCCCGCCAGCACCTTATCCACCCGACCCGTTTGCAGAGGCGGCACATACGCCACAACCGGAACGATACGATGCAGCAGACCCACAGCGCCGCGCGCCAAATCCGCAGCGCCGAAGATTACAAGGTGCAGCATCACAATATAACAGACCCAACAGACAGACAAACCACCCGCAGCGACAGGTTCCACCCTCTCCGCGTCAACGCTTACAGCAGCCAAATGAACCACCTCCGCCTCAAGCCGTAATTCGACGCGCCTCCTATCAGGAGCAGATGCCGGAAAACGAAAAAATCATAGCCTATCGACCGGCACCGCCCGTCTATCGTGCGCCGGAATTTGAGGAGGAAATTCAAGAACCGACACCAAAAAAGAAAAAACGGAAAAAGAAACGCCGCCACAGCTGCCTGAGAAAAATCATCGCCTCGATGCTGCTACTGGCGCTTGTATTGTTTGGCATATATTCCGGCATTGCGTTATTGGCAATCAATCAGCTTGATTATGAGGAAACAGGCGCGCGTGCCATTACCGCAACTGCCGCCGAACCGGACAGCGATGTCCGAAACATTTTGCTGATTGGCACGGATAACCGTGAAGATGAGCGCGGACGAGCCGACACCGTCATTTTGCTGAGCTTTAGCAAGCATAATGACACTGTCACAATCACCTCTCTGCTGCGCGATTCCTATGTCAACATCCCAAATCACGGCACAGACAAGCTCAATGCCGCCTACGCATACGGCGGTGCAACCTTGCTGATGGACACCGTCACAAGCAATTTCGGCATCCCGGTTGACGATTATATCTGCATCAACTTCAAAGCATTTGTTCACATTACCGATGCGCTCGGCGGTATCAAGGTCGAAATTTCCGACCGAGAAGCCGAGGCAATCAATACGATTCTGCAAAGTGAACTGAATCGGATTATGGGTGATGAACCAACGGATGATTTTCTGCCAAGCGGCGGCACATTCGAGCTGAACGGCAAGCAGGCACTTGCGTATACGCGGATTCGTTTTGTCGGCAACGCAGATTTTGAGCGCACGGAACGTCAGAGAACCGTCCTTGATATCATGCTCTCAAAATTAAAGAGCCTCAGCCCGACAGCTATCCCTGAAATCCTGATGAAAGCCGTTCCGGAACTTAAAACTAATATGAAAACATCTGAACTTTATTGGCTCTCACTGGAAACACCGATCAAACTAATCGGATATGATATCCAAAAGCTGCGTTTACCTGCTGACGGCACATTCTCCGACCAGACTGCACCGGATGGTCAAATGGTACTGGCAGTCGATTTCGATGCAAATTTACAGCTCTATCTCAGCAGCATTCACGATGCACCACAAACAAATGAAACATCATTGAACGAGGTAACAACTCCATGAAAAGACAGGCTATCTTTCAACTTCTAACCATATTACGCGAAGAAACAGACGATCAACACAGATTATCACAGCAAGCGCTCTCCGACAGAATGAACGAACGCTTCGGCGTAAAACTCAACCGCCGCACGCTGAAAGCATATCTCGATGAACTGATAGAAGCCGGATATCCTCTGAATACGACGCAAAGACAGCGTTTTCAGCCTAATGGGTCTGCCGAAATCATGCAGACGGATTGGTATTTGGAGCCAATGTTTGAGGTCAGCGAGCTGCGACTGCTCTGCGATATGCTCAACGACATGGCTTCAATTCCGGCAACACAGCGCGAAGCGCTGACAAAAAAACTTGCGCAATTCGCGCCGCCAAGTTTTCCGCGCGAACCACATCAGACATCCATTACCTATCTGCACTCACCGCCCGCACAGCAAATGCTGTTTTCGGTTGAACTGCTCTGTGAAGCGATGCAGCGAAACTGCATGGTTTGTTTTCAATACGGCAACTATGTGCTGAATGAAAAAGGCATACCGGAATTACAGCCGCGCATCCGTGAGGACGGTTCTGTGCGAAAGTATTTTGTCAGCCCGTATGAAATCCTTGTATCCCATGGCAGATACTATCTGATTTGCTGCAAAGAACCATATCGCACTTGTGCAAACTATCGGGTAGACCGTATGCTGGAAATGGAGCTGCGAGAGGATTTCCCACGCATCCCGATCGAAGAACTGGAATCCCAGAACGGTTATCCCAAACAGCTTGCCGAGCAGCTTTATATGTATAGCGGCAATGCGGAAAGCGTTTGTTTTCTTGCAAGCAGACAGATTTTAGGGGATATCCTCGACTGGTTCGGCGCAGATGCCAAAATCGAACCCGATCTCAAATCCGGTCAGCTGCGTGTCACGGTAACGGTAAATCCAACCGCAATGCAGCATTGGGCACTACAATACGGAAAATATGTCACCGTACTTTCTCCGGATTCGCTGCGAAAAGAATTAGCGGAGATTTCTAAGGGACTGATGGAACGATATACATAAAGATAATTGTTTTAATTATTTCAGCTGAAATCTGCCTCCGATGATTGACAAGCAACGTGATTTCTGTTATAATAAAGCCGGATATACTATAATAGTAATTAGAAAGGATGATCCGGAATGTTTGAAATACAGCGTATGGGCTGTTCCTGCCGACACGACAGCAGCTTTATCATTGACCTGCCGCAGGGCTTTGACGGCTATTTAGCGCTCTATGTGAAAACAGGCGCATTCTTCCGAATCGGCTCGGAAACAATCACCGTAGAACCGGAAACTTTCATTATCTATAATCGCAATGCCCCCCTCTATTACGGCGCAGCCGGCGGAGCCTATGTCAACGACTGGATGCTCTTTAACTGCACAGAGGTTCTGGATTCCGAAATCGGGATTCAGTTTGACACACCGATTTATATTGGTGAACAAATCAATCTGGCGCAGTATTTCCAGCTGATTGCCGATTGCTACTACCGCGGCACAGACGCTCAGACCGCAGGCTTGCTGATTCGCGCGATGCTCTCCGAGATTTTCTCAAAAACAGAACGTCCGGAAGCCGCAGAGCTGCCGCATTACCGCGAGCTGCTCGATTTGCGCCGAAAAATCTATGCGCAGCCCGAAAAAAACTGGAGCATGGATCAAATGGCGCAAATGCTCAATATCAGTACGCCATATCTGCACGCGCTCTATCGCAAGGCATTCGGCGTCACCTGCACCTCGGATGTCATTCAAAGCCGCATGGAACAGGCGCAGCAATACCTGAATAATCCCGGCATGACAATCGAAGAAATTTCCTTTGCCTGCGGCTACAGCAGCGGCGTTCATTTCTCTCGGCAATTCAAAAAGCATTTCGGCGTGTCTCCGCTGCAATGGCGCAAATCAGGAAAAAACATGGATAAAAAATGATAAAAGAATAGGATATGTTAAAAAATGAATAGCATATCCTATTCATTTTTTATCGGCGTTATGCTATGATATGGGTAAAGAGAACAGCGGACGACAATCAGATACTACAAATTACGAAACCCGTCTGACGCTGCTGAATTTACCGATTTCCGCCGGCACTTACACTCCTTAGAATTCCTGCCGGCATAACGATAGCATCCCGCCTACCGGAGATGGGCCATGAGAGGGGGACCATCTCCGGTGGGTATTGGGAACCAAACAATGATCTTCACAAGGACATGAGAAAAAGGGGAATTCCTATGCCTTTGAACATTTTACTCATTGGCGGGACCGGCACGATCAGTATGGCGATTACGCGGCGTCTGGCTGCACAGGGACATCATGTGTATCTGTTCAACCGTGGTTCGCGTACCGCCGAATTGCCGGAGAACGTCACCGTGCTTCGCGGCGATATCAGCAACGAAGCAGAAGCCGCCGCGCTCCTCGATGGTATGCAGTTTGATGCCGTTGGAGAATTCATCGGCTTCACCGTAGAACAGGTGCAGCGTGATGTGCGCCTGTTTACCGGAAAAACGCGGCAGTACCTCTATATCAGCTCCGCATCTGCTTATCAGAAGCCGTTGTCGGACAGCGTGATCACAGAAAGCACACCGCTTTGCAATCCCTATTGGCAATATTCGCGCGACAAAATCGCGTGTGAAGAATATTTGATGCAGCAATACCGTGAAAACGGCTTCCCTGTCACCATCGTCCGTCCAAGTCATACCTATGACGACCGCTCTGTACCGCTTGGCGTACACGGCAAAAACGGCAGTTGGCAGGTCGTACAGCGCATCATGGAGGGGAAGCCCGTCATTATCCATGGCGACGGCACTTCGCTCTGGACTATTACGCATAACAGTGATTTTGCGAAAGGTTACTGCGGCTTGGTCGGCAATATTCACGCAATCGGACAGGCTTATCATATTACATCCGATGAGCGTGTTTCATGGAATCAGATTTATCAATGTATCGCGGATACGCTCGGCGTGCCGCTGAAGGCTTGCCATATCCCCTCGGATTTTCTTGCCGCAATCAGCGACTATGATTTTGAGGGCAGTCTCATTGGCGATAAGGCAAGCACCGTCATTTTCGATAACACCAAAATTAAGCGCGCTGTGCCGGAATTTCAGGCAACAACTCGCGCAGATCAGGGCATCAGACAAACCATACAGCATTTACTCGCAAATCCGGAAATGCAGCAGCTTGATCCGGAGTTTGACGCATGGTGCGACCGCGTCATTACAGCATTTGAAGCATTAAAGGGAGAACTTGCTCTATGAATAATTTCCAATTCTACAGCCCGACCGAATTCGTATTCGGAAAGAATACGGAAAATGAAACGGGTACTTATGTAAAAAAACACGGCGGTACGAAAGTATTGCTGCATTACGGCGGTCAATCCGCAATCAAGAGCGGCTTGCTCGACCGTATTAAGGCTTCATTGCAGGCAAGCGAAATCAACTTTGTAGAGCTTGGCGGCGTCAAGCCGAATCCGCGCGATACGCTCGTTTATGAGGGCATTGCGCTCTGCCGCGCAGAGGGTGTGGATTTCATCCTCGCAGTCGGCGGCGGCTCTGTCATTGATTCTGCAAAGGCCATTGCAATGGGCGTTCCCTATGATGGGGATTTCTGGGATTTTTACGCAGGGAAAGCGCAAATCCAAGCTGCTCTTCCCGTTGGAACCGTCCTGACCATAGCAGCTGCCGGGAGTGAGGGCTCCGGTGATTCTGTGGTCACAAAGGAAGCAGACGGTCTGAAAAGAGGTACGGGCTCTGATCTGATTCGTCCGCGGTTCTCAATCCTGAATCCGGAGCTTACCTGCACGCTGCCTGCCTATCAGACAGCGTGCGGCGCGACGGACATCATGGCGCACGTTTTTGAACGCTATTTCACCAATACCAAAGAGGTCGAAATCACCGACCGTCTTTGTGAAGCGGTTCTCCTGACAATGATCAAGGAAACACCGCGTGTCATCGCACAGCCTGATCTGTATGAGGCTAGAGCCAATATCATGTGGGCAGGTACTGTTGCGCACACCAACATCGTTGGCGTCGGCAGAGAGCAGGACTGGAACAGCCATGGCATCGAGCATGAGCTTTCCGCGCTCTATGACTGCGCACACGGTGCAGGTCTTGCGGTCATCATGCCGGCATGGATGGAGTTTGTCTATCAGCATGATGTTATGCGCTTTGCAGAAGCGGCGGTTCGCATCTGGGGCTGCCAGATGAACTTTGGCAATCCCGCAGAAACCGCACTGGAGGGTATCCGCTGCTTCCGCCGGTTCCTGCATAGCATCGGTATGCCGATCAACTTTGCAGAGCTTGGTGCAAAGGAAGAGGATATTCCTCAGCTTGTCGAAAAATTCGGCATCGGCGATGGAAAAACCAGCGGCTTCGTTGCACTTTCTGCGGAAAATATCGCGGAGATTTATCGCATTGCCGCAAACGCTGCCCTTTGACTGCGCAGGATTCAGGGATATCTGCGCTTTATAGATTTAACCGACATGGATTACTGGAGCCATGTCGGTTCTTTTTTTGAATTCGCTTGCTTGACAAAAAATAACGAAAATTGCTTGCATTTTTATGCGGAATGTGATATAATAAATATGTATATAACAAAGCGGTTTGCCCTAAAAGACCGGTTTGTAATTTGATTTTAACAAAAAGAGGAGGCGTTTTTATGAAGTGTCCGCATTGTCGCGCTGATGTAGCGGATAAATTTTCATTCTGTCCGCAGTGTGGCGCAGCGGTCCGTACAGAAACAGGCAAAGTAATTCGTCCGGACGGCACACGCAGAATTGTAAATACAGTCTTGATCGGCGTACTTGTCGCAAATGTCATCGGCGGTGCATTTCTGATTCGCGGAATCCAGAAAAAGAATCAGACCGCACCGGATACCATGATCGAGGAATTACAGGCTGAGGAAACAACAACCGAGAAAACCACCGAAGCCCCGAAAGAACCCGAAACCGAAAAGACAACGAAAGCAACCACGACTGAAAAAGAAAAAACCACTGAGAAAACAACCACCACAAAAAAATCCACAACAACCAAAGCAACCACAACAACAGTCAAAGAAACCAAAGAAACAACCACAAAGAAAACAGCAGCAACAACGAAGAAAACCGAAAAAGCAACTACAAAGAAAACAACAACCACGAAAAAAACCACACAGAAAACCACCGGAAAAACAACAAAGAAAACAGCCTCAAAAACAACAACCAAAACAACCGCGCAGCAGCAAGTACAACAACCGCAGCAGCCACAGCAGCCGCAAGAGCCTGTACAAAGCACAAGCTCATCTGATTATTATGCAACAATCGGCGCAGCGCCGTTTGTCTGCGGAAATAATGGCGACCCGTTCCTGCTGCCCGGACTCTATACAAAAGCGTCCAACAATGACGGCAAAGCATTGAGCGAGGCAGATGCCAAGCAGGCAATGCTCGATCTTCCGATCAACTGGGGAAATGATGCCGATATTTTCTGCGGCACAACGCCGGATAACAATGGTACATCAAACTCAACCTATCGCTATATTGCCAATGCGTTTCCGGTTCCGGGCTTCGCTGACCTGCAAATGCCGGCTGCGGTTGATTTGTATATTCACAACGGCAGCGCAGCACACGGCAATCATTTGCGTGCGATCGACTACCGCTTTGGCAATCACCCCGATTACCACGGTCCTTACATCTGGACTCATGATGAAATCAAATACTATTTTACAGCCTTAACAGACTATGTAGATACACTTTACGGCGGTCATGAAGTAATCGACGACAGCACGCTGGCTCATTACCGCTATCAGAACGGCGCGCTCGATATCGGATATTACCAGAAAAACGGCAAATATATCCTTTGGATCTCGCGCTCTAACGATTGACTTCGCAGGAGGTAACATATGGAATTCTGGGACGCCGTCAGCCGTGGCATGGATCGTCTCGCAAATAAACTCGATTCCCTTTCCGAAACCTATCAGACGCAGCATTCAGATACCGGTTTCACCATTATGGATAAGGATTACTGTTGGGAAGATTTGGATTATTCGTCCGCTTATACATTGCAGCGCCACGTTGTAACAGGTGAATGCCGTATCGTTGATCAGTACGGTCAGATTGTCGATCGCGGTACGCAGCAGGAGCTTGAACAATCCATGATTCGCCGCGCAGCACGTGCGGAAGCGTTTCGAGATGCAGGCGGTGTTACGGTCGGAACAGATTTTATGAATCCGTTTCCGAACAGCACAGTCCCCTTTTCGGGAATGCAGCCCGTACAGGCGCAATACGGTGATATCATCGGCGTTGTACGGCATGGCGGCACTTACGTCCACTACGGCATCTACGTCAGCGACACCTGCATTGTGCATTATAATATTCCGGCAAGCAAAACCATCGGACACGCGACAGTTCATGCAACAGATTTGCGGAATTTCCTGCGTGACGATTCGGAATACTTTATTCTGGATTTTCCGAAGCCCTATGTTCCGCCGGTCGCGCTCGGCAATCTCAGCAGTACACCGCATATCAACAGCTATTCCGAGGAGCTTGCCCGTTCCTTACAGCAGACATACGGTTATCACTTGTATACACCGGAGGAGACTGTCGCACGCGCGCGTTCCCGTCTGGGCGAAACAAGCTATAATATTCTGACAAATAATTGCGAGCACTTTGCAATCTGGTGTAAAACCGGTGTCAGCGAATCGCTGCAAGTGAACAATATGCTCGGCTCTCTGCTGAATAATCAGCGCTGGCAATTCCGAAAGCCTGCATATCGCTGAAATACAAGGATTCCCGGCAGACATCAGCCTGTCGGGAATTTCTGTCCGAATCTGGAGGAATCATGCAAATCGAAGGCATTTCAACCGCAATCACGCTGATTCGCAGCAACAGACGCTCACTGGCAGCGGAAATCCTGCCGGATGGCAGCGTCACAGTACGCGCACCGCAAAAAATGCCGTTGCATGACATCGAGCGTTTTCTGACCGAAAAAGCGGCTGCGATTGAGCTTCATGTGCAGAAACGGCTGGTGCAGAATCAGCAGCTTGCCACACTCCCACCGTTCTCACAGCAGGATATCCGCAATATGGCGCAGCGTGCAGCTGAAATCATTCCGCAGCGCGTTGCCTATTATGCAGATATCATCGGCGTGACCTATGGGCGTATCACCATCCGAAATCAAAAAACAAGATGGGGCAGCTGCACTGCGGAGGAAAACCTCAATTTCAACTGCCTGTTAATGGCTGCGCCGCCGGAAGTGCTTGACAGCGTGATTGTCCATGAATTGTGTCACAGACTGTACGCAAACCACGGGAAGCAATTTTACGCGGCAGTATACCATGCGTTTCCCGATTATGACCGCTGCAATCAATGGCTGAAGCAGAACGGAAGTCTGCTCATCCGACGAATGGAATGCGGTTTATCATAAAGTCATACAGCAAGAAAAAACCATGAAAAAGGAGAACCATATGCGTGTTATCACCGGAACAGCGCGCGGCAGACGCCTGATTACACCGGAGGGCTTCGATACCCGTCCAACTACAGATAAGGTCAAGGAGGCAATCTGCTCCTCTCTGCAATTTGAATTTCCCGGCGCAAATATCATTGATTTGTTCGCAGGCAGCGGACAAATGGCAATCGAAGCACTCAGCCGCGGCGCAGCCCGTGCAACATTCATCGACGCCGACCAGCGCGCAATCAACTGTATCCGACAGAACATCAAGAACTGTGGCTTTGCAGATCAGGCAACGATTCTCAAATCGGATGCCATCAGTTTCTTGCAGCGCACAACAGAGCGTTTTGACATTGCGTTCCTCGATCCACCCTATCATCAGGATATTTTACCGCAAGTTCTTCCAATACTCGCGGAAAAAATGCAAGAAAACGGCATAATCGTCTGCGAACATGAACCAGAATGCAAATTATCTCAGAGAATTCTGAATTTTGACTTGCAAAAGCAGAAAAAATATGGTAAAATAATAATAAGTGTTTACCGGAATCCCGATATAGATACGGAATGATGCCGGCACAGCACGGTCGGCGCAGAGAATCTCTGGCGCAAAGCAGAAAGGACATCGAACATGAGTGAACATCAACGCCGTTTAGCGGTCTGTCCCGGCAGCTTCGATCCGGTTACGTTCGGACATCTGGATATCATCAGCAGAGCCACAAAGCTCTTTGATAAGGTGATCGTCCTTGTTTCCGCGAATCTCGATAAGCGTCCTGCATTCACGCTTACGGAGCGTCTGCTCATGATCGAAAAAGTCACGACAGGCTTTGATAATATCGTCATTGACATTTTGGAGGATGAGCTGCTTGCGGATTATGTCCGCAGAGTTGGTGCCCATGCAATCGTAAAGGGTCTGCGCGCTGTCACAGACTTTGAATACGAATTCCAGATGGCGCTCGGTAATAAAAAGCTGGTTCCCAGTGCAGAAACCGTATTCCTCACAACTGCAGCGGAGAATATGTATCTCAGCTCCAGTATTGTCAAGCAGATCGCCACGCTCGGCGGCGATATCAGCAGCTTTGTTCCGGCAGACATTCTCCCCGTCATCGCAGAGCGACTGCGCAAACCACAGAATCAATCACCTTTCGGAAAAGTTGCCACCGCGCAGGAAATCCGACAGGTGCAGCAATTTGTAAACGCAATCGGAAAGGAAGATTCAGAATGAGTATATTTGATGTTCTTGACGAAATGGATGACCTTCTTGACAATGCGAAGGTATTTCCGTTCGCCGCACATAAGATCGTCATTGACGGCGACCGTTTCCGTGAGCTTGTCAACGATATCCGCCTCAATATGCCGAAAGAAATGAAGCGCGCACAGACCATCGACTATGACTGCGACCGCATCATGAAAGAAGCACAGGCAAATGCGGAAAAAATTATCCGCGGTGCTGAGGAGCGTGCCAAGGCACTTGTTTCGGAAAATTCCATCGTTGAAGAAGCGAAGAAACGCGCACACGAAATCCTTGCAAAAACAAAGACCAAGTGTGAGGATACCAAGGAAGCAACCACTTCTTTCGTGCTGCAATCCTTGACTGCGACCGAAACAAAGCTCGGTCAGCTGTTACAGGATATCAAGCGTGAGAAAAGCACTTGGGAAAAATAAACCGCAAAACGGCAATCCTTACGTGTCTGATTCTTCTGACACTGCTCTGGATGGGTGTCATATTCTGGTTTTCGGCGCAGGTTGCAGATAAATCCAGCAGCATGAGCGGAAGCCTGCTGAACTCGCTTCTGGCGGCAATCATTCCGCATTGGGAGAAGCGTACAGCAGCCGAGCAGCAGTCTATTTTTGATGGTCTGCACACGATATTTCGCAAATGCGGTCATTTGTCCGAGTATGCCATTCTTGGCGGTCTCCTTGCCGCAACAGCAAGACAGTTCCGAATAAATATATCAAAGAGCCGGCAGGCAGTCACAAAAGAAGTGATCATTCTGCCGGCGTTTTGTGCGTTGCTTTATGCGTGCAGTGACGAGCTTCATCAGCATTTTGTTCCGGGCAGAAGCTGTGAGCTGCGCGACATCTGTATTGACTTTGTCGGCGCACTGCTCGGTATCCTGCTGCTGACTGCCGCTGCCCTACTGCGTCGTCGAAAGACCGTGCTCAATGCCGCAAAAAACAGCAACAAAAAACCACGGAATTCTTAAGATGACTGGTCATAAAGAAGCATAACCCGTAAAGAATGTCTTCACGGGTTATGTTTATATCTGACCGATTAATATTGGAATTTACACGCCCAGTTCATCAAGAAAATCGTTGATGATATCACCACATTCTTCGGGTTTCTGCTCATAAATCATATGGTCTCCGCCCAGGCAGATGAGCTGGCAATTACCCATTTTATCAAGATAAGGAAGCAACACAGAGGTTCTCAATTCCTCGCTTTGTTCCAATAATTTTGTAACTCTTTCATCTGTTGGATTCTCATTCCATGCTTCGCCAAGTTTGTTGATTTCTTTCTGTCGATTAATCCACTTGATGTAATCGACATAATCATCCCTTTTCTCAAATCCCCAGCCTGCACATATGTAAAGCTTCGGCACATCATTGGTAACAATTTCCTTAAATGCTTTTTGTCCGTTGCTTGGGGTATTCGCACTTTCAGACAATTGTGCAATCGAACCCATATTTCTTATACTTAATGCATCGCCAAGGTATTGTTCATTTGGGGTGTAATTGTCTGGATACAGATAGAAATCGTATCTCAACGCATATCTGCTGAATCCCAAATTCATCAGGGAAGCTATCGCATAATCTGCCCATGTACTTGCGTATTCATCTTCGTCGCCCACATAAGCATTTTCTGAAAGTTGTGTGCCATCTACGAAAACAACTGCTTCAATTTCCTCAGGATACTTTGATACCCAATGCGTTGCATATACACCGCCAATAGAATGCGGCATGAGAATATATGGTCCTTCTAATCCGGAGTTTTTCAGAGCTTTTCTGTAATCTTCAACGATATACTCCAATGTCATCTCGTTGTTTGTATCATCGCTCAGTCCATAACCAGCCCTATCTACAAAGACAACCAGATTGTCTTCTTCCAGGCATGCAGTCATTTGTCTCATAGATACTGAGCAGTCTCCCATTCCGAGTCCTGCCATAGCCACAATAGTGTGTTTTCCATCTTCCTTGCCGAATTTAGCGACATTGAGAGAATAATCTCCAACAGAAACCGGATTGTAAAGGTTGTTTTGTTGTAAAACATCAAGCTCCTTATTGGTTTTTACATGATGAACAATGTATGTCACAACAGTAAATACAAGTAAAACCGCAAGAAGTATGAGCATGATTTTGCCTACAATCTTCCGTACTTTATTCATTGCAATAAATCTCCGTCAGATTCTTATTTGTTGTTAAGCTGATTATAACATGTTTTTTGTATAAAGTCAATGATATAAGCAACGCAAAGCCACTTTTGACATGAATATCAAAAGTGGCTTTGTAATACTTCTTTATTACTACCCGACTTAGCAATTCCGTGGTTTCGTGTTTTATAATCAATAATCCATGCCACCAGCAGGCATAGCAGGTGCAGCCGGAAGCGGCTCCTTGATATCGGTGACAAGGCTCTCGGTGGTCAGCACCATAGCAGCAACGGAAGCCGCGTTTTCCAGTGCAGAACGAGTAACCTTAGTCGGGTCAACGATACCGGCAGAAATCATATCCACATACTCCTCAGAGTACGCATTGAAGCCATAGCCAGCCTTATTTGCACGCTTGATATTCTCAATGATGACAGAACCCTCAAGACCTGCATTTGCTGCGATCTGACGAATCGGCTCCTCCAGTGCGCGGAGAATAATCTTCGCACCGGTCTTTTCATCGCCCTCCAGCGTCTCAACGAGCTTGGAGACAGCGTCAGCAGCGTTCAGCAGTGCAACACCGCCGCCTGCAACAATGCCTTCCTCGACAGCAGCCTTGGTTGCAGCGAGCGCATCCTCAACGCGGAGCTTCTTTTCTTTCATTTCGATCTCAGTCGGAGCGCCAACCTTGATAACAGCAACGCCGCCAACGAGCTTTGCAAGACGCTCCTGCAGCTTTTCGCGGTCGAAATCAGAGGTCGAATTCTCGATCTCGGAACGAATCTGTGCAACTCTTGCCTGAATTGCAGCGGACTCGCCTGCGCCGTCAACAATGATGGTGTTCTCCTTGGAAATGACAATCTGACGCGCACGGCCGAGCTGTGTGAGCTGGGTATCCTTCAGTTCAAGACCCAGATCAGCGGTAATAACCTCACCACCGGTCAGTGTTGCGATATCCTTGAGCATTTCCTTGCGGCGATCACCGAAGCCCGGAGCTTTGATTGCAGCACACTTGAATGTACCACGGAGGTTGTTCAAGATGAGTGTCGTCAAAGCCTCGCCCTCGACATCCTCAGCGATGATAACCAGACGCTTGCCACTCTGGACAATCTGCTCAAGCAGCGGCAGGATCTCCTGAATGCTCGAAATCTTCTTGTCTGTGATCAGCAGGAATGCGTCGTCGTAGACAGCCTCCATCTTATCGGTATCGGTGACCATATACGGGCTAACATAGCCACGGTCAAACTGCATACCCTCAACAACTTCGCTGTAGGTTTCAGCAGTCTTGGACTCCTCGATCGTGATAACGCCGTCCTTGGAGACCTTTTCCATTGCCTCAGCAATCAGCTTACCGATTGTCTCATCCGCAGAGGAAATCGTTGCGACTCTTGCGATATCCTCGCTGCCGTCAACAGTCTTGGAATTGGACTTTACAGTTTCAACAGCGGTTGCGACAGCCTTATCCAAGCCCTTTTTCAGGATCATCGGATTTGCGCCTGCTGCAATATTCTTCATACCCTCACGGACGATTGCCTGTGCGAGCAGGGTTGCGGTTGTCGTACCGTCACCGGCAGCGTCATTTGTCTTGACGGAAACCTCTTTGACGAGCTGTGCGCCCATATTTTCAAATGCGTCCTCAAGCTCGATTTCCTTTGCAATGGTCACGCCGTCATTGGTGATCAGCGGTGCGCCGAACTTCTTATCGAGGACAACGTTTCTGCCCTTCGGACCAAGCGTAATCTTGACGGTATCCGCCAACTTGTCAATACCGGCTTGCAGCGCCTTTCTAGCTTCCTCACCGTACTTCAGATCTTTTGCCATACTATATAAGCTCCTTTCAGAATCAGAAAATCAAAAAATCGTATATTACTCAACGATTGCGAGAATATCGCTCTGCTTGACAATCGTATACTCCTGACCGTCCAGCTTAACCTCTGTGCCTGCGTACTTGCTGAGCAGCACCTTGTTGCCGACCTTGACATACATTGCGATCTCCTTGCCCTCAACGATTCCGCCGGGGCCAACAGCAACGACTTCCGCAATCTGCGGTTTTTCCTGTGCAGAAGCGGTCAGAATGATGCCGCCCTTTGTGGTTTCTTCAGCCTCCGTCATACGGATCACAACTCTGTCAGCCAAAGGTTTAATAGTCATGATAGATTCCTCCTGTTCTATATTCAGAAGCCCGATTATCCGGCTTCCGGTGGTTTAGCACTCTCATCGAGAGAATCTTAGCACTCTGTATATCTGAGTGCTAAATCTATTGTACCATGTTTTAGAAAAAAATCAAGGGTTTTCTTCATCTTTTCATATTCTTTGTATGTATGCACAAAATTTCGCACAGACCGCGCAGATTTGTAATCAATATTCTGTCTGCCCGGCACCCATTTCCTGACGAGCTTTTGCAGCATTCCGACGTTTCATTTTGCTGATTCTGCGAATTCCCTTGGCTGTATTTTGAGACAGCGCAAGCTGCACCGGAATTCTTCTGACAGAATGAAACCGTCTCTCCGGCATCGGCAGTCTGGTATTGACGCCGCATATGCCGCCAACCATTCCGCAGGGCAAGCTGAACAGCAACAGCATCGGAGAATGCAGCTTGTGGCTCAGAACGCAGACAACGGCATACCAGAACCCCGACAGCAGCAGTGCCGTCAGCAAGCCGCAGTGCCATCCCCCGCTGCGCAGACGTTTTCCTGCACGATATCCGGCAAGCACACATCCAAGCAGCAGCGGAATCGCAGCCACAATCGAATAATATACATAGGATAAATCAATCGCCGTCAGCAGCACCGCGATTGCCAGCATCCCAATAAACGATGCCGGTATTCCGCAAAGCAGCACCGCATATACGATTTCACGCATCCATTTTCACCCCTTTCAGGAATACATATGCAGGCAAATTCAAAAATATTTGCGCCAAATTCGACAAAACCGATAAAACTCGACAATATTCGACATGAATTCGCAAATTCTTCACTTGACACAATGCAGGTTGCTTTGCTATAATGATAAGGCAGATAAAAAAATAAAAAGGAGACGCAACATGAACAAACAATTACGCATACTCATCGGCGACATTGGCGATGAATTCGCAGCAAACATCGCAGTCTCGTTGATCAAGAACGGAGAATGGGTGATAACCAGACAGCAACAGCATGAAACAATCGTATCGACCGTTCGCCGCGAGCACCCGGATGTGCTCATACTCAACCTGAGCGTTTCGACAATCCACGTAGCCATTCTGACAGAAGAATTGCTTCGTCATTCGGACCTTTTGATCATTGCCCTCTATCGGCAGAAAAATGACGGAATCGAGAAGATTTTGACGCGGCATGGCGTTCATTACATTCCTTTTCCGGAAGACATTTCGGAGTTTGTATCCTATGTATACAGACTGAGCGGCATCCGAAGAAACGGACATGGCGACGCAGACGATCAAAAGAATCCCGAATCCTCAATTACGAGCTTATTGCACAATTTCGGAATCCCGACAAAGCTCAGAGGCTTCCATTATCTGCGCTGTGCAATCATGACAGCATATAAGCAGGATCAGCCGACCGGATGCGTCATGAATCACATTTATCCAATGGTTGCCGAAAAACTGCACAGTACGCCATCTCGTGTAGAGCGTGCGATCCGACACGCAATCACGCAGGCATGGGAAAATGCTGATCAGCATACCGGATGGACATTTGGATTTGCAGACGGTCATCGCATGACGAATTCGGAGTTTATCTCCTTTGCGGTAGACTGGCTGCAAAGCGCACAATCCGCGCAGCGCTGCAGCTAATACAACACGCTAGTACAACACGGCGGTATCGGAATATCTGCGCCGATACCGCCGAATAAATTTTTTTCTGATTAGGTCTTGACAAATCGAAAAAGATATGGTATAATAATATCTGTTGTGAGGGTGTAGCTCAGTTGGTTAGAGTACCTGCTTGACATGCAGGGGGTCATCGGTTCAAGTCCGCTCATCCTCATCCAAAACCGTTTCTGAAAAGAAGCGGTTTTTCTATTTTTATATAGGCAAATCCGGTTCCGACTTATACTATCTAAAAAAAGAAAGATTCTGTTTCAGAGCACTGCATCTCGCTGGTCTGAAACAGAATCTTTTTTATTATCATCTCAAATATGGAAGCATCTCTGAATATTTTCGTACTCTCCAAGCACCAGCAAGGTGTACGGCTCATCCAGAATCGTATTGGGTGAAATATCCGGATAGAGCTTTCCGCTTCTCTTCAGCGCCATGATATTGATCTTATATTGCTTGCGGATGTCAAGCTGACCAACGGTTTTGCCGCACCATGCGTTCGGAATCGTCACCTCGAAAATAGCAAAGTCGCCGTCAAGCTGAATGTAATCGAGAATATGATCGGAGGTATAGCGAATTGCAGTCCACGAAGCAAGCAGCTTTTCGGGATACACCACCTCATCTGCGCCGTTTCTCAGCAAAAACTTTTCATGCACATCTCTGGCAGCACGTGACACAACCTTTTGTGCGCCAAGCTCTTGCAGCAAGGATGTCGTTTCCAGAGAGCTTTGGAAATCATCGCCAATCGCAACAATACAGACGTCAAAATTTCTCACGCCAATGGATTGAAGAAACTCTCGCTTTGTACAATCACCAATCTGCGCACTGGTAACATAGTCCATAACAGCCGACACGCGCTCTTCATTTTTGTCCACAGCCATGACCTCATGATCCATTTCGCTGAGTTTATATGCGATATGACGGCCAAATCTACCCAGTCCAATCAACAATACAGATTTCATATTTCATACTCCCTTCGATTAGCCAACGCTGATTTTGTCAAGCGGCAGCTTTGAAAAATTCTTTTTCGGATTCATATAAGCAGCGTAAACAAAGGTCAGACCTCCGACTCTGCCAAAGAACATCAGAAGCATCAGGATGATTTTGGAGGCAATACCGAGCTGCGGCGTGATACCGGTCGTCAAACCAACCGTTGCGACCGCAGAAGCCGTTTCAAACATACAGTCGATTAACGGCAAATCCTCAATCAGGCTGATGGCAATACCGCTTGTCAGGAACAGCGAAAGATACAGCATCAGGATTGCAGCAGCCTTATGAAGCGTATCCCACTCCACGCGTCTGCCGAAAAAGTGGATATCTTCGCGCCGTTTAAACACGGAAAACGCAGCAGAAACAAGCACTGCCAACGTATTGGTTTTCATACCGCCCGCGGTAGAGCCGGAGGAACCGCCTACGAGCATCAGGATAATGATGACGCACAGACTGCCCTGATACATATCCCCGAAGCTGACGGTGTTAAAGCCGGCTGTTCGCGGTGAGACTGCTTGAAACGCGGAGGCAAGCAGTTTTTTCGGAAAAGACATTTCCCAATTCGAAAACTCACAGAAATAAAAATACAGCATCGGAACAAGCAATAAAATGCCTGTTGTCACAAGAATCACCTTGCTCTGCGCACGATACTTTTTGAGGTGATGCCGATGGGTACGGATATCCTCCCACGTTGCAAAGCCAAGGCCGCCGCTGATAATCAGGAACATGATGACGATATTCAGCATCGGGTCGAACGCATAAGATGTCAGCGAGGAAAACTGCGTTTTAAAGCCCATGAGGTCAAAGCCTGCATTGCAAAACGCGGAAATGGAATGGAACACAGAATACCATAGCCCTTTCAGGAATCCCAAATCCCTGCAAAAAACAGGCATCAGCAGAATCGCACCAATCAATTCAATCAGAAACGTCGCCTTGAAAATAAAGCTCGTAAACTTTACAACGCCGCCAACCTGCTGTGCTGAGACTGCCTCCTGCATCGTGCTTCTCTGGCGAAGATTGATTTTCCGCTTGGAGATGAATGCAATCGCAGATGCGGCAGTCACAACGCCAAGTCCGCCAATCTGAATGAGAACCAGAATGAGCGTCTGTCCGAATTGCGACCAATATGTAGCGGTATCCTGCGTAATCAATCCCGTCACGCAAACCGCGGATATAGCGGTAAACAGCGCATCGGAAAATGAAGCCGAGTCTCCGCTTGCTGTCGAAATCGGGAGCATCAGAAGCAACGTGCCCGTTAAGATCACTGCGGCAAAGCCCAGAAGAATGAGCTGAAACGAGGACAGCCTTTTCAAAATTGAGTTCATAATGTTCCACCTTTGATGATAATTCTGACTTTCTGATAATATGCGGGGGATGCAAAAGCAATCCCGAAAGACGTTTGAGCCTTTCGGGGTACATATCTGATTTTCCGTGAAAGGATCACAGACAAATGCGAATCGCTCACTATTTCTGCAATTTCAGTATACGGATAAAAATTATGACTGCGTATAGGCGTCAATGCGCTCAAAGCCATCGAGCAGGATATCACGGCGCGTAAACGCCTTTTCGGTGCCCATTGCCACGCAGGTAATCGGGTCCTTTGCGGCACGGCACGGTACGCCGAGCATACGCGTCAGATACGCTTCGATGCCGCCGAGCAGCGCACCGCCGCCCGTCAGCAGAATGCCATTGGCGCAGATATCACCGACAAGCTCCGGCGGCGTCTCCTCCAGCACGCGCCGGATTGTTTCACCGATTTCATTGACATCATCCTCAAGCGCCTCGAAAAGCTCAGCTTCACTCAAGTCGCACTGATCCGGCAAGCCGCGCGAAATATTGCGACCCTTGACCTGTGCAATTACATCCTCTGCCGGGTTGTAGAGATTGCAGAGCGTTTTCTTGACCTGCTCCGCAGATTTTGAGCCAAGCAGAATCTGATATTTATTCTGCACATAACGGATGATGGATTGATCGAATCTGTTTCCGGCAATTTTCAAAGATCTTGCCGTCACGATGCCGTTCATGGACACAACCGCGATATCGGTCGTACCGCCGCCGATATCCACAACCATATGTCCGACAGGACGGTTGATCGCAACGCCTGCGCCCAGCAATGCCGCAAGCGGTTCCTGAATCAGATGCACCTTGCGCGAACCGGTGCTCATCGCAGCATCGAGAATCGCTCGCTTTTCAACATCCGTAATCAAAGACGGCACGCAAATGATGATGCGCGGCTTGATCAGATTCGCACCGGCAATGACGTCGATCACCTCGCGGATGAGCGCCTGCGTCAGAATATCATCCGAAATGACGCCATCCTGAAGCGGATGCACAACCGCGATATACGAGGGGGCGCGCCCCTCCATTTTATAGGCTTCCTCGCCAACGGCGACCACGCGTTCCGTCCGCTTATTGAACGCGATGACGGAAGGCTCGTTCAGCACAACGCCCTTGCGGCGCTTTGTGATAACGATATTCGCCGTACCAAGGTCAATTCCGATATCCATAGCTTGTATCCTTTCTGATTTCTATATCTATCTCTCTTTTTCGATGCAATAACAAATTTCGCCCTCCGGCGTTTCGTAGACCGGTTCTCCGTATTCCTGCTGCACCTGCGCATCAGACGCCCAGAATCGCAGCATACAATCGGAATCCTCCGGTACAAATCGCCGCAAAATCAATCTTTGCGTCTGAATGGTCTGCGTACCGCAATGCTTCATCGCGCAGGTCTCCATTCCATTTCCGTAAATTTAGAATGCTTCACGCAGAATCCGAGTTTTTCATAGAGATGCTTTCCCATATCACTTGCAGAAAGCGTCACCTGATCCAGCCGCTGTTCTATGGCTTCATCCAAAATCCTCTGCATCATACGTGTTGCAATGCCCTGTCCGCGATATGCAGGCTCGGTAAATACGCCAAGCACATAGCCCGTTCTGCCATTGGGAAAAAACGGATTGGCAGGCTTTTCTGAAATCATCAAAATCGCATTCGCAATGAGTTCGCCCGATGGCAGCACCGCCGCCACTGTCAGGCAGTCCTTCCCCAGATGCTCCGCGAAATATTGTGGAAGCTGTGCGGCAATCGCGTCAAGCTGCTCCTGCGGGAGCGCTCCAAATTCCTCATCAAAATAGGCAAGCCGCAGTCTGCAAAGCGCCGGAATATCCGCCTGTTCTGCCATACGAATCTGAGTCGTCATATCTTCCACCTCTTTTATACTCGCATACATTTTTATTATAGCATACTTTTCCCGATTTCACAAGTACCGCAGAGAAATTCTTTTGCCAGACAGGCAAAGCAAAGCCGCGGAACCTCAATCAGATTCCGCGGCATATTGGTTTGATATGCTTACTTTAGCAATTTCTTTTTCTGAGCATCGAATTCTTCCTGCGTCAGAACGCCCTCATCGAGCAGCTCCTTGAGCTTGCGAAGCTCGTCTGCAACCAGATTTTCACTCACCTCAGCAGCAGCTTTCTGCTCAGCGAGCTTTTCCTTTGCGGCTTTCTTCTGCTTTGCAATGACCTCCGGATCCGGATCGTCCTCATAAGGCAGCTCGTAGATACCCTTCTTGCGATTTGCACGCATGAGCAGCAGTACCGAATTATGCTCCTTATCGTACAGATAGAACATCACGAGACAGAACAGACCGCATACAAACGTAAACAGACCTGTGCCGAGTCCGGGCGGTGTATACCGCATTTTGACCGTATGCTCACCGGGTTCAAGCTCGACGCCAATCATCGCCTGGAAGAGCGTATTATAATTGACCTCAACCTGCTTGCCGTCAATCGTTTCATTGCGCTTATACGGTACGCCATCAACCCAGACCTTCCAGCCCGGTTCTGCCGGAATCGAGGTCATCAGCATCTGACCTTCCTTCGCAGTGACCGTACCCTCAAGCGTTCTGCCATTGAACTTGGTCAGCTTCCACTGGGCTTCCTCTGCCTGAAGCGACTTGATATCCTGCTCAAACAGCTCCGAATCGAAGTGATAGAAGAAGAACTGCTTGATGATTGTATATTTTTCCTTGGCATTGCCTTCATCCGTCAGCAAAGTCATACGAAGCTGGAGCTTCTGACCTGCCGGATACTGACCAACATAGAGAATATGGTAATTATCGCCCTCGAAGTAAGCGCCGAGCGATTTTGCGCTGGTTTCATCCACATTCAGCATCAGGCTTTCATCTTCGTTCCACTGATCTGCGAGCCAGAGGTTCACCTTGCTCTGATTCTCCGTCTTGAAGAACAGATACAGCGGCTCATCGGTTTCGGTCTGGAGGAAGATGTCAACAGTCGGGTCCGGCTGGTGAACGGTCGGATTATTCGGATCCCAGCCGTTTTCACGGAAACGCATTTGATCGCCGTAGGCATCCTGATAGCACTGATTATAGCGCATCGGCTCTGTGACGGAAATCGGGTGGTAATATTGATGCCACTGGTCGAAGCCGCCGCCTGCGGTAAAGGTCGTGTTGCCGGAGATCGTGCTCAGCAGGATATTCTGGCTGTTAAAGGGGTTATCGTTGCCGAACGCATTGACGCGCTGGATATCCTTGCTGACCATATAACCGATGCCAAGTGCATTCGGGTTCTGGTATACACCGACATCAAGGTCGGTTTCGGACTGTGATTTTGCTTTCTCGTCCTTGATCTTGACATAAGCTGCGCCGATATCGGAGTTTTCACCCTTTTTGAGCAGATTGCCGCCATCGTCGCCCTTGTCAAAGACGTACTTAATACCGAGAATACTGTCCGCAATCGGCGTATTGCCGTCGTATCTGGAATAATAGGTGCTTGCGGAATAGCCCATTGTTTCGAGGTAGGTCAGAATTTTTGCGTTCATGACCGAGCTGGAGTGTGTAATACCACGGAGCTTGAAGCCGCCGTTGTCGTTGACAGTACGAACATAGGTCTTTTCTGCACGATACAGCGTCGGGTCTTCTTCATACAGTCGGTCTACCATGTCACGACCGGACTGAACATATTCACGGTAGGATTTTCTGGTGGAATAGGAAACTTCCTTGTGAATATCCTCGAATTCGCACTTTGCATTGTATACAAGCTCAACGCTCGTTACACCAATAAGGCTTGCCATAATGATCATGCTCATACCCTTTGACGGATTCTTCTTCGTCATCAGGTAAATGAATACGCAGTAAATGCCAATGAACAGAACCGTCAGCCAGATGGATTTGTAGGTATCGAGATAGACGGCACCCTTCTGGTCAACGAACATTCTGTTGTATTCGTTGATGAGCTTGTCAGCACCCTTGGTAACATAGTGATTCATGAACATCAGCAGCGCAAAGAAGCCGACAAAGCTACCGCCGATATATGCCTTTTTGATGCTCGCTGCATAACGGAGCGTCATCGCAGTCATACTCAGCATGATGAAAGAGAAGATGAACGAATAGCGGAAAGGCAGCCAGTTCGGCATCTGTCCGCCGTGCCAGAGCATATCAATCGGACGGATCAGCATACAGAGGAACATGACCACAACAAGGAACGCATAGCCAATCTTCTTTTTCAGCGGAATACGCTTATTCAGGAAGAACAGCGGCATACAGAGCGCTGCAAGGACGCCGCTGAAAATTTCCGGCTTACCCTGCACATTAACAGAGCTGTACTGATTCACGCAGGTAAACTGTGCGATAAAGTCCAGTACGTTGAATTGGGTCTTGAATGACCAGTCCGGCTCAGTAAAGTCAAATTTACCGAGTGCCAGTGCATTGTAGACAGGCAGAATCATGAACATCGCAAGACACATCGCAACCGCTGTTGAATATGCCATACGGATGATAATATTGGTGAGATTCTTTACCTCGCTCTTTTTGAATTTGACCTTGTCGGAGCCGAAGAAGAAATAGAATACAAAATAAATCGCGGTGAAAATGCAGCACATGAAGCCGATATAGAAGTTTGCAACGCAAATCAGCGCGAGCGGAATGATATAATTGAGCTTTCTGCCATCGTCGATCAGATACTCAACGCCGAGGCAGATCAGCGGCAGACAGACCAAGCCGTCCAGCCACATCGGGTCAATGGTCTGGATGATGCCATAGGAGCACATACCGAACATCGTACCGAGCAGAACGCCGATCATCGGCTTTACGTGCTTCGCTTTCCGTGCGTAATAGCAGAACGCGACCGATGCCGCACCGAGCTTGCAGAGAATCATAATCAGCAGCGCACCGAGAATCATGGTACGCGGCAGCAGCATGACAATCAGCGTAAACGGCGAGGCAAGGTAGTAGCCGATGATACCCTGATAACCGCCGGAAAGATTGCGCGACCAGTTATACAGGATACTGCCGTCACCGTGGAACGCATCTCTGAGTGCTTCAAAGTAGTAGACATACTGACCGTTCAGGTCAAGCACCAGAACGGAATGGTTACCTGCCGGATACAAGCCAAAGAACAGGTACGCGAGATAGATGAGGGCGACCGGTAGGAAAAACGCTACTAGGTACGACCAGTTACGGGAAAACCAGCCCTTCACGCCCCCACCCTGCGGCGGCGCAATCGGCGCGGCTTTCGTTTTCTTGTTTGCCATGAAACTCCTCCTTTTGTTTTGTCCTGAATTCGGACAGAAAAGTGCATACAAACTTATTATACATGATTCTTCCGAATATTACAAGGGGTTGCGCAAATTTTTTTGCGTATCCGGCAAAAAACATCGGCATCCCCTGCTCTTTAGGAACGATTTCAGCAGAAAAGATTACACCATTTCCGATTTTTCACAATAAAAAACGCACGATCCCGAAAAATCGTGCGTGATTTGTCTTATTTTTGGGATATCAAGCCAAAACGGTAAATTCCTTTGGGAATTGCGTAAGATTTCGCGGTGCGCCATCCGTGATCA
Organism: Oscillospiraceae bacterium; assembly: GCA_045591925.1. Lineage (GTDB taxonomy): Bacteria > Bacillota > Clostridia > Oscillospirales > Ruminococcaceae > Firm-04. Next base: position 66,253 of record JAZNTW010000003.1, read on the forward strand.
CAAGCATATCCTCGATCCGAACGCCGAATTTACCCGCGATATAGATACCCGGCTCATTGGTCATAACGACACCGCGCGTCAGCGGAACATTGCTGCGCGGCGTTGCACTCGGTGATTCGTGAATCTCCAGTCCGACCGAATGCCCAAGTGCGTGTGAAAAATACGGACCGTATCCGGCGGCCTCTATGACCTCCGCGGCAGCATTGTGCATATCACAGCAGAGCATATTTTCTCTTGCGGCAGACTGTGCGGCAAGCTGTGCTGCAAGAACCGTTTCATATACCGTTCGCATTTCATCCGTTGCCGAGCCGAATACAACGGTACGCGTCATATCCGAATGGTAGCCGTGATACACCGCGCCGAAGTCTGCCAGAACAAAATCCCCATCCTGAAGCGCCCTGTCTCCGGGAACGCCGTGTGGCTTGCTGGTATTCTCTCCAAACAGCAGAATCGTATCAAACGAGGGCTTCTCACTGCCGCCAAGTGCCATATAATAATTCAGGCGCGCAGCTGCTTCTCGTTCGGTCATGCCGATATGCAGCTCCGGCAAAAGCCGTTGCAGCGCGGCTTCCGCGATTCGCTGTGCGCGGATGATGCAGGCAATCTCCGCCTCGGATTTACTGGCACGCAGCTTACGGATTCTTGTGCCAACCGGCTGAAAGCTGATGCCGAGCAGCTCACGGATAACCGCAAATTCATCCACAGTCAGAACGTCATCCTCATACATGAGCTTCTGAACGCCGTGTTCACGAAGCAGCGTCTGCAAAAACTCATAACGCGCCGTCGTTGGCGGAAGCGTAATCACATCAAAGCCAAGCGGTATCAGCTGCTGCTCTGCGGTTTCCTGATATCTGCCATCGGTCACAAAAATCGCTTTTTCACTCGGAAAAATCAGGCATTGCCCCTCCAATGCAGTTGTTTTGGTTACATAAATCAAATTCACCTCGCCGGTCAGGAGCAAAGCGTCCGCGCCCTCCTCCCGAACCACAGCTGCCAATGCTTCGATTCGATCCATAGAACTATCAACTCACTTCACGTAAAAACTCATGATACGATAGGCAACACCGCACAGAGCTGGTGGTGCAGATGTGCCGCCAAGCCGTAAGGCGGGTTTTGTGCGGTGTTGCCTATATAATATAATGTATATGACGCAGCGCATATGCCGCCCCTAAGCTGCCGGCATGAAACGAGCTTACTCGATGCCCTCAAGGAAATAGGATGCTTCCATATCCGCAACATACAGTGCAAACGCCAGCGGAAAGCGTTCCAATGCCGCGCCGATGGTATTCTTATCTTCCGTGCCGGAAAATCCCATATGCCAGCGAATCGCCATGGCTTCTTCCCGATGCAGGTGCATAAAGAATTGAATCATCAGCACAGATTTTTCACCATGCCCATAGGGCAGCCGGTCGTCAATCTTATAGTACGGCACCTTTTCCCATACGCCATTCGAGTTTTTGGCATTCCGGAAATCCACGGTATAGAAATTCATTTTGCAGAGATCGTGCAGCAGCGCACAGACCGCAATGGATTCCTCGGAATATTCCGGAAAATGAAACGATTTTTGTACACGTTCCCGTTCCAGATACGCCTTCAGATTGTGATAGACATTCAGCGAATGCTCAACCAGACCGCCGGCATATGAACCGTGATATCGCGTACTCGCCGGTGCTTTAAAGAAATCATTTTGCGGTTCCAGCAGATAGGCTCGCAATCGCTCTGAGCCGGGGCGCTTCACATAGGCGTCCCAAATTTCAAGAAATTCCTCTTTTTTTAATGCAAGTTCCTGTTCGGTCATCTCATTTTCCTCCCATGACGATATCTTTTCAAAATCACTGCGGCAGGATGTCAAATTCCGCAAACTGACGGAATTCTTCCTCCGTACCGCGAAACGCATTCAAATCAATCCGGACATCGCCGCCCGTATAGCCATCCAGCATTCCGCGCGGATTATATTGCCAGAACGTCCATTCCGGCGTAATTCCGGACACGGGAGCAGTAAAAATACTGCGAATCCAAAGCGTATATTCTAGTTCCGAATCCTTGAGATAAAGCTCCCAGCATTCCTTTGTCGTATAAATGATCGGCTGCTTCCCGTAGACACTGCGCATTCTTGCAAGCAGAATCCGCAGACTTTCACGAACCGCGTCGGGGTTCGGCAGATTATCCGACCGATAAAACTCAAGATCAATGACCGGCGGCAGCGCGTCCTCCTGATAGGGAACAATCGCGCAATAATTATCCGCCTGCGTTGCCGCAGAGCTATCAAAGCTGAAAAAATGATATGCGCCGACATACAAACCGGCAGCACGTGCATCGTTCCAATTTTCGGTAAAGCAATTATCAACCGTACCGGAGCCCTCGGTTGCTTTGATAAAAGCAAAGGTGATATCCTGCTCCGCAATGCGTTCCCAGTCAATCTGTCCCTGATAATGCGAAGCGTCAACACCGCGCACCGGATATTGGGTTTTTGATGGCATATTGAACCAGATCATGCCATTTTCCACCAAATACCAGAATACCAAGCCAAACACTAGCATTGCAGACAGCAGAATCAGGGTAGTAGATTTTCTTTTGTTCTTCAATCGAACAGCCCTCTCTCTTTGTTGTGACTTATTATCATCATATTGAATACAGGCAATACCGCACAGAGTTGGTGGTGCAGATACGCAGTCAGATTTTTCGTCAGATTGTATAGAAATGACGCCGCTGGGCTGACGCCCAGCAAGGAATTTCTGTGCAAGATGGCGGAAAATATGCAAGTAGATGTGCCGCCAAGCCGTAAG
>JAZNTW010000004.1:0-38350 GCA_045591925.1 Oscillospiraceae bacterium
CATCTTGCACAGGAATTCCTTGCGCGAATACGAAAGGGACAACCCAAGAAAGAGGGGAATCCTCGCTGCGCTCCGGTCTCCCCTCTCTCTTAGGTTTTCCCTCTCGCGCTCTCTCTTTCCTAACTCTCTCCCCTCTGCTGACTTGAATTTTCTTTAGGGGAAAGTGGGAATGCGAGTGCAGCACATCTGGGGGTCGAGGGGGCGCAGCCCCTTCGTCGCGCGAAGCGCGAAATCAAATATAAATACAAAAAACAGGGACACTGCACTTGCAATGCCCATATGGCAACACCGCGCAAAGCCCGCCTTACGACTTGGCGGCACATCTACTTGCATATTTTCCGCCATCTTGCACAGAAATTCCTTGCGCGAATACGAAAGGGACAACCAAAGAACGAGGGGAATCGTCGCTGCGCTCCGGTCTCCCCTCGCACTGCACATCTGCACCACCAGCTCTGTGCTGTATTGCCTTAAAAAAAGATAGATTTTCGCATGACGGCAAATATTCTCGCACACAGATGCCGTATTGTGTAAGATTGTGTGTAAAATCTGAAAAATCAGGGCGATGGTTGCATTTTCACGAAAAATATGCTATAATACATATTGGATTGTTTGATACAGTTTCGCGAAACCCCGACGCCCCTTGTACCGAAAGGAGTTTATCCATGAAAAATCAAAAAAACAAGCTGATCGCCCATATTGCGGCAAGCGCTGCGGTTCTGCTTTGCGGCGCCGCCATGCCGTTTTCCGTCTCTGCGAGCAGCGTTGAGGACGTATACGCCGCCATGCGCCGCATCGGTCTGCCGGAATCTATGATCCAAGAGGCGAAAATCCAGTATCAGAATACCGCGCACGACGCGAACGGCATGAGCATCAACGGCAATTATTTTACCTATGATGTCTGGGCAGATATGGTCGAAATCTATGAGGACGATATTTGGAACGCTGTCGGCGCACAGTTCGGCATTTCCGGAGAGGATATAAAAAATGCGACTACAGATACCACGCCGCAGCAGACTGCCCCTGCCGAAACAACCAGCACCACAACGGTAGCCGAAACGCCCACAGAGCCTGTCCAAACAGAAAAGGCATTTATCAATATGACACTTGAGGAGAAGCAAGCGTATGTCGCAAGCCTGCCGGAATCTGAACGCGCATCATTCCTTGCAAACCTCTCCACGTCCGAGCGCAACAGCATCATCAAACAGATGGATACGGATAGTCAGGCGACAATCGCAAACGGCTTCATTGAACTTGGCAAGGAACTCGGCATGAATATCACCTTGGGTAAATTTGACGGCGACGGCATCAGTTACTCCGTCCGCAACAGCGACGGCACGCTGATCGACGTTTCCAGCGTCGGCACATCCGTTGACGATACCGGCTGGGATACGACTGTTCCGGTACTTGGCAGCTCCGCGATGATTCTCAGCGCCATCGGCGGTCTGACGCTGTTCACCCGCAAGCAACGCAAAGAGGAGCAGGACGCGTAATATGGCTGAACAAACACAAAACAAACGCGGTGAGCGCGTCATTCTGATTCTGACGCCCCTGTTTCTGCTGCTGCTGACCGCCGGTATTCTGATTCTATTCTACGTACTTGCGCCGATACACCGTTTGCAGAATTATCTGAATATCGCATTTATGGATAATCTCAAAACAACGGCGCAGACCGATGGACTCAATATCATTGAACAGGAAATCAGCAAAGATACGAATGCCGACAAAACCTATGAAGAAGGCGAAATCAAGTATCCGACCTTTGGCGAACAGTATGCAATGCTGGAAATTGAATCCGTGGGAATCTATGTCGGCGTTTATTACGGCGTCAATACGGAGCTGCTGGAGCGCGGCGCCTGCCAGTCCACACAATCCGCTGTGATCGGTGAAAATCCCGGCAACACCGTCATTGACGCGCACGTGACCACCTATTTTGCCGAGCTGAAAAACGTACAGGTCGGAGACAAGGTCACGCTCTATACCAATTACGGTAAATTCAACTACGAGGTCTCGGAGCAGATCGAGTTCGATAAGAATGACAAGCGCTATCTTGCCGTGCCGAAAGACGCGGAATACCTCACGCTCTATACCTGCAAGCCGCAGGTTCTGGGCAGTCCCGATCAGCGAATCGGCGTTCGCTGTCTGCCGGTTGAAAAGCACTTCTATACGCAGAGCGAGCAGGAAGGAGGCACGGAATGAAGAAAGCCTCAACCTATATCGTCAGCATCATTTTCTCGCTGCTTCTGATTTTTCTGATGGTCGGCGCAGCACTCGCAGGCGTGATGCGATTCTGTGCGCTCGATACCAACACGGCGCTTTCCATCGTTGAATCACAAAATCTTGCAAGCCGCGTTCATATCGCTTTGGAAACTGAGTTCAAACAGCAGGCAAGTACAACCGGCATCCCTGCCGACCTCTATGCGTCTGCGATTTCCGAGGACGCGCTGGAACCGATTATTCGCGATATTGTCACAAACGGCTTTGCCTATCTTCGCGGCGATTCCGCAAGTCTCGGCGTCACGCCCGATTTCTCGGAGCTGGAAGCGAAAATTCGTGAATTCTTCATCTCGTATGCGGAAGAAGAAAACATCAAACAGAATGAGTCGTTTGAAGAAGCGATTCGTTCCACCACAGATGCAGCAAAAGCGAATATTCTCGCTGCCTGTGACGTATTCCGGTTCGGCTCGCTCCATGATGCAGGTGTCATCAAGAAAGCAAAGCCCTATGTTCCGTGGATTGGCATTGGCGCGCTTGCAATGATTGCAGTCGTGGCATTATTTGCTGCACTGCTGTTCTTGATCAATGTGCATGAACGCGGCAACGGCTTCTATTGGTGCGGCACATCTGCGCTGATTGCGTCCATACTGCTGCTCATTCCGTCTGTCTGGCTCCATCAGACACGGTGGTTCGATAAATTCGCCATCAAGACAGACCAGACCTTCGCCGCAATTACCGGCTATCTCTACACCAATACCACGGCGCTGATCCTGACTGCAATCGGCGGTATCGTATTTGCCGCAGTCATGTATCTGATTTTCGGGATTATTCGCCTGCGCAAGCACAAGCGCGAAGTTGTCCGAAACGCCAAGCACTAAACCAAAACCGTGATTCAGTACCAAAACTGAGTCACGGTTTTTTATAGAAATGAATATCAAAAAAATATCGCAGAGACAATCCCCTGCGATACTTCTTTTTATTTAATAGACGCTGCGATTTTCGGCGAAAGAACGATCGCCAGCAAAATAAAGATGATCTGAATCGGGTTGATCGAAAGATGCAGTCCGAACGTGATCGAAAATGCGTAGAGATCAAGCGTTGCCGGTCCGAAGCCAAAATTCACCGATGTACCGAGCCACGAAAGGGTCGGCTCTGACAATCCTGCACAGACATTGCCGAGCAGATAGCCAAATACAACCGCCATGATAATCATGAGCAGATAAACGAGCTTATTTTTCATTTTGCATTCCTTCCTTGTTCTGTATCTGTGTTATATTTTATAAGCCTGTTGAGCCAAATCCACCGCTGCCGCGTTCTGTTTCCGACAGCGTATCCGTTTCTGCAATCTCCGGCAAAACGACCGGCACAACAATCATCTGTGCAATACGCAAGCCATCCGTCACCGTAAACGGCACATCGCTTTGATTGATCAGTGCCACGCAGATTTCGCCGCGATAATCCGCATCCACAATTCCAACGCCGTTTGCAAGACCGATTCCGTGCTTTGCCGCAAGACCCGAACGCGCACAGAGCATCAGCATCACATCCTTGCGTGCCGGTGCAGCTGCAATACCGGTCGGAATCAGACGTATCTCACGCGGTGGAATCTCAATCGGCTCTGTTAGCGCCGCAGAAAGATCCATTCCGGCACTGGCTTCCGTTGCTCTGGAAGGTATGATTGCGTTCTCACGCAGTCGTTTCAATCTCAGCTCCACAATCGCATCCGCCCTTTCTGACACTCGAATCTCCGCAGTCTGCAAGAAAAATCAGCGATAGGTCGCAACGATTTCTTCCGTCTGCAAACCGGTTCTGCCCTGACAATCGTACTCCTCATAAAAAAGCCGTGTCGGGGTATTCATCGGAACGACATGGCTGCCGCCCGCGTGCTTATACTGTGTAATGCGGAAACATACGCGTGTTTCGTCACAGACATCCAGCATGACCGTCATTGCGCCATCGGTCTGCTCCGTACCAATCAGGTGTCCCGACACAGCAAACTGGAAAATCTCAGGCAAGCTGAATGATGATGTGTGCATAATGGTCAGCACCGGCTTACGCTGCGCCAGCATACGCTCCTCATGCGGCGTATCGCGAAATGCGTTCAATGCAATCAAATCGGGCATCACCGGCATATTCAGTGTTTTGAGTCTTGCACAGCCGGCAAACGCACCGCTTCGGATCGCGCGAATCGAACGCGGCAGCGTAACGGATTCGAGTGATGAGCAGTTCAAAAACGCATTGGCGTCAATGACGGTAACACCCTCAGGAATGATGATCTCCCGCAGCATACAGCAGCCCTCAAAGCATCCGATGCCTATTTTGGTGGTGTCCCCATCCGGATAACGCATGGTCTCCGGCATATTGATGTTCTCCAGCCTATCGCAGTCGCGGAACGCATAAGCACCCAGCTCACAAATTCCATTCGGCAACGATACGCTTCTCAGATTTCTGCATTCGCGGAATGCGCTTTCCCCAATGATGCGCATTTTCTCCGGCACGTCCAAAGCTGTAATCGTACTGCCTCGGAATTCGCCGCGCTCCACAGCTTCTTTGTTACGAAATTTCACATGATCCGCATTGGATCTCCGAAAAATTCCCATTCCCAACAATCCTTTTTTCTTTTATTATGTTATATAATATGATTTTACGCGCTTTTAACCGGGCGTAACCGGATAGAGACTCTTATCACGCTCAAAGCAATTTCCGTTTACTGCGGAGAATGCGTCAATTTGTGCGTCTGTCCAGAGGAAGAAATCGTTTCCGCCGCAATAGGGGCTGGTGTCAAAGTGATACCATGCACCATTGACGCGAACCAGATTCCAGAAATGCTGCGCATACCATGTCGGCTTTTTTTCTTCCTCATCCTCCGACTGCGTCAGATTCGGATCCTGACGCTCGACCATCATATTATCATAGCCGGCACAGGTCAGAAGCAGTCTGGAAAGTCCGTAGAAGTTCGCAGAATCGCCGTAACCAAGCGTCAGCGCATCCACAGCCGCAACCTGCCAATCATCCTCATTATTTCCATTGACATAATTCAGATGCGTTTTCACATAATCAAAAATTGCTCTTGCAAAGCCTCTCTGATCAACATTGGACGTTGTTTTTTCGATCTGATGGATGATATAATCGCCCATGCGCATGACATCCTCAGTCTCAATCATGTTGGCACTGTCAAAGGACGACATGACCTCAAGCTCTGCCGTCTGTGTGCCGACATTTCCGGCAGAATCCGTTGCGGAATATGTAATCTGATAGGTGCCGGCTTTTGCGATACTGAAGCCAGCCGGTTCGCTCACCTCGACCTGCAAGACGCCGTCCACGCTGTCAACAGCGGTGATGCCGCGCATATAGTCGATCGGAACATTCACAAATGTACGCATTTTCGTGACGCCGCGGATTTCCGGCACCTCGCCGTCGCCGGACACGCTGTACTGCACATCATAGGTCTCGCTGTTGCCGGCAGCATCGACAATGATAATCTGCGTATTCTTCACACCGGATGTAATCGACTGCGGTTCCTCCGAAAAATAGAAATCGACCGTCGAAATATCGTTCCAGCTTGCAACAAAATCCTCCGCGCTGATTTTCTGATTCAGGAAGAAATTGAGATTCTGCTTAATCTCCGCTGTCGGCGGCGTTGTATCCTGCACACAAAGCTCAAACGGAACCTGTTTGCCATTCATCGACACCGTTACGGGATAGCGGCCGATTTCCGTAAAATCCGAAAGCGGCGGCGATACGGTTGCACCTGCAAACCCGCTGCCGAGCAAGTCCTCGATGGTAGAAACGGTGCCAGCCTCCATGTTGATGACGGATTCCATCACCGTGAGAACTGCGTTCTCGGTACGCGTAGTGCCGTCCTTGAGCTGCACAAGAATCGCAACATCCTGCTCACCGACCGTTGTTGTATCCGGCACTTCAAGATACCGCACATCGCTGACAAGAATGCTCGTCCGCTTATAGAGGAACGCATACGGGGAGGGAAGCTCTGCCCCAGCCCACATCGCCACATTATCCGTCACATAGTCGAGTGTTTCGGAACGCACGGGCTGTCCCTCGCTGCTGCGGTGAACCACAGCGGAAATCAATGCAACCACGATTCCGGCAAGCAGCATCAAGCCGGCAAAGAGATAGCCCTTCTGCTGCTTATTTTCACTGGATGCGGCAGAATCCCTCTGTATGAATTGTTTTTTTGAACGCTTCATCAAAAACGCCTTTCTCTCCGAGCCTCGAAGATTTTTATACATAGTTACATTCTATTATACCTCGTTTTTCCACGCTTGTCAAGGTTCTTTGCAGGATTTCACGGAAAACAGCCAAGTTTTTGTCCATTTTCCGGAGTCACCGCCGCATCTGGCCGTCAAATTTTCATCATACAGCGGCTTCTTCTCAGCAGTCAAGCTGCTCCTCGGAAAGAGAGAAACGGTCGGTACGAAACGGCGCAAGCGGCAGTCCGTTTTTGCCGAATACAGTAACTTTCATAAAATTTGTCCAGGCATATCGTGCGAATTTCGGCGCTGGTACGTCCTTGGCGGTCAATACAATGCAATCGGGCAAGCATTCGGCTTCCGCAGGATGAAAAATCCCGTCCGCGCCGGCAAGTGCAAATCCGGTTGCTGCCCCATCCACCCGAAAGCCATCCGGCGCATGGACCGTTCGGACGACAAAGCGATTTCTGGCAGCATATCCCATCGAAAACATCGGCGCACACGCTTCTGTACGCGGCATCCGGTCATAGACCTCGCAAAGCGCTTGCAAGGCAAGCCGATGCCCAACGGTCTCCTTATCTTTTGGATGAATATTGTCATATTCGCCGCAATCGGTCAGCACAGCAAGTCCGGTATTGCGCAGCTTTCGGTATACATTTGCCTGTGCCTCACGAATCCGGCACCAGTGCTTATAATCCGGCGCATTTGCTTCTCGGAACATCGGCAGCTGCACATTCAGAAACGGCAGCAAATCATCCTCCCAATCACGCCGCCAGCACGCAATCAGTGCCGAAAGCAGAATTTCATAGCTTTCCGAGCGATGATCGTCCGATTCACCCTGATAAAACAGAAAACCGCGCAGCGTATACGGGCAGACTCTTTGCAGCATCGTCTCATAGAGTCCGCAGGGGCGATTCTCGTGCTGGATTCCCATTGGACCCGGATACAGCGATTCTCCGACAAGCTCGGTCGCTTCCTGCCATGTGATATCCGGATGCGCCACAAGCAATTCGGAATAATCGTTCCACCACTTTTCCTGTTTTGCCGCATATTCGTCATATTCCGCAATCATTTCCTCCGGTGTTTTACCGGCGATTGCGGCATCATATTCTGCTAGATAGGGCTGCAATGCCGTGTCCGATTCCAGCACATCACGTGAAACCCAAGCAGATGCTGAGGTTCCGCCCCAGTTGCAGCCAATCAGACCAATCGTGACACCGAGCTTTTGAGACAGCTCCAGCGCAAAATGCAGCCCAACCGCAGACCATGCACGCGCCTGCTCCGGCGATGCCATCTGCCACGCAGTATTCCGTTCATTCTGTTGAAAGCTGTCGTCCATGATGCGCTGCTTCGGCGTATAGTAGTATCGCACGCCGCATTCGGGCGTCAGGGTTTCAAGAAGCGCTGTTCCGTGCAAAGCGTCCTTGATCTCGAATTCCATATTGCTTTGACCGCCGCAAAGCCAGACCTCTCCGACCGCAATCCCCTTGAATACGATCTGCACCGCGCCGCTGCGAATTGTCATCGTCAGGTCAACTGCGGCAGACATCGGCGGCAAGGTCACACACCATTTGCCATTTCGTACCGTATCGGTGGCAGAATATCCGGCAATGGTCACAGTCACGCATTTGCCGTCCGCGCCATCGCCCCAGACCTTGATCGGCTTTTCTCGCTGTAACACCATATTGTCACTGAATACAGCTGCTGCTCTCATCCTGTCTCCCCTGCCCTTCTTCGCCGGCGCAAAACATATTTACTGCCGCGTTTTATTCGGATTCATCGGATTCCGGCTGACGGAATCTGCCATAGGTCTGATTCAGTTCACGAATGCTCGCCGCAAGCTCCGCTGTATAATCAGTCGCATCCGTGCGGTAAATCCAGTTGCCGCCGAGCGTAGACGGCGTATTGATCCGGTCGGACGGCGGTGCATTGACAAAATCCTGAAATGGTGCGATTGCAAGATTCGCGGTGGAACGCCATGCCGCACACAGTACCGCATGGGGCAGCTTTTTCTGCTTTTTGATGCCGAGATACCGCATGGCATAGGCATTGGTTTCCGGCGCATTGCTCTTGACCCAGCCGCGCAGCGTATGGTTATCGTGCGTGCCGGTGTAGCAGACGCAGTTGGACGTTTCAAAATTATGCGGCAGATACGGATTTTCCGCGCCGCTGTCAAATGCAAACTGCATGACCTTCATGCCGGGGAAGCCGGTACGCTTCAGCAGACGAATCACCGCCGGCGTAATATTGCCCAAATCCTCTGCAATGACGTTCATCGTTTCGAATGCTGCCTTAGCCGCTTTCCAGAGTGCGTAATCCGGACCCTTTTTCCATGTGCCGTGTTCCGCGGTCTGGTCGCCGTAGGGGATTGCATAATAGCGCTCAAATCCACGGAAATGGTCAATCCGTACTACATCATAGAGGCACAGCGTGAAGCCGATGCGCGAAATCCACCACGCATAATTGTTCTTAGCCATTGCCTCCCAATTCCAAAGTGGATTGCCCCACAGCTGACCGGTCACGGCAAAGCAATCCGGCGGACAGCCCGCAACGGCAACCGGCTTTTTCTCCTTATCCAGCTGAAACAGCGCCGGATGCGCCCAAACCTCTGCGCTGTCAAAGGCGGCATAGATCGGGATATCACCAATGATACGGATTCCCTTTTGATTTGCATATTGCTTGAGCGATTCCCACTGCGTAAAGAAACAGAATTGCACGAATTTCCAGAATTCCATTTCTGCACGGTAGGTTTTTCGGGCAGCCGAGACTGCCTCGCGCTTGCAGAGCCGAAGCTCTGTCTCCCATTCATCCCAAGCCTTGCCGCCGTGTGCGTCCTTCAGTGCCATAAACAGCGCGTAATCGGAAAGCCATGCCTTTTGCGCCGAACAGAATGTCCTGAACGCCGCAGGCTTGCGCTTGGCAAAATTCTGATATGCAATCCGCAGAACCGGTATGACCTGCTCCCACAGCAGCGCATAATCAATCGCGTCCGGAACGGAATCCCACACAATTCCGTCATAATCGGCATGAGACAGCCAGCCGCGGTCAGCCAGTATGTCAAAGTCGATCAGATACGGATTGCCGGCAAAGCAGGACGGTGACTGATAGGGCGAATCACCATAGCTTGTCGGCGTCAGCGGCAGCACCTGCCAATAATGGCAGCCGGCGCTGTCGAGAAAATCCACAAAGTCATAAGCTGCCTGTCCGAGCTTTCCGATGCCATGCTTTGACGGCAGTGCCGAAACCGGCAGCAGGATTCCGCTTTCTCTCATATTTTCCTCCTCATGAATTCGGTTCTGATTCCATCTATTCAGCGATTCTCGCCAATCTCAATTTTGATGTTGATTTCTGCATAATTTACGTTGGATGCACATACTAACCGCAGAAAGGGGCGTGCATATGGTTTCTCACAAGCATTTCGGAGCGTATCCGTTCAGTTTTCTGTTCGGATTTTTCGCCTACTGTTTTTTTGAAATTGCAATCCGCGGCAGAACGCACTGGACAATGGGCATCCTCGGCGGCAGCGCACTCTGTATGCTGCTATGCTTTCAGCGGCGTCTGCGGCATCCAGTTCAAGCGGCGCTGCTCGGTGCGATTTACATTACTGCCATTGAATTCTGCGTTGGCGTCTACGTCAATCTCTACCGCGGCTGGCAAATCTGGGATTACACCAACCTGACATTCCAGCTCTACGGGCAAATCAGCCTACTATTTTCGTGTATCTGGTTTCTGCTCTGTCTGTTCGGCAATCTGCTCTGCCGAAGAATTGAGAAACAGTTTCCCATATCAGCCGCAGTCGCGGATTGATAAAGCAAGGGCGCATCGGGATGAACCAGCGATGCGCCCTATGATTGCAGACGCTCGTTGAACGTTCTGATTTTTTATTCCAATTCGGAAGTCAGGCTTCCTGTTTACTGTGCTTCTGCGCGTTTTTCAGCGGCGATTCGCTCCATTTCCTCACGGAAATGCGAATCATTTGTCAGATCGAACGCAATGCGGTTGAACAGCGCCTCAAGGTCGGTTCTGCCGTATTCCTTTGCACTCTGAATCAGCGTCACGGCAAGATTGACGAGATCATTGTTCGGAGGCGGCTGCAAGCCGTATTTCTCATAGACGTCAATCGTCTGACCATGCGTAGGCGGCGCAAATTTCTGACCAAAGGTTTTCATGCGGCGCAGTACATCCTGCAATTCAAATTCCACAGCCTTGGACGGTTCAAAGCGAATGCTCTCAAAATAAAATACTGCTGCGGAATAGTAATCCTGTGAGACATAGCAATAATATCCCATATTGGAAAGTGCGCGTGCATAGCGGTCTGCGGTCGTGCAATACCGGAGCGTTTCGATATTCACAGAAAGCAGCTTTTTCGGATTATTCGCAAATTTGCAGAGTTCTGCAAGCTCAAACCGCGCATCCGGACTGACCGGATTAAACTTGATGGCGCGTTCAAGTGTTTGCTCGGCGGCGTTTACATCACGCTTTTCCAACAGTACAAAGCCATAGAGCGCAAGATAATGCGAAAAATCAAACGGCGCACGATCAAAATTCGTGTCATTCGGGAAATAGTAGCGATACACATGGTATTCAAACGGATTGCGGAAACTGAAATACTTCGGAGAATCACCCTCGTAATACTGTTCGATCTTATCCGAAAGCGCTTTCAGGATTTCTGCTGCCTCGTCAATTTTGTTTTCATTGACAAGTCTTTGTGCTTCACCAAACGCCATATCCAGCCGCTTGCCGTTCACGAAGGTCATGTCCTCCATCTTCTCGCGCACATCCGTCGGCATCAATCCGAACGCATAGTCCGCAACAGCAGCCGTCAGCTCATCGGCATTTTCCTCTTTCCGAAGATCCACAGCAATATCACGCAAATGCGCAATATCTTTCTCAACATCTCCGGTCATTTCTGTGCGCAGCTGCGCCATCAATTCATTCACTGTCATGTTTATTTACCCCTTTTTTCGATATGTAACCCGTAATTTTTTTACGCCTGCCGCCGCCAAAGTGCGCAGCGGCAGCAGACGGATTTCCTAATTTATTCCTCTGCGACCGTCGCAATACCGAGAACTGCAAGATTTTCCGGCTCAACCGGTGACGGACAGCCACTCATCAGCTCGCGTGCATTCTGCACCTTCGGGAATGCAACCACGTCACGCAAAGAATCGCACTGTGCAAGCGTCATGGTCAGTCTGTCCAGACCAATGCCGAGACCACCGTGCGGCGGCGCACCATACTTATAAGCCTCAACGAGGAAACCGAATTTTGCCTCGATCTCCTCCTCGGTCAAGCCAAGCGACTCGAACATCTTCTGCTGCAGCTCATAATCGGTAATACGGATCGAACCCGAGCAAAGCTCCGTTCCGTTCAGCACGAGGTCATATGCCTTTGCAAAGACTTTCTCCGGTGCGCTGTCCAGATATTGCAGACACTCGTCCATCGGCATGGTAAACGGATGGTGCATGGCAAGCCATTCGCCGGTTTCCTCGTCCTTTTCAAAGAACGGGAACTGCGTAATCCAAAGGAAATTGAATTCGCCGGCAGGAATCAGATCTAGCTTTTTGCCCAGATGATTGCGCAGTGCGCCGAGTACCGAAAGCGTGGTTGCAGTCTTGTCCGCAACAATCAGAACAACGTCGCCCTGCTCTGCGCCGGCAGCGTTCAGAATCGCATCCAGCTCGCCATCCTTGAGGAATTTTCCAAAGGAGCAATTCGGCTCTGCATCCATCCAGCGGACATATGCAAGACCCTTTGCGCCGATGCCCTTGACCATTTCGGTCAGCTTGTCAATCTCTTTGCGCGTCAGTGTTGCGGCAGCATTTTTTGCAGTGATGCAGCGAACAGTGCCGCCTGCTGCCAATGCGCCGGAGAATACGGCAAATTCGCAGTCCTTGACGGTTTCAGAAAGGTCTGTCAGCTCCATGCCGAAGCGCAGGTCCGGCTTATCCGAACCAAAGCGGTTCATTGCTTCGGTATAGGTCAGACGCGGCAGCGGTGTTTTCAGCTCACGGTGCATGACATCCTTGAACAGCCGTGCCAAAAAGCCCTCTGTGATATCCAGAATATCATCCACATCCACAAAGCTCATTTCGAGGTCGATCTGGGTAAATTCCGGCTGACGATCCGCACGCAGATCCTCGTCACGGAAGCAGCGTGCAAGCTGGATATATTTATCGTAGCCAGCAACCATCAAAAGCTGCTTATAAATCTGCGGAGACTGCGGCAGCGCATAGAATTCACCGTGATGCACACGGGACGGCACGAGATAATCTCTTGCGCCCTCCGGCGTAGATTTCATCATCATCGGCGTTTCGATTTCCAAGAAACCGTTTTCATAGAAATACTGCCGTGCGCACATCGCAATCTGATGGCGCAGAATCAGATTCTGCTGCAGCGGCGCTCTGCGGAGATCGAGATAGCGATATTTCAGGCGCAGCTCCTCATTGACCTTTGTCTGCGGTGTGATTTCAAAGGGCGGCGTCTTTGCCTTTGCCAGAATACGCAGCTCTGTGACATAGATTTCGACATGGCCTGTCGCAATCTTATCGGTTTTGCTCTCGCGCTCGCGCACCTCGCCCTTTGCCAGAATCACATATTCGGATTTGCAGGACGCAGCCTTTTCAAAGAGCGCAGGATCGGTCGTATCGTCAAAGGTCAGCTGTACAACGCCCGTGCGGTCGCGCAGGACGATAAACAAAATACCGCCCTTATCGCGCACAGTATCGACAAAGCCGCCGACTGTGACGGTCTTGCCCGCTTCAAGCACCTCGCCGCAATAGCAGGTGCGCTTCATTCCTTGCATCGTGTCCATTTTTTCATTACTCCTTTATCGTATCCGCACAGCGGATGGATGTATGATCTATCGCGCCGAATGCCGGCGATCAATCATTGTAAATATTTGTTTGCAGTGCTTCGCCTTATGTCAAAAGCTGCCGATCTCTTATATCAGACCGTTTCTGATCAAAAATACGTAGAACAACCGGACAGAAAGCAAACCGACTATATAGCAAATCGGCACGATCAATCTCTTCATCACCGGAGTGAAGCTGTTATTCCCTGTCGGGCACATCATACCGACACAGTAGGGACCGACAAGGCAGCAAAATATCAAAACAAGAACAGACGGGTACAGCACGGCATCTATATCATTGAATCGCTCGCTCAGATAAAATACGCCAAACGTTACCAGATACCAAAGAAGCACCGCAACCAGCCATTTTTTCAAAGGCAGCTCATTTTTATACATTTATTACGCTCTCTTTCCAAGCACCTTCTTCACAAAGACCTGATGATAAAACCAGTCCATGCGCGAAAGCACTTTATCATAAAAATAAAATACCAGATTGAATGCGATGAGTAAAACCACCAGCAACACTGCGCCCGTGTCATCAAAGGTCGGCAAGCCGAGTACATAGACCGTTGCCAGATAATCCAGCACCAGAAACAGATTGAACACGGCATATTTGCAGAGATAGGTCAGCGGCTTTGAACGAATCCGCGAAATATTCAGGCGCAGCATCGGATAATATCCGAAAAACAAAATGAACATCAAAGCCGCTTCCTTATCAAACGTGACAATCAACGAAAGCAGACTCACAGCCAGATAGGTCAGCCATGCCCATCCGACGGAAACTTCCTTTACGAGGATAATCATCAGCAAGCCTGCCGCCATCGGCGCTGCAATATACAACGCCGGCAGCACGCCTGTCAGAAACATAATCACAATACAGAGCGCCGCCACAATGCCGCCAAGTGCAACACGGCTGCTCATATTCCGGTTGTTACTTCTCATTCGCAGACTCCGAGCGCCAGAACCTCAAACGATTTATCCGCATGACTTTCCAGCATTTTAATCTCAACTTGCATCTCCTGCACGGTATCGCACACATGAATCAGGTCAACCGCGGGCGTGCCGTAGCGATTCGGGGAATTGGCAGAAACCATGCCGACAAGCTCCCCGTTCACATAAATCTCCGCAATGCCCCATGTCGGATCGCTGTATTGCTTATAAATCAAAAACAGCTTTCTGCCGGTCACATCCATCGAAAGCGGCGTATTTCCGGCATCCTTTTGATGCACAAAGCCCATATTGAACGTATTGTTATGCGAACCGATTTCCCATGACCCGGCGCAGTGTGCAGAATTCGAGGAATCACAGCATTTGCCGTTCCGAAACAAATCCGGATGCAGACTCTCCGCTGGCAGCGTATATTCGTCATCGGGCGTTTGATTTTTTGCAGTCTGAAAATAACGTGCAACCATATCCGCAATCAGTCTGTGCCCATCCGCTGACGGGTGCATATCATCCGTGCCATAGGATTTCCAGCGCATCCTGCCATCTGCCAGCGGCACAGCGATCGCGTCACGCACCGAAATCATGCCGAGATCGTAATACGCCCCGATTTCCTGCTGCTGATCCTGACGGGTATGCCCCTGCTCCATATAGGTGAACAGCAAAATCACAGCCGGCTCGCTCGGTGCTTCCAGACAAGCGCGGACAAGGCTCTCATAAGCTGTCTGATACATTGCATCCGTGCCGTCATTGACCGCATACTCGATAAAAACAATATCCGGCTCCGCAGCAAGCACCGTACTATCAGCGCGCAGACAGCCGATGACAGAGGGTGTACCGCTGAACCCGTAGTTCCGGCAGTTCACCGTTCCGCCATTGCAGTAATTTGTCTGAAATTCCGCAGCAGTCAGTGACGCAAAGCATTCCGGTGCGCGTGCGCCAACCTCAAAGCCCTCCGTAATGGAGCCGCCGACATAGGAAATCGTAATCTCCTTGCCTGCCTGCGCTTTTTCAAATACGCGATGCAAGCGGTAGGTATTGCCTGTTTGAACAAGAGAATCCGTGAGCAGCGTTTCCTTTAACTCTGCCGATATTGTGACTTCGGGCTGCTCTGATTGACCACAGCCGGTCATGACAGCACCGGTAAATGCCAATAATATCAGCGCCGTCAGGCATATCCGGAAAAATCTCGCCATCTCCGACCTCTTTCCCAGATGCAGAATCCAATCCGCATCATGCTATAATAAATCTATTCTATATCATACCACAAACCGTCTGAAAAGTCAATCAATGAGTACAGATTCCATTTGTTTTTCTTGACAGTACATTTTTAGAATGCTATAATAGAAGCAAAGCAGCGACACAAATGAACCGTCTGCTGCAAATTCAATGCGCAAAGGAGTCTCTGAAATGAAACAACCATTCCGCCACATACTTCGCAAAACAATATCCGTCATATGCGCGTGTTTGCTTAGTATTTCCGCAGCACCGCCGATCTCTGCGGCAGAGCGGTATGTCGATTCCGACATCTCCTATACCGAATCCACCGAAACACTGCTCAACCCCGGCATGGGCTATACGTCAACGCTCTGGTATCGCTGTGCGCCCGGAAAAACAACGCCGCGCAGTCCCTCCGGCAGTCTTGTGCTGATGTTCATTGATATCGGCGCATTTTCCAGCGGTGAAAACGGTACGACCAGCGAGGACGGCACCTATACGCCCGGTACGGATTATCCGCTGGATGATGTATTTTTCTCGGCACTGCGCGAAACCTTTGAATATTGCCGAAAAAATGGCAGCACGATCGCCCTGCGTTTTCGCTATGACGATGACGGTACGAGAGATCCGGAGCCTGCAAGCTATGATATGATGCTGCACCACATTCAGCAGATCGGAGACAGCAATATTTTAACGGATTATCAGGATATTCTGATGTTTGTCGAAAGCGGCTTTGTCGGCTGCTACGGCGAGCAGTGGGGCGGAAAATATTGCTCGACCGCACAAAAAGCAGAGCTGCTCGATTTGCTGCTTGATATTGTCCCCGACCCGATCCCGGTTACGGTTCGCACACCCGATATCTTTGCAAAATGGGCGGGCATTGAGCGAAAAGATCTCGCAGACTGGAAATCCGAACCAAACAGCCGTGCTGCGCGTGTCGGTCTGTATGATGACGGCTACATGGGCTCGGACAGCGACCTCGGTACTTATGCAAATCGTGCCATCGAAACCGCGTGGGTTGGCAATCAGACAACGCGGAGCTATTTTGGCGGTGAGTTTTCCGGCAATCTTGAATTTGCGATGCAATATGACACCTATCTGCCGCAGAATGCCATCCCGGAAATGTATCGGACGCATCTGAGCTATATCAATTCCAATATCTTCGGACTGTATCGGGATTATACCTTTGGCAGCGAATACGATGTTCCCAATGTTGATAATTCAGCCTATTACGGGCAGACTGTCCACAAATTCATCCGCGACCATCTCGGATACCGTTTCGTTCTGCGTGATGTCGAGCTGACCGAAAAAGCAGAGCAGGGTGACACAATCGCGGTGAAATTCGATATTGAAAACACAGGCTTTGCCAATCCGATCCGGCAGCAAAATGCAGAGCTTCTGCTTGAAAAGAACGGCTGCTATATCCGCACACCGATTTCGCTTGATTCGCGGAACTGGTACTCCTGTCAGACAACGACAGAGCAGGCTTCTGTACAGATTCCGGGTGGACTGACGCCCGGCGAATGGAACGTATATCTCAAATTATCGGTCGGCAATCAGGACGTTTCGCAAACGCATATGCGCTCGGTGCGTTTTGCCAATCCCGATATCTGGAATCCGGCACTTGGCGCAAACCGACTCGGCAGCGTACAAATCGTGGAAAGCAATAACCGCCAAAAACACACGCATACCGGATTCGGCAGCGGCGATGGCGCCATGTATACATTCAAGGATTTGCAGCTTGTGGACGGCGTCAGCTCCCACAGCAGTGAGCAAGGGACACCTGCCGCAGAAAACGACAACGCGGCAATCTGGCTGCATCAGGACGAAAATTATCTCTACGTCACCGCAAAATACGATACCAGCGCCGCCGCAGAAGTCCACAATCTGCATCTGCAAAATCTCACAAACGGTGAACGCTACTGGATTTATTTCCAGAGCAACGGCTTTGTTTATTTCAACCACGGCGACCCAATCGGTATCATGCAAAAGCACAGCAATGGCATCATTGAATTTCAGATTCCGTTCGGAGATGTGATGGGACTTGCACCCGGCGTTGAGATCGGGGATGTCCGCTATGCGTTACAGGACAGTGCAAATGAATGGGTCGTGCTTTCGGATGTGACCTCAAAAGAGCCGTTTACCTTGCAGCACCATATCACCGTTTACAGTGCAATGCGCACCGTCTCCATGCAGCAGGGAGACAGCCTGAACCTCACCGTTGCGGCAAATGCTGAACAGGCTTCCTATCAATGGTATCATGACGGAACCACGATCCCCAATGCAAATTCCGTGGACTATATGCTCAAAGCCACAGACGCTGCGGCAGCCGGCACATACAGCGTTACCATACGCACGGAGACAGGTGCAGAGCAATCGGTAGACATCTGCAAGGTGTTAGAGGTTTATACGGAGACACTGCGCGGTGATGCAGACGGAAACGGAACCGTTGACGCACAGGACTCTGCCGCGCTGATGGACTATCTGCTGACCAAATCGGCATCGCTCACCAATCCGCAGGCTGCTGATTTCAACGCGGACGGCATCCTGAATGCTGCTGATTTATCCATGCTGCGCCATCTCATCGCAAAAACATCATAACCGCAAAGCAAACCGCGAAACCATTGCAGATGCAGTGATTTCGCGGTTTTCATATGATACAAAAAAGCTGTGACAAACTCAGTTGCCACAGCTTTTTATTTACAATATACGCCGATTATTCAACCGTAACGGATTTTGCGAGATTACGCGGCTTATCAACATCAAAGCCCTTGCCGATGGAAACATAGTAGCTCACCAGCTGCAGCGGAATGACGGACAGGCTGCCTGCAAAGAGCGGATTGATCTTCGGAACATAGCAGGTAAATTCAGCGGTATCTTCGAGGAAATAGTTGCCTGCTGTTGTAACAGCCATCAGCTTTGCGCCACGGCTCTTGACCTCGACCATGTTGCTCACGGTCTTTTCGGTCAGCGCATCCTGCGTCACAATGCTGACAACAATCGTGCCCTCCTCAATCAGGCTGATCGGGCCGTGCTTCAGCTCGCCGGCAGCATATGCCTCGCTGTGGATATAGCTGATTTCCTTGAGCTTCAGGCTGCCCTCCATGCCGATTGCATAGTCAATGCCTCTGCCGATAAAGAACGCGTCACCGACGTTGATGAGCTTTGCGGAATACCACTGCAAACGCTCGTCATCTTCGAGAATCTTCTCAATCTTCTCCGGAATACCGTAGATTTCCTTCAAGAGCGCATTGTAACGTGCTTCATCAATCTCATTACGAGCCTTTGCAAACTGGAGCGCAAGCAGATAGCCGGCAACCAGCTGTGTGCTGTACGCCTTTGTGGTTGCAACGGAAATCTCCGGACCTGCGAGCGTATAGAATACATTTTCTGCCTCACGTGCAATCGAAGAACCGACCACGTTCACGATACCGAGCGTCTTGATGCCCTGATTCTTCGCCTCACGAAGCGCAGCAAGGGTATCTGCGGTTTCACCGGACTGGCTGATAACAATGACCATGCTCTTTTTGTTGAGCGTCATCTTTCTGTAGCGGAACTCAGATGCAAGCTCCACACGAACCTGCAAGCTGGTCAGATCCTCAATAACGTACTGCACTGCCATACCGACATGATATGCAGAACCGCAGGCAACAATATAAACCTGCTCAATCGCCTGCATTTCCTCATCGGTCAGGCTCACGCTGTCAAAATGAACAACGCCGTTCGATACAACAGAATTGATCGTATCACGAATGACCTTCGGCTGCTCGTGGATTTCTTTCAGCATAAAATGCTCGTAGCCGCCCTTTTCAGCAGACTCTGCATCCCACTTGATCTCGGTCAGCGGCTTTTCGATCACTTCGCTGTCGATATTGAAGAATGTAACCGCGCCCTTTTCGAGCTTTGCGATTTCCATATTGCCGATATAATATACGTTACGGGTATATTTCAGGATTGCCGGAACGTCGGAAGCAACATAGCTTTCGCCGTCTGCAATACCGATGATCATCGGGCTGTCCTTACGTGCGCAGTAAATCTCGCCCGGCAGGTCCTTGAACATGACGCAGAGCGCATAAGAACCGCGGATACGAACCATTGCACGTGCGATTGCCTCGATCGGCAGCGGTGCATATTTTTTATAATAATAATCAATCAGCTTTACAGCGACCTCGGTATCGGTCTGCGACTTGAACGAATAGCCGTTTTTCACAAGCTTCTCGCGCAGCTCCTGATAATTCTCAATGATACCGTTATGAACCGCAATGACGTTCTCATCGTCACTGGAATGCGGATGCGCATTGACCGCAGACGGCTCGCCGTGTGTTGCCCAGCGCGTATGTCCAATACCGCAGCAGCCCTTGACAGCCTTGCCGTTATCGGTCATTTCCGCAAGCACCTTCAGCTTGCCTTTTTCCTTAATGATCTCGGTTTGAGAATCGCCGTCGCGCACTGCGATACCGGCAGAGTCATATCCGCGATATTCGAGCTTTGAGAGTCCGTCCAAAAGGACCGGTGCCGCCTGTCTATTGCCTGTAAAACCAACAATTCCACACATTTGAATTGCTCATCCTTTCCGTGCTGTAATCATTCCCAGTATAATCCGACGTTTCCTATACGCAATGTCATCATATGACTGTACACTTTTACATTTTATCATAAATGCCCTGAAAAGTCAAGAGAAAAACCAAAATCCGCAAGATTGGCTTGATTCATCGCATTTTGCAGGTATAAAAAGAAAGCTGCGGCTTCCATTTGAGAAACCACAGCTTTGCTTTTTTACGAATCAGTCGTCCTTTTTGCCGCCGAACAGACCGCCGAGCGCGTCTTTCAGCTTATCACCGATGCCGCCATCCTTGCCGATCGTCAGCTTGACGGTGTCAACGATCTTTTCCAGCGATTCCTTATCAATATCTCCGACGATATCCTTGACAGTACCAGCCGGGTCTTTCATAAACTTATCTTTCAGGTCACTATCCTTTGTGAGCTTCGAGATAATCTTCTCGATTTCATTCTTAATATCCATTGAAAGTTTCTCCTTTTTTGATATATGGAAAACGCTTATTCTTCTGCCATTTTGATTTCGGAATCAGCATTTTTCTTGACAGACTCAATGCCGTTGAGGCAGCCGGAGATTGCCTTATAGCCCTCGCTGACTGCGATAATCTGACCGTTTGTTGCCTTCAGACGGAACCGGAACTCGCCCTTTTTATCCGCATACACCTCAAACTTCGGGTGCTTCTGTTTCTGGAAGCCCTCCTCAGTCTGGTTTTCGATCATCGCAACCGGTGCATTCCGTTGAACACTTGCAATACCGGCGCGGCAAGCCTTTTCGGTCGTATAGACCTCGGATGTAGCGATCACTTCGCCATTGCCGGCCTTGAGATCAAATTTGATGCCGTTTTTTGTTTTCTTAATCAGAAACTTTCCCATAGTATATTCCTCCTATTTCATGCAATGATTGATTGCCGGTGTTCCAGCTCTCATGCTCATTATACACGAAACTGCACAAAAAGTCAATACAACTCCGGCATTTTTTCACTATTTTTTTATTTTTATGCAAAAAACCCGATGCACATTACGTACATCGGGAAAGCGTTATTCATTTGATTCCGGAGCGTTCAGAAATTCACGAAGCGCCGGCAAAACCGAAAGACCGGTTTTTCTGCCGATGGCATAAACCGACATCAGCTTATCGGGGTCATGCGTCACATGGCTGATCGGCAGCTTTTCCGGCGGCCGGATGACGAATGCTGTACCGTTTTGCTCGGCTTCCTGAACATATGCAAACTGTCGATTGTAGACAATATGCCGCCGTTCCATTGCACGAATCAGCTTCGGGTACTTCCGATAGACAATTTTTGCAATCGGCATCGTGGAATTGGGCTTCTTTACATAGCCCTCCGGCTGCGTCAAAATGACGATATTGCGTGTATATCCCTTATGCACAAAATATTTCAGCGGAATCGAATCGGAAATGCCGCCATCGAGCATCTCATATTCTCCGGCGCGGACAATCTGTGAAGCAAGCGGCATAGAGGCACAGGCACGAATCCATTCCATCTCCATGGAATCATCCAGGTCGCGGCACTGGTGATACACCGCCTTGCCGGTATGCACATCGGTACAGGCAATATAAAACGGCACGCCGCCAGCCAGAAAGGTTTCATTGTCAATCGGGTCAAGCTGCTGCGGAAGCGTCTGGTAGCAGAATTCCGCGCCGAACATATCGCCGGTCTTCAGCAGCGAGGAAACACTGCAAAACCGCGGATCGTTCAGATACCGCAGACAATAGCGCAGGGCTCTCCCCTTTTGCTTTGTCAGGAAGTTACAGCCAAAGGTCGCGCCGGCAGATACACCGATCATACCGTCTACGCGGATATCGTTTTCCAGAAATACATCAAGTACGCCTGCTGTAAAGAGTCCGCGCAGTGCGCCGCCTTCCAGAACCATTCCGAGCTTCTGATTCATTTTTATACTCCGTTTCTTATTATGCAGTGATTATTTCTTCCATGTTGCAGGTGAAAGCAACAGAACAATCGGGAACAGCTCCAGTCTGCCAGCCAGCATATCAAATATCAGAACGCATTTCGAGGGCGTTGAAAATACATCGAAATTCGACATCGGACCAACCTTGGAAAAGCCCGGACCGATGTTATTGAGCGCAGCAACCACTGCGGTAAAATTCGTCGTCATATCAAGACCGTCAAACGTCAGAATGAGCAGACTGATCACATAAATCATGATATATACGACAAAGTAAACATAGACGGTTTTGATGACATTCGCCTCAACCTGATGGCCGTCCATGCGAACCTTTTTCAGCTGCCGCGGATGCGTCATGACACGCAGCTCATTCACCATATCCCGGAACAAAATAATGATTCTTGACACCTTGATGCCACCGCCGGTTGAGCCTGCACACGCGCCGACAAACATCAATATGACAAGCAGCGTCTTTGAATACACGGGGAACTGGTCGAAATCTACGGTTGCAAAGCCCGTTGAGGATATCAGCGAGCCGATTGTAAAGGAGCTGTGCATCAATGCCTCACCGGTCGATTGGAACATCGGCAGATGCCGGACATTGAGCGTAATGGTCACAATCGAAAAGGCGATAATGCCGAGATACACCTTGGTTTCATCGGTGAAAGCCTCCTTGAATTTCCGCTGCAAAAGCAGGAAATAGCAGGAAAAATTCATGCCGAATAAAATCATAAATACCGTAATCACATTGATACAGAACGGCGAATACGCCATGCCAGCCGGATTACAGCTAAAGCCGCCGGTACCTGCGGTTGCAACGGCGATATTGATCGCGTCAAAGAGTGGCATTCCGCCGATCAGAAGCAAAACAAACTCTACGACAGTCATCACAAAATAGATCACATAGAGCAGAATCGCAGTCTGACGGACTCTCGGCACAAGCTTTGTCACAGAAGGTCCAGGGCTTTCCGCTTTCATCAGATACATATTCTGACCGCCCGCAAGCGGCAGAATCGCCATGATAAACACCAGTACGCCCATACCGCCGACCCAGTGCGTAAAGCTGCGCCACATCAGCATACATTTCGGAACCGGCGTCAGGTCATGCAGAATGCTCGCACCGGTTGTCGTGAAGCCGGAGACCGTTTCAAACATCGCGTCCACAAACTTCGGAATCGTACCGGAAATGTAAAACGGCAGCGCACCAATCAGACTCAATACCACCCAGCTGAGTGCGACAATCACAAAGCCATCGCGTGCAAAGAGCTTTTTGTTCGCGGGTCGAAAGCGCGTAATCACCACACCTGCAACAATACAAAGTGCAGCAATCACGGCAAACAGCGGCAGCTCCTTTTCATGATACACCGCAGCCGTCACCGTCGGCACCGCCATAAATACGCCCTCAAAAAAGAGCAGGATTCCAAGGATATAAATTGTCATTCGAAAATTCATTCTGTCAAAACCTCTATTACTGCAACAGGTCGTTCATATCATGCAAGCCCAGATGATTCGTCACGACCACAACCGAATCACCCTGCTGAATCGTATCGCTGCCGCGCGGCATCAGAACCTTACCGTTCCGAACGATTGCAGCAACCAGCACGCCGCTGCGCAGCTTGAGCCGCATCAATGGTGCAGCCGTCAGTGCGGAATCTGCCTTGACGATAAATTCCGCAGCTTCTACCTTACCCTTGATAATCTGATACAGCGTTTCCAGGTTCGTGCCGATCGTTTTGTTCATCGCGCGAACATAGCGCACAATATAATCCGATGTCAGATTTTTGGGGTAAATAATCGTATCCAAGTCCAGAGAGCCAATCACGGAATCAAAATCAATCCGGTTGATTTTCGTTACGATTTTGCCGTGGCTGGTGGATTTTGCAAAGAGTGAAAGCAAAATATTTTCTTCATCGAGATTTGTCAGCGCGGCAAATGCCTCTGCTTTTTCGATATTTTCCTGCTGCAGCACATCCTGATTGATTGCGTCGGCAAGAATGACATTGACATTGGAAAAAGCATCGGAAAGCAGATTTGCGCGTTCCGCATCCTTTTCAATGACCGTAATACCGATATCCTCTTTTTCAAGCAGCTTACAGAGATAGTGTGTAATATCGCCGCCGCCGGCAATCAGAACATCATCGACCGGCTTTGCCTTATAGTGGATGCGCTTGAAGAACGTGTACGCGTTTTTCGGATCGGCAATCAGCGAAATCACATCGCGTGCTTCAAACTGAAAGTCGCCGGACGCGATAAACGCTCCCTCGCCGCGTTCAATCGTGCAGACGAGCACATCACAGTGCAGCTTTCCGGCAATCTCATGCACCTGCATTCCGCAAAGCGGCGATTCCTCCGGCAGCTTGAATTTCAGCAGCTCGATCTTACCCTTTACAAAGGTGTCGATCTTGATTGCGGAGGGGAAGCACAAGACGCGTGCAATTTCCTCTGCGGCGGCAAGCTCCGGATTGATGACCATTGCAAGTCCCAATTCTTCTTTCAGATAGCGAACATCTGCGCTGTACTGCGGACTGCGGACGCGTGCAATCGTCTGGCATCCGCCGGTTTTTTTCGCAATCAGACAGCAAAGCAAATTCAGCTCGTCGGAGCCTGTCACGGCAATCAGCAGCTCTGCCTTGTCAATGCCTGCCTCCTCCAATACTACACGCGTTGCGCCGTTTCCAACAACGTGCATGACATCAAAGCGCTCTGCAACCTCCATTGCGCGATCGTTATTGATATCAATGACCGTAATATTGTTTTTCGGCTCATTCAGCTGCTCCGCCAGCGCTCTACCGACCTTGCCGCAGCCTACGATAATAATATCCAAGACTCGGATATCCTCCTATCAGAAATTATGAGCTGATTCCGGCATCAGTCATGCCGTTCAGCATCATTTGCAAACATCTCGCAAAAGCGCGCCGAAAAGGATGGTTCTCTGCCGGCGGCATAGAGATGGCCTGTATCTCCAAAGGTATTGATGCGGAATGAAGCAACGCCCTCTCTGCGCTCCTCTGTCGAGAGAACCGTCACAGACGTCGGCGCAGCGCAAAGCCCATGCCAGAATATCATCGGCGATACGCCGAGCAGATGCGCAAGCATCACGCATTCTACGCCAAAATGGCAAAACAAAACGATGGTATCCGTATTGGGATGCTCAACGCGATAGACCATGCCCTCGCGGACATAGCCGTGCCTTGCAAGCAGCGTATCCAAGCCCTGCGCGACACGCCGCATCTCATCCCCGACGCCATATTCCTGCATGATATCGGTCTGCGCCCATTGTTCCCGATCATAAAATGCCGGCTCACGCGTCCAGTATGCCGGAAGCCAGTCCCACGGCACTCTGCGGTCACCCGTATCCGGATGCAGAATCGGCGCATGAAATTCACGCAGCCAAGGGAGCGTTTCCGCTTCACGCCGCAGCGCATGAAGCGTATAGGCAGCGGTATCCTGCGCTCTGCCAAGCGGTGAAACATAAAATGCTGCGATATCGGGATGCTGCCGAAAGCGTTCTGCAAGACATTGCGCCTCGGCTTTCCCGATTTCGGTCAAGGTATCATGTTCATAATCCGGATCGCCATGCCGGACAATTATCAATTTCATAGTATTCCTTATTTTCGTTGATGTTGTGAGGGGGATCAAAAATTTAGGGCAATACCGCACAGAGTTGGTGGTGCAGATGACGGAAAATATGCAAGTAGATGTGCCGTCAAGCCGTATGGCGGACTTTGCGCGGTGTTGCCTTAGAAACGTTTTGTTCTCCGGTCGGGCTGCCGAAGAACAAAACGTCCTTGATTCGTCATCAATAAGCAGTACACTCCATGGATTCCGCTTTTGCAACGGCGTCCGCAAGCGTCATATCGTAGAAATCACCGGCAGTAAAGAGTCTGCCGGATTTCGGCTGTTCCACAAACGCACCGACAATGACACCGGGAATTGCGCTTTCCGGCGCATTCGGGGCATTCGGACCGCCCAGATCGGTTCTGCACCAGCCCGGATCGGTCAGATTGATTGCCACACCGGTACCTGCGAGCTTCGAGCCAAGGTCAATCGTCACCTTATCAAGACCCGCCTTGCTTGCAGAGTAGCCTGCCTGCTCCGGCTCTAACCGGATTCCGCTTGTGGTATTGACGATTCTGCCGAAGCCGCGCTCGATCATCTTCGGAATGAAGTGATAGCAAATCAGCATCGGTGCAATCGTGTTGATCTGAAAACTCGTTGTATAGTCGCTGACCGGCGTTTGCCAGAAATCCGTGCGATACGCAATCTGTACGCCGGCATTGTTGAGAAGTACATCAACAGGCAGTCCCATTGCGTCGATCTCAGCAAGCGTTTTTTCAATCGAGCTTGTATCTCCGAGATCACAGGCGACCTCTCTGACGCTGACCCTCTCCGAAAGCGTCTTTGCAAGCTCTGCTGTATGCGCGGTATCGCGGCTCAGCAGAATCAGATTACAGCCCTGTGCGGCAAGTGCCTCGGCAGCGAGCTTTCCGATTCCGCGGCTGGCGCCGGTGATCAGCGCCCATTTTCCCTCAAGATTTAACATAGTATCCCTCTCCTTTTTTCAAGTTGCCCGTATCACGGCAGATGCCCGTATCAATACTGCCGTTCATCATATCATATCACAAAAGATAGGAAAAGTCAAGGCAATATCATCATCCGGACAATAGAATATGCCCAGCAAAATGATAAAAAAAGAAAACAAATACTATTTATATATAGAAAATCATTTACGAATATCGGTTCGCGAACCCGATTTGATGTTTGAAATCGACCTGTATCGTGTATGTTACACGCGGTGCGATTCGTTGCTACTTGCAAGATAATCCGAAACAAGCTGTTCGGCTTCGGCATAGGTGCAAAGCCCTGCGGAGCGCGCACGGAACGCCGCAGCACCCGGATAACCGCGCAGATACCAGAGTGCGTGCTTACGTGCTTCACGCATCGCAAGCTGCTCCGATTTTTCACTGTGGTCGAGAATCATGCGGATATGCCGCAGCATTTCGTGCAGACGCGTTTCCACATCCGGCTGTGTGAACGGTTTCCCCTCTACCGCATGAACAATTTCCGAAAAAATCCACGGATTGCCGTAGCTTGCTCTGCCGACCATCACCAAATCACAGCCTGTCTCACGATACATCCGCAGCGCGTCCGCACCGGAGGTGATGTCACCGTTTCCAATCACCGGAACCGATACCGCCGCCTTGACCGCCGCAATCTGCGACCAATCCGCATTGCCGCTGTAATATTGCGTCCGCGTCCGCGCATGAACCGCAATCGCCTCCGCGCCGCCGGACTCCATGCGCTTTGCAAATTCCACCGCATTGATATGCGCTTCGTCCCATCCAATCCGCATTTTCACGGTGATCGCACATTTTCCGTCCGCAGCCCTGACTGCCGCTTTCAGACAATCCTCTGCAAGCTGCGGCGTTTTCATCAATGCGCTGCCGGCACCCTGATTGACGACCTTCGGCACGGGACAGCCCATATTGAGATCGATCCAATCCGGCACAAACGGCAAAATCCGCTTGACCGCTTCCGCTATAAACTCCGGTTCGCTGCCGAACAGCTGCAAGCCCATCGGGCGTTCTGCTTCGGTAATCTGACAAAGCTCCGCGCTGCCCTGACTGCCGTAGCAAAGCCCCTTTGCGGAAACCAGCTCGCCGGTCGTCATGCAAGCGCCATATTCGGCGCAAAGTGTGCGGTATGCAGTATCGGCAACGGACGCCATCGGTGCAAGCGCAGCGGTCTGCGGCACGGTCTGCCGCGCAATCGTAACTGTATTCATACCGCCTCACGCTTCCAGAAGCCGCAGCGCGTTTTCATGCGTAATCAGTGACATCTCTTTCTCATCCAGACCAAGCGACATCAGGAATTTCAGCGTATCTGCTGGATTTTCCCATGGTGAATCCGAACCAAACAGAATCTTCTCTGCGCCGTGATTGCGGATAATGCGGAGACACTGCTCCGGCTCAATGAACGACGCAATGAAAGCCGTATCCAAAAGAATCGGTGTGCCGACCAGATATTCCTCAACAGCATCCCACTGCTCCCAGCCGCCAAGATGTGCCGCGATCATATTTTCGCCACTGACATATTCCAGCGTATGCCGGATCATTTTCGGCTCTGCGTAAACCGGCGGCGGCAGACCAATATCCGCACCTGCATGGAAAATCACCAGAAAACCGAGCTGCTCCGCTTTCATCAGAATCCGCAGCACCTCCGGACTGTCAATATCATACTGCTGGAACTGCAAATGCAGCTTGATACCGCGGAATCCGCGCTGCTTTAAATCAAGGAGCACCTGCTCCCACTCCGGGTCTGCCGGATGCAGCGAGCCAAACGAAAGCGCGCGCTCCGAGCGAACAGATTCTGCATAGCCATTGATGGTCGCGGTCTGCGAGGGCTTTGTCGCAATCGGCAAGCAAATGCTTTTGTCCACATTGGTTGCGGTCATGGAATCAAGCAGACCATCCAGCGTTGCCGGACGAAATGCCAGCGACTCGCCTTTCCGGTAATCCTCGCCCTGAATGCAACGGATTCCGGCTTCCAGTGCCGCAACACTGCGCGCTGCGATTGCATCCGGAAAAATATGTGTATGAAAATCAATCAGCATAAGATTTCACCCCTCTTATTTTTTGCAATACCATTATACATCAATTTCCAAAATATTGCAAGCAGATTCCGAGCTCCATTTATGAGATATATTCTGCGCATCTTTTATGTAAAACAAAAATATTTCATAAGAGCATTGACAAATCAATATGTTTGTGATATTATAATGATATCATAAGGATGTGAAACATCCGGAAAGGACATAATTTATTATGAAAGAAAAAATTATTACGC
The DNA here is from genome assembly GCA_045591925.1 of Oscillospiraceae bacterium. Classification (GTDB taxonomy): domain Bacteria; phylum Bacillota; class Clostridia; order Oscillospirales; family Ruminococcaceae; genus Firm-04. The sequence goes on from JAZNTW010000004.1 coordinate 28,765, forward strand.
AAAAAGAAAACGGCATGGCAGTTCTTCTGCTGACGCTCCTGCTCTACCTTGCAGGCATCGCAATCTTAGTATACGGCAGCCTCGGCTTTGATACCGGCGAGCCCATTTCTGCGCTGCGCATGACAGCATTTATCATCGGACTCATCTGGGTATGCCTTGGATGGTTTCCGCTGCTCGGTCTGCGGATTCTCAAGCCGCAGGAGGCACTTGTCCTGACGCTGTTCGGCAAATACATCGGCACACTCAAAAAAGATGGCTTCTACTGGGTCAATCCATTCTGCACGAGCTTTAATCCGGCAGCAGGCACGAAGCTCTCCCAGAGCGGCGATGTCGCAGGAGCCTCTTCTCTTTCAAAGGAGCTTTCCGCTGTTGTAACAGCAGCAGGTGTTCAGACGGACGTATCGCTCAATAAGAAAATCTCGCTGAAAATGATGACGCTCAATAACAACCGTCAGAAAATCAACGACTGCCTCGGCAATCCGATTGAAATTGGCATCGCGGTCATCTGGCGCGTTGTGGATACGGCAAGCGCAGTATTCAATGTAGATAACTACAAGGAATATCTCTCGCTGCAATGTGACGCGGCACTACGAAACATTGTCCGCATTTATCCCTATGATGTCGCACCGAACGTCGATACGACCGGCGACGGCATTGCAGATGAAGGCAGTCTGCGCGGCTCCAGCGAAATCGTTGCGGCAAGAATCCGCGATGAAATTCAGCAAAAGGTCGCAGAGGCAGGCCTGGAAATTGTAGAAGCAAGAATCACCTATCTTGCATATGCACCGGAAATTGCCGCGGTGATGCTCCAGCGTCAGCAGGCATCGGCAATTATTGATGCACGAAAGATGATCGTAGACGGCGCGGTTGGCATGGTGGAAATGGCGCTCGAACGTCTCAGCGAGAAAAATACGATCGAGCTGGACGAAGAACGCAAAGCGGCAATGGTTTCCAATCTGCTGGTTGTGCTTTGCGGCAACCATGACGCGCAGCCGGTTGTCAATTCCGGCAGCCTGTATTGATGGCAGCAAAAAAGCAAGTTCCGCTGCGACTCTCTGAAAAGCTCTATCAAGCCATTGCCGCATGGGCTGAAGATGATTTTCGTTCTGTCAACGGGCAGATTGAGTATCTGCTGACAGAATGCGTCAAGCAGCGTAAGAAAAACGGAAAATATGTCGGTGAGGACATTGACGCGCCGCCTGATTTCGATGTCAGCGAATTTGACTAGGCAAGCGAAAGCCCTCACGCCGAAATCGTAACCAAAAATACAAAGCGACCGGGTGCAAGCGCGGTCGCTTTTGTTATACTATCATACAATAAAAAGACCCCGTGCAGAATCACAAGGCTCTGCACGGGGTTCCTGTTCCATTTTAGTTTCAACTATCAGCCGTTGTCATCAGGGGTGATATGGAGCGTTTCGATCATAGCGTCAAGCAAGGTTTTCGCCTGATCATAAGCCTCCTGACACTCCTCCTGCGAATTGATATTCTCCTGCGGAATGCGCAGTGCAAGATAGCTGCCGGGATGCAGTTCAGAAGTAAGCCCGACCTGTTCGGCAAAATCCGTTTGATCGAGCAAAAATTTATGTCCGCTGACATTGCTGCAATCCGGATACAGCGATTCCAGATCGACAAACATATCCTCCGGCTGTAAATATGGTTCCGCTTCCGGTCCGACCAGTACGAGCATACAGGTACAAGATTGGAACTGCACCAGAAGCTGCGTGTTATATGCAGCCGAATATGAGCCGCTCATTTCCAGTCCCTCTTTGGAAACGGGGATATAAATGGATTGAATCACCGCTTTTTCGTCCGCGTTATAGTCCGGACACAGAGTTTCAAGCCATGTATGGAGCTTATCGCTTTCCGAATAGAATTCGGCATTGTCTGTCAGAAGCATCATCCGAAGATCGGGATCCTCCCGCGTCACGGCATCATAAATCAGAAACGCCGCAACCAGTACGCAAAATGACACAATACCAAGCCACCATTTTGCGTGGTAGAACCAGTTGCCGATTTTTTGGAATATCGTATATTTTTTCTCCGCTTCAGTCTTGCCGAAAATCTTGTCGCTGTCCTCAATCACGCCCTGCTTCAGACGGATCAGCTCAACCTTATCCTCCGCAAGCTCTTTCGCATATTCCTCGCGCGCCTGATATGCCGCTTCCTCCGCTTCCGCCTGCTGACGGCGTTCATTCATTTCATTTTCACGCTGTACCTTTGCACGAAGCTCCATCGCATTATGAAACGCGGAAACCTTGGGCGCATCTCCCATATCATTTGGATCATTTGACTGTGTTTTTTGTTCGTCCTGCATTGCAAGCATCCTTTCATACCATATCGTGATACATAATAAATTGAAACATACAATATTTACGTTTCAAAAAGAATCATCCATTTCATCCGAAGATCAGCTGCTCCCATGCAATCGGCTGACCGGACAGCGTATTCAGCGTATAATACTGCAAAATATACTGCGCATCAAGCACGCTCAGACTATCATTGCGGTCAACGTCTGCCGCATGGGCTGCCGTCTCACTAAGTCCGCTTTCATTGCCTGCCATCACTTCTACATATGCTTTCAGCGCAACTTGCGCATCTGCAACATCCACAACCCCATCGCCGTTGACATCGCCGCGAAGCGATTCCGGCACAGTCTGCGTGGTAACGGTCGTCATTGTCGTTGTATTGGTCGGAGCCGTTGTGGTGCCGGTCGTTGTCGTAGTGACTGCGCCGATATGAACAACGCCATTCTTCGTCTCAAATTCCGCTTCACTGTAATCTGCATGGAATGTCGATTCCTGATTGAGCCGCACCCCGATTACCGCATCGCCGGTCGCCCCGTTTTTGACTGCAAATTCCAGCGTTGCAAGCACACAGTCCTCAGTAAAATCCGCGCTGCCGTCCGAATCCCAGTTCAGTATATACGGTATGGCGGCTTTGTCACCGCCGGAAATAAATGAACCGCTGCTCCAATCTGCCTGATTGGTCGCCTCCAGCAGCGTGAGCTTCTGCGGGTCATATTCAATATTCAGACTGAGCGCGGCAATGCCTACATTATCTTGTACGGCAAGCTCAACTGTAACGGTTTCGCCGGACTGCGCCCATTCTTCCGATGCAGAAATGACCGGTGTGACTGCTGCGGGTTCCGCAGAAACGGTTCGGAGCAAAATGCCGGAATGCAAAATACCGGCTGTCAGCAAACCTGCAAACATAATTGGCAGATAATGTTTCATGGATTCCCTCCGTATCCGGCGGCGATTTGTACTGCCGAAAACACTGCACGCGCGTTCGGCTTGCGTTTTCTGTAATGTTCGCCGCATTATCAATGGTTCTATTATAGCATTTGCGGATACGCTTTGTCAAGCAGATAGTGGACAGGTTCCACAGTTTAACGCTTCGGAGAGTGCTTTCCCTTTGCACACTACTTCAAATTTACAAAATTCTATTGAATTTTTTGTGTATTTGTGATATAATCAATATAGAATCGCAGAACTAGATTTCTGCGGCAAACATAAAAACAAAAAATTGAAACCCCATTGATTCATTTAGGAGAGAGTTGCTATGAAAACACTTACTTACAGGCTGACAGCCGGCGTTTCTGCCGCTGCCATCATCTGCGGCGCACTGTCTGCGCTGCCCGTCACGGCTGCGGATTCCGCAGAGCCGTTCCGCATCGAGGGCGAAGCGCTTGACGGCGCGGATACATGGACCTCGATCTATGAAACCGCCTTGCCCGGCTACAGCGGTGAGGGCTTTGCCTATCTGACCAATGCCGCACTGAGCTTTTCGATGGAGGTTCCGGCAGACGGAATGTATACCATCATCGTTCACGGTGCGCAGATTCTCAATGAAGAAGGCCGTTATCAGACCGTATCGGTCAACAACAGCGAATACCATACGACCGTTCCGTATACCGACAAATGGACGGATTTCAATTTCGGCATGGTGCGTCTGAAAAAGGGCGAAAATACGATTTCTTTCCTCAACAAATACGGCTATATGGCGATTGACTATGTGACCGTTTCCGAAGCGGAATTTCCGGATCTGACCGTCGCAAACGCCGTTCCGCGCGACCCCAAGGCAACGCCGGAGGCAAAGGCGCTGATGTCCTATCTCCATAGCGTTTACGGCAAGCAGATTCTGTCCGGTCAGCAGCAGATTTACGGCGGCGGCAACGAGGTTCAGACGACCATCCGCTACGACGCCGAAAAGGATGTCTGCGTGGATTCGGACGGCAAAACCTATGAAATCGACCGAAACAGCAAGGATAAAGATGAGCAGGGCAATGTGTTCTACTGGCATTGCGTCGGCAAGGACGGACAGGTTTATAATTACAGCACGCAGAATCGGAATTATATTTATAATAATTATAATAACGATGTCAATCTCATTTATGAGATGACCGGAAAATATCCGGCAATTCAGGGCTTTGATTTCGGCAGCTATTGTCCTTGCTACCGCTGGGATGACGGCGTTGCAAATCGCATGATCGAATGGACAAACGAAAAGGGCGGCATCTGCACGGCATCATGGCACGTGAATGTTCCGACCAGAATGGCTGATTATACGCTCGGTGAGCCGCTTGACTTCGCACTGACAACCTATACCGAGAAAACCGACTTTGTGACGGCAAACTGCATGGTAGAGGGCACGACCGAATATGAATACTTCAAGCTCTGTATGGAGAATCTTGCTGCGGAACTGCTCAAGCTGCAGGCTGCCAATGTTCCACTGCTGTTCCGTCCGTTCCATGAGGCTGAGGGCAACGGCGGCAAGGACGGCAAGGGCGCATGGTTCTGGTGGGCAAAGGAAGGCGCAGAGGTCTACAAGGAGCTTTGGGCGTATCTTCAGGACACCCTCGAAAACGAATATGGTCTGCACAATCTGATCTGGGAGCAGAATCTCTACGCATGGTCGGACGATTCGGCGCTCTGGTATTCCGGTGACGACAGAGTGGATATTGCCGCATTCGACAAGTATAATACCCAATATAACCGCCATGACGGCAAAACATCCGGCCCGAATCTGGACGCGGAAGCAGGTATTTTCTACAAGATTCACGAATATGTGAAAGGCAATAAGATGATTGCCATGACGGAGAACGATTCCATTCCAAGCATGGACAATATGCTGATTGAGCACGCATATTGGCTGTATTTCTGCCCGTGGTATGATTCCTCGCAGGCGGCATTCGTAACCGGAGAGAATTATCAGGATCATGCAGAAGTCAAAAAGCTCTATAACAGCGATTTCTGCATCACACTGGACGAGCTGCCGGAGAATCTGTTCCAGGGCGGCGCGGCACAGACCACCAGCACCACGAAATCGACCGCCACGACCACAACGACAACCGCATCCGGAACTGTCGGAGGCATATTTCTGGGTGATGTTAATCTGGATCGCGATATTGACGTTGCGGACGCAGTCCTTCTGGCGCGGTTTATGGCAGAAGATGCGGAAGCCAGCATCACAGCACAGGGAAAACTGAACGCAGATATGGATGAAAACGGAAAGCCGGATGGAAACGATATCGTTCTGATTCTGAAAAAGATTGCAAAACTCATTTAAAACCGAAGATTTGCTGCCATGCAGCAATCCAATCATCATGCAGACAAACGGAGGCTTGACATGAAAAAGTTTTTTGAAAAATTACAGTACAACTCACCGGTCGTATTAACGATGACGCTGATTTCAGCAGTCGCGCTGATTCTGAATTATCTGACTGGCGGCTGGACAAACAGAGCACTTTTCGCCGTATACCGTTCCGGATGGCTCAATCCAATGACCTATCTCCGGATGTTCACCTATGTGCTTGGTCACGCAAATTATTCGCATTATTTCGGTAATTATATGATGATATTGCTTGTCGGTCCAATGCTGGAAGAAAAATACGGCTCCAAAACCTTGCTGAAAATGATTGCGGTAACAGCGCTTGTGACTGCTTTGATTCAGATTATCTTCTTCCCGTCCTATATGCTGCTTGGTGCAAGCGGCGTCGTATTTATGATGATTTTGCTCAGCTCCTTTTCCAATCTGCAAAAGGGTCGTATCCCGATTACGCTGATTTTGGTTGCGATTATTTATCTCAGTGGCGAGATCATCGACAGCGTTGCGCATCCGAATGACGGCATTTCGCAGATGGCGCATATCATCGGCGGTCTTTGCGGCACAGCGTTTGGCTGGATCATCACAAAACCAAAAGCAGAAAAGGAATCTGCTCCTGCTGCGTGAAAAGTTCAGGATTTTCACGCGCGATACAAGATGAAAAAGCACCGTTCAGCCAGTGGCTTGAAACTATGCTGCCCGTCGGCAAGATTATGCTGACGGGCGCTTTTTCTGCACGCAAATCAATTTTAAATATTAATTTTAATATTTTATACTGTAGGAGGGCGATGACCACTTTTATTGGTCGTCCGTTTTTTCGCGTATGTCATCAACAATTGCACGTAAATGGAGTATCTGTTCGTTAGTAAGTCCTTCTGCGTTGATTGTTGGTTTATCGTTAAGTCCGAGAAGATAGTCTGTACTTACTGAAAAAGTTTTGGCGATTCGTATAAGCATATCTATAGACGGCTGTAAATTGGCGTTTTCCCAGTTGCTTACACATTGTTTTGTCACATTTAGCTTTTTGGCAAACTGGACTTGATTAATACCGAGGGATAACCTCAGTTCTTTTATTCTTTCGTAAAACACAAAAATCCTCCTTTGTCAAATCTCACAATACTATTGTAAATTAATACTTGACAAGCATGAAATACTATGGTATACTTATAATTGACAAAAGACGTTGAGATAAGCTTGGATAAAACTTATAGGAGGTTTGAAAATGGAAAAAAAGAAGTTATTACAGTATTTAGGTGCAGTACGTGATTTAGAAGGAGTAGTCTATGTTCACGAAAAATCAATACAATTATTAAATCAACAGTATCAGACGATTTCGAGAAGAGTAAATAATAATGAATATACTAAACTTCAAAACCACACCTATGACCAGTATGATATTCCTCCTATGAGCGATGCGATATGTAATAAAAAAGGAGTGACTATGGGTGTTACGATGTTAATTGGTGGTGGAATAGCATCATTAATTGGCGGTCCAATCTTGGCAACTATAGGAAATGGCTTTAATGTAACAACCGATGAAGTAGCTGGTACAATAAGTGTTCTTCTTTTCATTTCTTTGATTATATCTTTGGTGGTTGGTTTTAAATTTGCGAATAGTTGTAGGGAAAATTATAGCTACGGTTCAAAAAAATGGCGTGAAATCGAAAATCGAAACAGAGAAATTAAAGAAGAAAATGAGAAGCAAAAAAAATGGGATAGTCATCAATTGCGGCTTATTCCACAAGAAATATCGCTGTTAAAGGATAATTTAAGTAAAGCACAAAGTCTTTTGTGGGATTATTATCAAGTTGATGTATTACATTCTGATTATCAGAATATGGTTGCGGTATGTTCAATTTATCAATATTTAGATTCAGGACGGTGTGCTGAACTGATAGGACGAGATGGTGCATATAATCTTTTTGAAGAAGAAAAATTTAAAAACATCATTATTTCCAAACTCGATGAAATCATAAGAAGACTTGACCAGATTCAAAGAACACAAAGCCAGCTTTACTACCTAATAAGCGATTGCGAATCGAAAATATATGAATTGACAAATGCTACGCATAGAATGTCAGAAAAATTAGATTCAATTAAAGATTGTGCGCAGATAACAGCTTACAATACTACATATCTGAAACAGAATGAAGAATATAGAGTTTTGCTGAATGGATATTAAGCAATGAATAAATAGCTAACAAAAGTAGTTGGGGGAATTTGATTTGCGTGCTTTTTCCGTTTGGGGACTTGACAAACTGTGCGGAATATGATATAATAATCAGGTAGTCTTGCGGAGGCATAGCTCAGCTGGTTAGAGCGCACGGTTCACATCCGTGAGGTCAAGGGTTCGAGTCCCCTTGTCTCCATCATGATAAAAATGTCCTAAATGCGCAGATATCTCGCATCTAGGGCATTTTTCTTATGCAGCTCTTAGAATACGAATTTGGCTTCTCCCCTTGCATTTCGCAGGAAAATGTGGTATAGTGGGCAGTACACACCTCCATTTTCCTCCCATGGCTGCACCGCGAGGGATTTTTTCTGTCTCTCCCATTGAAATTCACCGTATATTATGGTATACTGATTAAGATGTAAACTGCTTGGTACGCCGGAATTCGATTCGCAGCACCGCGTACCGACCATGTGAAAGAAAGGAATCGTATGGATACGGATTTTACAAAGACGCATACATATCATTACGAGCTGCCGGAGGAATTGATCGCGCAAACGCCGGTTGAACCGCGGACAGCTTCCCGTTTGCTCTGCCTCGACCGACAGGACGGCGCGATTTCGCACCATCATTTTTATGATCTGGGACAGTTTCTCCGCAAGGGCGATTTGCTTGTGATGAACGATTCGCGCGTACTGCCTGCGCGTTTGTACGGCGTCCGTGAGGATACCGGTTCCCCGATCGAATTTCTGCTGCTCAAGCCGACCGGCGAAAAAGTCTGGGAGATTATTTGTAAGCCGGCAAAAAAAGCAAAGCCCGGCAGAAGATTCCGCTTCGGTGATCAGCTCACCGCCGAGGTGCTCGATGTAACCGAGGACGGCGGCAGACTCGTCCGCTTCTCCTGCGAGGGCAATTTGTATACTGTACTCGATGAAATCGGGCATATGCCGCTGCCGCCCTATATCACCGAACGCTTGCAGAACAAGGAGCGTTATCAGACCGTCTATGCAAAAGAGCTTGGTTCATCCGCTGCGCCAACTGCAGGTCTGCATTTTACGCCGGAGCTGCTCTCTGCCCTAAAGGAGCAGGGCGTTGAGCAGGCGTTCGTCACGCTGCACGTTGGACTCGGTACGTTCCGTCCGGTCAAGGATGACGACATCCGCAATCACCATATGCACATCGAGCATTATATCATTCCGGAGGAAACTGCGGAGAAAATCCGTCAGACAAAGGAAAACGGCGGCAGAGTCATCGCTGTCGGCACAACCTCCTGCCGGACGCTGGAGGGTGCAGCCGCTGCCTTTGGCGAGCTTCGCGCCTGTGAGGGAGATACCGGAATTTTCATTTATCCGCCCTATCAGTTCCGCTGCATTGACGGCTTGATTACCAATTTCCATTTGCCGGAATCCACGCTGATTATGCTGGTTTCTGCATTTTCAGGCTACGACAGCACCATGCACGCCTATGCAGAAGCCGTCAAGGAACGCTACCGCTTCTTTAGCTTTGGTGACGCGATGTTTATTGCAGATCATGCAGCGTCCAGTTCAGCCCCAACGCAGGATTGATCGCTGCGATACCACCTGATTTGACCATGATATAACAAAAACCCTCTGTGCAAATCAGCTACACAGAGGGTGCCTTTCGGCAAAAGCAAAATGAATAGAGGATGTAAGGCAATACCGCACAGAGTTGGTGGTGCAGATACGCAGTCAGATTTTTCGTCAGATTGTATAGAAATGACGCCGCTGGGCTGACGCCCAGCAAGGAATTTCTGTGCAAGATGGCGAAAAATATGCAAGTAGATGTGCCG
>JAZNTW010000005.1:0-11300 GCA_045591925.1 Oscillospiraceae bacterium
GGCACATCTACTTGCATATTTTCCGCCATCTTGCACAGAAATTCCTTGCTGGGCGTCAGCCCAGCGGCGTCATTTCTATACAATCTGACGAAAAATCTGACTGCGTATCTGCACCACCAACTCTGTGCGGTATTGCCTTAATGTCAGGAAAGGGGAACGCTTATGAAAGCATTGATTGTGATTGATATGCAGAAGGATTTTACCACGGGTGTGCTCGGCAATCCGGAGACAGCTTCCGTTGTGAAGCCGGTTGTCAAGTATATCAAGGCATTCCGCAAGGAGAATCCGGATGGGCTGATTGTTGCGACGCTGGATACGCATACGCCCGAATATCTCAATACGCAAGAGGGTCAAAAATTACCCGTTCCGCACTGCATCAAAGGTACAAAGGGCTGGGCGCTTGAGAAGACTGTTCAGACTGCAATCGGTGAGAATGCCATTCTTCTGGAAAAGGTGACATTCGGCGCTGTCGATCTGCCGAAAATAATCGGAAAACGCCGCAAGATTGAGGAGTTTCAGATTCTCGGCGTCTGCACGGATATTTGCGTGATCAGCAATGCGATGATTCTGAAGGCAGCGTTTCCGGAGGTTCCGATTAAAATTATTTCCGAGTGCTGCGCAGGCGTAACGCCAGAGAGCCACGAAACGGCACTTTCGGCAATGAAGATGTGCCAGATGGAAATTGTCTGATAGAAAACGATAACGATAATATTGCCAGTTGACAACGCAGAGTCGGGATGTCTGTCCGATTCTGCGTTTTTTTGCAGGATGATGACATCATTGTTTGACTGTTGCATTTTTCTTGAAATCGTGCTATAATAAAGGCAACACCGCGCAAAGTCCGCCTTACGGCTTGGCGGCACATCTACTTGCATATTTTTCGCCATCTTGCACAGAAGTTCCTTGTTGGGCGTCAGCCCAGCGGCGCCGTTTCTATACAACCTGACGAAAAATCTGACTGCGTATCTGCACCACCAGCTCTGTGCGGTATTGCCTAAAGATATATTGCCGTATGATATTCAGATTGATCGAAAGGAGCAAGCGCCATGCCGGAAATCATGCTCGGAAACGGCATCCGATATACCGAAATATATGATCCGAAATTTCGGAGCTGCCTCCTGACGATTCAATTTCATATTCCGCGCACGCAGGAAACCGCGTCGGTTCATGCGCTGCTGCCTGATCTGCTGACGGCATCCTCTGCGGAATATCCGTCTGTTATTGCCATGACAACACAGCTTGAGTCGCTGTATGCAGCCGATTTCATTGCAAATCTCACACTCTGCGGCGATGCAGCCGTCATGGATTTTACAGCGTCATGGCTCGATGACGCATTTGTGATGAATGACGAGCCGATTACGATGTCGGTGCTTCGTCTGGTGACCGGTGCGCTGCTGCATCCCAACGTAAAGCAGGGTGCATTTTGCGATCCGGAATTTCGTATTTGCAAACAAAATCTGCTGGATGATATTGACTGTACACAAAATGATAAGCGCGGCTATGCACTCCAACAGGCGGCTGCGTTGACCTTTTCCGGTGAAGCTGCCGCGTTCCCGATTCATGGCACGCGTACCGAAGCGGAACGCATTACGCCAGAGCTTGCATTCTCCGTCTGGCAGAATCTGCTTCGGACGGCAGAGATTGAAATTGTCGCCGTAACACCTGCACCCAAGTCGGAAATTGCAGCGCATCTGACGGCGTGTTTTCGTGATTTGCCGCGGCAGCCCTACCCGATACGGTTTGACGTAGCCAGTCCGATTCGTGCGCAGGCTTGTATGGAAACGGAAATCATGCCGGTCGGACAGACAAAGCTCGTTCTGACCTATAAATACGGCGCGGTCAAACGGGAGACGCTGCTGATGCTTTGCAGTATTCTCGGCTGGATTGCGGATTCCTTGCTGTTTATCAATCTGCGTGAGCGCTGCGGACTTTGTTATTATTGTATGCTCTCCAATGAGGCGTTTAAACATACATTGTTCATTGATATCGGGATTGAAGCTGCGAATTTGGAGATTGTAAAGGATGCAGTTGCGGCACAGATTCGCGCACTGCAAGACGCGGATTTTACCGATGATATGATGCAAAAAGCAGTATTATACAATACATTCCAGATGGCAACGGCTTCGGATACCATCAGCGGACTTGCTGCGCAGAGACTTCTTCAGCTGCGGCGCAGTGATTTGCGCACGCCGCAGGAGATTACCGAAGCGATGCAAGCCGTAACGCGTGAGGAACTCGCAGAGGCTGCAAAACAGCTTGTGCTGGATACCGTCTTTGTGCTGCGTGCTGAGCAGGAGGAGGTGGATGCGGATGACATCTGAAATCATTTCCTGCAAAGACCCTGCGACCGGTGATATCTGCTATCGGATTCTGCATTCGAGCGGCTTGGAAATTCGCGTCATGGAGATGCCGGATTTCAGTACCGCGTATGCGCAGCTTGGTACGAAATTTGGCTCTGTGTATCGCAGATTTCAAATGTCGGATTCCAATGTAATCACGGAGCTGCCGGCAGGAACAGCACATTTTCTGGAGCATAAGCTATTTGAAAAAGAGGACGGCGATGTCGCAAAGAAATTTGCGCAGCTTGGCGCCTCGGATAATGCGTTTACCGATTATGATCGCACGGTCTATTATTTTCGCGCACAGCAAAAATTTTATGAGGCGTTGGAGCTTCTGCTGGAATTTGTGCAGCAGCCGTATTTCACTGAGGAAAGCGTGGCGCGTGAACGCAATATCATTTTACAGGAATTGATGGAGACCATGGATGACCCTGCCGACCAAGGCTTTTCGCAGCTGATGCAGGGAATGTTCCACGCTTATCCGCTGAATTCGCATATTCTCGGAACCGCAGAGAGCATCCGGAGGATGACGGCAGAAACATTGGTGGAGAGCTATCGCGCGTTTTATAATCTGCATAATATGGTGCTTTGCTGTGCCGGCAATGTTCGGGTGCAGGAAATCCTTGCTGTTGCGGATCGCTGTCTGACACCGGCACCGCCTATGCAGGCAAAGGCGATATTTCCGCAGGAACCGGATGCGCCTGTCGCATCGTTCCGATTAAGTAAAATGCCGATTGGAAAAACACAGTTTTCGATTGGCTTCAAGAGTCGTCCGGCTGTCGGAATGCAGCGGCTGCGTGATTCACTGCTCAGCTCGCTGACTGCGGATTTGCTGATTGGCTCTGCTGCGCCGCTGTATCAGAAGCTGCTCAGTGTCGGCTTGCTGAACGATACCTTCGATACGGACTGCTTTGCAGGCGACGGTTGGTTTACCGTATTGTTTGAGGGTGAATCCGATCAGCCGGAGCTGATTCTACAGGCACTCTGCGACGAGATTCACAGGATGCAAAGGGACGGTATTGATGAAGAATTATTCGCTGTATTGAAACGTGCTGCATACGGCGATAGTATTATCAATATGAATCATCCCGAAGCCGCCTGTAATGCGATGCTGGATGCCTATATCTGGGATTGTGATTTCCCGTTTGCACGTTCTGCATTGCTTGCGGAGCTGACGGCAGAGGATGTGCTGCAATGTCTGCGTGAACGCTTTTGCAGCGAATTTGTATGTCTTTCTGTCATAGAACCCGAAATATCCGGAAAGGAAGAAACTGAATTATGATGTATTCGGCTATGCTTGCTGCGGTCAATCCGAACCGCATACGTTTCCCGAAGCTCGGTTTGGAGCTGACCGTGAACAGCAATGCGTTTACCGTGTTCGGCTTTACCGTGACATGGTACGGTATTCTGATCACTGTCGGCATGATGCTTGCGATGGTATATGTGTTCTCAAGGATGCGGAAGTTCGGCATTGATTCCGACCGCGCCATTGACGGCATCATTGGTGGTATAATTGGCGGCATTATCGGTGCAAGAGCCTATTATGTGCTGTTTCATTGGGATCATTATGCCGGAGATTGGAAAGCGATTTTCAATATTCGGAACGGCGGACTTGGAATCTATGGCGGCATCATCGGTGCATTGCTGATTGGCTCGATTGTTTGCAAGCTGCGCAAGGTTCGGCTGTTTCCGATGTTCGATCTGGTTGCGCTGGGCTTGCTGATTGGACAGGGCGTTGGACGCTGGGGAAATTTCATGAATCATGAGGCGTTCGGCGGCAACACGGACAGCATCTTCGGCATGACAAGCGGCAAGATTCAGGCGTGGATTTCCGAGAATTACACGGATGGTTCGGTGATTGCGGATCAGCCGGTGCATCCATGCTTTTTCTATGAATCCATGTGGTGTCTGCTGGGCTTTGTTCTGCTGCATTTCATCTCGAAGAAATGGCGTAAATTTGACGGACAGATTTTCCTGATGTATGTGATCTGGTACGGTGCAGGCAGATTCTTTATCGAATCGCTGCGCACGGACAGCCTGTATCTGGGAACGCTCAAGATTTCGCAGGTTGTCGCAGTCATATCCGTGAGTGCTGCGGTTATTTTGCTGATTGTCGGGCTTTCGTATGCGAAGCGGCTTGGTTCGGATTATCAGCTCTATGTGAATACCGAGGAATCCAAGCGGCTGCTTGCCGAAGCAGATGCGCGTGAGGAAGCGTGGAAAGAAAAGCGCAGTAAAAAAGAGACTGCGGAGGTGCCGGCACCCATCGTAGAGCCGGATGAAAAATCCGAGGAGCAGCTCAAAAAGGAAAAGGATGCAAAAATCGACGCGCTCCTTGAGGAAATTGCTGCAAAGGCGGCAGAGGCAAAGGCTGTTGCCAAGGATGAATGCGATGATTCTGCCACGGAATCGAAGCCATCGGAACCGTAATCAGCAACAATTAGTGTGGTGCTGCGATGAGAATATTTCTGAAAAATGCTTGAATGTACTGAAATGGGTCGCCTTAAAGTAGTCATGCCGGATATAGAAAAAGACAACGAAAGCATCAAAATATTCATGGGGCTTGTGGGGGAATATTCCTCGGAGCTTGATGAATATATGTATGAAAACGGCTATATGGTTGATATGTTTGCGGACTGCGATGAAAATGTGGTTTCTGCGGTGTTGTTCACGCCATATTATACGCTGCCTGAATTATACAAATCTATTTTTGTATATCCGGATGCGGAAAACGGGGAGCGCACTTATACAGATGTATCGAATGTGCTGCATTTTCCGCGTGAAGATCAGGAAACCTTGCTTGACCGTACCGAATACGAAGTTCCCGTTTATATGTTTCTGGCAGAACGCGATTATTCCTGCGATCCAAAGGTTGCCGAGGAATATTTCAACAGTATTTCTGCGCCGCATAAGGAATTGCGATATACAAGCGGCGGTCATGAATCAACAATGTATCATTCCGAGGAGCTTGCGGCATTTGTGCATGATATTGCAAAACAGCAGAGCGCATTTGCTTTGGGATGATAAACGATAATTTCAAGCCACTTTTGATGTGAAAGTCAAAGGTGGCTTTTTGTTTGCCGCAGCATTGACTTTTCCTGTGTTTACTGTTATAATAAACGAAACGATATTGTAGGGGGAGAGATACAAGATGCTGACAAAACCGCAGGGCGGATGGACGGATTTTCAACTGGATGGAACTTCTGAATATGGTTTGAGTTATTTGGATGATATTGCGTTTGAATGGGCAGAACAAGCAATCCATGGTCTGAAAACGATGCGCCCGTTTTGCGTAAAGGGTGACTTGGAGGGGGAAAATTTCTTATGCGTAGTCAGCTACGATCATTGCCATATTATTTGTGAGGATGATGAACAAGATGACGAACAAGACGATGTAATACATGAAATTTCGCAAACGAGTATGCTGGGATTTTGCCGGCGCCTTTATGCGGATATCATGGAAAACATAGATGAATGGGCTTTATTTACTGACTATGGGGAGAACCGGAATTTGCAGCCAAGAAAAGATACTCTTTTGCAGAAATTAGAAGAATTGCGAATACTGATTGCCGAAAGAGAAGATGCCAGACGCTTTCGTTGACATCTGTCTGATTTTCGTTCTGCAATTTCGCTTGACAGTCCAGCAAACAAGTGGTATAATGGATACGTTCAAAACATAGAAAATCTATCAGGAGGAAAAATAATGGCACAAATTATCGACGGCAAGCAGATTGCCGCAAATGTAAAGGCGCAGGTTCGCGCAGAGGTGGAGCAGCTCAAGGCAAAGGGCGAAAATCCGGGTCTTGCGGTTGTGCTTGTCGGCAACAATCCGGCGTCGCGCGTCTATGTCTCGAATAAGGAAAAGGATTGCGCGGAATGCGGCTTCCAGTCCTATGAATATGCGCTGCCGGAGGAGACGACCGAGGAAGAACTGCTCGACCTCGTTGCGAAGCTGAATGCCGATAGAAATATCAATGGTATTCTGGTACAGCTTCCGCTTCCGAAGCAGATTTGTGAGCAGACGATTCTGCACGCAATTTCGCCTGCAAAAGATGTTGACGCATTCCATCCGGAAAATGTCGGCAGAATCATGATCGGCGACTACAGCTTCCTGCCCTGCACACCTGCCGGTGTGATTGAAATGCTTGATGCGATGCAGATTGACATCAGCGGAAAGCATTGCGTTGTAATCGGCAGAAGCAATATTGTTGGCAAGCCGATGGCAATGCTGCTGCTGCACCGCAGCGGTACGGTCACCATCTGCCATTCGCGCACAAAGGATCTTGCCGAGCAGACCAGACAGGCGGATATTCTCGTCGCGGCAGTCGGAAAGGCGGGCTTTGTTACGGCTGATATGGTCAAGGAGGGTGCTGTCGTCATTGATGTCGGCATGAACCGGAATGCGGAGGGCAAGCTCTGCGGTGATGTCTGCTATGACGAGGTTGCTGCAAAGGCCTCTGCAATTACGCCGGTTCCGGGCGGTGTTGGCCCGATGACGCGCGCGATTCTCATGCGCAATACGCTGACCGCAGCAAAGGAGCAGCTCGCGAAGTGATTCCAAAATAATTGATGCAGCAGAAAAGCCGCTTAAATCCAAGAGATTTAAGCGGCTTCGCTTTATTCATATCAAAAATTACTTTCTGTAGATCATGTGCTTGCGATCCGGACCTGTAGAGATCATGGTGATCGGGCAATCGATCAGCTTTTCGATGTAGCAGACATAGTCCTTTGCAGCCTGCGGCAGCTCATCCCACTCGGTAATGCCGTAGATATTGCTCTTCCAGCCCGGCATTTTTTCGTAGATCGGCTTTGCGATATCCAGACGGTCGCCACTTGGGAAATCGGTGGTGCGCTCGCCGTTGATATCGTATGCAACGCAAACCGGAATCTCATCCAGATAGCCCAGAACGTCAATCAGAGAGAGTGCAACATCGGTTGTGCCCTGTACTGCAACGCCGTATTTTGTTGCAACAGCGTCGAACCAACCCATTCTGCGCGGACGGCCGGTGGTTGCACCGAATTCGCCGTCGCTGCCGCCGCACTTGCGGAGCGTATCTGCTTCTTCACCGAAGATTTCGGTTGTGAACGGACCTGCACCGACACAGGAGGAATATGCCTTAACAACGGTAATGACGCGCTTGATCTCGTGAGGCGGCAGGCAAGCACCGACTGCGCCGTAGCCTGCGAGCGTCGAAGAAGAAGTGGTCATGGGGTAAATGCCGTTGGTGATATCGCGGAGTGCGCCGAGCTGACCCTCAAGCAGGATGTTCTTGCCTTCCTTGACGGCATTGTGCATCAAGGATGCGATATTGCAAAGATACGGCTTGATGTACTCAGCAACATCTTTCAGATATGCAAGGACTTCTTCCGGATTCAGCGGCTCTGCGTCCGGATAAAGACCTGCAATCGTAGCGTTCTTGATGACGCAGACGCGCTCAACCTTTTCCGCAAGATTTTCGTTATATAGCTCAGCAAGCTGGAAGCCGATTTTCATTGCTTTATCGGCATAGTGCGGTGCAATACCCGACTGCGTAGAACCGAAGCTGTGCTTGCCGAGACGCTTTTCTTCGAGCTTATCAAAAAGAATATGATACGGCATGACGAGCTGTGCGCGGTCAGAAATGCAGATATTCGGTGTCGGAACGCCGTTTTCCTTCAGCATTTCCAGTTCCTTCTTGAAAGCCTCGGCGTTGAATGCGGCACCTGCACCGATAATGTTGACCGTGTTCTCCTGAAATACGCCGGAGGGGAGGATGTGCAGCGCGTATTTTCCGTACTGGTTGATGATGGTATGACCGGCATTTGCGCCGCCCTGAAAACGGATGACATAATCCGCATCGGCAGCAAAGACATCGGTGAGCTTGCCCTTGCCCTCATCGCCCCAGTTTCCGCCTACTATTGCAGTAATCATAATGATGCTCGTTCCTTTCCGTTTGAACTGCGGCGAAACCACCGCAAAAATTTCCGTATATATGATACCATAAAATTTCATTCTTGTCAAGCCGAACCAAACGTGTTTGCGGCTGATTTTTATCAAAATTACGGAATTGTATCGCAAATTCGTTCTTGGGCTGATATTCATCCGGAATTTTGCCGGAAACGCCCCGATTTGCTGCATGAAATTTTCACTTCTCCCATTGCAATTTGACTGATGGTATGCTATAATATGATAAAATAGGCAATACCGCCAAGCCGTAAGGCGGACTTTGCGCGGTGTTGCCTATAGTATCTGTGAAAGGAAGAATATGAAGATGGATCAAGACGGTGACCGATTATGGATCGTGATTGCGCTTCTGATTATATTTGCGGTACTGCGCGCATGGTATTCTGCGTGTGAGGCGGCGCTGACGGAGATCAATGACGCAGTTGTTCATGCTCGCGCCTCCGAGCACCGCGCATGGAAGCCGCTGGATAAGCTGATTACAAAGCCGACAAAAATGCGCCGCTGCTTTACAATGCACCGTATCCTTTCGGCGCTCCTGATTGGCATGGTCTGTTTTTTGCTGTTCGGTGAACGAATCGCTGCGCGATTCCCGTTTACGGGCGGTAAAATTCTGGCGGCGGTGCTGCTGACTTTACTATTGATGCCGGTGCTTGCTGTGCTGACGGATATGTTCCCGAAACGGCTTGCAATACATCGCTGCGAAGCATTTGCGCGGTTGTGTGTGCCGTCGGTGCGCCTGCTGATTTTATCGCTGACACCATGCTGCGCGATTGCGTCCTGTATCACGGCGCTGCTCTGCAAGCTATTTCGGATATCTGCGAGCGACAGCGTTGACGTTGTAACGGAAGAAGAAATCCGGTTGCTGCTTGACGCAGGAAATGAGACGGGTGCGATTGAAGAAAGCCAGCGCGAAATGATAAACAATATTTTCACCTTTGATGACGTACCGGTTTCGGATGTTATGACGCATCGGAAAGATATGATTGCCGTTCCGAAGACCGCGACCGCGACCGAGACGGCTGCGATTGCGCGAGAGGGTGGATATTCGCGTATACCGGTATACGAAAATCAGATTGACACCATAATTGGCATCGTACTTGTGAAGGATTTGCTGCCGCTGGTCGGCAAAGCGTGTGATTGTCCGGTGACGGAGCTGATGCGCGAAGTGGGCTTTGTGCCGGAAACTGCGAAATGCCGCAATGTATTTCAGCAGATGCGGCGCGACAAGGCACAGTTTGCGATCGTCTCGGATGAATACGGCGGCACCGCCGGCATGGTGACCATGGAGGATTTGCTGGAGGAAATTGTCGGCAATATTCAGGATGAATACGATGACGAAGAAGAAGCGGAATTCACCGAAATTGCCGATGGCGTCTACACGATTGCCGGTGAAGCGGACCCGGAGGATATTTTGCCGAAGCTGGGCGTTCGTTTTTCGGCAGATGGAACTTTTGATACAATGAGTGCGTTTGTTATACATCTTCTTGGAAGAATACCGGAGGATGGGGAAACACTTTCGGCAGAGCAGGACGGCGTTCGCTATACGTTGTTGACCTATGAGGATAACTGGATCAGCCGGATTCAGGCTGAACGAATACAAACGGAAGATGAGGATGCAGAGGATGTCCAAACGGAGTAAAATTATAGTAATAGTTATATTGGTGTCAATGATTGCTGCACTGATGTTCATGCTGCTGTTTAATATGGGGTGGATTCGCACCAGACAGGGTGCGCTTTCGCGCGAGGAAGAAAAGCTCCGCTATCCGTATCAGCAGCTTTCCGCAACCGAAAAAGCACTTTATGGCACATTATATGATGGAATAGAAGCATACGAAAAGACGATTAAGCTACCCGGCACATTTGACCGTGCAACATATGAGCGTGTATATTTGCTGCTTGCGGAGCAGGAACCGCAATTCTTCTATCTGGATACGGTCTACGAAACCGCGGAGCTGATGGATTCTGCGAATATGCACTATCGGATTCCGCAGGAGCAGATTGGCGAGATGCGTGCGGAGATGAATGTCCGTGCGGACGCGATCATTCAGAAGATTCCGTCCGGCGCGGATGAAATTGAAAAGCTGCTTGCAATTCACGATGGAATTGCGGAAAACTGCGAATACGCCGAGGGCACATATCGCGATGAGGCGTATGGCTGTCTGGTAGAGAGCGTGGCGAAGTGCGAGGGCTATGCAAAGGCGTTTCTGTATACCGCGCGCCGTGCCGGATTGAATGTCATGAATGTAACAGGCGTAATCAACGGAACGGAAAACCATGTCTGGAACATTGCGGAAGCAGATGGGAAATACTATCAAATAGATGTAACTTGGGATGACTCGGAGCAATATAATGGACGCACAACGCATACCTGCTTTGCGGTACCGGACGAATTGTTCGGAGATCATGCGCCTGACCTGACTGCATATCAGCCGCCTGCCTGTACAGATGATACGCAGAACTATTATATACGTAATTCTCTGATTGTAAATCAACCGAGTGACTTGCCGAATATGGCTGCAACATGGCTTGGCGATCCAATGCTGCTGGAATTCCGTATGGCTGATGAGGCAACGATGCGGTCGGTAGCGGATATGCTTGCAACATCATCGGAGCTTCGAGATGCGATAAAAATAACCAGTGGAGCGGTAACATATCGTGCATATATGGACGAACAGCGCAAAGCTCTGGTAATTCTACCCTCATAAAGCGGATGTTTTGACATACATTTGTGCAAAAGGGAAAACCGAAAAAAAGGGGTTGACATTTGAGTAAATCTGTGTTATTATATACAAGTCGCCGCGAGAGAGCGGCGGACGAAAAAGGTCACAAAGACATGAGAAAGTCAAGAAAACAGTGAGAAAAAGGCATGAAAGGAACCGGGAGGTTACGAGTAAAGCTGGAAGCTCCTGAAAAAAGTTTTTTAAAAAACTTTTGAAAAAGGCTTGACAAACTCACAAAAATGTGATATAATAAATAAGCTGTCTCGGAAACGGGAAAGCGAAAGCGGCACCTTGAAA
>JAZNTW010000006.1:0-11471 GCA_045591925.1 Oscillospiraceae bacterium
CGCAAAGTCCGCCTTACGGCTTGGCGGCACATCTACTTGCATATTTTCCGCCATCTTGCACAGAAATTCCTTGCTGGGCGTCAGCCCAGCGGCGTCATTTCTATACAATCTGACGAAAAATCTGACTGCGTATCTGCACCACCAACTCTGTGTGGTATTGCCATAAAAAGCAGCAGAGCCTCCAAAAACCGGAGACTCTGCTGCGCATGAAAGGTGGTATCAATCATGTTAAGAAAGGCGATTAAAAGGATTGAATGAGCTTTGCAATAAACTTCAGGATTGTCAGCGTATCCTCGCTATCCGGCGCACCGCTCTTGTTGACGTCGGCATTTGTCATGCCCTGTCTTGAAATCGTAGCGGCAGGATCCTCCGCAATGAAGCGTGCAAGCAGCACTGCGTCCGAAACGTCAACGCCACCGCTTACATTGACATCGCCAAGACTTACCTGATTTGCAGTCGTAGTAGTGGTTGTGGTGGTTGTTGTGATGGTGGTCGTCGTGGTTTCACCCGGTTCGTCACCTGCCGCATAAACCGCCTCAATGCTCACGTTTGCACTGTTTGCCGCCAGATACGCGGTATCGGAATTTTCGGTTGTATCACTTGTAAAATCAGCGCCCGTGACCTTCCAGCTTACAAAATGATATCCGTCAGCCGGCTTTGCCTTGAGCTTCAGAACGGTATTTTTCGGATAGGTTCCGCTCCAATCGCGGTCGAGCGTCAGCGTATTGAACTTAATGTTACCGCTTGCGCCGGCGTTCTTCACGGATACCGTCATATTCTCAGAGGAAATCTGATTGCTGAACGAATTTCTGACCTGCTGACGCGCATTTTCCGCACGGCTCTGCCAGAATGTATTGATCGAATTCAGCTCATTATTGAATGCAGCAGCATAATCGGTCTGCTGACCGGTTTGCTGACCGGGCTGCTCTCCCGGCTGCTGTCCCGGCTGCTGTCCCGGCTGACCCGGCTGGAACCAGTCGCCGAATCCGCCGCCCCATCCGCCGGTCGTTCCGCCTGCGTAGGTAAAGCGTTTAAAGGTTTCAATCATCGACTCGGTATAGGCAGTTTTCAGCTCTGTAAAGCGCGCCAGAACCTTTTCCGAGCGATAATTCTCGTTGCAGAGATCGTAGTAGGCGCGGACAAACCGCATCCGGAAATCCTCGGTTTCGAGCAAGCCGAAGAACATCTTAGCAAGCCAGCTATTGCCGCGGCGAAGCGTGTCAATGATGCTGGAATTTGCATTGCTCTGACCGTAAAGACCCTGACCGTATTCGGTATCAAAGAGGATAAAGCGCCATTGTCCGTCGGCATATTTTTTATTTGCGTCAATCGTTTCGGTTTTCCAGAGGCAATAGTTATTGTCACCGAAATCGGAATTGCCGAGCATGATCTCAGTTGCCATATATTGCGCAAAGCTGTCGAGGTCAAGCAGTTCACGGAACTGGTCGTAGACCGCAGCGTCCGTATAGTTTGCAGACTGTGCAAGCTGCTTGAGCGACTCAAAATCTGCCCAGCCCTGATCGGAGCCGTCCGAAAGCTCATTGTTCTTGATCATGCAGACGGTTTCTTCTTTGACCTTATAATGATCCGCAATATACTCCTTGCCGATCTTTTCAACGATATTGTAGGTGCCCCAGAATTCGCCGTCAATGAACACGACGCATTCGGTCTGCATCTGCGTACCGAAGTCCTTATCCGGCACCATTTCCTGATTCAGACGGTCACGGATTTTCGTTTTTTCATCATTACCGCCGTTGCGCAGCGTAATCTTATCAAAGGTATCAATTTTCTCGCCCTTGTGATTGGTCAGCGCGCCGTTGAAGAAATCGTACTCCAGCTTCGGCGTACCGTATTCGGTTCTTGCATAGAGATTGAAGCTCTTCTGCGATGCGGAACGCGTTGCGCCGCCATGAATCCGGATGCCGACGCCTGCGCTGTAGGAAGCCTGTCCCTTTTCAAAAACGGTGATATGTGCCGGACGCTCCCACTCTCTGCCATCCTGCGTGTAGTTTGCCGGATGCGCCCACGGCTGTGCCATATTGCCCTGCGAGGTATCGTAGATTTTGCCCTTGACGTAGATACCGGTGTCATAATCGAACAGATTATCCGGGTCGGTAACAAGGGAAATCACGCGCATTTTCTTCGCAACATCATTTCCATTGTATCCGACAAAATATGTATTTGTGATGATATTGCTCTTATTGCCCTGTGCGTCAACAGCTACCGCGCGTACAATCATTGCCTTACGGACAGGCTCAGCCGGTGCCTGATAGTTATCCGCGATATCGGTTTTTGCCGCATAGACATCCGGCTCCTGCGACTTGTCATAGATTCTGATTGCACTGGTGAACTGTGTCGCGCTTGTATCCGGATCGCTGCCGTCGAGCGTATAATAGACCGTGCAGCCCTGCGGTGCAGAAAGCGTCAGATTGAATTCGGAATCATAGAAGCCGCTGCCCTGCGAAAACTGCGGTGCTTCCACCACGATCTGCTGTGGTGCATTGGTGGGGTTGGTCGTTCCGGCAGACAGTGCGGAAACAATGGCAAACTGGCTGCTGCCGTCCGGCACTCTTGCATATGCAGTATCATCATTCATCGCCGGAAGCGAAAGCGATTCCACCACATTGCCCTGTGCATCGGAGAAAATGACCGTTTCGCCGCTTTTGGAAAGACCAAATTCCGCGCCTGAGACGCTGCCGGCAGTCTTTACGCCGCAATAAATGAGCAGATGACCCTTTGCCGGGATCACCGTGCCATCCGGAATCACATACGCGCGCGGTTCTGCTGCGTCATCGGAAAGCGCATAGCCACCGACTGCCGCCTCGCTGCTGCCGTTATTATACAATTCCACATAGTCATAGAACTGACCATCCGGTGCAGCAAGCGTTGTATTCTTGGTGCAGACCTCGTTGATCACAACATTTCCGGCTGCCGCTGCGGACATCTGCGGCATAACCGTCATCGTTCCGGCTGCAAGCATGATGCTCAGACAGGCTGCCGAAACGCGCTGAATTTTTTGTTTCATTCTGATTTTCTCCCTTTTTTCAAGTAATTTCGTATGGTTTTCCTCATACAAATCATTTTACTATAGTATGACAGACCAACCTTAAATGGAACTGAAACGCACCGTGAATTTTGCAAAAAATCCGGCAGCGTTCACTGCCGGATTTTTGGAATCAAATGTCATGCGAGCGCTGTTTTTCGAGCAGCGCCTGAATTTTATCATGCGAATTGATCACCGTTGTGATCGAGACATCATGGTTGATTGCAGCGACAAAGTATGCAACATACTTGGACACATCGACCTCGTGGAACCACGGACGCTCCAGCAGTGCCGGCATCCGATAGGTCAGATTCGTACCGAATACAGCGTCGAGCGTACCGTTTGCATATGCCTCATCGAACTGCTCCAGACCATGTGTAAACAGGCTGTAGGTCGCATAGGCGATGGTACGCGCTGCACCGCGGGATTTCAGGTTCTGCGCAAGATCGAGCATCGAGCCGCCGGATGCAATGATATCATCCGCGACAAACACGGTCTTTCCGTCTACGGGATTACCGAGATATTCGTGTGCAACAATCGGATTTTTACCGTCCACAACGCGGGAATAGTCTCTGCGCTTATAGAACATACCGAGGTTGACGCCGAGCATGGTTGCATAGTACATATTTCTGCCGAGCGCACCCTCGTCCGGCGAAATGACCATGAATTTTTCCGGCGACATATCGAGGTCGGGGAAGGTTTTCAGCATGGTCTTGAGCACCTGATAGGACGGGATGACATTGTCAATGCCCATCAGCGGAACTGCGTTGTTCACGCGCGGGTCATGTGCGTCAAAGGTGATGATATTGTTGACGCCCATTGCCTGAAGCTCCTGCAGAGCACAGGCGCAGTCGAGCGATTCACGATAGTTTCTGCGATGCTGTCTGCCGCCATACAGCAACGGCATAATGATATTAAGGCGGTGAGCCTTACCGGATGCAGCCTGAATAATACGCTTCAAGTCCTGATAATGGTCATCCGGCGACATACAATTCACACGGTCGAACATCTTATAATTGATGCTGTAATTGCCAACGTCAATGACAATATACAAATCAAGTCCGCGGATTGTAGACTTAATCAAGCCCTTTCCATCTCCGGAGGCGAAGCGCGGACATTCGCACTCAATCAGGTAGCTTTCATCGGGGAAGCCGTTTTCGTTTGCCCAAGCAACCAGATAGCTGTTGATTTTCTCAGCAAGCTGCTCCGCACCCGGCATTGCAATAATGCCAAGCGGCGCAACGCTTTTCCGGTTGTGATACAGTTCATCTGTGGCAGCGGCAGCACTCATAAATCCGATACATCCTTTCCAATTTGCATTTTTACAAGCCTTTTGTTATGTCATCTCTTTATGATGTTATTTGCAGAAGCATTCGATATAGCGGTCGATATCCGCCCGAATGATTTCCTTTGCAAGATTTGCGTCTCCAAATTCGTCAACAGCGGTTGATTTCTTTTCCAGCTCCTTATAGACGGTGAAGAAGTGCATCATCTCCTCGATGATATGCGGCGGCACATCAGCGATATCCGTATAGGCATTATAATTCGGATCGTCAAACGGGATTGCAATGATTTTATCATCGCGGTGTCCCTGATCCAGCATACGAATGACGCCGATCGGATAGCAATGAACCAGCGTCATCGGAAAGAGTGTTTCAGAGCAAAGCACAAGCACATCCAGCGGATCGTTGTCATCGGCATAGGTACGCGGAATCAGACCATAGTTTGCAGGATAGTGCGTAGAGGTATATAAAATACGGTCGAGCTGCAATAAGCCTGTCTCTTTATCCAGCTCATATTTATTTTTACTTCCCTTTGGGATTTCAATGACCGCGATAAAATCATTCGGCGTAATGCGCTTGGGGTTAATTTTGTGCCATATATTCATAAAATCAACCTTCCTCCATAAACGATGTAATTCGCGTCTCTTTGTGTTTTCAGTATAGCATAAATTATTCTGAAAGTCAATCAGCATTCAGATTTTTGTGATTTTGTATGAATTCTTCTCCGCCTTTGCAATTAACATTTGCTTTCAAGGATCATTTTTAAGGCAACACCGCGCAGAGTCCACCTTACGGCTTGGCGGCACATCTATTTGTACTTGCATATTTTCCGCTATCTTGCACAGAAATTCCTTGTGCAAATGCGAAAGGGACTATCCAAGAACGTAGGGGAATTTTCTTTTACTGCGCAGCGGAGAGCAGTTTATTTTGCGAATTTGTAATTAGGGGGAAAGGGGGACTCGTCCCCAGACACCATTTTTGTAAATGCAGCCCCAAAATAAAAGTTTTGATCAAGTTTTTTTAAAAACTTGCTAGGTCGAGGGGCAAAGCCCCCGGCGCACTCCGCAGAGTGCGAAACACTCTTAGCCTCTGCTGAGTTGAATTTTCTTTTATTGCACAGTGGAGAGCAGTTTATTTTGCGGCTTTGCAATTAAGGGGGAAAGGGAATCAGGAAAGGGGAGCGCGAGGGGAAAGGGGGAATGCGCGGAGCATGAATGCGAAAAGGACAACCCAAGAAAGAGGGGAATCGTCGCTGCGCTCCGGTCTCGCCTCTCTCTTAGGTTTTCCCTCTCGCGCTCTCTCTTTCCTAACTCTCTCCCTTCTGCTTAGTTGAATTTACTTTTACTGCGCAGCGGAAAGCAGTTTATTTCGCGGCTTTGCAATTAAGGGGGAAAGGGAATCAGGAAAGGGGAGCGCGAGGGGAAAAACTCAAGGGGAAAGGGGGAATACGAGTGCAGCGAGTTTCCCCCTTTCCTCTTGGGGTTCTCCCCTCGCACTGCGTGGAGTACGAATGCGAAAGGGACAACCCAAGAGAGAGGAGAATCGTCGCTGCGCTCCGGTCTCCCCTCTCTCTTAGGTTTTCCCTCTCGCGCTCTCTCTTTCCTAACTCTCTCCCCTCTGCTGAGTTGAATTTACTTTTACTGTGCAGCGGCGAGGAGTTTATTTCGCGAATTTGCAATTTGGGGGAAATGGGGGAATGCGCGGAGTACGAATGCGAAAGGGACAACCCAAGAAAGAGGGGAATCGTCGCTGCGCTCCGGTCTCCCCTCTCTCTTAGGTTTTCCCTCTCGCGCGCTCTCTTTCCTCACTCTCTCCCCTCTGCTGAGTTGAATTTTCTTTAGGGGGAAAGGGGGAATGCGAGTGCAGCGAGTTTCCTCCTTGCCTCTTGCGGTTCTCCCCTCTGCTGAATTGAATTTTCTTAAGGGAAAGGGGGAATACGAGTGCAGCACATCTGGGGGTCGAGGGGGCGCAGCCCCTTCGTCGCGCGAAGCGCGAAATCAAATATAAATACAAAAAACAGGGACACTTCACTTACAATGCCCATATGGCAACACCGCGCAAAGTCCGCCTTGCGGATTGGCACACAATCTGCTTGCCTCTTGCACACCAGATTGATTCAGTGATTTCACTGCGCTGTGAAAATTGCTTATATTTTCTTGCTCAGATTGGGCAAATTCCTCATAACAATCGCGCCGACAATTCTTGACAGCGAATGGATTTTGTGCTATAATTTACACTGTAAAAATATATGGGAAACGGTTTTTCCCGACAGAAAGGGAGCTTTCATATGGATAAGGAAACGCTGCGAAAACTCGAAATGCTCAATCAGCTTAGCCTGACTGACACGCAAAAAGAGCAGGTACTCGCATTTTTTCAGAATCGCGAGCAGGAGCTTGCTGTATTGAATACATTTGATACCGAAAATGTCGAACGAATGGTTCACGTGATGCCGATTTTGACGGTTGTGCGTGACGATGTGGCTGCACAGCCCTTTTCTCGTGAGGACCTGCAAAAGGGTGCGCCCGAAACCAATCAGGGCTACTGGTGCGTACCGCGTGTTGTTGAGTGAGGAGAGGGAGAGATTATGAAGCTATATACTGCAAAATCGGAAACGTCTGCGCAGAAAAAAATTGTTGCGGACGATATGCTGCTGACCAAGGATATGCCGACCGCTGCCGGCTCGAAAATGCTTGATGGCTATATGAGCCTGTTTGAAGCCGAGGCGATCACCAGACTTTGCGGCGCAGGCTACGGCGTCTGCGGCAAGTCGGATGTCGGTGAATTTGCAATCGACCTGCTTGGTGAGACTTCTTTCTACGGCGCGCCGACTGCCGATGGCAAGCTGACGAACGCCGCAGTTGAAATCCTCAAGGCAGATGAAGCAATGGCTGCGGTTGGCTTGGATGTCAATGGCTCGATTCGCCGCGCGGCAGCGCAGAGTGGTCTTGTGAGCGTGAAGCCGACTTATGGCACTGTGTCGCGCTATGGTACGATTCCGGTTGCCTGTTCGGGCGAGACGGTTTCCGTGACCGCGAAAAATATTGCCGATTGCCGCGAGATTCTCGCTGTGCTGGCAGGTCATGACGACAAGGATGGCACGAGTCTTTCCGAAGCCGAGTGCCAATGCCTGAAATCCGGTTCTGAAGCAGGTGTGATTCGTCGTGTCGCAGTGATCACGGATCTGTGTGCAGATTTGGATGCGGATACCAAGGCAAAGCTCGATGCCGCAAGAGAAAAGCTGACCGCAACCGGCGTGATCATCGAAGAAATCAGCGAACCGCTGTTTGCTGCTGCAAGAATTGCATGGAATATTCTGATGAGCGCGGAGCTGTGCAACAATGTCTCCCGTTATGACGGCGTGAAGTACGGCTACCGGACAGCGCAATATACTTCCATTGATGATTTGTATACGAACACCCGTACAGAAGCCTTCGGTGAACTGCTGAAAACCGCGATTCTGTTTGGTTCTGATACGCTCTCGACTGAAAATTACATGAGAGAATATGACAAGGCGCTGCGCGTGCGGAGACTGGTATCCGAGTGCTTTGCGAAGCTGTTCGGAAGCTATGACGCAGTGCTGATTCCTGCTTGCTCGAAGGCTGCGTACACCGAGTCGGACGTTCAAGCAGACCCGTACATTGCATTTGCCGAGAATCTTTACACCGCGCCTGCCTCGATCACCGGTCTGCCGACTGTGACTGCCGGCGGCGTACAGCTCATCGGAAAGGCACTCTCCGAGAATGCACTGTTTGACGCAGCGATGTGCTACGAATAAGGAGGGAAATTTCTATGAGATACGAAACAGTTATTGGTCTTGAGGTTCACGTAGAGCTTGCAACGCAGTCTAAAATTTTCTGCTCTTGCCATGCAAAATACGGTGCAGAACCGAATGCGCACGTATGCCCTGCCTGCTGCGGTATGCCGGGAATGCTGCCGATCGTCAATAAGCGCGTGGTTGATTTTGGTATGAAAGCCGGCATGATGCTGAATTGTACCATCAACCGTACAACAACATTCGATAAGAAAAGCTACTACTACCCGGATCTGCCCTGTGCCTACCAGACAACCCAGTGGTTTGCACCGGTCGCGGTCAACGGTCTGGTGGAGATCGAGACCTCAAAGGGCAAGAAAAATGTCCGTATCAAGCAGATTCACATGGAGGAGGACGCCGGCAAGCTGGTGCATGACATCGGCGCGGACGTCACCTGCGTAGACTTCAACCGCACCAGTGTGCCGCTGATTGAGATTGTCAGCCAGCCGGATTTGTCGAGTGCGGAGGAGGTTGAAGCGTATCTGGAGCGTTTGAAGAATCTGCTGCGCTACGCAAAGGTTGCGGAATGTGCGATGGAGCATGGTACGATGCGCTGCGACGTCAACCTGTCGGTTCGTCCGGAGGGCAGCGACAAGCTCGGCGTGCGTACCGAAATGAAGAATATGAACTCGATTGACGCGATCAAGCGTGCGATCAGCTACGAGGTCGCAAGACATATTGACGCGATCGAAAATGGTACGGAGGTACTGATTCAGGAGACGCGCCGTTGGGATGACATCAAGGGCAAGAGCTACTCGATGCGCTCCAAGGAGACCGCCGGCGATTACCGTTATTTCCCTGACCCGAACGTGATGCCTGTCGTGATTGACGACGAATGGTATGATTCGATTCAGGCTTCGCTGCCGGAGCTGCCGGAGGTAAAGCGCGCGCGTTATATTGACGAGCTGGGACTGAGTGAATACGATGCAGCGCAGCTGACCAAGAGCATTGCGGTATGCGAGTGCTTTGAGGCGGCGTATGCGGTCTGCAAGAGTGCGAAGGATGCTGCAAACTGGCTGCTTTCCGAAACCATGAGCATTTTGAGCAACCGGAAGATGACGCCGGATGAGCTGAATATCAACGGAAATGCTCTGGGCGAACTGATTCAGCTTGTAACCGGCGGCAAGGTTGGTCGTGCAAATGGCAAGAAGATTCTGGATGCGATGTTTGATGATGCGAACCTGAATCCGGCTGAATACGCTGAGCAGAACGGTTTGGTTGTATCGAATGATACCGGTTTGATGGAAAAGGTTGCAAAGGAAGTGCTTGCCGGTGAGGAAAAGGCGATTGCGGATTTCCGTTCCGGTAAGGAAAAGGCACTGGCTGCGATTCTTGGTAAGTGTATGAAGCAGCTCAAGGGTAACTGTAATCCGCAGACCCTCCGCGAATTCCTCATCTCCGAAATCGGCAAGATGTGATAGAGGTGTCTCCGACGGATTGATAATGGGGTTTCGGCACCATAGACCCGTTATTGTTATGCTATTGGGCGTAACTGCGTGCGATTTGTCGCAGTGGAAATTATGGATTTACCTAGTTTATAATAAGAAAACGGAGTCTGCGAAAGGGCACTACCCGTACAGAAGTATTTAATATGTACCGAAAGGTTGCATAGCAAAACGCTACGCAGCCTTTCTCTTTTTGTCGTAAACCATGCTGTCGGCGGTAACTGTTGCCGCCAAAACATTAAAACGGAAGAAAATATCAATCTGCTGTGTTCTGTGTCCGCTTGACTTGTCGGGGGCGTGTACGACAATCTTTTCAATAAATTCGTGCATAATTTCGGGAGTGAGCTTTTTAATCTCAGAATACTTCCTGACAACTGCAATAAACTGTTCTGTGTCAGTAGCTTTTTGCTCCCTTTCTTCGACGAAAACAGAGAGTTCGGATACTATCTGCCGAAGCTCTCGTTGTTCCTTTTCGTAACCCTCCGACATTGTTTTGAATCGCTCATCGGAAATCTTACCCGATACGTTATCCTCATAAAGCCTTGTAAACAGCTTGTCCAGTTCGGCAATTCGCTTTTCCGATTGGGCGAGCTTTTTCTTTGCTACTTTCAGCTCTGCAGATTGCTGTTCCTTTGAGTTTTGCATTGCTGCTTCGACAAATGCTGATTCATTTTCTCGGACAGCATTTGTAACCTTGTTGATTGCATTGAGGACAAGTTCTTCCAATACGACAGTTCTGATAAAATGAGCCGAGCATTCTTCCTTACGCTTTGCATAAGTGCCACATTTCAAATGCTCTTGGTCAGCATACAGATACCCTCCGAGTGTTGTGAACGTGTAATACTGACACAGCTCGGAGGATTTTCTTTTCCTCAGAACTTCGTATGACAGCCTCATCACACCCGACGGCTCCAATCGTTCATACGGTTGCAAGCTGAACTTCGGCTTGTCCTTGAAATCATCAAGCACCTGTGCTGTTTCGTTGTTGTCAAGATAACGGCTCTGGCTGTGTATTTTCTCCAAGAATGGCTCGAAGGTACGCTTTACTCGGAGGATATCCTCTATGAAAATTCGCATCTCCTTTGCAAAGGATTTTAATCTGTCGTTAAGCTTGTAAATATTCTTGAGAAGCTCTGCGTCCTTCATAGCATTTGAGCCGATACGGACATAGAAATGGTTATGTTCTTCCGTATTACTATCAATCATCTCATCTTCCTCAAACGCCCAACTATGCAGATTAAGAATGGTGCGTAATGTACCACGCTGTATGTCCATAGAGCTGTACGGCGGAGTGTTCGCCAACATCTGCTCAATTTTAGCATAGAACGCAATTGCACCCTGAAACAGCCTTTCACTTTCATCGGCTTCACGCATATCTTCGGGATAATGCAGTATTGTTTCGTATCGCTTGCACTCCGAATACAGCTTGTCAAGCTCACGGTAACGCTTATCAAGTATCCTTTGAAGAATTTCTCCAAGCACATACTTCTTTTCGCCGTTTATATACACATTGTTTCCGTTGAAATACGCTGAAAATCCTGTCATAGCAATTCTCCTTTAGTAGTTGTTGCTTTTATTTTATCACATCTACTATTTTCAGTCAACTAAAAAACTCCCAATTTCAAAAATATTTTGTAGAGTTGTCAATGATATGTTACACTCAACCTCAAAAAAATAGATGTAAAAGTAGAATAAACGAAATGAGCCAAATGTGAGGAGCGGAGCGACGAGGATTTGGCTCATTCCGGCGGCTCACCACATCACCGCCAGATAATCTGCCAGAACTGCATTAGGACTGCGATATTTAAGGCAGCTTTTGGATATATTATTAGATACCTTATTGTACCTTGCAAGCTGCTTTCTGCCGTCTTCAAGGCTGTACATCCGCA
>JAZNTW010000007.1:0-9171 GCA_045591925.1 Oscillospiraceae bacterium
ACGAATGCGAGAGGGACAACCCAAGAAAGAGGGGAATCGTCGCTGCGCTCCGGTCTCCCCTCTCTCTTAGGTTTTCCCTCTCGCGCTCTCTCTTTCCTAACTCTCTCCCCTCTGCTTAGTTGAATTTTCTTTTACTGCGCAGCGGAGAGTAGTTTATTTCGCGAATTTACAATTAGGGGGAAAGTGAGAATGCGAGTGCAGCACATCTGGGGGTCGAGGGGGCGCAGCCCCTTCGTCGCGCGAAGCGCGAAATCAAATATAAATACAAAAACAGGGACACTGCGCGATGTTGCCTAAATGATATTCATACAGAGCCG
This sequence comes from Oscillospiraceae bacterium, assembly GCA_045591925.1. Lineage (GTDB taxonomy): Bacteria > Bacillota > Clostridia > Oscillospirales > Ruminococcaceae > Firm-04. Next base: position 318 of record JAZNTW010000007.1, read on the forward strand.
CGAAGCCGTATTCCTACGGTTTCGCGGTTTTTTTGACATTTAGATGATAACTCGTCAGCAAAAACCACAGCAGATAAACCGTGCCGCCAAGCGCAACCGCAATGAGCAGTGCAGCACGTTTGGGGAGATGTATCTGCGACCAAGTCCAGCCGCATTGCGCCGTGGCAGCACATAGCACACCGGCAAACAGCATCTCAACAGTCATCCGCAGCAGCCGCAGCCTGATACCGGTTCGCAGATGCAACCGCCGCAGTGCCAGAACCAGAATCACCGCATAGCAAATCGCAGTCGAGATGGCGATGCCGGAAAGCCCCTGCCGCGGAATGAAAAACAGATTGCAAAGCAGCTTCACACCCGCGCCGCAAAGCATCACAAGCACCGTGTCACCTGCATGACCTGCCGCTTGCAGCATACTGAATACCGGATATCCGAGCGCGGCAAACATCACCGCAGCCCCAAGTATCATCAATGGAACTGCCGCCGCAGCGGTTTCCTGCGGTCTGGATGGGAACAGGCAGGTCAGAATCGGGTAAGAAAGCGCAAAAATGCCGCAGCCTGCCGGAATGGCAAGGAACGCGGTCCTGCGCATCACAAGCGCTGCCTGCATCGCGGTCTCATCGGTTCGATGCTGCACATAGCCTGCCGCAAATGCAGGAAATACGCCCTTTCCGAGCATATTTGTGACCGCCGGAACCAAGTTGAATACCGTCACTGCCATGCCGGAATAAGCGCCGAATAAGAAATTTGCTGCCTCGGCAGCCTGTGCGCGCGTGATACCGCTGCCGTATCCCAATCGCTCCGGCATATCCAGAATCGCTCGCTCCAAAAGCCGGATTCCGGCAGCAAGGTCAACGAGCGTCGTCAGATTCGTCACCAGCGACGCCGCCGCAACCGGAATCAGGATCCGCAGAAGCGCACGCCGCAGCGCAGAATCCGTATGCGGCGTAAAGACCGGCTCAGCCGTCCGCAGTTCGGGCTTCGGGAAACCAAGCAGCGTCAGGAAGCCTGCGAGAGTCGAGAGCGTCACGCCGAGAATTGCTGCCGCAGCCGCCGCGTCCGGGAGGGTCGTACCGTCGGGCAGCCATTGCAGTACCGTTTCACCATGTCGCAGCACAACGCCGCAGAGCAATAATCCGAATATCACCCTGCCAATCCCCTCGACCACCTGCGAAACGGCAGTCGGGATCATATTCTGACTCCCCTCGTACACGCCGCGCAGTACGGCATTCAGGCAGCAAATCAGCACCGCCGGCGCAAACAGCCTGACAGCGAGTGTAGCTTTGGGATTATGGAGCAAGCCGCGGCACAGCGGTTCTGCGCAAAACCATAGCAATATCGAACAAATCGCGCCGCCAAGCCCGAACATTCGCCGTGCGATTTTGAATGTACGCATCGCGGTCTGCGGGTCATGCTTTGCAAGTGCCTGTGCCGTCACCGCCGAAACTGCGGTGTTGATGCCGGTGACCGAGAGCGCAAATACGGGCAAAAATAAGCCATAGGCACATGAAAAATACCCCATCCCCGTGCCGCCCAGCATCGCCGTCAGCGGAATCCGGAACACCGCGCCGAGCAATTTTGCTGCCACCGCCGAGCCAATCAGCCAGATCGAGCCGCGTAGAACCGTCTGCTGCTTCATCGGAAATCCCCCACTTTCTTGGATTTTGCAGTCTCTATACGATATGCGCGGCGATTGACAAATATGAAACGCACGCAAATTCTTTCTGTTCATACGAAAAAAATCAATTTACCACTTGACAAATCCATCGTTTTCTGATACAATAATAGAGTACGGTTTTTATCGTACCACGGCGAAAGCCGATTCCTTGTCCGCCCGAAATCTGAACGGACGGGCTTTATCCAGAAGGAGGTGTATCAAACATGGCAAAGCAATCTGCAAACTATGAGCTGATGCTCGTAATCAGCATCAGCAAGGGTGAGGAAGCAGTCCAGAACATTTGGACAAAGGTTAAGAACCTCATCGAAAAGAACGCAGAGCTCGGCGAGGTTGATGAGTGGGGTAAGCGCAAGCTGGCATACCCGATCAACTACGAGACCGATGGCTACTACATCGTGGCAGGCTTTACGTCCACTCCGGATTTCCCGGCAGAGCTGGATCGTGTCCTGAATATCACAGATGGCGTTCTGCGCTCCATGATCACTGTCACGGAGTAATTTTGAAAGCATGAAAGGGAGGTTCGGTTTATGCTGAACAAGGTTATTTTAATGGGACGTCTGACCCGTGACCCTGAGTTTCGGCAGACCCCTTCCGGCGTTTCGGTTTGCCGCATCACTGTTGCAGTGGATCGTCCGTTCCGCAAGGATCAGGAACGGCAAGCCGATTTCATCAGCGTCACTTGCTGGAGACAGACCGCTGAGTTTGTTTCTCGTTATTTCAGCAAGGGCAAGATGATTATTGTGGAGGGCAGTCTCCGCAATGACGATTACACCGATAATAACGGCGTCAAGCATTACAGAATGGATGTTCTGGCTGAAAATGTCAGCTTCGGAGAATCCAAGGGTGCTTCTCAGGGCGGCGGTCAGCAGGACAACTATGGCGGAAGCTATGGTGGTCAGCAAGGCGGCTTTGGCGGTCAACAGGGTGGATACGGCGCACAGCAGGGCTTCGGCGGTCAGCAGGGCGGCTTCGGCGGTCAACAGGCCAGCTATCAGAACGCCCCGGCTCCGGCAGCACCCCGACCGGCTGCACCATCACAGGACGCGCTCTCGATTGGAGATATCGGTGAATTTGAAGAAATCCTCAGTGACGGAGAAGTTCCGTTCTAACATGATTTCCTGAAAAGGAGGGAAATTTAACATGGCTATGGATCATGAAAGACCGCAGCGCGGCGGTAAAAGACCGCGTAGAAAGGTTTGTATGTTCTGTGCAGATAAGGTTCAGATCATCGACTACAAGGATATCAACCGTCTGAAGAAGTGCATGACCGAGCGTGCAAAGATTCTGCCCCGCAGAGTCACCGGCACCTGTGCATATCATCAGCGTCAGCTCACAACCGCAATCAAGCGTTCCAGATACGTTGCTTTGATTCCGTATTCTGCTGACTAATATGTCCATTCAAAAGCGCTTTCGATCGCAAGGTCGGAAGCGTTTTTATGTGATAAACGAAAAAACAAGAGCGTCGGGACGAATGATCTCGACGCTTTGTTTTTGGCTCTTACCAGCTTTCAGGGATAAATAATAAACGCATCTGCGAGCCATTTGATATAGTTGTAAACCGCTTCCACCGAAAGTCGGATCGTCATAAAGAAGTGACTCCCAAAGAGATTTATTCTCTTTGGCGTTTGTTATTCTGCTCTATAAACTGAAATTTCTCTCTATTGATTATTGTCTGCAGAGAATCTATAGCATTCAGGATAGTGTGTCTGGCGAATCAATATCTGCGCTTTACTCATATATACACCTTTCATAATTACATAAGGCAAGGAATTTATATTTTTTAGTAAGTCACTTGCTGACATAGATAAATTGAACACTTTTTTGCTTCCACTAAAAATTTTAATTTGTCAGAGGGAATATTGATTATTTCGACTACTCCAATATTAGATGTGCAGCTTTCTTCTTTTATAATTTCACATCCATTTTTCAGCCATGCTGCAAAGTCAAACCACTCATCCGGTTCAGCAGTTCCTATTGCACCAGCATCAAGAAAACCACATTCAAACGCACCTTTTTCAGCTTTCATAATCAATTCACGATCGCCATTATCATTTCCAATACTTAAATAGTTTGGAGCATATTTTTCAAATTCATGTACGTTGTACATTTCAACAATGCTATCTATATCATAGAGTACACACATATCCAAAACCATTCCATTCGTTTCTCTTAAAAACTGTTTATATACTTCAGGAATGTCTCGACCGATATGATTCTCACAAAGCTCAATATCTTTTTCTTCTGCAGGCGAATTTTTTTTAAATGATAATACTTTGCTTAAATCCATATTATCCTCCTAAAACCGGAATTTATAAAGCTATCTGATTTGTTATAATTTTCTCAATAAATGAGTTGAAATCCTCTGCTATTACAGTTGAATCTTCGTATTCAGGTTCATATCCGGCTACAACATTTCCGTTTTCAATATTGATAGCATAATATGAATATTCTCCGTCAACGGATAAGAAGATAGGCAGATGTTTATCCCAATACGAAATAATATCGTTTTCATCATCGCAGTATTCAAGACTCTGCATTTCGAATTCATTCCATTGAAAGCCTTGTTCCTGTGGAAGATAATCTTTCGCAGTTAAAAACCATTTTGTTGATGACGAATTTTCGCACATTTGAAGATTAGAAATAAAATCGTACCACTGCTTTGGAATCTGGTATCTTTTTTGTATCGTATCAGGTAAATCCATTGTGTCAGAATTTGTGATGATATTCCAATTATTGTTTTCTAACCATGCAACAAATCGATTAAGCATATTTCCCTCCTGTAACTTCTGATTTATCAAGCAGATTACTCTTTCCATAATTATACCACTTTCACCCCGAAAAAGCAATACATACCCTGTTATACAGGGCAAACAAATCACAGAAAGCAAGTAATAAAAGCCGTACTCGGATTTTTCCGAATACGGCTGATACATATATTAACTGCCCTGCAAACTGAAATTTGTCACATTCAAAAGAATTTCTTATACATTTTCTTAAGTAATTCCTCATTCAATTCATAGGTTCCATCATTAGATTCTGGTAGGACAGAATCTACGCAGCAGTACGGGCAAAGAGCTGTTCTGGTATCACCATCTTTAACCCAATTCTCTATTTCAGATGAGTTAAACATTTTCAGACAATAAAAACATCCGCATCGTTTGACTTGTTTTATCAGTTCTTCATTCATAAAAGAAAAAGTATGCAGTTGTTCAAAATCAATCATTCTTCATTTATCCTCCACAAATTTTGATTTAGCATCAAGCGTTTTTCAAGCTGCTGTGATTCGTGTAAAGTACCATATATAAAAAAGCCGGAGATACGCTCTCCGGCTTTCTGCATGATAAATTATGGTTCAACGGTATAGAGCGTCGCGGCGTCCTCTTTTCTGACGACCTCAGAAACCGCGCTGATACGCACTTTCATCGTTCTCTGACCAAAGGCGATCTCGATGACATCCCCTACCTTAACCTCGTAGGAGGCGCGCGCAGCCTTCCCATTGACAAAGACTCTGCCGGCGTCGCAGGCTTCATTCGCGACCGTTCTGCGCTTCATCAAACGGGAGACTTTCAGATATTTATCCAGTCTCATTACTTATTAACAGCTTCCTTCAATGCTTTCGACGCACGGAACGCAGGGGCTTTCTTTGCCGGAGTGGTCATCGGCTTACCGGTACGCGGATTCTTGGTTTCCTTTGCCTTTCTCTCGTGAATCTCGAATGTACCGAGACCGGTCAGATGCACCTTTTCACCTTTAATCAGCGAATCAGCGATGACGGAAACCACTAATTCCAGTGCATCGTCCGCCTCTTTTCTGGTGCAGTTACCTTTCTGCGCAAGCGCGGAAATCAGTTCAATTTTGGTCATTGTTTGATCCTCCAATTATCATCTCTTTTTGGGTTTACACCCCAGCGACACTGTTCAAACACTCGGATTTGCGAGATTTTTCTTTGCCTGCGCCCAGTATTCATCCAAGCGCTCCAAGTCCAGTGACGCCATATTTTGATTTTCTGCAAGGACAAGCTTTTCCGTCTCTGCAAATCGTTTGCGGAATTTTTCAGCCGCTTCACGGAGCGCAGTTTCCGCATCAATGTTCAGATGTCTTGCCGTATTGACGCATGAAAACATCAAATCGCCAAGCTCCTCCGAAATCTGCTCGCTGTCTCCGGACTGCATCGCAGCCTCCAGCTCATCGGTTTCCATCCGGATATACTGGAACGCGTCCTCCGCGGATTTCCAATCCATACCGGCTCTGCTCGCACGTTTTCCGAGCTTCTGCGCATACATCAGCGCAGGCAGTGCCTTGCAAACGCCGTTGAGCGTATCGGTTGCGGTCTGCTGGTTTTTGGTTTCCTGCTTGATGCTGTCCCAATTCTTGAGAACCTCGTCGCTGCCGGAAACCTCGGTTGTGCCAAACACGTGCGGATGGCGGACAACCAGCTTTCTGCACAGCTCATCGCAGATATCGTCAAAAGAAAAATGCGACTGCTCCGCTTCAATCTGGCAGTGGAACACAACCTGAAGCAGCACATCACCAAGCTCCTCGCGCATCATCGGAACGCTGTCCAGATCAATCGCCTCGACCGCCTCATAGCACTCCTCCAGAAAATCCTGCCGAATGCTCTGATGGGTCTGCTCCTTATCCCAGGGACAGCCGTTTTCGCTGCGCAAAACCTGCATGATTTGCAGCAGCTCTGCGATTCCGTAATGCGAACGATTTCGCAGCTCTGCCAAGGTTTTTTCGCTTGTTCTCATATATCATTCTACCTCTATTTTCAACAAAAAGCAAGCATTTTTTTCGTTTTTTACAGAAATTTAACTATCTTTCCAAAACCGCGTCCTGCCCTTTGCCTAAATTTAGCAATTTACACGAATGCCATTCGGGATCTACGCGTCAATCAAAGTCTGTCGATGAAGCCGACTCTGCGATAGACCTTACGAATGAGCTTCGAGGTGAGGTGATACGCCTGCTGTGCGCCATTCGTCATACATTCCGTGAGATACGCTTTATCTGCAATCAGGCGTGCAAATTCCGAGCGCACCGGCTCCAGATGGTCAGCGACCGCCTCACCGACAGCGAGCTTGAAATCGCCGTAGCCCTTTCCGGCAAACTCAGCGGTAATCTCGTCCATGGTTTTTCCGGTAACAACGCCGTAAATGGTCATCAGATTGTTGATGCCCTCCTTGCCCTCGCCGTAGCGGACGACGGTATCGGAGTCGGTCACAGCGCGCTTGAACTTCCGCAGAATGGTGTCCTTATCATCGAGGATAAACACGCAGCCATTGACGTTCTCATCGGATTTCGACATCTTTTTGGTCGGATCTTGCAGCGACATGAGTCTTGCGCCCTGCTTGGGGAAATAGCCGTCCGGAACGGTAAAGGTCTCACCGTAGCGCTGATTGAAGCGCTGTGCGATATTGCGTGCAAGCTCAAGATGCTGCTTCTGGTCTGCGCCGATCGGCACAAGGTCTGCGTTATAAGCGAGAATATCGGCAGCCATCAGCACCGGATAGGTAAAGAGACCTGCATTGATATTATCGGCATGGCGCTGGCTCTTGTCCTTGAACTGCGTCATACGGCTCAATTCACCGAACATGGTCGAGCAGGAAAGCACCCAGCTGAGCTCTGCATGATGCGGATTCTGGCTTTGGACAAAGGTAACGCTGCGCTTGGGGTCCATACCGCAGGCGAGCATCAGTGCAAATGCCTGCATGGAATTCTTGCGCAGAACGCTCGGTTCCTGCATGACGGTAATTGCGTGCAGGTCCGCGATGGCGTAGATGCACTCATATTCGTTCTGGAGCGTATCCCAGTTGCGGACAGCGCCGATGTAATTGCCGAGCGTAAAGACGCCGGTGGGCTGAATTGCGCTGAAAATACGCTGTTTTTTGGGCTGTGTATTCTGTGATTCCATATCAAAGCTCCTTTGGAGACGTCAGCGCGTGGCGACGATCTTTTCCGAGGGGTCAAGACCGGCAGCCTTATCCTTGAGCTGTGCCGAATGCAGCTCGCCCATGACGCGCTGATAGAGATTGAGGAATGCGCGCTCCTCCGGCGTCTGGTGACCGAGCAGCGGGTTGATTTCCAGACGGTGAATGCCGTTTGTGGTGAGGATATAGGCATAGTGCGATCTGCTGTTCGGGAGTTCGAGCGTGTTCACACGGTTTTCCTCGGTGACAAAGCGCATTGCATTTGTGACAAAATTGCGCGTAGCCTGTACAACGCCCGGATAACGCTGTGCCGCACCGGAATAGTCATTGCCGTTGCTGAAATACAGATTCGCAGCGCCGTTCACATAGCAGGCAAGCGTGGTCATGACGGTCGGAGCCATGGGCATATCGACAACAACGCCATAGACCGTGCTCTGCTTCATAAACTGTGTAAAATTAGAAGGAGAGAGGCGCAGCGCCTGATTTCTGGTGACCAGATAGGGCTTGCTGACGGGAACTCTCTTTTGAAAGCTCGGATTCTGATTTGCCATTGTATGAATTTCCTTTCCTAGCCCGCAAGGGGGTGTGATCATCTTTCAAACGAATGAAATGGATACGGTAAGCCGTAGTATTTCTATTATAACACATTATGACCGGAATTGCAATGGTAGAATCCGATAAAAATGCAGAAAATGTCCGAAAAAATGTTAGGGCAATACCGCACAGAGTTGGTGGTGCAGATATGCAGTCAGATTTTTCGTCAGATCGTATAGAAATGAAGCCAGCAAGGAATTTCTGTGCAAGATGGCGGATAATATGCAGTAGATGTGCCGCCAAGCCGTAAGGCGGGCTTTGTGCGATGTTGCCATATCAGGGGCATTGCAAGCGCAGTGTCCCTGTTTTTTGTATTTATATTTGATTTCGCGCTTCGCGCGACGAAGGGGCTGCGCCCCCTCGACCCCCAGATGTGCTGCACTCGCATTCCCCCTTTCCCCTAAAGAAAATTCAAGTCAGCAGAGGGGAATCGTCGCATGCTCCGGTCTCCCCTCTGCTGAGTTGATTTTTCTTTTACTGCGCAGCGGCGAGCAGTTTATTTCGCGGCTTTGCAATTAGGGGGAAAGGGAATCAGGAAAGGGGAGCGCGAGGGGAAAACCTTAAGGGGAAAGGGGGAATGCGAGTGAAGCGAGTTTCCCCCTTTCCTCTTGGGGTTCTCCCCTCGCACTGCGTGGAGTACGAATGCGAAAGGGACAAC
>JAZNTW010000008.1:0-4323 GCA_045591925.1 Oscillospiraceae bacterium
AGAAACGGCTCGGAGACGAGGTCGGAGAGCCGTGATTAGCAGGGCATAATTCCCCGCGTCAAAATAGAATCAGCAAGAAATGAGAGTAAATCTACCCCTTTTGACAGTGGGTGAATTATGCCCTGCGGACAATCCTTTAAAGATGATATATGATTATCCTTTCGAAATGATATATGTGCTCTCTCTTTGAAATGATATATGACTGTCTCTTCGAAAGGAGCGACAGCGCCCTCAATCATTTTGAAATGATATATCTACTATCGCTTTGAAATGACATTTCGAAAGAAACTGTCTTTTGCACGCCTTTGGCGTGTTCCGAGTGTTTGCCTATTGAATCCTGACCAAATTCAATAGGCAAACACCCGGCTGAAAAAATAGTCTGTTATCCTTTCGAGATGATCTATGACTTTCATTTCGAAATGAGCGACAGCGACCACAATCATTTTGAAATGATATATCTACTGTCCTTTTGAAATGACAAATGACTATCCTTTCAAAATGAGCAATACAGTTCTGTGTTCATTTCGATATGATATATGACTGTCATTTCGAAATGACGGCGCAAAAATTTTCGTACAGAGAATAATTTTCGTCAGCGAGAACACCTAAAATTCCCGTGACGAAAATCCCCTTGAAATCTGTATTTTAGTACACAGATTTTTTCGCAGCGACTGTCCCTTAGCTGCGTGAAAATAAACATTATTACAGAAAGGAGGGAACGCCTATGTCTGATGTTCCCAACGAAAAACCCATACCGCCTCCTCCGGAGATTGCCGAGAATATAGATGCTCTGGCAGAAGTCAAAATTCCTACTACCGTCAGCGACGGCGTATACAAGAATTTGGTTTCGCAGATCGACTCTATTCTCAAGCACAGCAATGAGCGCAGTATCAAATCAAGGTATCGCTACTACGAAGCCACCAAAAGATTCTGCAGATTCTTGGCTGACAATTATCGTCTGCAAAAGTTTAAGAATGTGGAAGACCGACATTTCAGAGCCTACGTCAAGTATCTGAAAGAAAACAACGAAGCCACGACCATTCAAACCGATCTGTCCGGCATACGGTATTTTCACGAAAAGTCCGGCAGTAAAAACAAGCTATCCGAAAACGTCCAGTTGAATTTGCCCAAGAGAGCTGTCGGTAAGGAAGATCGCTCCTGGACTTCCGAAGAAATTGGCAAGGCTCGTGTAGTTGCTCGTGAGATGGGCAGAGTTGACGTGGAGATTTCTTTAGATTTAGTTCCAACATTTGGTTTGAGAATCGAAGAGTTGTGTAGGCTGAAGGTTGAGCAATTGATGCACGCTAAAGAGAACGATCAATTGATCGTGCAAGGCAAAGGTAAGAAAACCAGACCGATCCCTGTTGATGAAAATCAAATGAAGATTATCAAGAAGTATTTGGATTATGCAAAGGTTTCCGGTCGCGCCCCCGGTGATTATTTGATTTCCAGCAGTGAAAAGAATGGTGTTCTCCACGAAAAGCGTTCTTTGCAAAATTGGATGAGCTTTCATAGAAAAAAGTTTGTGGACGAAAATCGCGCAGATATGAAAGAAGAAGGCAAGAAGCCTCGTCACGAAACCATATCCTGGCACGGTCTTCGTCACAGCTACGCACAGAGAAGATTTGAGGAAGTGGCCAAGGTATCCCCTGAGAAGGCAAAAAAGGTTGTTAGCCACGATCTGGGCCATGGGAGAGATACAGTAACCCCTATCTACTTGCCCTTTCTCAAGACGAAAACCAAGTAACCCCACCACTATTTTTATATTTAAGAAGGTATTTTTCAAATTGAAAACAACGTCCCAATACGGGACTGATATATAGGAAGTAACTAGGGACAGATTGTAAAACAAGGGCGGTGGCAGCTGTCGCCGCCTGTAAGGAGAATTTTATGATGTATTTTAGATTGCCTGCCTCCGGCAGAAACGGAGGCAACGAAATTTAGGAGGTGTCGCTTATTAATAATCCGAAGATTGTTTTTAAGTCGGACGTTCCCGAAGAAGCCCTCAACTCTCTTGCTGCTGTATTCATCGAAGAAATTGAAAAGCTATTGGAAACCGAAGAAGGCAAAGCCGAGTTTGAGAAGTTTATGAAGGAACATTCCGATGAGAATAAAGCCTAAAAGATACAGGCAGTGCCGATGTCGCTGTCGGCACTGCCTTAAAATTTTCGTCACGAAAATCGTTTGTAAATTGTTTTAGAAATAAACAGTAACAGTATTGACTATATACTGTATTTGTGCTATAATAAACACAGCTCGTATGGAGGTGAGTTGAAAGATGAATATTGTAGGGCAAAGACTAAAGGAACTTCGGGTAAACGCACGTTATTCCCAAAAACAGATAGCAGAACGGTGCGAAACAACCCAAGTAACCATTGGCCGCTACGAAACCGGTGTTGCCGAGCCACCGCTGCAAAAACTCTTGTGGTATGCAGATTTCTTCGATGTGTCCCTTGACTACATCTTCGGAAGAACGGATAACCCACAAGGTATGCAAAAATACCCGGCAATCAAATCCGCACTTGCGAAAGATGGCGGTCTAGAAGCACTCTTGGAAATGTGCTTTACTCCCGGAACACTGTTCAATGAGCGTCTGAAAGAGACCATCGCTCAGGTTCTTCAGGAGGTGAAGAACGAATGATTGGTGTTATCTACGCACGGTATTCCTCAGACAGTCAGAGAGAGGAAAGCATCGAAGGTCAGCTTCGAGAATGCTATGCTTTTGCCGAGCGAGAAGGTATCTCAATCTTTGATACGTATATAGACCGAGCCTTATCAGCCAAGACGGATAACCGACCGCAATTCCAAAAGATGATCAAAGACAGTTCCAAGCAGAAGTTCAATGTGATCATCGTCTGGAAGTTGGATCGATTTGCACGAAACCGATTTGATTCGGCACATTACAAAAATGTGCTCAAAAAGAACAAGGTCAGAGTGATCTCGGCAACCGAGAATATATCCGAAGGTTCGGAAGGTATCCTGCTTGAATCGGTACTGGAAGGCATGGCAGAATACTACTCCGCAGAGCTTGCCGAAAAGGTTGGCAGAGGTATGACCGAAAATGCGCTGAAATGCAAATTTAACGGCGGTACAGTCCCCATAGGGTACACCATCAACAAAGACCAACTATTCGAAGTAGATCCCGTAAAAGCTCCCTATGTGGCAGAAGCATTCAAAGCATACGCCAACGGCAAGACGATCAAAGAAATTGTGGATATGCTCAACGTCAAAGGGTTGACCACTTCTCTCGGTTCGAAAATTACCATTAATATCGTCACGGATATGTTAAAGAATCGACGGTATATCGGTGAATACAAGTTCCGAGACATCATTCAAAAGGATGGCATACCGAGGATCGTACCACAAGCATTATTTGACAAGGTGCAAATTGAGCGTGAAAAGAACAAGAGAGCCACAGCAAGGCACAAGGCCGAGGATGACTACTTACTGACCACCAAGCTGTTCTGCGGCAAATGCGGACGGTATATGACCGGTGAGAGTGGCACAGGCAGAAGCGGGGCGGTACATCGGTACTACAAATGCAACGGTGCCAAGTATAAGCACGCCTGCGATAAGAAGACAGTTAAGAAAGACTGGATTGAAAACATCGTTATCAAGTACACCCGTGAAATGATGATGAGCGATAATGTACTTGAGGATATCGCCGGCATCGTATTTCGAAACTTTCAAAAAGAGAACCCTGTCATTCAGTTATTAAAGCAACGGCTCAGCGAAACGGAAACAGCACTGAACAATCTACTCAAAGCAATAGAAGAAGGCATTATTACTTCAACAACAAAACAGAGAATGCTCGAATTGGAGCAGACAAGAGATGAGATAAATTTGAAGCTCATCAAGGAAGAAATGAAGAAGCCCACCATTACAAAAGAGGGCTTGAAACTATGGTTGAAGCAAATTCAGACCATGAGCTTAGAAACGAAGGAACACAAACAAAGACTGATTGACTGCTTTGTAAATGCCGTATATCTTTACGACGACAAGTTAGTCATAACATTCAATTATAAGGAAGCAAGCAAAACCGTAACCTTAGAACAGGTAAACGGTTCGATTATAGAATGCTCAGGTGCACCAAAATCGGCGGTCTTCAGCAGAGGATCTGCCGATTTTTTATTAATATATTTTACTGTTAGGCTTAAATTCTGCAGTTACACTGCTTTATCACCCAACCATAGAGTTTCGTAAGCAAGGCAATTTTTGTGTGAACGTCACAAACATGTACAAAAAATGGGATATACTATAAAAAATACAGAAAGGAGCACTCCCATTATGATCGCTATGAATACCGCACTTTTCAAACAGCAC
>JAZNTW010000009.1:0-34894 GCA_045591925.1 Oscillospiraceae bacterium
GATAATCCAATACTGCCTGCACCTTTAGCTCTTTACTATATTTCTTGTTCTTATGACTTCTTCTTGGCATAAAATCATCCCCTTAGTGTAGTCCTTGAAATTTTGTTTTTCAAGTGTCTACTCTAAGGGGATTATATCATAAGTCTCTTTGGGAGTTGCTTCTTTATGACTATCCGACTTTTTACGCTTATATGCGATCAGTTCAAGAGTTCGCGTTTGAGTAGCGCAAGATCACTGCCGTTCAGAATACCATCCTCGTTCATATCGGCTGCCTTCGCGTCATTGACATCACCGGAGGTCAGCAGATATTTGACTAGCATCACAGCATCGGAGACGCCAACCTTACCGTCTGCGTCAATGTCGCCCTTGAGCGGCTGATTGACGTGCGGTACGCCGTAAAGCTCGATTTCCGCGATATTGCAACAATAGACATCGTCTTTGTTGACGCCGTTCTGCGGCGCGCCGGAGGGGACTGTATAGCGGACATATCTGCCGGAAACTGCTTCTGCCGGTTTGACATAGTGCATACCGTATCCGGGTTCTGCGGTAATCGTATAGGCGGTTTTCCATGTCTGACCATCATCCGAAACCTGGATCATGCCGTCGATCGCTCTTGGCTCATAGCCGCTGCGCGGGCAGTAGCCGAATGCCTCAAAGTCATAGACTTCGCCAAGATCAACCTGTGCATAGCCGTCGCCAACGCCGTCAAAGAATGTTGCTTTATTGCCGTCAAATGCCTTTTCACAGGAGGTCGCAGCATCGTCATGCCAGGAAGCAGAGCCGGTGATGGTTTTGTTCGTCAGATCAATTTTATTATCACGGACGATGCTGCCCTTGACATCACTGATAATATAGGTTGTAACGGAATTCGGCGCGAGGGATACAGAAAGCTGATTGCCGTTGAGCATCGTTGCACCGACATCTGCCCAGTTCTCAGAGTTGCTGGTACGGATGGTCTGTGCTTCGGCACCGACCTGTGCAAAGGACGACAGATCGTAGACCTGTTCGCTGGCGCTTGCAGACAAGTTGTATGCAACCAGTACAAGCTGACCGTTTTCCTTGTCATAGGCAGCCATCGTATTGCCGCTGGAATTCAGCATGATCATACCGGGACGAATATGTCTCGTATATTGACCAAAGCAATAGTATTTCTTAGAAAGAACGATTTCATTTTTATCGTGATCCGCAACTGCAGTTCCCCAGAAGCCCTTGGTCATGTCAACCATGCCGGAATCCTTTTTGCCGAGATAGCCGGCAGCGCAAACGTGCTTGTCAATGACCTGCCAGAGAATCCATGCAGAAGCGTTGAGTCCATTGCAGTCTGCGGTGATGCGCTCGGAGAGCCAGAGTCCTGGAGCCATCGCACCTGCATTTTGTCCGGCTTCACCATTGCCGTCAACCTCGGACATCCAGAGGTTTTTGCCCTCGGAGAGCGCGAGATTTTTCAGCTCGGTACGCTTGCTGCCCCAGTAAGAGTGCGTGTCGATGCGGGAAATCGCTTTTTTCGCGTCCGTAGATAGCGCTTTGTACGCGTCGATTTGAACATCAATCGCGGTTTCATCCGTACCTGCGATAATAACATCACTCATGCCGCGCTTTGCCATGGATTTTTGCAATTCTAAAATGATTGTGGATTCCGAATTGCCGATATCGAAATGGCAGCCCTCCTGCTTGACGCTGTTTGCGCCCCAGTAGTTTGTGTAAGGTTCGTTCATCGCCTCAACGGATTGAATCTCGATGCCCCAGTCGTCCCTATAGTGCTTGCAGACCTCAGCAAGATATTCTGCAAAATCATCGTAGCAATCGTCCTTGAGGTTGTTTTCTTCGGCTTTGAAGTTACCGGTCGAGCAGCCGCTTTTGCACATCCAGTAGGGCGGCGAATTCGAGAACATTTCAACAATCATGTCATCTCCGGCTGCTTCGATGCAGCGTTTGAGTACATTGCGCTGATTGGCATCTGCGTCCCAGTTGTAGGTAACTTGTCCGTTCTGATATACGGTGTAGCCGGGCATATTGGAGTCTGTTCGTGTGATATGGTTATGTGTGGGGTTGTCACCGCCGCCGATGTTGTATCGGGCGATATTGAGCCGCAGACCATCATCACCAAAAAATGTGTCGGCACATTTCTGTGCGAGTGAATCCGAATAACCAACGCGATTTGCCCACCAGCATAATGAAGTGCCCCAGCCTTCAAATACGCCGTTGTTGATTGCGTAGGTGTCATCCGGAGAGACAACGATCGTCTTTGCCGCTTGCGCAGTCATGGGACAGATGGTTGCCGGCGCCATAGCGATGCACGCTGCTATGGCAAGGGATAACCGCTTTTTCCAATGTTTCATTTCCAATCCAACCTTTCTCAGGTAAATGTACGTACAGCTTATATTTATTGCTATACATTTTTATTATATCAGGTTCGGCATTTTCTGTCAATATTTTTTTCGTATTCTGTATATATTTTTTGTATCAGATATCAAAAGCCCCTCGGTCTTTGTCTGAACCGAAGGGCTTTCCTCGTATGAAATATAGGCTTTATTCGTAGCGCAGTGCGTCGATCGGATTCATTTTAGCAGCCTTGGAAGCCGGATAGGTTCCAAAGAACAGTCCGATCAGGAGTGAGAAGAATACGGAGATGAAAATTGCAACAGGCGAGGGCTGGATGTTGATTGTAACAAGATCTGCGAATAGAGGATAGAAATGATACAGCAATTTTGAGCCAATCATGCCAATCATGATACCGTTGAGCATACCGAGCATAATTCCAATGCCGCCGCCTGTAAGGCACAGGATAACTGCCTCGATGAGGAACTGATTGCGGATGGTCGTACTTTTTGCGCCGATTGCTTTGCGCACACCGATTTCTCTTGTACGCTCCGTGATACTGACGAGCATAATGTTCATAACGCCGATACCGCCTACGATCAATGAGATCGCAGCGATAATCGAGATAATAGCCGTTATGACTGTCAAAATCATATCCATCTGCTCCATATCTTCCTGATCGCTTCCTACGTTATATTCGACGTTTTTATCTTTTGCAACCTCATCGAAAAAGGCTTGAAGCTCTGCTTGACACACATCCTTGTCATAGTTACTGTCGCGGACATTGATTTGCGGATATTTACTTGAAGGCTCAGGTTGATTTGTGATGTCGAGTGCAACCTGATGCGGAACAAAGATACTGGTCGATCTGTCCATCAGTGGCATGCCCGGATCGAACGTTTTCGCATAACTGTTAGGGTATTTATATACGCCGACAATAACAAAATCCGTATTGCACAATCCGATGATGTCCAGATTGATGCTTTTGCCGATCGGGTCGCTGCCATCAAGGAAATATTGCTGTACGAAGATATCCGAGACAACGCACGCGTGTTTATGATATTTACTGTCGGTGTCATTGATATATCTGCCGCTGAGGAGTCTTAGAGTTGTTTTCTGTGCGAGCATGGCGCCTTCGGATATACCATTCAGATAAACATTTATTAGCTGATCTTTGCTGTTGCGAATGGTTGCTGCGCCAAGATCGGCTTCTTTACAGACCAGATATTTTCCCTCAAACCGTTCATCCAGTTCGTTGAGCATTTCCGGAGTACAGTAATCGTCGGGGCTTGTTGGCGTGTCATAGTCGTAGTTTCCGTCTTCATCCATTTTTATCGAATAATACAGATAAAAACCGTTGAGTCCGGTTGACATGATTGTATTTGTGAGTGTTTGCTGGAGTGAGTTGCCGATGGTTGTGATTGTAATAACCGAGCTGATACCGATGATAATACCAAGCATTGTCAGAAGCGAACGCATCTTGTTGTTGATAAGCGCATCGAATGCCAGCCGGATGTTTTCAAGGATAAACATTCCTTTGACCTCCGATTTTTAGATTATGCGTCGCCTTTCGAATTGAGCTGCGGATCAGGAATGATCGCGCCTTCTTCTATGATGAATGTAAGACTGTTGAACATGGTCAGGACAATGTCGCCCTCTTTCAGGTCGCCCTTTGTAATTTCGGCGAAGTAATCGCCCTCAAAGCCGATTTCGATTTCTTTCTTCACGATCTTAACCATGCCCTCTTGATCGGTCGGTTCGCAGACAAAGGCAAAATAGCCTTCATTTTCACCGCCGCGCACAGCGTCATAAGGAATGCTGAGAACGTCGTCTACTTTATCCAAAATGATTTTACTGTTTGCAGACATACCGATCAGGAGCTGATTCTTCGGGTCGTCAATGGAGATTTCAACAGTATAACCGCCTGCGGATGCGTCAAAGCCTGAGGAGAGAATGCGCTCGATGCGCTTGACGCTGCCGGGGATGATTTCGTCATTGGTTGCAGTTGTCTTGATTTCGCAGGGCATACCCTCGCTGATGCGAAGAATATCTGCTTCGTTGACCTTGCCGCGGATGACCAGCGATTCGGTGTTTTCAATCATCATGAGATTGTTGTCAATCGGGAAGCTGCCCTCGGACACATTCATTGCAGTGATCACGCCGTCAGCAGGGGCTTTGATGGTACAGGCTTCGATCTGCTCCAGCAGCTTCTTCTGTTCATCAGCGGTGAAATCATCGCCGCTTGTGTATTTTTCTGCATCAATGGCGTCCTGTGCAGACTGCACAAGCTGATTGGTGGAGATGTCTACATCGGAATATGCAGCGCGCGCCTGTTCGATGGCTGCGTCAAATTCGGGCAGACGCGGATACAGCTCATCCATCATTTCCTGAAGTGCATCAGCCTGCTCGTTGAGCTGTGTGGCTTCCGGTTCTTCAACGTTTGGGATTTGCGCAATCAGTTCGTTATACTGATTGACAGCAAGATTGTAGCGGTCATATGCAGCGTCACGCGCAGAGATTGCGTTATCGACCGCATCCTGAGCCTTGTTCAGCGCATTGGTGCGATTGTTTCTTGCTTCTGCGAGATTTCTCTGTAAAATTCCGCTTTTATAGGACTCGGCATCCTGTGCTTTACCGGCAGAGGCGACGAGCTTATCGTACTGCTCCTGCAAAGAAGTTGTATCAAGCTGGCAAAGGACGTCGCCTTTCTTGACGCTGTCGCCAACCTTTACATTGAGTTCAGTAACCTTTTGCATCACATCTGCTGTGACATGATAGGAGTCGCTGCTGGATACATTACCCGAAACATTGACGTATTCCGAGAGGTCCTTAACCGCAACTTCACCATAGGGGATGTTGTTTGCGCTCGCGATGCTCTTGGAGGCGAGATTGATCAAACCGACAATCGCTGCGATGATGAGTGCAATTACGATAAATGCTACAATTAAACCAATTTTTTTCTTATTCTTCTTTTTTTCTTTTGCCATGATTCAAAATGTCCTTTCAAAAATAATATGGATTGCTGCAATGGATTAGCCTCAATATTGTATCATATTCTGCGAATTGTGTCAAATAACAGAATTGTCACATTTACGGCAATACCGCGCAAAGTCCGCCTTACGGCTTGGCGGTATTGCCTTACAAATCCAAGAAAAGCAGACAGATTCAGATTGTCATAAAATCACATGGATATGAATACAATTTTCCACATATGATTATATAATAAATCGGCTTTGAAACACAAGATATTGCTCGAAACTTTATATGATTCTATCAAGAGCATATGAGAATGTTGCAGACATTTAGTGAAAATGCGATGCCGAGTCTTTGGCTGCGGATTGTTTGAACATTTGCGTGTAATATGATAAAAGCGGACAGTACCCGCCTCTATTTTTTCCAAGAAGCATAACCAGCGCATGGAATTTGCTTCTCCCATTGTAATTTTATTGATAGTGTGATATAATATAAGAAAATGAGTGCTTTGGGGGTGGGTGTATGAAAATAAACAGCTTTGCGAAAATGCTGTATCCGGCGGTGGTCTTGCTTTGCTGTTTGCTGTATGGCTGCGGCAGCCGTACAGAGGAATCTGCTGCGGAATCTGCTCCCGAAATCACAGTCACAACAACGACCACGCTCCCTGTCACTACCACAAAATCTGCCACCACAACAACCGTTCCAACAACATCGTTCGAACAATATTATATGGAGCAATGTGAAGCGGATATGGTTGAGGTGCAGTCTGCGGACATCCTTACAAAGCGTGAGGACTTGACCTATCCGAAATTTGAAAAATACTATTACTATTCGCATACCGCAGAGCGAAAAACGGGTGTGAATGTCCTTTTGCCGCCCGATTATTCCGAGGACAAAACCTATCCGGTGCTGTATATTCTGCATGGCTCAGATGATAACGAGGATACGCTCGCAGGTGAACGATATAAAATTTCCGTCATGCTGACGAACTTGATTGCGGACGGCGATGCAGAGGAAATGATTGTTGTCACGCCGTATATTTATTGCAGCAAGGATATGCCGAGATGCACCGGTCTTGATGTAGAAAACTGGAGAAATTTTGATCGCTTTATCAAAGATTTGACGAAGGATTTGCTCCCGTTTATCAATAGCACGTTTTCAGTAGACAAGGACAGGGCGCATACCGCGATTACCGGAACCTCGGTAGGCGGTCGGGAATCGCTCTATATCGGGTTTTCGCATCCGGAGATTTTTGGCTATATCGGCGCAGTTTGTCCTGCATCGGGCGTTGTGCGGGATGTCGGCAAGCCGCCCTTTACCCTACAGCCGGAACAGTTCCGATTTGGCGATATCAGCCCGTATCTGCTGCTGATCAGTGCCGCAGAGCATGATGACGCGGTGCTCGATTATCCGTTTCAATATCACGATATGCTGACGGAAAACGGCACACAGCATCTTTTTCATGTTATGACAAAAAGCGGTCACGACTATAAAAGTGTGATATCGCATCTTTATAATTATTTGCGGATGATTTTCCGCGAACAATAATCATTTTAGAACAGCCGTATGCACAGTACAACTTGTGTATATGGCTGTTTTTATGTGACAACTGCAATACAAGCAGGCATGGAAAAATCTCGCATTTTTTTCATATATTCTGTCTTTTTTACAGGGATTTTCTGATGCAAATGTATTATAATATAGAATAGGGTCAGTATTGGTGTGAGTCATGCCATGATTGTCCGAACAGGTTGCCAATGCTGCTCCGAGATATATTATTATTTTATTTTAGGAGGATTAAAAAGTGAAACAGGGAAAATGGAAACGAATAGGCAGTGTGCTGCTGGCGCTCTGTCTGTGCGTACAGGCTCAGCCGGCTGTACTGAGTCTTGACGCAGGGGAAACTGCTCATGCGGCGACGATATATAAGAATGCAAACGTCGCAAGCATTGGCAGCAAAAAGGATGCAGCCATCATTCGCGGCGGCGGTGCGGCTGTCACATACGATTCCGATAGAAAATCGAATGTGCTTTCGCTTGGCGGCGGTGCATTCGGGTCGGGTTGGCTTCAGCTTCCGGAGCTGTTCTCCACAGGCTGTGAGGATGGTTTTACCGTGAAAATGCGGATAAAGCTCGATGATTCCGCTTCGAATTATTCCAGAATCTTTCAGTTTTCCGGTGTGCCATTCGGTGCAGGCAATACAAATGGCTACAATTCTCCCGATATCTCAATCGACTTAAACGACAAAACCGCGCTCCGTGCGAGTGTATTTGCCGGAACAACCGAAACTGCCGATGACGGCAAGCATCGCTCTATCTTTACACTGAGCGCCGCGCCGGATTCCGATTGGCATGAACTGACTGCGGTCTATACACCGGATGGCGCAGAATATTATCTCGATGACACATTGCTCACCAAATCCGGCGAGGGCGCAGAGGACCTTTCTGCTGCCTGTGCAAGCCTGTTCGGCGAGGGACTGCTTCCCTCATATACCTATTGCGGCATCGGTCATTCGCTCTATAATGACAATGACCTCCGTGCAAAGATTGATGAAGTAGAATTCTACAATGTTCCGCTGAACATGAATTCTACAGACCAGCTAAAGCCCATTGACCCGCTATATTACTACACCTTTGAGGATGATACCATCACAGAGGGCGAGCCGTCTACAGACCCGGAAAGCGGCCGCGCTCCGGATGGCACTGCGGTAACAAGCATTCCATCTTTGCAAGTCACCTCGCCGGATGGCACGCTTACCACAAAATTCTGGCGTGATGGAAATGGCAGATATTATTATTCTGTCAATAAAATGATCGAGGGGATTGAAACGATCGTCATTCAGCCGTCACGCATCGGACTGACGACAACAACCGAGGACCTCGCAAGCGGTTTTGCACAGACCGACCCTGCGGCAGCCATCACAGAGCATGACGAAACCTATTCGATGCCCTACGGCAAGCATACAACTATTCGTGATCACTATAACGAAATTTCATTCCCATTGACAAAGGGCAATACCACGCTGACCGTAACATTGCGCATTTATGATGACGGAATTGGTTTGCGCTATGGACTGAATCACGGCGCTTCCATCAAGGAAGAACAAACTCAGGTGATGTTCCCCGGTAACTGCACATTCTGGGGCAACTGGCCGAATAATACCTACGAATGGGATATGGTCGAGCTGCCGCGAGATCGTGCAAACGAGACTAACGCAACCTATTCCTGTCCGTATACCGGCGTGATCAACGACCGTATCTGGGTGACGGTTTCCGAAGCCGGCGTGTTCAATGAAGAAACGCCGTATTGTGCAGGCGCCTTGCAGTTTGTCGGCAATTATCACAGCCTGCGGTTTAAAGGCGGCACCAAGGTCAAGGGGATTTCGTTTGACAAAGCATTCCAGACACCGTGGCGTGCAGTTGTAATCGGGGACTCGCTGAATCAAATGTCATCGAGCGATCTGATTCTCAATCTGAATCCGCCATCTAAACTCGATGATATCAGCTGGGTGAAGCCCGGAAAGCTCGCTTGGTCATGGTGGAGCAGCGGCGGCGATTCTCCGGTTGAATATCATACGCAAAAAGATTACATTGATTTTGCAGCAGAAAACGGCTGGGAATATGTCTGCGTGGACTTCGGCTGGGCACTGTGGGATGACAGTGCTGCTAAGGTAAAGGAGCTGTGTGATTACGGCGCGACAAAGGGCGTCGGCATCTGGCTCTGGTACGGCGTAAACAACACCGGACACAGCGGCTACAAGGATAGTCAGGGCAATCCTGCATATCCGTATTATTCTCTGCTCGACCAAGCGACGATCGCCCGTGAATTCGAGCGAATCAGTGCGCTTGGCGTAAAGGGCGTTAAGGTTGACTACTACGAGAGCGATACGCAGGAAACCATGAAGCAGATGTATCTCTGCACAACAATCGCAGCACAGAATAAGCTCATGGTATTGTTCCATGGCTGTACGCTGCCGCGCGGTGAGAGCCGCACCTATCCGAATGTCATTTCGTTTGAGGCGGTCAACGGCGCAGAGTATTATAAATGGTTTACCAGCCCCTCGCTTGAAAACCGTGTTTCTTACGCATTTACGAGAAATGTAGTCGGCTCTGCTGACTTTACGCCGCCCGGCGTTCCGGTTCTGAACAGTCAGGCGACCGCAGGCTTTGCGCTTGCAGACGTTGTGACGATCGAATCCGGCTTGCAGCATTTCGCACATTCTGTCTATACATATGAAGGCTCTTCCGCGCTGCCGTTCTTGAATGATGTACCGGTTGTCTGGGACGATATGAAAGTGCTGGACGGCAGACCAATGCAGTTTAATGTCATGGCGCGCCGCAGCGGTAAGGACTGGTATATTGGCGCTTCGACACTCGCTGCACGCAAAATCAACATCAAGCTCTCTGAGCTGATTGACGATGACGGTCTTTATAACGCATATATTTTCCATGACAATGCAGATGGCAGCGATCTGGAAGTCACTGTCCAGAGAGGTCTGACCAAAAACGATGTGATTACACAGAATCTGCTTGCAAACGGCGGCTGTGCAATCAAGCTGACCAAGGGTTCGATGAAGCTGACAACGCCTTATTCCAATTATTTGAGCTATGAGGCGGAGCACGCGAAAATCGGCGGCAATGCAAGTATTACCAACGGAAAAGACGGCAGATACAGCTCCAATGGCGCGTACGTCGGCTATATCGGCGGCAGCGCAAACGGCAGCGTTACCTTTGATTCCGTGACTGCGCCGGCAGATGGTGAATATACGCTTCGTATTTATTATGTTTCCGGCGAGCCGCGCAGTCTGAAAGTGGATATCAACGGCGCGTTTGCACAGAAAATTGACAACTGCTATGCGAATAAGGGCGACTGGACCGGTATTCGCGCGGTCAATATTCAGGTGAAGCTGAAGGCAGGTCAGAATTCGGTGAAGCTGTATAACGATCAGGGCAATGCGCCGTCTGTTGACCGTATTGCACTTGCGATTCCGAATGAGGACGTACTGGCAGGCGATATGAACTTTGATGGTATTGTCAATGCGGTTGATTTGTCGCTGCTGAAACGCGGTCTGATGAACGGATTTACCGGTTCCAAGGAGGAACACGCAGCAGATTTCAATCTGGATGGAATCAAGGATAAAGCAGATGCCGAAAGCATGGTGCTGTTCCTGACAACACAGGCATAATATGAAAACGGCAGGGGAGCTTTGGTTTCCCTGCCGTTTGCTTATACATGAGAATTTGTCACATCCGCACACAATACGACAGTACAAGATACATACGTAAATTTCAATTATTGCGAAGTTGTATACATAAATTCTGCGATTTGTGCGTGACATTCTTTGTTTTATATAGTGACTTTCCATTTTTATTCTGATATAATAACAATAGAGAGTCAATACTTGTGTGCATCTGAGAAAGGCGGACGTACAACTTGGCTCAGGCTGAAAGAAATCATCCGAAATGGAAAAACAACAGAGTCTTATTTTATTGTAGGGGGATATTACAATGAAACAGATTACATGGAAACGGTCGATTGCCGCACTGTCTGCGTGTTCCATTTTGCTTGGAGCATCGGGCATTCAGTCAACCCTTGAAACGGTAGCACCGATTACAGTATCCGCAGCGGATATTGCGATTGAGGATTTCGGTCTGGACGATATCACGATGACCGATGGCTACTCTGTCAACGCGTTTAAAAAGGAGCTTGAATATCTGTTATCCTTTGATACCAACAGATTGCTTGTCGGCTTCCGCGAAAACGCAAAGCTCAATACGAATGGTGCAAAACGCTATGACGGCTGGGAAAACACATTGATTGCTGGACATACGGTTGGACACTATCTGACAGCTGTTGCACAGGCGTATGATAATCCGACCAT
The DNA here is from genome assembly GCA_045591925.1 of Oscillospiraceae bacterium. Lineage (GTDB taxonomy): Bacteria > Bacillota > Clostridia > Oscillospirales > Ruminococcaceae > Firm-04. The sequence continues at coordinate 11,174 of JAZNTW010000009.1, forward strand.
TACTGACGCAGAGCGTTCTGCACTTTCTTCTAAATTGGATGCGCTGCTCGACGGCATGAAGGTCTGTCAGCAGAATTCCAAAGGCAAACCCGGCTTTCTCTGGGCTGGACAGGTCAAAAATGCAAACAATGTCGAGATACAGTTCGACAATGTTCAGCAGGGCAAAATCAATATCATCAACGAAGCATGGGTGCCGTGGTATACAATGCACAAGCTGATTCAGGGCTTGGTGGATGTATATAAGTTCACCGGCAAAACGACTGCGAAAGACATTGCATCAGGTCTCGGTGACTGGACCTTGGCACGATGCAAAACATGGAATGAGCAGACGCATAACAAGGTTCTTTCGATTGAATACGGCGGCATGAATGATTGTCTGTATGAGCTGTATGCGATCACCGGAAAGGAAGACCACGCGGTTGCCGCACACTATTTTGATGAAACCAATCTGCATGAAATCGTGCTGAAAGGCGGCGCGAATGCGTTAAACGGCAGACACGCAAATACGACGATTCCGAAGTTTATCGGTGCGCTCAAGCGTTATATTGTTCTCGATGGCAAGACAATCGGCGGACAAAAAGTGGATGCGTCCCGTTATCTGCAATATGCGGAAGCATTCTGGGAAATGGTCACAACGCGCCATACCTACATCACCGGTGGTAACAGTGAGTGGGAGCATTTCGGTATGGACAACATTCTCGATAAAGAGCGTACCAACTGCAACTGCGAAACCTGTAATTCCTATAATATGCTGAAGCTGAGCCGTGAGCTTTATAAAATTACCGGCGATAAGAAATACATGGACTTCTATGAGGGCACCTATTACAATTCGATTTTGTCCTCGCAGAACCCCGAAACCGGTATGACAACCTACTTCCAGCCGATGGCAACCGGATATTTTAAGGTGTACAGCACGCCGTATGATAAGTTCTGGTGCTGCACGGGAAGCGGCATGGAGAGCTTTACAAAGCTCGGTGATACGATTTATATGCACAATGGAAATATCCTGTATGTCAATATGTATCAAAGCTCCAACCTTAACTGGGAAGAACAAAATGTCACGATTAAACAGGAAAGCACAATTCCGAACGGCAATACCTCTACCTTTACAGTATCCGGCAGCGGCAATCTTGACTTCCGTTTCCGTATTCCGGATTGGAATGCCGGTACCATGACAATCGCTGTCAACGGTACAAAGTATTCCTATAAGACTGTTGATGATTACGCACAGGTTACCGGCAGCTTCAAGGACGGCGACAAGATTACCGTTACGATTCCGGCAGCCGTGGTCGCGTACAATCTGCCGGATAAAACGAGCGTGTACGGCTTCAAGTACGGCCCGATCGTTCTGAGTGCAGAGCTTGGCAAGACCAATATGACGACCAGTTCAACCGGTATGTGGGTCACGATTCCGAAAGACGCTGTGGTTGCCGATCAGAATATTACGCTTTCCAAGCAGGGTCAATCGCTGACATCGTTTATGTCCGAAATTAACGACCATCTTGTAAAAGATGCGAATTCCTTGAAGTTTACGCTCAAGGATACCAACCAGACATTGACCTTTACTCCGCATTATCTGCAATATCAGCAGCGCTACGGCATCTACTGGAACTTCCTGACAAACGGTACGGTCATCGAAGAAAAACCGCCGCGTGCAAAAATCACGATCACCGATACTGTTCAGCCGGGCTACGGTCAGTATGAGAATGACGGTCAGCATCAGCTGCTCGAAATCAATACAGTCAGTGTAACCGACGACAGCACCTATCGTTACGCAAAGCCGGGCGGCTATTTCCGCTATCAGATGGCGGTCGATCCGGAATCTGCATATACTGCACTGCTGATCAAGCTGCGCAAGAGCGACAACGGCAAGTCGATTCGTGTTCGCGTTGGAGATGCAATTCTCTATGCTTGTACGCTTGATTATACCGGCACAAAGGATGTTTATGACGTCAAGATTCCGGTTCCGAAGGATGTTGTTGAACGGAATCTGAAGCAGGTCGAGGCAGACGGTGAAATCTATCCTTGTGTGGATGTGACGTTCTCTGCGAATGATGATGAAGAATCTGCAAAAATCTGCGATTTTGTCTATATGACATCTGCAAAGCCGAATTATAATTTTGATGAAAATATCGCATATTTTGTGGATTGCGGCGACCAGAATACCGCGACTGCAACCGGCAGTGACAAGTTCGGCTGGTACAACAGCGTGACCGAACAGCTTTACGGTCCGGATGAGGTTTCCGGTATGGAGTGGGGCTTGATTGACGACCCGACCGACCAATATAACGGTGCGTCAAAGAGCGGCGGCATCTATACGGCAAACACATGGCCGAATGAAGCGGCTGTCACCGATGGTATGCCGAAAACTGCTTCGTTCCGTTATACCAAGAATCAATATGAAAATAATATTGATCGTCATCTTGACTATGGCTTCACACTTCCGAACGGTACATATACCGTTGAAATGAGCTTTAGTGATCCGTGGAGCTGCTCCAAGAATCCGTCTGTTTATGCAAATTACGGCAAAACAAATCAGGCTCTGGTTGCAGAAAATTGTCCGACCGACGGTACGACCGTCAAGGGAACAGTCAAGGTAACCGATGGCAAGCTGACACTGAATTTCCGCAGCGCAGATAAGGCAATCAATGTCAATTACATTTTGATTCGCTTTGGCGACAGTGCGCGTTATTCGACTGTTGGTATGCGCGGAGACGTTGACCTTGACGGCAAAATGACTTCCGCTGATACCACCGCGCTGATGGATTATCTGCTCACCAAGAAAACGCTGACTTGGGAACAGGCGTATGCAGCTGATATTCAATCAGACCTTGCGCTGACTGCGTCCGACCTTTCCGTTCTGAAACGGAACATGAAGTAATATCATCACCGCATTGCAGTGTCAACAAACTGACCGCTGCAATGCGGTGATTTTTGCTTTGCTGTGAATTTCTGCAAGAAATCCTGTGTTTATCTGCAATGGCTGCTTAATATATGTTTTGTCCATAATATCTGGAAATTTTCATTTGACATTTCAGTTGATATTGTGTATAATAAATAAATGTATGATACATTTGTATGATACACTCCTTATGATCATGCGGATGCCGCTCCCTTCAAACGGATCCCTGCCGTTTGGCATCACGCAAAAAAGAGAAAAAATTATGGAAAATAGATTCAACAGCCAAATATTTTTCGGGGGAAATCAATCCTATATCTGATGAAAGGATGATTTCATGAAAAAGACAATTTCCGCACTGCTGTCCGCGCTGATGGCAGCAAGTGCCTGCACTGCGTTTCCGTTGACGGCTTCCGGTGCAGATCTCCTCAAATCGACATTTGAAACAGGTCTGGAGGGCTGGGCAGCAAGAGGTAATGCGAGCGTTGCTCTCTCGACAACACATGCGGCTTCCGGTTCTCAGTCGGCTGCCGTCACCAATCGTTCCGAGAGCTGGAACGGCATTGCCTATACGCTCGATTCCGCGATTTGTACGCCGGGTGAGAGCTATAGCTTCAGCGCAATGGTCACACAGCAGGCTTCACCGGCTCCGATTCACTTTAAGCTGTCGCTCGAATATTCCACAGGAAGCGGCGGCATGGGTGGATTCGGCGGTCAGGCAACCTATGTCAGCATTGTCGAAAAGGATGGCGCGTCGGGTATGTGGACGCAGCTTTCCAATCCGAACTATACGATTCCTGCTGACGCGGTAAACCCTATTTTGTATATTGAAACCGAGGATTCTACCGCTGATTTCTATGTGGATGATATCGTCATCGCGACGGCAGGCAGTACGCCCGAAGTCAATCCGCCGCAGGGCTCGTCGATGCGCGGCGATGTCACGGGCGATCAGAAAGTGAGCAAACAGGATGTCGAAATGCTGCTTGATTATTTGCTCGGTAAGACAACTGATATTGCATATGAAGCCGCAGACCTCGATCAGAATCAGGTATTGAATGCAAGCGATCTTTCCATCATGAAAGACCTTGTTATGAACCCGCCTGTTGTCACGACGACCACAACGACAACGACTGCGACAACGCAAACCACAACCGTAACGAATACGTCGCCCGGTTCGCACATGGCACCGAAAGAATTTATGGCAAAGGTCAGTGCATCAATGACCCAGAATGTTCCCAATAATGTCAAGGCAAGCGATCAGGGCACAACCCAAAAGTTTACCTATTTCAGCAAAAAGGCAAACCGCAATAAGAGTGCAAATGTATGGCTTCCGCCCGGATATTCCGATGCGAATAAATACTGTGTTCTCTATATGAACCACGGTGTTTTCGGCAATGAGGATAGTATGCTGACTGGCTTTAGTGTCCGCGAAATGGCTTCTTCGATGATTGCAAGCGGCGAAGCAGTTCCGTTTATTATCATTTTCCCGCAGATGTATACCGACCCGGCTTCCGCTAATCCAAACGGCATGAACATGAACGTCATGGATCGCTATGACGATTTTGTTTATGATTTAACCGAAAGTCTGATGCCCTATGTTGAGCAGAACTGGTCTGTAAAGACCGGCCGCGAACACACTGCGATTGCCGGCTTCTCCATGGGCGGCAGAGAATCGCTGTATGTCAGCCTGATGCGTCCTGACCTCTTTGGTTATGTTGCCTCGTCTTCGCCTGCACCCGGCATTGTTCCGGCAAGTGATTCCTATATCGCAAATCACCTTGGCAGCTATAAGCTCGATGGCGTAACCAGAATGACGAACGCCGATTTCAAGTTCAACGATTCCGATTTGCCGTATCTGCTGATGATTGCAGGTGGTACGAATGACGGCGTTGTCGGCACATTCCCGAAGCAGTATCACGAGCTGTTCCAAAAGAACGGCACGACGCATATTTGGACAGAGGTTCCCGGCGGCGGTCATGACGGCGGCGTTGGTACGCCATTGTTCTATAACTTCTTCAAGAATCTTTTCAAAGCATAATCGCGCAAAAGAAAGCGTCCTGTTTCAAATGAGCAGGGCGCTTTTTTGCTGATAGACGCACGAAGGCCCCCTGTCCGAAAACAGAGGGCTTCGTGCATATTCATGCCATAATGGGGAAAACGCTGATTTTTCCGATGAGATAATCCCGGTGCAGGGTGACATCCTCTGCGTCCAGCTCATAGTTGCCGTTTAAGTCGGCAGGGTCTAAATCGTCTATCTCACCGAGCATGACTGCGCGTTTCAGTAGGGAAAGGTCACGCGCATCGACAATCTGATCTTCGTTGAGATCGCCGTAGATACATTCTTTTGCAGGTGGTGTGGGCGTATTCAGCTTCCACCAAGCGACATTAAATAGATATCCTTCACCGCCCTTGAATACGAGATACATATCGTGAACACCGGAGGTTTTTGTCAGGGATGCGGACATTGTTGCCCATGTCTGCCAGCCGCCGGTTGCCTGAACATCAACCGTTCCGATCAATGTGCCGTCCGGAGCACCAAGACGAACCTCAATCGAAGAGCCGCCTGCATTTGCGCCGACGCGAACATCAATTTTATCCGCACCATCTCCGAAATCAACGTCCTTGAAGCCGATGTAGTCGCCGTTTTCGATATATGCGACATCCTGACCGCCCTCACTGCAATTTTCGAGGTCAATACCGGACTGCGTAAAGAATGAACTTGCATCTACCGTGGAGGCAGAACCGCTGATGCGGACAAGATGCGAGGATTTGCTCTGGATTTTTCCGGTGGTGCTATCCGTGACATAAATGCGATATTCGCCGGCTTCGGAGGGCGTTTTGATTTTTGCTGCAAGACCGGAACCCTTTGTCATGGTCGCACCGACTTTGAACGAGGTCGTATCATCCGGTGCAATCCAGACCGTTTTTCCTGCGCCAGCCACACGAATTGGCAGGAAGCCATCGCCCTTTGTTGCGCAGCTTGCAGGGAAAATGTAATCTGCATCTGTGCGCATATCTGCAGGCATAATGCTGCGGAATTCATCCTGCAAGCCGGAATTCAGGCAGAACTCATACTGCCGCTGCGGCCAGACATTATCCGGAACAACAATCGGGGTCTCAATCGTACTGTTCGGGGGATTTTTACCCATTTTGTTGACGGTTGCATAGGTTCTGAGAATCGTGAGGTCATGCTTGTCACCGAATTCCTCGCAGTTGATCGTATAGGTTACATTCGGGTCGATTTCAAGCACATTGTCGTTTTCTTCGATCCATGCAGTACCTTCGTCGTTATGCAGACCGTAGGTTGGTGCGCCTGGACCGCCGGCAGGAATGCCCTGAATATAGTTTTCATTGATGATCGTGCCGGGCATCTGACCGATCGTGTAGATACCGCCGCTATCGTGCAGACGGTTCAGACACTTGATGACGCGGTTATAGCAAATCTGATTGTTGCGGCAGGTTTCGGAGTCCTTGAAATTACACCAGCCCCAGCCGAGATGAATGCCGTTATACGCGGTTTTCTCGACCTGATTGCGCAGAATCTTTACAGAATCACCGAAATATACAGTAATCGCAGCACAGCCGCCAAAGCCGTGAACCACGGAGATATCGTAGAGCAGATTGTCGCAAATCGAGATGTTTTTGCATACGCCCTCAACGCCGACAGGATATTTTTCGCGCGGCGAGTTTGCTGCATCACCGATATAAACGTGCTGCGGATGGGAAATCGTGATGCCGGATGAGGTGATATCAGTGATATAGTTGCCGCTGATGGTGCTGTTGATGACATCATTGGTCATTTGCAGACCGTCCGCGCCGCTGTGTTTGATGACATTGCCTGTAAACTCGATCGAATCGCTGGACGTAACCTTTATCATCGCCGGCAGCGTATCGACCATCTCATATTTTTTGCTGTGCCAGTTGGAATCGGCGAACGCAGTATAGGTCTGTGCTGCCTGACAGGTCGTTTTTCCGTGTGAACCGTCCACGTTTGTCAGCATATAATCTGTATGTGCAAAAGTGATGCCCTTGAATGTCAGGTTCCGTACACGGCTTTGCGTGGATTCACCGGCGATAACCACGAGGGATTCTGCAACCGGTGCCTCCGCAGTTGCCTTGGACATATCCTCCCATTCGTAGGGGTAATAATAGAGCTTGTGATCGGTTTTATCAAAATAAAACTGACCGGGGGAGGTGACAAACTCAAACGCATTATAAAGCGTATGCCAGCCGCCGGTTGAGAAGCCTGCGCCCCAGCCGGGCGTTTGCGCAATCGAACCATATGGTTGCTGCATCAGAAATACGAAGCTGCCGTTTTCATATTTGATATCGCGGGAACAAACGATGTTTTCATTCCAAGTTGTGCCGTTGACGCATTCTAAATCATCGGTATTCTTGGTGATGCGCGGCAAATCGCTTTCCTTATATTTGATTCCATCGCTTTTTTGTCCGGAATCCCATGCCCAAGGTGCTTGTCCGGCACGGATGTTGTATGTACCGTAGCCGCCCTGTGCGCTGACACCCTTGCTGCCCATATTCGCACGATGGTCATTGACATACAGATTGCGGAGCTTATAATCTCTGTCAAGGGATGCGACATAGAGCTTATCATTGTATTTGTTCCAGCCGGTGACCTGCTGTGCGCCGCTGATGACAGGAATCTCATCCTCGTATGCCTGATAAATGATGCGCGAATCGCCCTTGGCAGAGTCCTTGACATCGAAAACGACAGGTTCGGTCTGACGATAGGTTCCACCTCGGAAATTGACGACAATATCACCGCTGACTGTGCCATTGATTTTGCGGACAGCATCTCTTGCGCCGGCGAGCGTCCGAAGCGGTGCATTTATCGTGCCGGCATTGCTGTCATCGCCGTCAGGGGAAACGAAAATTTCTGCACCGACTGTTGCAGCCGTTGCGTTCAGGGAAATATTTGCTGTGCCGATGGCAGCAGCCGCGCAGAGAACTGCGCTGAATGCTGCCATCAGACGAGAAAATGTATATTGACTGAAATGATAAATCATAAAATCCTCCATTACCAATTATCTATCTCTATCTTAGCTTTCATCGAGCTTTGCAATGATACGGAGAATGTCGATGATGTCAACATTGTCAAGATTGCTGTCTTCGTTGACATCTGCATTGACCTTGCCCTGTGTGGAAATCTTGACTGTTGTATCCTCTGCGCAGAATCTTGCAAGCAAAACTGCATCGGATACATCGACAAATTCATCGAGATTGACGTCACCGCGGAGACCGGTCTGCGTTGGTGGGAAATCAGGCTCTGCGCCGAAATCAATCCAAAGCGCAACTGCGTCATCCTGTGCGGAATATGCCGGAGATGCGGTGTTCTGCGATGCGATTTCAGCGGCGGAGAGTGCCTTGCTGTAAATACGAATCGCACCGAAATCTGCACTGGAGCCTCTGCCTGTTTCCGAGCAGCCGCCAATCATGACGCTGTGATCGGAATGTGCAGGTCCACCGGTTGTAAGCTGCTTTGTGCTGAGAATCTGACCATCTGCATAGACTGCGAGTGTATTCGCAGCACCGTTGTAGATACCGGCAACCTGGTGCATCTTGCCTACCCAGCTTGCTTGCATGGCAGCAGGCATTTCATAGGAACAAACCTGCCAGCCGCCGTCAGCAAAAATGAAGAAATCAAGAATGCCCGGACGAGTACGCAGTGCAAAGCTGTGGTCGCCCTTTGCAACGAACATATTGTATTCCGGATCGCCGGTCGGGATGACATTGGCTTCAACCGTAAAGGAATTCTTGTTCTCGACAACCGGATTCAGAACCGAGTTGAACGGAACCTCTACCTTTCCGCGCATGAGCACCTGTGCATCGGTTTCTCTCAATTCTGCGGATGCCGGAATCGGAATCATCATCTGGTTTTTGCTGAGATCCTGAATGTAGGATGCGATTTTGCGATAAGGCTTTGCCTGCTCTGCGAGCTGCTCGGCTGTTGCGTTTCCGGCAGTCGGAATGATGGTAAATGTCCATGAATACGGCTTTTTACTCGAAAGCTGATACTGACTGAGTGTGCCGGGGCCGCAGGTTGCAGAACCGGTTCCCATAGAACCGTAGTTCAGGCTGAGATAGGTCTGGCTGCGCGGATTCAGCTCATAGGGGTGATTTGCTTTCATCAAATCCTCAGGCAGGAAATGCAGCGCACTGCCCTCAATCGGCGTATCTGCTGCAACCAGCAAGCCGCTGTTGTGGTTATCGCTCTGAATCGCCATCCAGTTGAGGTCGGTAATGGTTCCGCAGTCGTCGGCTTTCATATAGGGGAAGAACAAGCCGTTGACTGTATTTGTCCATACGCCGAGTCTGCCGTTTGTTTTGCGGTCGCTCATGGTTTCAACAGGGCCATTGCCATACCAAGTAACATCCTCAAAGCCGGAGGGGAGCGTCATGATCGAGCCGACGCGCAGGAAGTTACCCATAGAGGATTGTGTTGCATCTACGCGGATTCCGATTGTTACGCAGCCATCGCCGCCGATGGTGTATTGCAGATTGACAGTGGTATTGCCGGCGTTCGGGAGGGTGGTATAGGCGGTAATCACCTGATTGCCATTGACTTCGCTTGTTTCGATTTTGTTGACCTTTGCACCGGTCATAGCACCGCGCCAGTTTGTATCGAACGCCTTGCGTCCGGCGTCGTTGTTGTCATTTTCAACGTAACCGCGCCAGAAATTCGGTGCAGGGCCGTTTTCGATAAGCAGCTCGCCGCGATATTTGTAGTTTGTCATCTGACCGGTGGCTTTGTTGACAGAAAAGCTGAAATCCTTGCCGCTGACAGCATAATCGCCGGTGTTTTCTGTGACAGATACTTTTTCTGTACTGGTATTCTTTTGTACCTTAGCAGCACCTGCCGGAACACTGAACTGTGCATAGGAAAGCTCTGTGCCCTCAGGCAGAATATGCGTGCCATCCTGATTGTAAACAGAAATATTCAGCAGGAATTCATCTCCGGGGTAAATCGCAGCCGGCAGCTTGAACGGTACGGAAATCGTGCCCTTTGAAAGCGGCGCAATATCGGTGTTCTCAGCTTTTCCGCTGCTGATTGGCATACCGTTCTTGAGCAGTGTCCATTCGACATTGAATTCATTCAGATTTGTGAAGTTGTTTTCATTGTAAACGGAAATCTGTCGTGCGTTGATCTGACTTGCATCGGCTGTGAACCAGAAATTCTGATACTGGAATTTTACTTCCATCAGCTCCGGCTGCGGCTGTCTGTCCGAACTCACGACACCGTTTTGGCAGAAGCTGTTGTCGTTCGGGTTGTCGCCCCAGTCGCCGCCGTATGCAAAATAATGTCCGGGGGAGTCTTCCGCGTAAAGATTCTTATGTGCAAAATCCTCGCTGTAATAATCCCATTTGCCGTTGATCATATTGGAACCGCTTGTCGGCTCTTTCAGCTCTGCGCTGTAATCAAGCCATACGAGTACGGAAGAATCGTTCGGTGCGATTGCCGGATTTTTGCTGTTCTGAGCGCTGATTTCTGCTGCTGTGAGTGCCTTATTATAGACACGTGCCAGGGAAATTTCGCCGTCAAGACGTCTGCCGTTGGAGGCGTCATAGCCAACACCTAGCGGCGTCGTACCGCTGTTAATACCATCTGTAACGGATTTTGTCGCAAGCAGCTTGCCATCGCAGTAAATCGAGAGTGTACCCTTATCGTATACACCAACGACCTGATGCCAGTTGCCGACCCAGTTTGCAGGGAAATCTGCTTCGACAGCATTCCAGCCGCCGTTATAAACAAAGAACTCCAGACCGCTTCCGGTACTCTTGGTTTTGAGTGCCGCCTGTGTATCGCCAATCGAAAGCAGAACGCTGTTTTGTGCTGTCGATGCAGGCTTCACAAATGCTTCAAATGTAAAGGATTTGCCGGTGCCGGAAAGTGCGCTGAGATAGGAGGTGTTGCCGTCCATCAGCGTATAGCCCTTACAGGAAACGCCGGTGACAGAAGCGCTGTCTGCATTGCGATTAAAGTCGGAATCATTTGCATAGACAGTTCCGGTGAGTCCCTTTTGGTCGCTGATCTGATATACGGAGCTGGCACCGCCGAAGCCGCCGAGAGAGACAGCTCTCGCCTGATCGCACCAGTCCCAGATAAAGCCGCCGAGCATATTTTGTGAGCTGCGGAGAATATCCATGTACTCTTTCAGCGCGCCGAGGGAGTTGCCCATTGCGTGGTCAAATTCGCACATGACATAGGGCATTTTGCCATTGCCGCACTTGCTGCGAACGGTGTTGAGGTCGGGGTACATCTGGCTATCCATATCCGTACCCATTGCGCCGCCCTGACCCTCACTGTGTACCGGTCTTGTATAGTCGTGATTCTTGAAATACCAGATCATATCGCGGAAAATACCGTTTCCGTAATTCGGGTCACCGGTGTATTTCATCTCGTTGCCGATCGACCATGCAATAATGGACGGATGATTCTTCAAGCGCTCGAATGTGGTTTCGGTACGATTCAAGCCAAGCTCATAGTACATACCAATTTGCTTGTCATTGTCGCCGTACATCAGCGCATGACATTCCATATTGGTTTCGCCCATGACATACAAGCCATATTTGTTTGCAAGCCAATAGAGATAGGAGTCATTGCTGTAGTGAGAAGTACGGATTGCATTGACATTATGCGTTTTCATCAGGTGAATGTCTTCTTCCATACATTCCTGCGTGACAGCCTTGCCATGGAACGGGTCGGTGTCATGACGATTCACGCCCTTTAGGAAAAGACGCTTGCCATTGATTGTAATGGGCTGCCACTGTTTTGTTGTGACGCGATAGGAGCTGTCAACCTCGGTACGGGTGAAGCCGATTTCACGGAAGCCAAGCTGTGTCGAGACTGTTTCAATCGTACCTGCGCTGTTTTTCAGTGTCAGAACAAGTGCGTAGAGATTCGGATGCTCGGCAGACCAGAGCTTCGGTGAAAGCACTTCCTTGGAAATCTTTGCCGTGACAATTTTGCCGGCATCTGCGGAAGAAATCGGAATGGACGTACCGGCAGTCAGATTGTTGCCGGCTTCATCAAGCACCGCGACATCTACGCTGAGACCGCTGACGCCTTTCGATGCTTTATTATGGATATCCACGGAAAGATTGAGCGTTGCATTCTGATAGTTGTTGTCGAGGTCGGTTTGTACGGTGTAGTCGCAGATTTTCACAAGCGGCGTACTTGTCAGGTAGACATCACGGAAAATACCGCCGTCGTAAATCATATCCTGACCCTCAAACCATGTGCCGTCGCAGAACTTATGCACCTCGACCGCAATCAGGTTTTCGCCCTCTGTGAGGAAATCGGTGATATCGAAGCGGTGCGGGCTGAACGAGTCCTCGCTGTAGCCGGCTTCCTTGCCGTTAACATAGACATAGTATGCCGATTCAACGCCCTCAAAGTGAATTTCAACGCGGCGGTTATCCGCAAGCATATCCGATGACAGATTAAATGTTTTGCGGTAAAGACCAACCGGGTTGTAGTTGGTCGGTGCGTTAGGGCAGGGGACATATGTATCGTACTTGTTCTGGAATGGAATCGTAACATTTGCGTAAATCGGGAAATCGAAGCCATCGGATGTCCAGCTGTTCGGCAGTGTAACAGATTTCCAGTTGTCTGCTGCATTCAGCGAATATCCCGGTTTCATTGCGCCTGCATTCATCAATGGCTGCGCACGTTCTGCATTCTGAACAACGGTCAGATCCCATTTTTCGTTCGCACCTGTGAGCATTTGCAGATACTCCGATTCTGTACGCGCATTGTAATCCCATACAGCATTTGCGGCTGTCTGGGTGTCCTGATAGGGGATCAGCGTGAGCGATGCAGGCTCGCGGTTGACGCCGAATACATCCTCTGCACCGGATTTACCTGTCCACTCATTGTGCGTAAACTTTTGCTCGTTTACATTTGCCCGATACAGCGGTTCCAAACCAAGCTGTATGTCCGAACCAGCCGCGTGTACAGACAAATGCTGTAATGGTGCGGCTGTTGCGATGGTGCTCAGAGCAAGCGCCATCGCTCCAAATTGTTTCAAAAGTTTCATAAAATCCCTTTTCCCTTTCTGATTTAGTATGGCTGTTGTCTATCTGCCATGATTACATGGTTCAATTATATATGATTTAAACAAGTTGTTCAATGTGAAAATCATAGATATTATGGATAAAGTGTAGGAATTTATATGTATTGCGAAATCATACAACATTTTATCAATAATTGCGGTTTTGGACGTTTGTATATAACATATCATGGACATAACCCTTGTTTGGAGCCAAAATTGCAGCTTGAACATTACTGTACAACTTGAATTGTGTAATATGATAGCATAAATAATATGAAGCGGAGGCAGTGGATATTGAACAACTCAAAGGAGATGGCATGATGCAGATGACGTTGATCTTTCAAAATATGTTTCTGTAAGCAGGGGAGCGTGTTGAGAGATACGCTTTTTTATTATACTATTATATATAGAAAGAGGTTTCGAATGTGACCATTTTGGATGTATGTGACGCGGAAATGGTGCGAAATCGACTCGTATGGACACAATTTCGGCATTTACTTGTATGAAAACATACAATTTTTGACTTGTAATTGTAAATACATATGGATTGTCCATTATTTCTGCGTTTTTTCTGTTGATTTTTATGTGGTATGAACGTATAATATTAGTAATATGTACGCAACTTGTATGATGTACTGACAACACAGCATGACAGAATACAGATATATAGATAGAATAATGTAAACAGGAGGGTTATAATGGATGGATACAAGTACATGGCGATCGTAGAATGGAGCAAAAAGTACATAGCTTCAAAGAATTTGCGTCCAAACGATCGCTTCTTGTCCGAAAATGAGCTTTGCTCGATTCACGGCGTCAGCAGACAAACCGTGCGGCAGGCTCTGAAATGTCTGGAGGGCGACGATATCATTTGTCGTATCCGCGGCAGTGGTACATTCGTCAAAAAAACACAGGATTCCAAGCTCGAAAAAACGGTTGCACTGAAAAGCGTCGGTGTGATATCCACGTATTTTAGCGATTATATCTTCCCGCAGATTGTCACGGGCATCGAAAGCGTGCTGAACAAGGCAGGTATCGCGATGCAGCTTGCAATCACGCACAATCAGGTCATGGAAGAATCTGAAGCGCTGAAAACCATGATTGCAAACGGTGTACAAGGTCTGATTGTCGAGCCGTCCAAGAGTGCGCTGCCAAACCCGAACATGGAGTTGTATCAGGAAATCAAACGAAACCATATGTCGCTTGTATTTTTTAATGCAAAATATTCGTGGGCAGACTTTCCGTATACCGCGATGAACGACGAGCTTGCCGGAAAAATTGCGACTGACTACTTGTTTGATTGTGGTCACACCAAAATTTCAGGCATTTTTGCGCTCGATGATATTCAGGGACATAAGCGCTACGCCGGCTTTATGCGGAGTTGTATTGCGCATAATATCCGTTCTGCTGAAAAAAATGTGCTTTGGTTTGCAACCGGCGATAAGAGCGAGCTGTACTATTATGCTCAGAAAAAGCTGATGTCGATTATTCGCGATTCTACTGCGATTGTCTGCTATAATGATGAGCTTGCAATCAACTTTTTACGGTTTTGCAGAGAGCATAATATTCGTGTGCCGGAGGATATTTCAGTCATTGGTATCGACGATTCCAAGATATCTGTTCTCTGCGATGTCGCATTGACGACGGTTCGCCATCCGCACCAGATTCTTGGTGAAACAGCTGCAAAAATGCTCCTGGAACAAATGAATGTGCCACAGAAAACCATTGAAGATGTAATCTATATGCCGGAGCTGATTGTTCGCGATTCTGTCAAAAAAATTACCGACAATCGTTGACCGGATTTGGATGCAATAAGGTGGTGAGCAGACGGTATGCAGAAATTAAAATCAAAAGAAACCGGATCCGATGTACAAATGCTTGATAACAAACAACTGCTCTCGCTGATGCAATTCGGCGATCTTGAAACTTGCGCAGATACGTTTGAATCGTATTTAAACAAGGTGAAATTCTATAGTATGGAATCTCTGATGCTCCGGCTCTATATTGGCATGGACGTCTATCTGGCGGCGCGAAATGTTGCAAATCGGTTTGGCGTCTCAAAAGAAGATTTTGTATTGTCATTTGGTTCGATTGACGATATATCCGCGAAAATGCAGACAATCGAAACAACTGCATCCTATTTACAGGAAATGATTGCACAATGTATTCGCTGGCGGATTGCTTCCGTATCGCAAAATGGAAACGTCGTGATCCAGAAAGCTAGGGAATACATAGACAACAACTATACAAATGAGGAAATTTCATTGCACAAGGTTGCGGAGAATGTTGGCTTGACGCCGACTTATCTCAGTGCTTTGTTCAAAAAAGAGACAAAGAAAAATTTTACGGATTATGTGACAACTCTCCGGATCACACGCGCAAAAGAGCTTCTTTGCTGTACAAACAAAATGATTACCGAGATTGCATATGAAGTCGGTTTTCGGGATTATCGGTATTTCAGCCAGATTTTTAAACGCGAAACCGGCATGACACCCAGACAATTTCAAAATAGTACAAATGAATTGTGCGAACATTAGGAATTACGTCGATTTTGAAACATCATAAAATCGCAAACATTTTGGATAAAAAAGTCGGTATAATTGTGCGTACATTTGGAATATAATGTAAACACAAGTTAACAATCCGTTAACGACATGGAAAAAGGAGTGAATATTCTATGAAATTGAAGAGAATGATGGGGATTATCCTCACAGCAGCAATGTGCGGTGGTATACTCGCAGGCTGCGGTCAGACATCCGATGGCGGCGGTGACGATCTGATTCGTGTTGGTATCATCAACAACGACCCGAACGAATCCGGTTATCGTACTGCAAACGTAAACGACCTGAAAGCAACATTTACAGCAGAGAACGGCTATGATGCACAGTTTGCATACAGCCTGAAGAACGATGAACAAATTCAGCACGCGCAGAAGTTCATCCAGGACGAGGTTGATTATTTGCTGCTGTCTGCTGCGGATACCGCAGGCTGGGACACTGTTCTCCAGGATGCGAAGAAAGCAGGCGTAAAGGTTATTCTGTTTGACCGTACTATTGACGCTTCCGAGGACCTCTATGAGGCATCCATCGTTTCCGATATGGCGAAGGAAGGTCAGACTGCTGTTGATTGGCTCAAGGGTCAGAACCTCTCTGAGTACAACATCATTCACATTCAGGGCGTTATGGGTTCTGCGGCTCAGAAGGGTCGTTCCGGCGCTTTGACCGACACTGCTGCCGATCTCGGCTGGAATATCGTCACACAGCAGACTGCTGAATGGGGTGCAGAAAAGGCACAGCAGATCGTTCAGAGTGTTATCGACTCCGGTAAGGACTTCAACGTAATCTATGCTGAAAACGATGACATGGCTAAGGGCGCTGTTGCTGCACTGGATAAGGCAAATATCTCTCACGGTGTTGGCAAAGACGTTATTATCATGGGCTTCGACTGCAACAAGTGGGCACTTGAAGAATTGAAGGCAGGCAACTGGAACTATGACGGTCAGTGCAATCCGTTCCAGTCTTCTTACATCACTGAGATCATTCAGAAGCTCGAAGCTGGCGAAAAGCTCGAGCAGAAGACCATTATCATGGATGAGAAAGGCTTTGATGCTGCAACAATCACGCAGGAGGATGTTGACAGGTATGGCATCTGATGCCACGCTGCCGTAGGGGGATTTTTATAAAAAGAAAGCTAGCGGGGCTGCATATAGTTTTTTTCTGTATGTCGCCCCGCTATAATTATCAGGCTTCATGGAGGGATCGCTATGAAAAAGGATTTCGTCCTTGAACTGCGCGGGATTTATAAGTCGTTTCCGGGCGTCAAAGCATTGCAGGATGTGGATTTTAGGCTTCGGAAGGGCGAAATACACGCGCTCATGGGAGAAAATGGTGCAGGAAAATCAACGCTGATTAAGGTTTTAACGGGCGTCTATTCTAAGGATGCCGGTGATATTTTCATTGAGAAAAATGATAAGGTAGAAAAGGTTGTATTTCATTCACCGCAGGAAGCACAGCGCGCCGGAATCAGTACGGTGTATCAGGAAATTTCGCTTTGTCCGAATCTCTCCGTTGCGGAGAATATTTATCTTGGCAGAGCGGAAGGTAAATTTATCAGTTGGAAAAAAATGAACGCTGACGCATCCAAACTGTTGCAATCGCTCGGTATCAATGTTGAGGCAACACAGCAGCTCGCAAGCTGTTCGATTGCCGTACAGCAAATGGTCGCGATTGCACGTGCAGTCGATATGGATTGCAGTGTTCTGATATTAGATGAACCGACGTCCTCTTTGGATGAATCCGAGGTCGAAAAGCTGTTTGGCTTGATGCGGCAACTGCGTGACCGCGGTGTTGGTATTATTTTCGTGACGCATTTCCTCGATCAGGTTTACGAGGTTTGCGACAGAATCACAATTCTGCGTGACAGCAAGCTGGTTGGCGAATATACAACCGAGGAGCTGCCGCGTGTACAGCTTGTCTCCAAAATGCTCGGTAAAGAGCTGGATGATATGGCTGACATCAAGAATCATGCGAAAACCTATCAGGGTGAATCGTCCGAGGCTGTTTACGAGGCAACAAATCTCTGCTCGACTGAGGGCATTCAGCCGTTTGATTTCCACATCCGGAAAGGCGAAATCAATGGCTTTACCGGTCTGCTGGGTTCCGGCAGAAGCGAGTCGGTTCGTGCAATTTTCGGTGCGGATAAGGTTACAAGCGGTCAGGTTAAGGTGAACGGAAGGTCTGTCAAAATCGCAAAACCGCTTGACGCGATGAAGCAGGGAATTGCCTATTTGCCGGAAGACCGAAAGCGTGATGGTATCATCGGCGACCTGTCTGTTAAGGACAATATTATTCTTGCTTTACAAGTCAAAACAGGCTTCTTCAAGCCGTTCTCAAAGGCGAAAGCAACGCAGTTTGCGAAAAAATACATAGAATTGCTCGATATTAAAACGGCATCCGTCGATACGCCGATCAAATCATTATCGGGCGGAAATCAGCAAAAGGTGATTCTCGGACGCTGGCTGCTGACCGAACCGAATTATTTGATTCTGGATGAACCGACGCGCGGTATTGACGTTGGTACAAAGGTTGACATTCAAAAGCTGGTTCTCAAGCTCGCATCCGAGGGCATGAGCGTCACCTTTATTTCCTCGGAAACCGATGAAATGCTCCGTACCTGTTCACGTTTGCTTGTCATGCGTGACCGAAAGCTGGTCGGTGAGCTGACCGGTGATGAGCTGAATCAGACAACGGTTATGAATACGATTGCAGGAGGTGGCAAAGAATGACAGCAAAACTGAAAACGAACCATGGTTCATTTCTTTCCGGATTGCTGCATAATCAGCTTTTGATTCCGATTGCGGCGCTCCTGCTGCTGACGTTATTCAATCTGATTGCAGACCCATCCTTTTTTAAGATTACATTCGGATACAGCAGCGACGGAAATCCGGTGCTTTCCGGTTATCTGATTACGATTATTGACTTCGGCTCTGAGCTTGCGATTCTGGCAATCGGCATGACGCTTGTCACAGCCGCATCGGGTGGACAGGATATCTCGGTCGGCGCTGGCATCGCGATTGCCGGCAGTGTGCTGCTGCGCGTGCTGTGCGGAACGGATTCCCGTCCGGAGGTGTTGCAGACACCGGTATTTGTCGCATTTATCGTCTGCTGTATTGTTGCAATGATTTTTGGTGCATTTAACGGTGCGTTGGTTGCATTTTTCAAGATTCAGCCGATGGTCGCGACATTGATTTTGTTTACAGCAGGTCGTTCGATCGCCGCATGGATCAATAACAATGAGCTGCCGATCATTAGTGAAAAATCCTTCTCTTATTACGGCGGTTATCTGCCGGGCATTCCAATTCCGACACCGTTTTTCATTGCACTGCTCTGCTTTGCAATTACATGGGCGGTCATGAAATTTACGAACCTCGGTCTTTACGTTCAGTCGGTTGGTATTAACGAAAAAACCTCTCGTCTGAATGGTCTGAATCCGGAGCTGATTAAGTTTGGCGTTTATATTTTGCTTGGACTTTGCGTTGCAGTTTGCGGTTTGATCAAGGTGAGCCGTCTTTCTACGATTAACTATTCTGTTATCGCAAAGGATATTGAAATGGACGCGATTCTTGCTGTTGCCCTTGGCGGTAATGCACTCAGCGGCGGCAAGTTCAATATGGGCGCTTCCATTCTTGGCGCATATGTGATTCAGTTTTTGACCACGACGCTTTACAAGTTTGATGTCCAGTCCGATGCGCTTTCTGCCTATAAAGCGATCGTCGTCATTGTGCTTGTTGTTCTGAGCGCACCGGCATTCCGCGAGAAGGTATCGGCACTGTTACGCAAACTGCGTTCCGGCAAAGCCGCAGCTTAACAGAAGGAGGAATATCATATGACAAATTCTGTATCAAAACGCGGCGGTCTTGCAAATCGAATCCGCAAAATGACGGACACCAATCTGCTCATGTCCATTACGATCATCGTATTCATTGCGATGTATCTTGGCGCAATTATTTTTCTGCAAAAGGGCTTTTTGAAGCCGCAGACGCTGTTTAATCTTTTGAATGCAAACGCATCTTTGATTATTCTTTCCTGCGGTATGACGCTTGTAATGATTACCGGCGGCATTGATATTTCAGTTGGCGGCGTTGCGGCACTGGTCAGTATGTGCTGTGCGGTTTACCTGGATTATCATGGCGGCAATGTATTCGGTGCTATTTTGATTTCACTTGGAATCGGTCTTGCTTTTGGTTTGGTTCAGGGCTTTCTGATTGCCCATCTTGAAATCCAACCGTTCATTGTGACCTTGGCTGGTATGTTTTTTGCACGCGGTATGACAACGATTGTGCATACCAATCCCTTTAATGTTCAGAACGAAGCATTTGTCAAACTGAAAGACACCAGAGTGATCGTTCCGTTCCTCGGTTCGGTCAACAAGCATGGCAAATATGTCGATGCTTATATTGAAATTGGCGTGATCGTTGCACTGCTGATTGTTGCTGCATTGTTTGTATTCCTGAAATGGGGCAAAACCGGACGGAATTTCTACGCAGTCGGCGGCAATCGTCAAAGTGCGCTGATGCTTGGCATCAATGTTAAGCGTGTCACGTTCCTCTCGCATCTGCTCTGCGGTTTGCTTGCCGGAATCGGCGGATTTGTGTATTTTATGCACGTTGGCTCCGGTTCTGCATCTCATGCAATGGGCGCAGAAATGAACGCGATTGCATCCTCTATCATTGGCGGCACCATGCTGACCGGCGGTGTTGGCAATATTATCGGTACACTGTTCGGCGTCATGTCGCTTGCGATGATCCAGACGATCGTATCTTCTGTCGGTCTTGATCAGGCTTGGTGGACCGGTATCACAATCGCTGCAATGCTCTGTCTGTTCCTGATTGTGCAGAGTATCATTATCGCGCGCAGAAAGAAAGCAAACGCAAATGCACAGCGTTAAGCTGACAGAATAATAGCAACCTAAAAGAGGTGATGATATGCAAATCAGAGAGCAAATTGTCGGTGGACACACAGCAATCGGCATTGAATTTGGTTCGACACGTATCAAAGCCGTGCTGATTGGCACAGATTTTTCACCGATTGCATCCGGCGTTCACGACTGGTGCAACCGGTTTGAGGATGGCGTCTGGACATATTCCGATGCGGATATCCGAAACGGACTGCAAGCGTGTTTTGCCGATCTGATGCGCAATACTGAGCAGCAGTATGGTGTGAAACTTGAAACAGTCGGAAGCATCGGAATTTCCGCAATGATGCACGGCTATCTTGCCTTTGATGCGGATATGAACCTGTTGGTTCCGTTCCGCACATGGCGCAATACGATTACAGGAGAAGCTGCCGAAAAGCTGACCGAAGCCTTTTCTTTTAACATTCCGCAGCGCTGGAGCATCGCACATCTTTATCAGGCAATTTTGAATCAGGAGCCGCATATCTCCGGTGTGCGTTATTTCACAACGCTTGCAGGTTATGTGCATTGGCTTCTGACCGGTGAAAAGGTGCTTGGCATCGGTGACGCATCTGGTATGTTCCCGATTGATCCCGATACGCAGTCCTATGATGCAGATATGTGTGCAAAATTTGACGCACTTGTCAAGGATACCGACTTACAGAAGAAATTGTCTGATTTGCTTCCGAAAATTGTACCTGCTGGCGAAATTGCCGGTACACTCAGCGAAACAGGCGCAAAGCTGCTTGACCCGACCGGTACGTTCCAATCAGGAATTGCATTCTGTGCGCCGGAGGGCGATGCGCAAACCGGTATGGTTGCGACAAACAGCATTACGCCGCGCACGGGCAATGTTTCTGCCGGTACTTCCATCTTTGCGATGGCAGTGCTTGAGCGCAATCTGAAATCGCTGCACCGCGAAATTGACATTGTGACAACGCCGGAGGGCGCGCCGGTTGCAATGGTACACTGTAATAATTGCTCCAGTGATTTGGACGCATGGGTGAAGATGTTCGGTGGACTCTTACAAGCTGCCGGCGCCAATCTGACCAAGCCGCAGCTGTATGATTTGCTTTACGGTCTTGCCGCAGAGGGCGACCCGGATTGCAGCGGTATCATCAGCTATAATTATTACGCCGGAGAGGAGATTACGCATTTACAAGCAGGTAAGCCGCTCATGATGCGCGATCCCGACTCTGAATTTACGGTTCAAAATCTGATGCGGAGCCTTGTGTATTCCTGTATGGCGACGCTGAAGATCGGTATGGACATACTTGCAGAGGAATCGGTCGGTCTTGACCGGATCTATGCGCATGGCGGTCTTTTCAAAACGCCGCTGATTACGCAGCCGACTCTTGCCGCCGTACTCGGTACAGATGTCACGCTGATGCAATCGGCAGGCGAGGGAGGCGCATGGGGTATTGCCTTACTTGCGGCATATCTGAATAGGTCTGATCGGAGTGAAACGCTGCGTGCTTATCTACAAAACCGTGTCTTTGCAGATCAGCAGCAGCAGACCGTTTCTCCCAAGCAGGATGATATCAATGGTCTGAAGGTCTATATGAAACGCTATAGCAATGGGCTTGCTGCTGAACACGCAGCAGTTGCACAATCTACTAATTGAGGTGAATTAACATGAAATTTTGGTTTATAGCCGGTTCACAGTCTATGTACGGTGAGGAAACGCTGCGTCAGGTTGAGGCAGATGCAAAAATCATTGCCGAGGGTCTGAACGTACCGTTCCCGATTATCTACAAAATGACCGCAAAATCCAATGCTGAGATCTGTGAGCTTGTCAAAGAGGCAAACTATGATGCAGATTGTGCAGGCATTATAACATTCTGTCACACATTCTCTCCGTCTAAAATGTGGATCAACGGACTTTCTATGCTGCAAAAGCCGTGGCTGCATTTCCATACGCAGTTTAATGAGTCGATTCCGAATGAAGAAATCGACATGGATTATATGAATCTCCATCAGTCCGCACACGGCGACCGCGAGCATGGCTTTATTGGTGCGCGTATGCGTATTCCGAGAGCTGTTGTTACCGGTTATTGGAAGGACGCGGCTGTTCAGAAGAAAATTGCAGATTGGCAGCGTGCGGCGATTGGCGTACTGTTCAGCCGTGAGCTGAAAGTCGTTCGCTTTGGCGATAATATGCGCGAGGTCGCTGTTACCGAGGGCGATAAGGTGGAAGCACAGATGAAGCTCGGCTGGCAGGTGAATACTTGGGCAGTCGGTGATCTGGTGAAAGAGATGAATCTTGTTACGGATGCTGAAATCGACGCACTTGTTGAAGAATACAAGGCAGTCTATGATATTGCAACCGATAATATGGACGCCATTCGCTATCAGGCACGCGAGGAAATTGCGATTGAGCGAATTCTGGTTCGGGTTGGTGCGAAAGCATTCTCCAACACCTTTGAGGATCTCTATGGCATGGATCAGCTGCCGGGTCTTGCAACGCAGCATCTCATGTCCAAGGGCTACGGCTACGGCGGTGAGGGCGACTGGAAAACGGCTGCCTTGACTGCGATCGTTAAGGCAATGTATCCGGATGGCGCAACGTCCTTTATGGAGGACTATACCTATGATTATCAGCATGAGCTGATTCTTGGTGCGCATATGTTGGAGGTTTGCCCGACGATTGCGGAAGACCGTCCGCGCATTGAAGTGCATCCGCTTGGCATCGGCGGCAAGGAACCGCCTGCCCGTATCGTATTCGAGGGCAAGGCAGGTGCTGCTAAGGCGCTTTCCATGATTGACGCCGGCGGCAGACTGCGCCTGATCGTTCAGGATGTTGTCTGTGAGAAGCCGTTCCAGACTATGCCGAACCTGCCTGTTGCACGTACCATGTGGAAACCGGCTCCGGATTTCCTGCGCGGACTCGAATGCTGGATTCTGGCTGGCGGTGCGCATCATACTGTGCTTTCCTATGATATTTCGGATGATACGATTCGTGATTTTGCACGTATCATGGGAATTGAACTGGTCACAATCAATGCCGATACCACACCGGTGTCTCTGGAACGTGACCTGATGCTTGGTGACATCATCTACAGAAGATAATTCGGTCCTCCTCCATGCTGCTGACACAGTATGGTAATCAACAGCCCTACGGTTCAAGGCGAATCGTAGGGCTGTTTTGTGTATTTGATTTAAGGCAATACCGCACAGAGTTGGTGGTGCAGATACGCAGTCAGATTTTTCGTCAGATTGTATAGAAATGACGCCGCTGGGCTGACGCCCAGCAAGGAATTTCTGTGCAAGATGGCGAAAAATATGCAAGTAGATGTGCCG
>JAZNTW010000010.1:0-35573 GCA_045591925.1 Oscillospiraceae bacterium
CAAGCGGTCTTAGGAAGACAATTAAACTCACCAACTCCTTGGCTCACAGAACGACATGGCTACGATCCGACTTGCAGATACGCAGTCAGATTGTATAGAAATGACGCCCAGCAAGGAATTTCTGTGCAAGATGGCGGATAATATGCAAGTAGACGTGCCGCCAAGCCAAGTCGGAGGCCAAGCGGTCTTAGGAAGACAATTAAACTCACCAACTCCTTGGCTCACAGAACGACATGGCTACGATCCGACTTATACTATAATTAAAATTAAGGCAATACCGCACAGAGTTGGTGGTGCAGATACGCAGTCAGATTGTATAGAAATGACGCCCAGCAAGGAATTTCTGTGCAAGATGGCGAAAAATATGCAAGTAGATGTGCCGCCAAGTCGTAAAGCGAACTTTGCACGGTGTTGCCTTTACTCTATTTTATGAAATATCAGATCAAATTCCACAAATTATGCGTAAAATCCCCCATTGAAAAAAATCGTACAGTATGCTATAATAAAAACAGCCTTTCTGGATACTATCTATCATCCGTTTTTTTCATTCTGAAAGGAGCGTCAGTATGTCAATACAGGATTATTCAAAAGCACAAAAGCTCGCTGAAAAACAATATCGGCAAGCCGTTTCGCACGGTGCATATCCGTATCTTCCTGCTCTGGAGGATATTCTGCGCCAAAATGAGGTTGAGGGTCAGCTTCCGCTCGGTCAGATTGAGATTCCGCTTTCTCTGATTGCCGGAACCGCACAATCGGAGCGAACTTCTGCATTTGCTTCAAATTTCATGCCGCTGCTTGATTATGATACAGAATTCGGCAGCAAATGGTCGCTGCTTTGCGAATCCATTCAGGAGGACGGACTTCGTGAGCCGATTACCGTGATGGAATATATGCAGCGCTTCTATGTCTGCGAGGGCAACAAGCGCGTCAGCGTTTCCAAATATAACGGCGCTGTCAGCATCGAGGCAAAGGTCACGCGGATTATTCCAAAACCCAATGATACCGCAGAATATCAGGTTTATATGGAATTCATTGAATTTTTCCGCATATCCGGTATCTATGAAATCCAAATGCGCCATCCCAACGCCTTTCCGCGTTTGATTCAGATTATCACACCCATCGAGGAACAGGAGCATTCGGATGCAAAGCAGTCTGTGATACCGCCATGGCCGGACGACCTACGGCGCGATGTAAAATTTCTCTATACGGTTTTTTCCGATTATTATATTGCAAAATATGAGCAGCGTTTGCCGCTGACCGCCGGTGACGCATTTCTGCATTTCTTGGAAATCTATGGCTTTGAACAAGTGCGCGGCTTGTCTTCTGTGGAGCTGCACCGCCGGATCGACCGGATTCGCGAGGAATTTCGCGTATTGGGCAATGAAAATCCGACTTCTCATATTCTCAATCCAACCGATGTTTCACGGAAAGTCGCACTGACTAAGAAAATCCTGCTCGCCAGCTCTGCGGTGCTGAATATTGCGTTTTTGTATCCGAAAGACCCGCAAAGCTCCGGCTGGAGCTATAATCACGAAATCGGCCGCCGTTATCTCGAAGATACATTCGGAGATGCAATCACAACAACCTCGTTTGTCTGTGAACCCGATGAAGCAAAATCCGTCATCGAGCAAGCCATTGCCGGCGGCTGTCGTCTGATTTTTACCACATCACCCGTTTACCATGCAGTCAGTATGCGCATGGCGGTTGAGCATCCGGAGGTTATATTGCTCAACTGCTCCGTCAATACCGCATATAAACAGCTTCGCACCTATTATCTCCGTATTTATGAGGCAAAGTTCATCACAGGTCTGATTGCAGGCTCTATGACGGAAAATGAACGCGTCGGCTATATTGCGGATTATCCGATTCTGGGAATCCCGTCGTCAATCAGCGCGTTTGCACTCGGTGTAAAAATGGTCAATCCGCGCGCAATGGTTTATCTGGACTGGTCTACACTCGAAAATCACGATCCTGTTGAATATTTCCGCAATAAGCAGATCGACCTGATCTCCGACCGCGATATCAATGCGCCGCTGCTCGATGACATCGGCTTCGGCTTATACGGTATGTATGGCGGTGTATCCTTCCGATTGGCAGCACCGGTCTGGAATTGGGGCAGTCTCTATGAGGACCTTGTGCGTTCGGTTCTGATTGGCGCATGGAAAAATGACGGCAATCAAAATGAAACACAGGCGCTCAATTATTATTGGGGAATGTCGTCCGGTGCGATTGATGTCGCTGTTTCCGGCAGACTGCCAAGCGGTACACAGCGACTTGTCAAGCTGATGCAGAATGAAATCGCAAGCGGTAATTTCCTGCCATTCAGCGGCCCGATTTACGGTCAGGACGGAAGCTGCAAGGTTGCAGCCGGACAATCCCTGACGCCGGATGAAATCATCAAAGCGGATTGGCTGCCGGATAATGTTGTCGGTGAGCTGCCGGATGTTTCGGCGCTTGACCCGCGATTCCGCGAATTTGCGAAGTGGCACAGCATCCGCGCAACATAATCTATTCAAAAAAATATATATCAAAAACTCTCTATAAAACGCTGCCGATATTTTATCATTACATCTTTCAGTTGTCGTACCAATTTTGCTTATGTTTTAGGGGAAATGATTCCAAAATAGGAGAAGTATAAGCATGAAAATCATGGTCATGTCCGATGTTGAATCATCGTATATCTGGGATCATTATCAGCCGGGGATGTTCCAAGGCATTGACCTGATTCTGTCTGCCGGCGATCTGAATCCACGTTATCTGACCTTTGTTGAAACATTCTCAAATATTCCATTACTCTATGTTCACGGCAATCATGACGAAAAATATCGGGCAAACCCACCGGAGGGCTGCATTTGCATCGAGGACAGCATCATCGAATATCAAGGCATCCGGATTCTGGGACTCGGCGGCAGTATGCGATACCGCGCCGGCGCACATCAGTATTCCGAACGCGAAATGCAGCGGCGCATTCGTCATCTTTGGCTGAAGCTACGCACTTTCGGCGGCTTTGATATTCTGCTGACGCACGCACCGGCTGCCGGCTTCCATGACGGCACGGATCTTTGTCATCAGGGCTTTGACGCGTTTCAACAGCTCATAGAGAAATATCAGCCGAAATATCATGTACATGGTCATGTGCATATGAATTACGGGATGCAGACGCCGCGCATCTCTCAAAATATGCAGACGACCGTGATCAACGCATACCGCACCCATACATTTACCTACGAAGAACATCAGCCGGAAACACCATAATCAGCATATGCAAAATGCGGAATTTCATAACGATTCCGCATTTTTATTTTTACTAAATATTGCCAACAAACCAATAATATTTTATATTATATATACAGTATGTATAATAACTTAAAAACCTTGATTTTTTCGATAAAATGTGCTATAATAAGGTGAATTCTTATACGGTAACAGAAAGGAATCTGATTATGTCGAGGAATCATGATACAAATAGTAAAAAGCCGTTTGAAATCCCGCGTCCGGAATTTCCGAAACGCGCAGTCGTTACGGGCGGTATGCCTTATGGTAACAAGGAGCTGCATTTCGGTCATGTCGGCGGAATGCTGGTATTTGCAGATACCTACGCGCGCTTCCTGCGCGACCGCATCGGCAAGGAAAATGTGATCTTCGTCAGCGGAACCGATTGCTACGGTTCTCCAATCGCAGAGGGTTGGCGCAAAAAGGTTGAAGCAGGCGAATTTGACGGCTCTCTCGAAGCATTCGTAACGCAGAATCATAATAAACAAAAGGATACGCTCAAGGCATACGGCATTTCTCCGAATCTCTTTGGTGCTTCCGGTCTTGGCAGAACCAAGGAAATTCATGCTGAATATACGCTTGAATTTTTGCAGTCGCTCTATGACAAGGGGCAGCTCAATCAAATTTCCACCATGCAGTTTTTCGATGAAAAAGCTGGCGTATTCCTGAACGGCAGACAGGTCATCGGTAAATGTCCTGTTGAGGGCTGCACCTCTGAAAAAGGCTATGCCGATGAATGCGATCTCGGTCATCAGTATATGCCGGAAAATTTGTTGAATCCGATTTCCGCACTCACAGGCGAAACACCGACCATGAAGCCTGTCACAAACTGGTACTTCAAGCTGCGCGACTACGAAAAGCTGATGCAGGAATGGGTTGGTGATATGCAGAAGGATAAAAAAATCCGTCCTGTCGTCTGGAAAACCATTTCTGAATTCCTGAAGCCGCCGGTCATCTATATCAAGCGCGAATTTGAGGAAAAATATCTGCAAATCAAAGCGCAGATGCCGGCACATAATTATCTGGAAGAACCTAAAAAACCATCCTTTACGATTGAATTTGAGACGCTGCCTGACTGCGATGAAGCCTGCCGCATTCTGACTGAAAACGGCATCCGCTATCGTACCGGCAAAACGCTCGTACCGTTCCGTCTGACCGGAAATATCGAATGGGGCGTAAAAGCGCCGGTTCTTGAGGGCGCAGAGGGATTGACCGTCTGGGTATGGCCGGAATCGCTCTGGGCGCCGATCTCCTTTACACAGGCATATCTCGAATCCGAGGGGCTCAATAAAGCCGAATGGAAAAATTACTGGTGCTCGAAGGATTCGACCGTTTACCAGTTTATCGGACAGGATAATATTTATTTCTACGGTATCGCTGAGCCTGCGATGTGGATGGCACAGCAGCAGGCAGATGAAAAGGTATCCAATCCGCCGGAGGGTGAATTGCAGATGCCTGTCATCGTTGCAAATCATCATATTCTGTTCCTTGATAAAAAAGCGTCCAGCTCCGGCAATGTCAAGCCGCCGATGGCAGACGATCTCCTGAATCACTATACGCCGGAACAGCTTCGTATGCACTGGCTTGGACTCGGACTCGGTCAGCGTTCGGTCAGCTTCATGCCAAAGCCCTATAATCCCGATGCCGACCCGAATGAGCAGGATCCGGTGATTAAGGATGGTCTGCTGCTCTCGAATGTCTATAACCGTATCATCCGCACGGCGTTCTATACCGCGCAAAAGGTCACAGACGGCATTCTGCCCGATTTGGCACCGGAAGAAAATATTCTCGCAGACGCGAAAAAAGCCGTTCTTGAATACGAACGGCATATGTCAAAATTTGCATTCCATCAGTGTACCTATGTATTGGACGGCTATATTCGCAACGCAAGTAAATATATGTCAAAGGCATTGAAGCCTGATGAACAGAGCAAGGAGGAAACCTTGCAGGTGCTTTCCAATCTGTTCTATATGATCCGGATTGCGGGCGTGCTGCTGCATCCGATGGTACCGTTCGGCACGGAAAAGCTGCGCGAGTATTTGCAGGTTGATGAGCGCATCTGGTCTTGGGACACGATTTTCGAGCCGGTCAGCTTCTTCACCGGTGCAAATCACAAGCTGAAATTCCTGCCGCCGCGCACGGACTTCTTTACGCGGCATGAATCCCAGTTTGCCGATGCTTCGGAGGAAGCATAACTGCTGCTTGCATATTTGATGTTATAAGGCAACACCGCGCAAAGTCCGCCTTACGGCTTGGCGGCACATCTACTTGCATATTTTCCGCCATCTTGCACAGAAATTCCTTGCTGGGCATCAGCCCAGCGGCGTCATTTCTATACAATCTGACGAAAAATCTGACTGCGTATCTGCACCACCAACTCTGTGCGGTATTGCCTTAAAAAATCATCGGCACATTCGTGCTGATTGTGCCGATGATTGCGATTTTGAAAATCTTGAAGAAATACGGGGCATAACAAAAGCGCCCCGGCAATCAGGGCGCTTGCAGATCACTGTTCTTCAACATATACATGGGATGTTTTTGTTACCGGACCGGATGTACGAACCCCTTTGAACAGCATAAACAGCATAGAAGACAGAACAGACAGGATGATAGGGATCACCACAAAGAGAATAACCAGCCATTGGATAAATTTGATAATCTTTTTTGTGCGGTTGTTTTTGATCACGAGCTGCTCATTGATCTTCATGAGCTGTTCGGCAATCTCGTTGCGATTATTCGCTCCGGACTGCTCCTCCTGCGTTTTCTCCGCACCGAGCAGCCGGCTGACCGGTACCTCAAATACTTCTGCAATGTGCATCAGCATTTCGGCATCCGGAACAGAGAGCCCCTTTTCCCATTTGGAAACCGTCTGACGGACAACATGGACCTTCGAGGCAAGCTCTTCCTGTGACATTCCTTTTTCTTTTCGGATCATTTTCAAATTATCTTGCAGCATCTTTCATACAGCTCCTTTCAGTTTCGGAAGATCGCTGCTTCCTTGCATATATTATACCAGATTTTGTCCCGTTGCACAAGCAATGCAAATTAACATATACGCAGATACGTGTTATTTGATATATGTATTTTATGCGGAGAGCCTTTACAGACGTATCGACACTATAGGCAACACCGCGCAAAGTCCGCCTTACGGTTTGGCGGTATTGCCTATATCAAATACTCCAAAAAAAATCCCCATACCAAGTGGTACAGGGATTTGGTACGCCCGGTGCGATTCGAACGCATGACCTTCAGAGTCGGAGTCTGACGCTCTATCCAACTGAGCTACGGGCGCATTTCCATAGGCTACATTCCTTATTATAACAGATATCCGGAAAATTTGCAAGCCTTTTTTGAAATTTGCAAAAAAAGATATCTCCCGATTTTATTGACATTTTTTGGAAAGGAGTGAAATTATGAATACAGTTTCCGAAAAAAAACGCTCTATTTATATCGTAATGACGAGAACAGGAACGGGTCCGGCAAAAGCCATTCGTTTGCTTTCTCGGATGCCGTATTCACACGTTTCAATCTCCGGTGACGCATCTTTACATCAGCTCTACAGCTTTTGCCGAAATTATTCTTATTTTCCGCTTCCAAGCTCCTTTAATATCGAATTGATCGGAGAGGGTACATTCGGAAAATTCGCAGATATCCCATGTGAAATCTACGAAATTCCGCTGACAGATGAACAATATTCACATTTCCAGTGTATGATTGATCATTTCATCTCTTGCCGCAAGCTGTATTCCTATAGCTTAATGGGATTGCTGCGCGTCAAGCTGCAAATCGAAAGCGAATTGCGTTATAAATTTGTATGCTCGCAGTTTGTTGCATACGTTCTGGAGGAATGCGGTGTGCATCTCGATAAGCCTGCCTGCCTATGCTCCCCCGACGACCTGCGCTATCTGCCGGATGCAAAGCTGATTTATCGCGGTGAACTGAATCATTATTACCACGAACAGAATCAATCGCTTTCCTATATGCCGATGGTCTCTGCGGTCTGAGTCGCAACGACATCCGATAAAATCCAAAGCCGAAGCAATAGCTTGCCCATGGAGGGCGGCAATGCTTCGGCTGCTTTCATGATACCGGAAAGCTCCGGCTGCTGAACCTGAAGCTCCCATTCGCCGCCGCCAAGCGTGATATTTGCCGAAGATGAAGATTGCTGCTGCGTCACCTGTGCCATAACCGGTTTGCCGCCATAAAGCATCCGGCGCGTTTGCTGTGCCGCTTTCAGCATTCCGCAGCCAAGTCCCATCACCGAAATATATCCCAGAGCCGCAATCATTGCGGCTTTTTTCATGCGCTTTTTCATATCAATCCACTCCTGATTCTTCGACAAGCTGCCGAATGGTTTCACAGAGCACCTGCCCGAACAGTTCACCGGTATACTTCGCTTCCTCCAGCGTATTGCCCTGTGAACCAATTTCGATCAGCAGACTCCCCTGCGTCAAATCCTGATTGTATTTCCGATAATCAAATAAAATCGGACGCGTAAAGCCTTTGAACATGGTCTCCGCGGTTTGCTGCAAGCGGCACGCAAGATGAAAATTTTCACGATAATTCGGCATATTCATTGTGCCGTCATCGCATCCGGAAATAATCATAATCTGTGCTGCCTGTTTGCCGTTGATCTCCGCAACCGGCGCAACAACCCGATTGCCGTCCGTAATCGCATCCCGGTGAATATCCAGCGCAATGCAAATACTCGGATATTCTGCAAGAATCTCGCGAACTGTCTGTGCGCTGTTATGGTAGCTGCCGGTCCATACCGGATAATCATGCAGCTCCTTTGCGTGAATCACACCGATTCCGGCTGATACAAGCTGTTCTGCAATAGTCGCCCCAACCATCACCATATTTTTATCCGGCTCGGTTGTACGAAAATTAAAGCTGTCATCATAGTTTCCCGTTTTTGGTGAGACAAAGCTCTCGGTCGTATGCGTATGGTAAATCAAGACCATCGGCGTGCCATCCATTTTCAGATTCAGCTGCGGCGCAATCTGACTTTCCGCAAGCAAATCCTTGTTATTCCAAAAGGTCGTATTCCGAACTTGTCCGCCATTCGGGAGCGTCAAAAAAATATCGCCGGACTGCGTTCCAAACTGTCTGTCAACAATTTCACCACCGTTTCCATTCTGCGTTTCCTGATACAGCCGCGCATACCACAGCGCCTTTGAGCCATCGGATTCGCGATTGATAATCGGTGCATTTTCAGCAGCTTCGGTCGCAGGTGCCATCACAACCGGCTGCGTTACAACGCCTGTCTCTGTCGGAACGGTTGTGACCGAGGTTACGGTCGTAGACGCCGGCGCAGACATACCCTCTGCGGTCGCAATACAGGATGCCGAACCGATTTCAACCGTATCCAGAAAATCCATGAGCTGCCAACCGCTAACCATCACGCAGCCTGCTGCACAAAGCAATAAAACGCGTTTGACTTGTATGTTCAAATAAAACATCTCCTTTTTTCAGTATGCACATTCTGCTAATGCTTATGCAAAAAATGATTGAGATATGCCGATACGGTTACGCAGATTTTGTATCCAAAACAAGCTGTTCGTGCTCAAGGATAGGTGCTGATTTCTGCGATTTTTTGGCTGTTTTTATATATTAAAAATTTATAAAAATTAGGGCAAGAACGGTTTATCAACAAACTGCGGCAAGCGGTCGAGTGTTTTGTGTAATTCTCCAATGATTGTTCGTTATGCTTGAAATTATCTTTTCAATATGCTATAATATATGATGTATAAGACTGCACGAAATCACGCTTTCTCCCTGAAAACAGCGTGTGCAGATCTGTCAGATTATTTAACAGAAAAGGATGTGAATGGACTCATGAATTCCTTTGAAGAAGTATTTGAAGCCGTCAAGGAATACGTAACGAAAGACGGAAAAGTTGGGGACGTCGCAAAAAATCTTTGGCTGGATACCTTGAAGCCAGCACGCTTAGAGGGCACAGACGCCGTATTTTATTGTTCTTCGGATTTTCAGCGTTCTGTTGTCACAAATAATTATGCCCATTTGCTGAAAGAGGGCTTTGCGCAGATTCTCGGATTTCCGGTCAACCTGCGCCTGATTGTCCAGGAGGGTAAGGAAATCGCCAATGCCGCAGAGCAGGATCAGCAAATCGGAGAAGCACTCGAAAAAACAACCAAGGACGGCGAATATGCCTATACTTTCGATACATTTATTGTCGGAGGCTCCAATCAGTTTGCTTACGCTGCCTGTACCAGTATTGCACGCGGCGAGGGCAACGGAAACACCTATAACCCTTTGTTTATCTATGGTCCGTCCGGACTCGGTAAAACACATTTGCTGACTGCAATTTCTCACGAAATGAGAAATCGCAATCCCGAATTGAAAATCATTTATGTAACAGGTGAAACCTTCACCAATGAGTTGATTGAAGCAATCGGTAAAAAGGACACCTCGAAATTCCATGAAAAATATCGCAGCGCAGATGTTCTGCTGGTCGATGACATTCATTTTATCAGCGGTAAGGATAGTACACAGGAGGAATTCTTCCATACATTCAATATTCTCCACGCTGCCGGCAAGCAGATTGTCCTGACCTCCGACCGTCCGCCGAAGGATATCAAGATTCTGGAGGATCGTATCCGCACACGCTTTGAATCCGGTCTGATTACGGATATTTCTATGCCGGACTTTGAAACCAGAGTTGCAATCATTCGCCGCAAGGCAGAGCTGCTCGACCTCAATATTCCGGATGATGTTGCCGAATTCATCGCAAATCGTCTGAAAACAAATATCCGTCAGCTTGAGGGCGCAGTCAAACGACTCAAGGCGCTCAAGAGTCTTGCAGATTCCTCGCCCTCGCTCTCAATGGCACAAAGCGTTATCCGCGATATCTTGACGGATGAACAGCCTACACCTGTCACGGTGGAGAATATTATTCAGGAGGTCTCCAACCTCTATGGCGTAACGGCAGAGGATATCCGTTCCAAAAAGCGTTCGCAGCAGATTTCCAACGCCAGAAAAGTCGCAATTTATCTGGTACACGATATTACCCAGATGACGCTTGCGACAATCGGTGAGGAATTTGGCAACCGCGATCACTCTACAATCGTCTATGCGGTCAAGTATGTAGAAAAAAATATGAAAAAGGATACGAACCTGCGCGACGCCATCGAAAGCATCACAAAGACCATTCGTGACGGTTTCGGAAAATAATCCTGAAAGGTTTTCCACTTGTTTGTGCAAGAGTCTGAATGATTTCGGTTACCCCGAATTTTTAAAATTCAACGCACCGGAAAATTTACAAAAAGATTGCAAAGAGCATATGTTTGATTTTCTCGTGTTTCAACAGATGTTGAAAGTAAAGTTGAAAATCAACGCCGCATTTACCGCATTTTTAGGTTTTTTTGTTGTCAGAATGTGGAAAACAAGCGAATATACTCTGAGTATTCACAATTTCAACTGAGTTTTCAACAAAATTTCATTTCGTTTCCACTCTTTTCACTGTAATCGGATTGTCATAATTCGTATTCCACTTCCCCACATTTTTTCAAAATTCCGAAGTGGAAAAAACCGCCGGATTTTGACCGGCTCGTTTCGGCTTGCATACGCGGATTTTTGACTCTTCATATTCCGCTTTGCACTTTTCAACCGACACGACTACTTCTCCTTATATAACCTATTATGTTAAGATGAATATTTGCTGGCTGATTCGCATTTCGGAGAGATGAATTGTGGAAACGGCTGAAATCCTTGAAAGGGAATGTTATATATGAAATATACCTGTCAGAAATCTGACCTCTGCGAAGTCCTGCCAAATGTTGCAAAAGCGGCAAGCGCAAAAACGCCGATGGAGTCGCTCAGCGCAATTTGTCTCCGCGCTTATGGTCAGGAACTGGAGCTTACCGGTTATGATTTGGAATTTGGTATCAGAACACAGATTCCGGCAGCCGTTGAGGAAGAGGGCGTCGTTCTTGCGAACAGCCGTCTGTTTTCCGAATTGGTTCGCAGAATGCCGGATGGCGTTTTGCAGATTGAGATCGACGAGCATCTCAAGATCACCATTACCGGTGGCGGTACATTCTGCCAGCTTCCGGGTATGCGTGCAGATGAATATCCGGATCTGCCCGATATCGAGCAGAAGCAGGGCGCGGTGATTCCGCAGAATCTGCTGAAAAATATGATCGACCAGACCATCTATGCCGTTTCTTTGGATGAAACAAAGCCGATCTTTACCGGTGAGCTGATTGAAATGGCAGACGATGTGCTGAATATTGTTGCGCTGGATAACTACCGTATGGCGCTCCGTACAGAGCCGCTTGCTGGTCAGGCACCGATGAAATTTGTCGTTCCGGCAAAGGCACTCCGTGAAATCGAGCATCTGCTTACGGATGACGAGAAAAACGAGAATCCCTGCAAAATTCGTCTCGACCAGCATCATGCAATGTTTGAGATCGGAAATTATATTGTTTATACCAGATTGCTTGCCGGTGATTTTATCAACTATCGCCGCAGCATTCCGGAGAATACAAAAACCGAGGTCACGCTCAATCGCCGTGACCTGATGGAGAGTCTTGAGCGCTGCGGTCTGCTGATTTCCGAGAAAAATAAGACCGCTGTACGCTTCCAGTTTGAGGAAAACCGTATCATGATCAGCTGTCAGAATGTTGTCGGCAGCGTGGATGACCAGATTGCCTGCGATATGACCGGCGAAAAAATGGTGATCGGCTTCAATAACCGCTATCTGCTTGACGCAGTTCGTGCGGTGCAGAGCGATAAAGTGCGTATGTTCCTGACTGCTGCCGATCGCGCTGTCAAAATTATGGAAGCGGACGGCGATGGTTCGGTCGCGATTATCATGCCGGTTCAGGTGCGAAGATAAGTTTATATTCGGGAGAATGTTATGGAAATCATACACATTGACATCAAAACACCGTTTATCAAGCTGGAACAGCTTATGAAGCTGTCCGGTCTGACCGATACGGGCGGACTGGCAAAGGAAATTATTCAAAGCGGACTTGTCAAGGTAAACGGCGAGGTTTGCACCATGCGCGGAAAAAAAATCCGAAATGGTGACCGCGTGATGGTCGAGGGCTACGAGGTCATTGTATCTGCTCCGTTAGAAGATGCGTAAATGCGTGTATTATCTTTAAAAGCGGAGGGATTCCGTAATCTGAAAAGCGTCAGCATGACGCCGCATCCGGAACGGAATATGATATTCGGCAATAACGCGCAGGGAAAAACCAATCTGCTGGAGGCAATCTGGGCGTGTACGGGCTGCCGCAGCTTCCGCGGTGCAAAGGAAAAGGATTATCTGCAATTACAGGCAGAGGCAATGCACATTCGGCTTAGTTTTGAAAATAGCCGCAGAGTGCAGGAAATCCAGCTCCATATGGCGCGCGGCGATGGCAAGCAAAAGAAAATTCTGCTCAATCATGTTCCGCTCAAGGGCGGCAGCGGATTGTTTTCGCAGTTTCAATGCGTTGTATTTTCGCCGGATGATCGGGAGCTGATTCGCTCCGGACCGGAAAAACGCCGTAACTTCATGGATTTATGCGGTTCGCAGATTACGCCTGCAATGCTCGGATGTATCCGGCGGTTTGAGCAATTAACTGCGCAGCGCAACGCTGTTCTGAAGCAAATTCAGCTTGGCAAGGCGTCAAAGCGTGACCTTGCCGATTGGGATATTCAGCTTGCTGCGCACGGCAGTCTGCTGAGTTGTCTGCGTTTTGCGTATATCAGAAAGCTGTCGGCAGTTTGTGAACAGCTCTATGGCACCATTACCGATGGCAAGGAAAAGCTGTCGGTCAAGTATCGCTCCAATCTGTTTCGGAATTCGGAAATCCCGGAAAAACCAACTGCCGATATGCAGCAATATTACTATGCCCAGCTTCAGAAATCTGCGGATGATGACATCCGGCTCGGATTTACTGCAAAGGGTGCCGGCAGAGATGATTTTTCCTGTAAAATCGGTGGCTTGTCCGTTCGTGAATTTGGTTCGCAGGGACAGCAGAAAAGCACCGCTTTGGTATTAAAGCTCGCACAGGCGTCGGTGTTCTATGAACAAAAGGACGAAACACCGATCATTTTGCTTGATGATGTGATGGGCGAGCTGGATCAGCAAAGACAAAAACTCGTTTATGATATCGTCGGTGATATGCAGATTTTTCTGACAACGCCGCAGCCGGAAGCGGTTGGACAATTCGGTAAGGGCGCAGTATTTTGCATGGATAACGGATTGCTGACGGAAAACATGACTGAACAGCAATAAGGAGAACTGTGATGTATATTCATCTCGGTGAGCAGATTTCGATCAATGATACCACGGTAATTGGTATTTTTGATATCGAAAATACGACGATTGGTTCGGATACGCGCGCGTATTTGAGCAGACTGGAAAAGGAAGGCAATGCGGTCAATGTTTCGACGGAAATGCCGAAGAGCTTTGTGGTCTGCATTGAAAACGGCGTAGAGGTTGCATATATTTCCTCGATTTCCGTTTCTACGCTTCGCAAGCGTGCAATGACTTTGTTTTGAATTCAACTATGTTTGAGAATCTGTTGAATATTGACTACAGATTCGATTGGATAAAAATAAGAAATCCCGGAGGCAAATCATGATGGATAATGAAGAAATGTTGACACAACAACCCGTACAGGGTGATTATGACGAAAATCAGATTCAGGTTCTGGAAGGCTTGGAAGCAGTCCGGAAGCGTCCGGGTATGTATATCGGTACAACAGGCGCGGGCGGTTTGCATCATCTGGTTTATGAAATTGTGGATAACTCGATTGACGAGGCGCTTTCTGGTTATTGTACCGAAATTAAAGTCGAAATTTTAGAGGGCGATGTCATCCGCGTCACCGATAACGGCAGAGGTATTCCGGTCGGTATGCACCCGAAGGAGAAAATCTCTGCGGCAACTGTCGTATTCACAGTGCTGCACGCCGGCGGTAAATTCGGCGGCGGCGGTTATAAGGTTGCCGGCGGTTTGCATGGCGTTGGTGCATCGGTCGTCAATGCGCTGTCCGAATGGCTGGAGCTGACTGTCTGGGATGGAAAACACAGCTATTTCCAGCGTTTTGAACGCGGCAAGTACGATAAGCAGCTTGAAATGATCGGTGATACCGAGCGTCACGGCACCTCCGTTACCTTTAAGCCGGATGCGGAAATCTTTGAAGAAACAACTGTGTTTGATTATGAGGTTTTGCTCAAGCGGATGCGTGAGCAGGCGTTTTTGAATGCAAATCTGACCATCGAAATCGAAGATAAACGCTATCCGGAAGAAGACCGCCACGAGATTTTCTGTTACGAGGGCGGTATTCGGCAGTTTATTGAGCATATCCATAACACACGCGGTCTGGACCCGCTTTCCGATAAGGTCATTTATTTCAGCGAGAAAAAGGATGATAATTCCGTTGAAATTGCAATGCAGTATAATGACAGCTATAACGAAGTCATTATGTCCTTTGCAAACAATGTGCATACCATCGACGGCGGCGTACACGAGGTCGGCTTCCGCAATGCGCTGACCAAGACGATCAATGAATACGGAAAAAAATTCGGTCTGCTCAAGGATGACGCAAAGCTCATGGGCGAGGACGTTCGAGAGGGTTTGACTGCAATCATTTCCGTAAAGCTGACGGACTGTCAGTTTGAGAGCCAGACCAAGGTAAAGCTCGGAAATCCGGAGATCAAGCCGTTTGTCGAGCAGGTTGTCTGCCAGAAGCTTATGGATTATCTCGAAGAAAATCCGACGATCGCCGCTGCGATTTTTGAAAAATCACAGGCTGCACAGCGTGCGCGTGAGGCTGCAAAAAAAGCGCGTGAAACTGCAAGACGGAAATCTGCGATGGAATCTGCTTCCCTGCCGGGTAAGCTGGCGGATTGCTCGGAGCGCGATATCGAATTTACTGAAATCTATATCGTCGAGGGTGATTCCGCAGGCGGCTCTGCAAAAGAAGGCAGAGACAGAAGATATCAGGCGATTCTGCCGCTTTGGGGCAAAATGCTCAATGTCGAGCGTGTTCGTATTGACAGAGTTTACGGCAATGATAAGCTCCAGCCGGTTGTAACGGCGCTTGGTACCTCGTTCGGAGAGGATTTTGATATTACAAAATTGCGCTATGGTAAAGTCATTATCATGGCGGACGCCGATGTGGACGGCTGCCATATCCGCACCTTGCTTCTGACATTCTTCTTCCGGTTCATGCGGCCTCTGATTGAAAATGGCAATGTCTATATCGCACAGCCGCCGCTGTTCCGCGTAACAAAAGGAAAAACACATAAATACGCATTCAGTGATGAAGAACGCGATAAATATATCGCAGAGCTTTCCGTAAACGGTGCAAAGCCGGATGTTCAGCGTTATAAGGGTCTTGGTGAAATGGATCCGGTGCAGCTTTGGGAAACAACAATGGATCCCGAAACCCGTACCATGATTCAGGTTACCATGGATGACGCGATGAAAGCAGATGAAATTTTCTCAATTCTGATGGGCGATAAGGTTCAGCCGCGCCGCGCATTTATTGAGTCCAATGCAAAATATGCGGTCAATCTGGATGTCTGATTTGAAAGGATTTATATGGAAAAAGAAAAAAAAATCCTCACTGTGCAGTGTAAGCTGAATGACGGTGATTTTGAGGATGTCTTTCGGATTTATAACGAAACGGAAAAAACAAGCGATAAGCGGTTTGGACTGATTACTTGTGTAATATTGCTCGCAGTCTGTATTTTTATGACGATTGTGACGAAAAGCTTTACATTTGCTTTTTATGCTATTGCCGCTTTGGTGGTCGGTATTTCGTATCATCTGGTGCCGGTCAACAAAAAATTTATTGCGACCAATAAGCTGCAATTTGGCGAATGGCGTGAAATTTCGTTCTATCCGCATTCGATTACAACAATCGAAATCTTTGAAAAAAATGAAACTGCGGGGATGGAGGAAGAAGAATTAGAGGAAGCAACGACTACCATTTCCACAAATAATCTGATTGCATATGAAAATATGCGCGGATTTCTCTTTGCAGAGCAGAAAATTGTAAACCAATTCGTCTATATTCCGAAGCGCGAGTTTTCAAGGCAGACAATCGCTGCGATTCAGGAATTTGCGCAGAATAATTGCTCCGGCGGCTATCAGCTTCTGGAAGGAAAAACCATGCTGACCGATGATGAAGCGCCGGTTTTGGAAAAAGAGGAGCATGATACTTCAAAAACCTCGAAGCTCTGCGATCAGTATTATGGCGTAAAAAAGCTGCGTTTGTATGACGCGAGCGGACAAAGAGTTGATGTGGACGAGGATGAGAATGCGGATCTGTCTGCGGAGGATGCAGAGGATACAAATTCCGAACGTATCACTGCGCCGGAGCTTGATGTTGAGGACGCATATCACAGTGTCATAGCAGAAGATGAGGAAGAAACGGAGGAACAGGCGGATGATTAAAAAGGATGTCCCTGTTATCAGCCGCAGCTATCATATTCCGCTGGCAATGTTTGATGACGCATTCCGGAGTTTCCAGAAGAAATTCGTATTTCCTGCAAATATTTTGCTGACCGTTGTGCTGCTTGCAATCGCCGGCGTCTATATTCGTGCGGCGATTGTGGATAATACCAAAACGCTTGTTTATTTGCTGATTGTTGCTTGCTTTGCAATTATTCTGGTGCGTTGGTATAAGACGTTCAGACTGCGCCGTTCCGTGCATGAAGCACTGAAAGAAATTGAGTCGGATACCTACACGGTCACAATCTATGAAGATGGGCTTGTCATCCACACGGAGGATGAAAAAACTGTTGAAACTGTAGAGAATGCAGAGCAGGAAGTGCTTCCTGCGGAATCCGAGAAACCCGAATCCACAGAGGAAAATGGATTTCAGCAGATTTTTCCGGAGGAGCCTATACAGACAGAACCGATTCAGGATACCGAAATCACATTCGGTCCTGATGTGAAAATTTTCGATTATCCGGATTATTTCATGGTTTATCTGGTGAAGCAGAATTTTTATGTGATTCCGAAAAAAGATTTTTCTGCGGACGAAATCGAAACGCTGAAAAAATTGTTTCACATTTAAATGCTTTGAGAAAGAAGGAGGAGAAAACCTTTGTACGATACAAGTAATGCAATTACGATTCGCCGCGATATCGAGGAGGAAATGCGTTCATCGTTTCTTGCATATTCGATGTCTGTAATTACCTCCCGTGCGTTGCCGGATGTGCGCGACGGTCTGAAGCCGGTTCATCGCCGGATTCTCTACACGCTTTTTGAAAAAAGCCTGACGCCGGAAAAGCCATACCGTAAGTGCGCGGATATTGTCGGTACCGTACTTGGTGAATATCATCCGCACGGCGATTCATCCGTTTATATGGCGCTTGTTCGTCTGGCGCAGAGCTTTTCTATGCGCTATCCGCTTGTGGACGGACATGGAAACTTCGGTTCGATTGACGGCGACCCGCCTGCTGCTTACCGTTATACCGAGGCGAAAATGACAAAGATGTCCGTCAATATGCTGACGGATATTCAAAAGGAAACGGTCAATTTCCAGTCGAACTATGATGATCGTCTGAAAGAGCCGATTGTACTTCCGGCAAGATTCCCGAATCTGCTTGTCAATGGCTCGGAGGGTATCGCAGTCGGTATGGCGTCGCATATTCCACCGCATAATCTCGGTGAAGTCATTGACGCGCTGGATTATCTGATTGATACGCCGGATGCGACACTTGAACAGCTCATGGCGTTTATCAAGGGACCGGATTTCCCGACAGGCGGTATCATCATGGGCAGAGCCGGTATCCGTGCTGCCTATGCGACCGGCAGAGGAAAACTGACGGTTCGCTCTAAAACTGAGATTACTGAAATCAAAAACCGCCAGTGCATCATTGTTACGGAAATTCCGTATATGGTCAACAAGGCGGAGTTGATTAAATCTATCGCGGAGCTGAGCAAGGAAAAGCGTGTGGATGGCATTCACGACATTCGTGATGAATCCGACAGACAGGGCTTGCGCATCTGCATTGAACTGAAAAAGGATGCAAACGCAAATCTGGTTCTGAATCAGCTGTTCCGGTATACACAGCTTCAGGATACCTATGGCGTTATCAATCTGGCACTGGTCAACGGTATTCCGAAAGAGCTTTCGCTGAAGCAGATTCTCGAATATTACTTGGAGCATCAGATTGATGTGGTGCAGCGTTCTTGCAGATTTGATTTGCGCAAGGCACGTGAGCGTGCGCATATTTTGCAGGGATTTTTGGTTGCACTGGATTTCATTGACGAGGTTGTGGAGATTCTCCGTTCCTCTAAGACGATTCCGGAAGGTAAGGCGCGCTTGATCGAGCGATTCAGTGAATCGGATTTGACCGCGCTGCTCGATGACCCGGCATATCGTGCTGCAATGGGTATGTCGGTCGATCCGTCCGAAAAAGAATATGCAACAATCGGT
This sequence comes from Oscillospiraceae bacterium, assembly GCA_045591925.1. Taxonomy (GTDB): domain Bacteria; phylum Bacillota; class Clostridia; order Oscillospirales; family Ruminococcaceae; genus Firm-04. The sequence goes on from JAZNTW010000010.1 coordinate 18,687, forward strand.
CTTTCCGAAGCGCAGGCAGACGCGATCGTACAGATGCGTCTTGGTCAGCTCACCGGTCTGGAGCGAGATAAAATTCTCAACGAAGTGCTGTCTCTTTGTGAAAAAATCAATGATCTGCGTGATATTCTTGCACATAAGGAACGTGTGCTTGGTATCATTCGTGAGGATTTGGAAGAAATTCGCGGTAAATTCGGTGACGAGCGCCGGACTGCAATCGAAAATATCAGCGGTGAAATGGACATTGAGGATCTGATTCCTGTTGAAGATTGCGTTGTAACCTACACGAATTTCGGTTATATCAAGCGTGTTCCGGCAGCAGTGTACAAATCACAGCGCCGTGGCGGCAGAGGTGTGACCGGCATGAAGCAGCGTGAGGAGGATTTTGTCTCCGAGATGTTTGTCGGCTCAAGCCACGACCATGTTCTGTTCTTCACCAATCGCGGCATCATGTTTGATCTCAAATGCTTTGAAATTCCAATGGGCGGCAAGGATTCCAAGGGTACAAATATTGTCAATATGCTGCCGCTTGCCGAAAATGAAAAGATTGCGGCAATGATGAAGGTCAGCGAGTTCAATGATGACAGCTATATCGTAATTGTGACGAAGAATGGCAAAATCAAGAGAACGCCGCTGCCGGCATATAAAAATGTACGCAAAAACGGCTTGATTGCCATTAAACTGGATGAGGGCGATGAAATCGGCGGCGTTCGCATGACCTGCGGCACAGATCAGATTTTCGTTGCAACCAAAAACGGTATGGCGATTCGTGTCGATGAAAACTGCATTCGTCCGCAGGGCAGAAGCGCCCACGGCGTCCGGATTATGAAGCTGCGCGGCGACGATGAAATCGTGTCGATGGCGCGCGTCCGTGAAGGTGCAACCCTGCTGACCGTTACCGATAAGGGCTTTGGAAAGCGCTGTGAAATTGATAGCTACCGGATCCAAAACCGCGGCGGCTTTGGTCTGACAAACTATAAGCCGGACGATGAACGCGGCAAGGTCTGCGGCATCAAGGTTGTAGACGAAAATGACGATATTATGATGATTTCGAGTGACGGTATCATTATTCGTATTCGTACAAGCGATATTCGTATCATGGGCAGAATTGCAAAGGGCGTTCGCGTCATGCGCGTTTCTGGGGATGGCAGAGTCATGTCCTTTACGCGTACCGAGCATGAGGAGGACGCGGAAATTACCGAGGTCGAGCAGCTTTCCGAGGACGAATTGAAGTCTCAGGAAGCGGAAGCGGCTGCGGCGGAATCTGCGGAAAATGCACTTCCGGAGGAGGTCACCGAGCTGGATGAGCCGGAGGATACCGAGGATGAACCCGACGAGACGGATTCCGAGCAAAATGATTGATTGATTGACAGGGGGCTGTCATATGAAACAAACGCAAATACTGAAAATTTGGTTATGCGTATTCTGTGGCAGCCTGTTTCTCCAGATTTTCTTCTGGGCGATTTATTCATTGCTGGAAATGCGCACTTGGATGTGTGGAATTTCAGCGGTCGTTTCGGCAATATTCTATCATTTTTTGCAATCGGATAATCAAACTGGATTATCCTCCGGAAACGTGTTTTTTTCAGCAATTTTTTCGCCGTTCCTTTTGGCTGTGACCGTGACAATGATACAATTTGTTCGGTATCCGAATCTGAATCTGCTCAGTGCTGAACTGGACGGCGTTTCATCGCTGACGGAGACTGTTTCTCTCTATGCGGCAAGACTGATTGTAAACGGTATTCCGCTGCTGATTTTTGCGCCGATTGACCGGATGCTTAGCCGGAATAGGTTGAAAAGAAAGGGTATTCGGGATGAAAGCGAAGCAAAATAGGTTTCCGATCGGAACAGCAGTCATACTTTTTGTGCATCTGCTCCTGTGCATCGCTTTACAGATGAATCCGGTGGTTCATGATACGCCCCGACCGGATTATCATCCGGCAAAGGGAATCATATTCATGCTGACTTTTCTTGTGACCTTTGCTGCAATGGCATCGGAAATGCGTCTGTTCACAAGAAAAACAAGCAGAATCTCGAATTTTGCACATGAATTTTTGCCGTGTTTGACGCAGATTGTTCTGATTGCTGTCGGAGAGATGATTGCTGCAATTTTGTTAAATAATCCGCGCCTGACGTTCTGGAGTCCGGCAGAGGGATATTTTTGGGCGATTTTATGCGCGATTATGCTGCTTTTAATCGGTATCGTCATATTTGTGACGGGCGCAGCGCGTACAATGCTGTATCATGATGAAAAGAGGTAACGAGCGATGACAAATGCGGAAATCCTGTCTCACATTGATCATACTGTGCTGAAAGCCGATGCAAAATGGGACGATATTGCGCGGATTTGTGAGGAGGCTTTGCAGTATCATACTGCTTCGGTCTGTATCCCGCAGTGGTATGTTGGGAGAGCAAAGCAAACGTATCCGGAGCTGAATATTTGTACTGTTGTCGGATTTCCGCTTGGCTATATGGAATCGGAAGCAAAGGCGAAAGAAGCAGTGCTTGCACTGGCTGCCGGCGCTGCGGAAATTGACATGGTTATCAACATAGCTGCGTTGAAAAACGGGGATGATGATACAGTGCTTTCGGATATCAGGGCGCTTCGGACGGCTTGCGGTTCGGCAGTTTTAAAGGTGATTGTTGAAACCTGCTATCTCACAGAGGATGAAAAAATCCGTGTGTGCAGGCTCGTGACGGAAGCTGGTGCAGATTATATCAAAACCTCGACCGGATTCGGTTCTGCCGGTGCAAAATTAGAGGATATTGCGCTGTTCAAAAAATACATTGGTACGAATGTAAAGATCAAGGCAGCCGGCGGTATTCGTACCAGAGAGCAAATGGTTGACTTTTTGAACCTAGGCTGTGACCGCATCGGATGCAGTGCGGCACAGTGCTTATTTGAGGAAGCATGAAAACGCTGTTTAGCGGTTATGATAAATTGACGCAGAAGCTGATGTTTCGCGTATATATTGAAACACTTTCGGAGGACGGCAGACGGCAGAATCACAGAAAAGCGCATTTTGCGGCACTCGATCTGCTCGGTGCGGCACTTGCAGAGGATTTTGATGTGCGTCATGCCGTAATTCATCGTATCGGACTCGGAAAACCTAAGCTGATACACGATTTTTTGCATATGAATCTTTCGCATTGCAAGGGACTTGCGGTTGCTGCGGTCGGCAGGATGCCGCTTGGCGTTGATGCGGAAACCACGCGCAGGATTCCGGAATCGCTGATGCAGAAGGTCTGCGCACCGGAGGAAATCCGGCAGATTCAGTCTGAGGACGATCACGCCGCTGCATTTTCACGATTCTGGACGCTGAAAGAAGCCTATGCAAAATATACCGGCAAAGGGATCGGACTTGATTTTTCTGCACTCCGATTTTCGCGTAATGAAGATAATTCATTGATTTTTCATCATCCGGACGCTGCAAATGTCTGTTTCATACAGCAGACCGGCGTTTCCGGCTGTGCAGTTTCGCTCTGCTATCAGAATGATGCAGAAACGGAAATTGTAATAAAATAAAATGAGTAAACTTTTTATAATGTTATTTGAGGGGCAAATCCGGAAACAATGATTGTTACGATTTTGGGGAGGAGTCTTTATGCTGACCATTGATCTTCGCGGTCATCTTGCCGTGATTACAGGTGCGTCCGGAATGCTTGGACGCGTCATTGCGAGAACATTTGCCGATTGCGGCGCTGATCTGGTGCTGCATTATTATCACGGAAAGGATGAGGCTGAAATGCTTGCCGGTGAGCTGCGCCGTAAGACCGGCCGCAGAGTCATGACCGTGCAGGCGGATATCACCTCTGCTGAGGATGTTCAGCGCATGAAACAGGAAATCACGGGACGTATCGGCGTACCGGATATTCTGGTACACAATGCCGTGATTCAGTATGACAAAAAGCCGATTCTGGAGCAGGACCTTGCTGCGTTTGAAAGCCAATTTCAATCCTGCGTGATGCAGACGGTTCATATGTCGCAGGCGTTTGTGCCGGAAATCATTGCAAAGGGCAATGGCGGCAGAATCGTTGTCGTCAATACGGAGCTTGCTTCGATTGCTGAGGAAACATGGGGCGCGTATACTGCTGCAAAGCGCGGTCTGGACGGACTTGTTCGCGTGCTTGCAAAGGAACTCGGTAAGCATCAGATTACGGTGAATCAGGTTGCACCGGGCTGGACAATTACGGAAAATGATCGCCGCGACCACACCGAGGTACAGCCGGAATATGAGAAACAAGTTCCGCTCGGCAGACGCGGTACAGATGAAGAAATTGCGCAGATGTGTGCATTTCTTGCTTCTCCGCTTGCTTCCTTTACAACAGGTGCGTATATTCCGGTTTCCGGCGGCAGAGTCATGCCGGCAATCTGATTGATGGAGAGTGAATGTATGAAATATATGCTTTGTTATGCGGTTATGGAGAAATCCAAAAAGGTTGAGAGCGAATATTTTGATAAGTTTGAGGATGCCGTTATGAAATATACGGTTCTTTGTAGCAACTGCGCAGATGTTGTTCTGGCAGATGTCGAAGAACACAAAATCATCCGGCACTACAGCTACCGATATGTTCTGCACGGCTGTGCCGCTACCAATTTTTGATTAAAAAGAAAGGAATCTTTCATCATGAGCACAAATAGTTATGAATCCCCGTTTTGTACCCGATATGCGAGCAAGGAGATGCAGTATCTCTTTTCCGCAGACAAAAAGTTTTCCACATGGCGCCGCCTGTGGGTTGCGCTGGCAAGAGCAGAGCATGAGCTTGGTCTGAATGTCACCGCAGAGCAGGTCGCGGAGCTGGAGGCACATATCGACGATATCGACTATGAGGCAGCGGCAAAGCGTGAAAAGGAATGCCGCCACGATGTTATGTCTCATGTTTATGCCTATGGTCTTTGCTGCCCGAATGCAAAGGGCATCATTCACCTCGGTGCAACCTCCTGCTATGTCGGCGATAATACCGATATCATCATCATGCGCGACGCTTTGAAGCTCGTTCGTGCAAAGCTGATTACGGTTCTCGGCAATCTTGCAAAATTTGCAGAGGAATGGAAAGATCTGCCCTGTCTTGCATACACGCACTGTCAGCCGGCACAGCTCACAACCGTCGGTAAGCGTGCGACACTCTGGATGAATGAACTGCTCATGGATTTGGAAACACTCGATTTTGAGCTTGACAGAATGAAGCTGCTCGGCTCCAAGGGAACGACCGGTACGCAGGCATCCTTCATGGAATTGTTCCATGGCGATGGCGCGAAAATTCGCGAGATGGAAGCAAAAATTGCAAAGGAAATGGGCTTTGCTGCGGACGCTGTTGTTCCGGTTTCCGGTCAGACCTATTCGAGAAAGGTTGACGCACAGATTCTGAATGTACTTTCCGGTATTGCACAGAGCGCGATGAAATTTGCAAATGATATGCGTCTGCTCCAGTCCTTTAAGGAGATGGAGGAGCCGTTTGAAGCCGGTCAGATCGGTTCGTCGGCAATGGCATATAAGCGCAATCCGATGCGCTGCGAAAGAATTACCGCGCTGGCACGCTACCTCATGACAGATACGCTGAATCCGGCATTTACCGCAGGTACGCAGTGGTTTGAGCGCACGCTGGATGACTCTGCAAATAAGCGAGTAGCAGTTGCAGAGGGCTTCCTCGCAGCAGATGCCATTCTGAATATTCTGATGAATGTCACAAACGGCATGGTCGTATATCCGGCTGTTGTTCGTCAGCGTGTGATGAACGAGCTGCCCTTTATGGCGACTGAAAATGTCATCATGGATGCGGCTGCACGCGGCGGCGACCGTCAGGAGCTGCATGAGCATATTCGTCTGCATTCGATGGCAGCAGGCGCGGAGGTTAAGCAGAAGGGCTTGCCGAACGATCTCTGCGCACGAATCGTCAATGACCCCATCTTCGGAATCACCGAGGAGGAGCTTGCGGCAAATCTCGATCCTGCCAATTACATCGGCAGAAGCATTCAGCAGGTCGATGAATTCCTTGCAGAATTCGTAAATCCTGTGTTGAAAAATGCAGAAACCGCTGAGGATGTCGAGCTGACCGTTTAAGGCAACACCGCGCAAAGTCCGCCTTACGGCTTGGCGACACATCTACTTGCATATTTTCCGCCATCTTGCACAGAAATTCCTTACTGGGCGTCAGCCCAGCGGCGTCATTTCTATACAATCTGACGAAAAATCTAACTGCGTATCTGCACCACCAACTCTGTGCGGTATTGCCTTAAGAATGTGACGATATTGGGAGAATTGTGCAGAATCTCTTGACAATTTCAAAAAAATGCACTATAATAAAAACTACTTGTCGGCATATGTCAGTGGAGCTGCTATGCCTGATTAGTTCAATGAACAAGGAGGTTTGGCAGTGAAAACCAACAAATCCGTCTTTTTCATCGTGTTTATTCTGGTTATCGCATTTGCGGCTTCTACCGTGCTTGGCGTCCGGAATCAATACGGTGATCTGACAACTACCTATATCAAGGGTCTTGAGGACATTCGTCTCGGCATTGATATTCAGGGTGGTGTTGATGTCACGTTCGCTCCGGCGGATGAGGAGATCGACGCAACAACAGCACAGCTTGAGGCTGTGGAAGAGGTCATGAAAGCCCGACTGGTATCACTCGGCATCAATGACTACGAAGTTTACATGGACGAGAGCAACGATAAGGTGATCGTCCGCTTCCCGTGGCAGACCGGCGAAAGCAATTTTGATCCGCAGGCTGCTGTCAAAGAGCTTGGCGATACCGCACAGCTCCAGTTCCGCAAGGGCTATAACTATACTTCTTCGACCGATGACGATGGTAATGTTACCATCACACCGGGTGGAGAGATTGTGCTTGAGGGAACAGATGTCGAGGAAGCATATGTTACAATGGAGACCGATTCCAATGGCAACCAGACCGGCGGCTACGCGGTTGCACTGTCTCTGAAGGACAGCGGCAAGGAGGCATTCCGTGCGGCAACACAGGGTGCTGTCAATCAGGAGCCCGAATATCTGGATATCAGCGGTTCGCAGTCTCGCTATGTTATCTCCATCTGGATGGATACCAACTGTATCTCCTACCCGTCTGTCAGCTCGGTCATCACCGGCGGACAGGCAACCATTACCGGTGATTTCGATTATGATGCTGCAAAGGCACTTGCCGATAAGATCAATGGCGGTGCATTGCCGTTCAACCTCGTAACCGAGCAGTTCAAGACCATCTCTCCGAGCATGGGTAAGGGCGCATTGCAGATCATGATGCTTTCGGGTATCATTGCACTGATCCTCATTATCATTTATATGATCGCGCTGTATCGTCTGCCGGGCTTTGTCGCGGCTGTTGCACTGATCGGTCAGGTTGCAGGTACATTGGCTGTTACCTCCGGCTGGTTTGGATTTGAGGATTCCAATACGCTGACGATTCCGGGTATTGCGGGTATCATCCTTGCAATCGGTCTGGGCGTTGACTGTAATATCATTACGGGCGAGCGTATCAAGGAAGAGTTGAATACCGGAAAGTCTCTGGATTCTGCACTGAAATCTGCGTATAAGCGTTCGTTTACATCCATCCTTGACGGTAATATGACAATTATTATCGTTTCGATTATTCTGATGGGCGCATTCGGCGTTTCCTCCAGCTTCTTCTCTAAGCTGTTGTCGTTCCTGTTCCGCTGGTTCGGCGTTTCGACGGAGGGTACGATCTTCTCCTTCGGCTTCACACTGCTGACCGGTGTTATCTTCAACTTTATCATGGGCGTTCTGGCTTCTCGTCTGATGCTGACCTCCCTCTCGAAGTTCAAATGCTTCCAGAACAGAAAGCTGTACGGAGGTGCTGAAAAATGAGTAAGTCTAATAAGAAAAATCCTGCAACAAATGTTCAGTCGATGCTCGATCAGGTAAAGGTTCGCGATTTTTGCGGGAAGCGTAAGCTGTTCTTTACATTATCTTCGGTTCTGATGGTTCTCGTGCTGCTTTGCAGCTTTATATTCGGCGTACAGATTTCGATTGAATTCAAGGGCGGTACGCTCTCTACCTACAGCTACAACGGTACAATCAGTGAAAATGAAATCGCACAGCTTGCAAAGGATTATCTCGGTACGGCTGTCAATGTGCAGACCGGTGAGGCGTTTACCGGTGAAAAAGAGCTGACCTTTACGCTCTCGTTCAGCATGGACAAGGCATTCTCCTCCGAGATGCAGGCAGAACTGCTTAAGAAATTGCAGGATAAGTATCCGGATAGCGAAATTGAAGCACTCGAAACCAACGACGTTGCTGCAAAATCCGGTAAGAAGTTCCTTGCAAAATGTCTTGTTGCCGCAATCTTTGCTGCAATCGTTCTGATTCTCTATATTTCTTGGAGATTTAAGCGTATTTCCGGCTGGAGCGCAGGTATTTTCGCGGTTGTCGCACTGCTGCATGACCTTGTGATCGTATTTGGCACGTTTATCATCTGCGGTTTTGAGATTGATTCCAACTTCATGGCGGTTATTCTGACCATTCTCGGTTACTCTGTCAACGATACGATCGTTATTTACGACCGAATTCGTGAGAACCAGAACCTGATGCCTGCCAATACAAAGCTCACGGAGCTGGTCAATGTTTCCCTGAGCCAGACTATGCGCAGAACAATCCGTACCTCGATTACAACCATCGCTGCAATGCTGATCGTATCAATACTTGCGGTTGTAAACAATATCTCGTCCATTCTCAGCTTCAGCATCCCGATGACAGTCGGTATGATTTCCGGTTGTTACTCGTCTCTTTGCCTCGCACCGATGCTCTGGACTGCATGGAAAACGCGTGCAAAGAAAGAATCTACCGCAAATAATGAGGAATAATATGCACACGTTGCGGCGCTTTGCAAGGAAATTGCAAAAATTGATTGCAATCCCTGCGGCTCCTTGTGTGAATTCCTGAAATTCAACGAAGCACCTTGCCAACACAAGGTGCTTCGTGTTATAATATATCATGTAAAAAATTTGTTTTGTTGATTGAAAGGGATGAAGCATCGGAGGCTTGCCATGAAAGCAGCAGTTTCAACAGCGTGTTTATTCCCAAAGCCGACAGAGGACGCGCTCTACGATCTTTGTCTGCACGGCATCCAGACGGTTGAGATTTTTTTGAATTCGCCAAGCGAATGCCGTCCGGTTTTTGCGAATGACCTCAGTGCGATGCTGCGGCGCTTCGGAATCTCCTGCTGCTCGGTACATCCGTGGACAGGCTCGAATGAGAGCTTTATGCTGTTTTCCCGCTATCCGCGGCGATGCTCGGATTTTTTGGATGAAGCAAAGCAGATTTTTGCACTGATGCAGAAAATCGGTGCGCGCTATTATGTGCTGCACGGCTGCAATTCCGGCAGAGTATCGTCGGAGATATATTTTGAGCGATTTCATCTGCTCGCAGAAACGGCAAGAGAATTCGGCGTTACTGTGACGCAGGAAAACGTCAACCTCTTTGAAAGCCAGAATTTACGCTTTCTCAAGGAGTTCTGCCGCGTCCTTGGTGATGAGGCAAAATTGACGTTTGATACCAAGCAGGCTGTTCGTGCCGGCATGAATATTGACGAAGCCGTGCGGCTGCTTGGAAAACATATCGTGAATGTGCATTTGAGCGATCACGGCGATCTGGGCGATTGTCTGCGAATCGGCAAGGGCCGATTCCAGATTACAGCATTTCTTTCCGCGCTCCGCTTGCAGGGCTTTGACGGCACTGTGACATTGGAGTTGTATCGCGAAGCATTCGGCAGTACCGCCGAGCTTGCGGAGGATTGGCAAAAATTAGAAAGACTGATCCGGATTGCGGAAAAAACATAAATCAATCCAAAAGAGAAAAGTAGAACAAGGAAAATGGAAAGGAGCAAGCAGCTATGCGTTGCCCGTGGTGCGGCGAGGACGATACAAAGGTCATCGACTCCCGTTCAGTGGAAGGAAAAAAGAAACGTCGCCGCTGCTGCATCAAATGTGGTAAACGATTTAACACATATGAATGTGTTGAACGTCCCATGCTGATGGTTGCAAAGCGCGATGGCTCTGTCGAACCGTTCAATCGCAATAAGCTGATTGGCGGTATCGTGAATTCGATCAAAAAGCGTCCTGTCAAAATGGAGCAGATCACAGGTCTTGTGGACGAAATCGAAGCTGCACTCAGTGCGGAAATGGTTTCAATGGTTTCCCCGGACCAGATCGGCAGCATGGTAATGGAACGCTTGATGAAAATTGATACCGTTGCATATGTGCGGTTTGCGTCGGTTTATATGGCGTTTTCGGATGTTGCGGATTTTATTCGCGTGATCAGTGAAATGCAGGAGAAATCTGCCGAAAATCCTAGCGAACAGGACGCATAAGCTGTGTTTCGGAATCATAGACAACAGCGCCGGCAAGCGCGTTGTCACAAAGTAATAGTTCTGCATAGAGATTTGACGCCGTATCGTCCTTGATCGGAAAAATACAGCGCGTGATCTCCATGCCGGCAAATTGCTCCGGCGTAATCCCCTGCGAATGCTGCAAATCGAGCCAGCTCTGACCATTCGGCGTCAGCCATTCTTCCGGCATGATTGCCGTTGAGATTTCAGGCGGTTCAACCTGCCAGCCGCGTAAATTGAGCCATGCAGCCCGTCCCTCTGCGGATTCCGGCAGCAGTTCCTTTTGTGATTCGGTTGGATTTCGCAGCAGAATCAGGAATCCGGTAAACAAAATGATAAATGCAAATACAATTCCAGCGCGCAGCAAAAGCTGCCTGATGTGAATGACCATATTCAAGCCCCCCTGCTGCATATTATGCAGACAGTGATGCGGCTATGACAGAATACGGGGAGGAAACGAGAAGCCATGCGCCTTGATCGCTTTCTATCCGGACAGACAGCGTTCTCCCGAAAGGAACTGACGGCGTTGATTCGCAGCGGCGCGGTGACGATAGGCGGAACGGTGATCCGAAAACCAGATACGCAGATTGATCCGGAGCAGGCAGAGGTCACACTTTGCGGCAAGCCGATCATCTATGCTGCGCATCACTATTATTTGCTCCATAAGCCGGCAGGCGTGATTACGGCATCGCGGGATCCAAAGCAGAAAACTGTGCTTGATCTGCTGAAGCCGGAGGACCGAATGCAGGGCTTGTTTCCGAGTGGAAGACTCGATATTGATACGGAGGGGCTGCTACTCATTACCGATGACGGCGCGCTTTCGCATCAGATGCTTTCACCGAAGCATCATGTTTCGAAGTATTATCTTGCGCGGCTTGCAAGACCGTTTCAGCCTGAATATACAGAGCAGTTTCGCAGCGGAATTCTGCTGCGCGAGGGCGATAGTGAGGAAGCCTGTCTGCCGGCGGAATGCCGTGCGGTTTCCGATTGTCTTGCGCTTCTGGAACTGCATGAGGGAAAATATCATCAGGTTAAGCGGATGTTTGCTGCGGTCGGAAATCATGTGGAAAATTTGCTCCGAGTCGGCATCGGAACACTCCTTTTGCCGCCGGATTTGGCTTCCGGAAGCTATTTTCGCATTTTAAACAAAGATGTATATTCTGCGTTGAAAAATTCGGATATTTCGGAAGTATGCGCGTTTTGCGCGGAATATTATTCGTCATATTGGATAAATGAATGGAAATAACTTTGGTCAATAATCATCTTGACCGATTGCGAAAAATCTGGTATGATTGTAACAGCAGTAACAGGTGAAATCTGCCCTCACAGATTGTCTGTCAAGCTGCGAAAAATTGTTTCATTATGTATGCGGTCAGGCGCATACTTGCAGATATGACATTCGGATTCTCCGTTCGGCTGCCTGTTCTGCATGGATAAATATTTTGATTGATTACAGGAGGACATTAGAATGGCAAGTTTGTCTTTGCGTGGTATCTACAAGAAGTATCCCGGCGGTGTTGTCGCTGTTTCCGACGTGAACCTTGAGATTCGCGATAAGGAGTTTATCGTTCTGGTTGGCCCGTCCGGCTGCGGTAAGTCCACAACACTGCGTATGATCGCAGGTCTGGAGGAAATCTCCGAGGGCGAGCTCTATATTGGCGATCGCCTGGTTAACGATATCGCTCCGAAGGATCGTGATATCGCAATGGTATTCCAGAACTACGCTCTGTATCCGCATATGACGGTTTCTGAAAATATGGCATTTGGTCTGAAGCTCCGTAAGGTTCCGAAGGAAGAAATCGCTCGTAAGGTTGAAGAGGCTGCTAGAATCCTCGACCTAACTCCGCTGCTCAACCGTAAGCCGAAGGCTATGTCCGGTGGTCAGCGTCAGAGAGTTGCGCTTGGTCGTGCAATCGTTCGTAATCCGCAGGTCTTCCTGCTTGACGAGCCGCTGTCCAACCTCGACGCAAAGCTCCGTGCGCAGATGAGAACCGAGATTTCTCTGCTTCACAAGCGTCTCGGCACAACCTTTATCTATGTTACACACGACCAGACCGAGGCTATGACGATGGGTGACCGTATCGTTGTTATGAAGGGCGGCTACGTCCAGCAGATCGATACACCGCAGAACCTCTATGAGACTCCGTGCAACAAGTTCGTTGCAGGCTTCCTCGGTTCTCCGCAGATGAACTTCATCGACGCTGTTCTCACATATCGTCCTGAGATCCAGAAGTACGTTGTCGTATTCGGTTCTGATGATACCAGAACTTCCAGAGGCGTGAAGTCCGAGGTTATTCTGCCGGATTCCAAGGTTACACCGGATCTGGAGCACTACATTGATAAGGAAGTTATCATGGGTATCCGTCCGGAGAACGTACATGATGAGCCGCAGTATCTTGCAAACGCTACTACTGGTATCGTTAAGTGTGAAGTTGAAATCACCGAGCTGATGGGTGCTGAAACCTATCTGTACCTCGATTTCCAGGGCGTGAAGCTGACTGCTCGTGTTTCGCCGAAGTCTACTGCTCGTCCGCAGGATGAGATTGATGTTGTCTTCGATGCTGAGAAGATTCACCTCTTTGATAAGGAAACTGAAAAGACCATCATTAACTGATTCTGTTTGTATAAAGCACCCCCGTTCTGCTTTTTCGGCAGTGCGGGGGCTTTTTCATAATCAGCACGCATGAAGGAGATACGATAATCATGAGATTTGCTTTTTTTGATACAAAGCCATACGATAAACCATCCTTTGAGCACTTCGGGGCTGAGCATGGCGTGAAGTTTAAATTTTATGATACCAAGCTGACTGAGGATACTGTAGAGCTTGCTCGGAACTGTGATGGCGTTTGCGTATTTGTCAATGATGCACTGAACGCCAATGTCATGGAGGGACTTGCGGAGCTTGGCTGCAAATATCTGGCACTGCGCTGTGCCGGCTATAACAATGTTGATTTGAAGGCTGCCGCTGCCTGTGGAATCAGACTCGTACACGTTCCGGCATATTCGCCCTACGCCGTTGCAGAGCATACCATGGCACTGCTGCTGACCATCATTCGCCGGACGCATAAGGCTTATATCCGGACGCGAGATTTTAATTTTTCGCTGAATGGCTTGACCGGCTTTGATTTGCATGGCAAGACGGTCGGCGTTGTCGGTACAGGCAGAATCGGACGCGTGTTTATTGATATCTGCAAGGGATTTGGAATGAATGTCATTGCGTATGACAAATTCCCTGCAAAGGACAGCGGGATTCAGTATGTCTCATTGAATGAGCTGCTTGCGCAGAGTGATATCATATCGCTGCACTGCCCTTTGACCGATGAAACGCATCATCTCATCAACTGCGAAACAATCAAGCTGACGAAAAAAGGCGTTGTCATCATCAATACTTCGCGCGGCGCGCTGATTGACGCGGAATGTCTGGTGGATGGCATCAAGGCGCGGCAAATCGGTGCTGCCTGTCTGGACGTCTACGAGGAAGAAACGGATTATTTCTTTGAGGATTTCTCCGGACATATTCTTGAGGATGATGTGCTTGCGCGGCTAATTTCGATGCCGAATGTGATTGTGACATCGCATCAGGCGTTTCTGACCGAGGAAGCCTTGAACAATATTGCGGAAACAACGGTGCTGAATATCAGGCAACTGCATGACGAGGGCAAATGCCCGAATGAATTGATCTGGAAAAACGGCGAAATCCTCCATGGCTAAATAAAATATCTGTAAAGGAGAAATGCACGATGAACATTACAAACGATATTCGCTATATCGGCGTGAACGATCACAAGATTGACCTGTTTGAGGGTCAGTATGATGTCCCGAATGGCATGGCTTATAATTCCTATGTCATTCTGGATGAGAAAATTGCCGTCATGGATACGGTTGACCGTAATTTTACACATGAATGGCTCGACAATCTGGCTGCTGTGCTTGCCGATAAAAAGCCGGATTATCTGGTTGTGCAGCATATGGAACCGGATCATTCTGCCAATATCGCAAACTTTATGAATCTCTATCCGGATGCGAAAATTGTATCTTCTGTAAAAGCGTTTCAGATGATGCAGAATTTCTTCGGTACGGATTATGCAGACCGCCGCGTTGTTGTCAAGGAGGGCGATACGCTTTCTCTCGGCAAGCATACGCTGAATTTTGTTGGTGCGCCGATGGTGCATTGGCCGGAGGTTCTGATGACCTATGACAGCACGGACAAGGTGCTGTTCTCCGCAGATGGATTCGGCAAATTTGGTGCATTGGATGTGGATGAGGATTGGGCTTGCGAGGCGCGCCGCTATTACTTCGGCATTGTCGGCAAGTACGGTGCACAGGTGCAGGGCGTGCTGAAAAAGGCTGCTGCGCTTGATATTCAGGTCATCTGTCCGCTGCATGGCCCTGTACTGACCGAAAATCTCGGCTACTATATCGGACTGTATGATACATGGTCAAGCTATGAGGTCGAGAGCGAGGGCATTGCTGTGTTCTACACCTCTGTTTATGGCAATACGAAGCGCGCTGTCGAGAAGCTGGCAGAGGCACTCAAACGCAATGGCTGCCCAAAGGTCGTGGTGAATGATCTTGCGCGTGCGGATATGGCGGAATGTGTCGAGGACGCGTTCCGTTATGGCAAAATTGTTCTCGCCACAACGACCTATAATGCGGAAATTTTCCCGTTTATGCGCACATTTATCGAGGAATTGACCGAGCGTAATTTCTCAAAGCGCGTAGTTGGCTTGATTGAGAACGGTTCATGGGCGCCGCAGGCGGTAAAGGTCATGAAAAAGATGCTTGAGGGCTGCAAAAACCTGACCTTCGCTGAGAATACGGTACATATCAAGTCTGCGCTCAACGATGAAAGCAATGCGCAGCTGCAAGCGCTTGCGGACGAGCTTTGCCGTGACTATCTTGCACAGCGTGATGACACTGCAGATAAAAATGACATGACCGCATTGTTCAGAATCGGATACGGTCTTTACGTGATCACCTCGAATGACGGCGAAAAGGATAACGGTCTGATTGTGAATACCGTAACGCAGGTGACCAATGTGCCGAACCGCATTGCCGTGACGATCAACAAGGAAAATTATTCGCATCATGTGATTCAGCAGACCGGCGTGATGAACGTCAACTGCTTGTCCGTAGACGCGCCGTTCAAGGTGTTTGAGACATTCGGCTTCCGAAGCGGAAGAAATACGGATAAGTTTGCAGACTGCAAGCCGATCCGGACGGATAATGGACTGCTGATGCTGCCGCATTATATCAATGCAATGATGTCGCTGAAAGTCGAGCAGTATGTTGATCTCGGTACGCATGGAATGTTTATCTGTGAGATTACCGAGTCGCGTGTTGTATCCGATGCGGAGACGATGACCTATAGCTATTATCATGCAAAGGTCAAGCCGCAGCCGCAAACAGAGGGCAAAAAGGGCTGGGTCTGCACGATCTGCGGATATGTTCATCAGGAGGAGGAACTGCCGGAGGACTTCATCTGTCCACTCTGCAAGCACGGCGCCTCCGACTTCGAGCCGATTGAATGAGATGACTCCGATGGATTGATTATGGGGATATTATCCCCTGACTCTCCATTTTGTACCACTAGCGCACCAATATATCAGTTTCAAAAAATCATACCCCTGTTTTGGAGTGAAGATATGATGGAAATTCGGTTTGTCAGTCAGGATGATGATTTTTTAGAAATCAGCAATGTATATGAATCCAGTTGGAAATATACGTATAAAGGAATCATTCCGCAGGAATATCTTGACAGCATCCCGAAAGGTCGTTGGGTGAACAATATTACAAAATCTGGAATATACTCTCTTGTCATGACGGAAAACGGGTATATTATAGGTACTGCGAGCTTCTGTCGGTCAAGATGGGAGCAGTACAGCGATTTTGGAGAAATTGTATCCATATATTTTCTGCCTGAATATATCGGTAAAGGCTATGGGAAACGTCTTTTGCAAAGATGTATTGAGGAGTTGAATCGGCTTGGCTTCACCGGAATATTATTGTGGGTATTAGAAGATAATATCAGGGCAAGATACTTCTATGAAAAGAATGGATTTCATTTTTCAGGCGAATATCGGTATGATAATATAGGCGGAAAAGAAGTCGGAGAAGTCATGTATCAATTATTTTGCAAATCATATGGAGAAAGGAGGGAATCAGTATGAAGTACGTATGCTCTGTTTGCGGTTATACCTATGACGAGACCGTTGGCGATCCGGATAACGGCATCGAGGCAGGCACTAAGTTTGAGGATCTGCCCGAGGATTTCGTATGCCCGCTTTGCGGCGTCGGCAAGGAAATGTTTGAAGCAGAATAAATGTATGGAATCCCTGCGTCTGATTCGGATGCAGGGATTTTATTATCATTCGGTGAATGTTGTATTCTTCCTGTCACGGCAACAGCATTTACTTTTTTGAAAAAGAGTGGTAAAATAGAAATATGGAGATAACAAAATTAAAAGAAGAGATAAAAACCGTAAGAGATCCGAGGAGGAGTTACGGAAATCTCATGCACAAATTAGAGGACATAAT
>JAZNTW010000011.1:0-6918 GCA_045591925.1 Oscillospiraceae bacterium
TCGGGCGCTTGAAGATCGTCAGGCAATCATCATGGTTGTAAGAAATGCCGGCAGCATGATGTCCCCGCACTTCCGATGCATTCGCCAATGCCTGTACCATTTTTTGCAAAATCTTCCAAGGCACGCGCTTGCCGTAATCCAGGTATCCAAACAATGCGCACATAATTAGTCCCTCCAATCCTGAAAATCAAACGGATTCTTCTCATCAGAATCTGTGAGCTTTAATATAAGCCCAATAATAGCGCTGATCAACGCAAGCGTGCCCAGCACTTTCTCGGTTTTGTTGTCGTCAGGATAGTTTTCACCCCGTCTTGGATCAATCAGGTCATTCATTTTTCTTCATCCTCCATCTCCACTTCATCGTTTACATACAGCTGCCGCTCCTTGAGATACTGGATCAGCTCAGACTCGGTTATCGTCAGCACAAAGTCGCGCCAGGACTGCTGCGAGATCTCATCTTCGGACATAGAAATAGCCACATCGCAAATCTTGTTGACAAGCTGCAATGTGGCATAAAGTGTATTCAGTTTCAGTGTACCGCGAAACAGACGGAATTCAACAGTCTGATACGGGCAGAGGTTTATGGCTGCGTATCTGCCTGTGTTGCCCTTCTTTGCTTTGTCAAGAATAGCCTTGCCTGTCTTTTCTATACCATACCGAGCAGCCCATCGCTGCATGGTATGCTGACTGCGGCGGGAGAAGATAAATAGCTCGTTCCAATGCAGCTCCACAAAGAACAGGATTCTCTCGATAACCTTTTCCTGTTCGTCACGGTTATCTCCGAATGCATCTCTGTTCACATGAATGTGCAATCCGCAGGTCGTGGTCATATGCGACCGATAGCCTAGCCTAACCGCTTCATGCAGCACATCTTCCCAATACATTTCGTTCATGTGATATCCAAGCGACATTGGGTGTGTGACAATCTCAAAGCCGTCATCGAGGCTGCCGTCGGACTTGATATAGATATTTTCACATCTGGTATTAGCCTGCGCTTTGATTCGGCGGGCATTATCCTCATCTTTGCCGCCGAAATCGACTTCCAGCTCAATGCCGAAAAAGCGTGTCCCCTCGCCGTAAAATATGGGTTCCGGCTTATAGCCGTATTCCTCGATTTCAGTATCAAGCCTGTCATAGCACGAGGCGCAATAGGGATAATCGTGATACCAAAGCACATCGTCGTCGTGCAGGATACGACCGCAGCCTTCGCAGCGACGATAATGCCCGTCATAGCAGCATTCACACAATGTAGTATGATCGTCACAAATTGAGTCATTTGCCCAGATTGTCTCGCCGCAATGATCGCAGGTGGTAGTGTGCTCTTCAAAGCAACTTTCGCATAGCTGGTCACCGTCAACCTCATAGTCTTCATCTTCGCTCAGTTCAGCATGACAGAGCGTGCAGTATCTAGTTTCTTCCATTCGTTTTTCCTCCATAAAAACAGTTTGACCCGCCTTACGGCGGGTCTCAGTATTCTTCTGCTAGTAGCATCGTGCAATAAGAATCGCTGTCGATCACATAGATTTTAGCTGTGATCGGTTCGTCAGACGGAAACAAATACACTTTTTTGTATTCCGGCTGCTCGGCAGTATGCTCGATCTGCTGCATCCCGCCAAAGGGCTTGAGCCGAAACACTTGCAAATAGTCGCAAGCATCCGGCAAACGGTCAATACAATTCCAGATGAATATCTGCAACTGCAATGGGATAGTGTCACTAACACCGCGGGTCAGGTAACGCTGAGAAGTGAACATAATAAAGGCCTCCTTCCGTTCATAATTGAAGCTCAGACGCACAAATGCATCGAGCATTCACAATAATAATATATAGATAAAAAAATAAAAAAATAGAAAATGCCGGCACGAGGCCGGCAACAAAACGGATCACTATATTATAATCTCACCTGTTCCGTCGTTTTTGTATTCCAAATAGCTACGAACGAAGTGAGTACCTGTAATAATATATAATATATTAAATATATTATATATAAAATTATATTTTAATATATTATATACTGGAAGTGAAAGGAGTTTTCTTATGAAATCTGAAGAAGACAAGAAGTCAAGACCTGTACGGATCCGAATGACACAGGATCAGTACAAGCATGTAAAAGAAAAAGCAGATGAACAAAATCTTACTTTTAGTGCGTATGTGGTTGAAGCAGTAGTAAAAGGAAATAATTATGTTATTGCGGAGAAGATTATACAGCTGCACAATGACTTCTGCGAAGCAGCAGATGCACTTGAGCCTGTGAATCCCGAACTAGCATCGAAAATGCGCAGAAAGGGGGATTCACTATGGCAGTTATTGTGAAAGTCATCCGGCACTCGATCGCCGGACTCCCGTACCTGTGGAATATTTGCGACTATGGACGGGATCATGAGATTGCCCGCGGCGGTTACGGGCTGAATCCATTTGTTCAGAAGGCTGCCTATTCGCAGATGGTTACTTTGCGGCGATATCACAATCAGCTGAGCACAAATCCGGTTGTGCACATTGTTGTTTCATTTGATGAACAGACGGATAATGCAGAGTTTGCGATAAAAAAAGCGCCTGCGATTGCTGCGTATTTCAAGAACTACTACCAACTGATCTGGTCTGTGCATCCGGCAGATCAGGATTCCTCGCATTACCATTTGCATATTATGCTGAATACTGTGAATGCGAAGAACGGCAGGCTCTTTCACAGCGGACCGGCTGAAATGCACGCATTTGCTGCGCATGTGAAGCAATTCACCGGCCAGTCATATAAGCTTGTATTTGAGCAACGGAAAAACTGGTAAGGACTTAACCCCTCATTCTTTTGAAAATACTGTAAAAACGAAGTGCCCGGCGTAATGCCGGGCAGAATCGTTCATTATTACTTAAAATGCATCTGTTTTATTGTGATTGGAGTTTGACTATTCGCCAACGCCATACCCTTTCAGGATTATGTGGACATATGACAGTAATGCCGCTGAAATCTATATGTATGCTAATTACGCGACTGACTGACTGTGCCAGCGCGTCAGATGGCATTTCGGTAGGTAAGCATTATAACCTACAAGCAGTAATATAATCTCTTCATGCTAAATCGGAGCATTCGCCTACACGCCTGCCATCATTATTGACAAATATTCAGGTCCACACTTGAATTATTTGAGGAAATGTGGTATAATTATATTTGATCTTATGATCGCATGAATAATAAGAACTATTTGGAGGCGGAAGGCATGGCAAATAAGAAAATTGACTATACCCCTTTGGCAAAAGAATTAAAGAAGCATATTGAAATAATAGAGAGCACATTTGCGGCAAACAATTTGCAAGTTATTTCTTTAGGATGTAAACCCTATGAAGAGAACGACGCTGATTTGAGAGTAAATATCGAAATAGCTACGATTAGTGGTTCAGAGATTCCATCGGATCTACAAATAAAGATTAACCTTTATGATGAAGATGATGACTTATATATGACAAATTATATTGTGATGAATAAGGATAAATTTTCTGGATATGATACGATTACAATTAATTGCTATGACAATTCCCATGTACTTGAAAAAGCAGTAAAAGGTAGGCTTTTTGTGACAAGGAGATAATAATGGTTGTCGATATTATTAAGACTATCCAAAAACAATTTCTATTTGAAGCCCTTTGCTCACCTTTACTATTTAATGATCTTGCCAACATGGAAAAGTATATTTCTGAAAGCTATACAGGGAGATCATTAATTGAATTGCTACAAAATGCAGACGATGCAGGTTCAACTCGATTTCTTATCATGCCAGTTGATGAAAAGACATATATTGTAGCTAATGACGGCAGACCATTTAATGATAACGATATCCTTGCACTATGCAGAAGCGGTGCCTCAACGAAACACCGGAAGGGTTCGACGATTGGCTTCCGTGGAATTGGATTTAAGTCTGTCGTAAATTACGCAGAGTGTGTTCATCTTATAAGCGGCGAGATTCGTACCACTTTTTCAAGAGAACTCACAAGAACGATTGTTCCCGATGCAAATGATGTACCTATGATTCGTATTCCGCACGAGTTTACGGGACATAAGCACTTGTCAAAAGTAACCGATTTGCAAGAACAAGGGTACACAACAGTATTTATTTTTGAAGTCAAGAGCCACTCTCTTTTGGACGAAATTCGTAATTTCGACATACATTCAATGCTTTTTCTTCAATCAGTTTCCAATATTATCATGAATCTGTCAACCCCAAAAGAGTTCTACACCTATAGGAAAAGAATCTCAGATCAATTCTGGCTGGTAACTACAGAAGAGGATGGTCAACTTGCACAATGGCTAGTTACGATTGCGCAGCCTGACGATGAAAAATGCGCAGTTGCGTTTAAATATGATGGTGTCAAAATAATTGATGCGGATTCTACAGAGGCAGTCGTCCATTCATTTATGCCTACAGAAGATAGCCTAAGCATCCGTATAAAAATTAACGGAGACTTCTCCACAGATCCTTCTCGAAAAAAGGTAGTCATTGATGACGATACAAAACATGCAGCATCTCTATGCGCTTCTATTATCGGAAGGCTTATTAGCTGCATTCTGGAAGAAGAATCAGACGAATATGGCGTTGCTCATATTTTATGTACTGCAAAAAGAGATCCGCTTGCACATATCCGTGGTGAAAGTGTAAATGACATCTTTGTTTCAGAGCTTCATTCTATCATCAATAAACTGATAACGGAAAAATACGGCGAGACCGGTCTTGTACTGCAACCATCCGAAATGTCAGAGGATGATTTCAATAACATAGTAAAATATAGGAAACTAACTGGAATTAGTATACGACTGGAAAGATCAATTCCAGGGCTTCTTGATCTTTTGAAATTATGTGGTATAAAAGATATCGCATTAGATGATTGCCTTATTGCTATGAATGAACTTGAGTGTTCGGAAACCACACGAGAGTATATCATTTTAAGAGCAATCAATCAAACGCGACTGGGTATGTCACCTAATTTAAAAGAAAAAATCAGAATCGCCAAACTCATTAGTTTTACAGAGGGCGTATTGCCAATCTGCGAAGCTAGTGCGCTATCTGTCGTAACTTCAAATTTTGAAGGCACCATAGTCGATTCTCTTACATCTTCATCTGATTATATATCATTTATGAAAGTTATTGGACTGAAGCCAGAGCAGTTGGCTCTGAATCAAAAAGGAGAAGCAACTTATGTTCACTCTTTCTCAAGTGCTTCTATTCAGACTGAAACAGCTTCATTCACTAAAACCAATGTGATTAAGAAATGGCGAAGTGTCGAAAAGAATGTTGCGGCTGTTCTGGAACTGATGGACGATGTTGTATCTGTGACCGATGTATCCCTTCAAAATCTTGGTTATGATCTTGAAGTATTGCTGAAAAATGGAAAAAAACGCTATTATGAAGTCAAAAGCGTTGAGAGCCTGGGAGAAATGATTTCTATAACAAATAACGAGTATTCAACAGGAATGCACTACAGAAAAGATTATTACTTGGCTATCGCTTATCAAACCGAAGATACGATTTCAATTTGTTTTGTTCCTGATCCTATTAACAATCTATTGCTTACAAAACGAGTGACTCGCTGGGAATGGATTTGTAATGACTATCAAGGTGAAGTAATTACTACTAAAATGAGCTGATATACTGCGATTAAAAATACTCCTATAGTATGGCGTTAAGTACATGGAGGAAGAGCATGGATTATAAAACTATTGAAGAGAGAATTTGTAATGATGACCTAGATAAAAAGGTTCAAATGTTTTCTGATACATTATATCACTATACTTCGTTGCCTGCTTTAATTGGGATGATAATGGGAAAGAAAGAAATATGGTTTGGCGAAGCATCACTTATGAACGATACTAAAGAGCTTACAGATTTTATCGACAGACTAAGAGAGAGCTGCATAGCGAATGCGCAATCTGAGTATCTTAAGCAATATCACACTTTTTTTCAGAAGATATATTCTCAAATAGATAACCATTATCCATATATTATATCATTTTCAAGCCAGAAAGATGATGTCGCACAGTGGGAACGATATGCCGATAATGCAAGAGGACTATGTTTGGAATTCAACACACGAAATTTCAGCAAACTCCTTAGACTATTTAATGGCTATGCCACCTTTTCTTGGATATATTACGAATATGATATTAATCAACATGATTTTTGCTCCATAATACAGAAATATCTGGAATTGAATCAATTTACAAACGGATTCAATAGTGAAAATAGTATAATAGAAAATATCTTTTCCACTGCATCTGGGCATAAGCACCCGAGTTTTAGAATGGAACAGGAAATACGAGCAAGCATATCACCAATGTATGAAGCGCACCAATCAACTTCTTCGGAGCCACTTATCAAGTATGAATATGAGGTTCGCGGAGGAATTGTTAAAAAATACGCAAAGATTCAGCTTGATACAATATGTCGTATTCAAAAAATTAAAATTGATGACTTGTTTAATGGTATTTCAATTGGACCCAAATCTCAGCAAAATGTATATACACTGCAAGAATATCTACGAAAAAATGGATATGCTAACTTAGCTAATAAAGTATATAAATCAGACTGTCCTTTGAGATAATGCCATCCGTAAATTTGTTTGTACTGCACACGTAATCGCACACGCTTTGAAATTAGCACTATAAAAGATACGAATCTACGATAATTTTACAGTGTTCTAGAGAACTTTCGAATCCCTCTCTTTCCGCTCTGAGAGCATTCTGAAATCTGAGATTTCGGAATGCTTTTTTTGTTTTCTATGTTTTATGCCGGCAGATACGATATACGAAGTATCTGCCTGTTTGATAGCCTGCTGTATCGGTCAGCCTTCGCAGCTGTCGCAAAATTGCAGATTATAATCATTTTGCAATGTAAATTTTAAAAAAACTATTGCTGTATGGAATCATTTATGTTATA
>JAZNTW010000012.1:0-4641 GCA_045591925.1 Oscillospiraceae bacterium
TCTGAATGATGTACTGGCAGTGGAAGATTGCACGGTGATCTTCTTTGATGTAAAGCGGATCATCACTGTTTGTTCTTCGGCGTGCCGATTTCATTCAATGGTTGTGCAGAATCTGTTTTTTGCCATTTCCGAAAAGAACCGAAAGCTTGTACAGAAGCTCGGCTATATGTCCAGACGCACCACAAGAGAAAAGCTGATTGCCTATCTTTCTGAAGAAGCTAAACGTCAGAACAGCAGTGAATTTTCCATACCATTTAACCGCCAGCAGCTTGCGGATTTTCTTTCTGTGGACAGAAGTGCCATGTCCAATGAGCTTTGTAAAATGCGGGATGAGGGACTATTGGAATTTGAAAGAAGTGCCTTTAAGTTGCTATAAACATGAACTTCGAACGTCAAACGCCCACTTACTACACTTTTTACAGAATATCCGGTGACATCGTTTGATTTCGTTTGGATTCACTATAAGGATTGACATTTTCACTAAAAAATGTTATAATTAACTCAAGCTGTGAATGGGTTGATCACACCCTGCGGCTTACATGAATGTCACGAATTAGGAGGAATTGCTATGGAACAGAAATTCTATATTTGTGAGCACTGCGGAAAGATGGTCGCTCTTGTGAAAGAGAGCGGTGTGCCGGTGATGTGCTGCGGGCAGAAGATGACCGAGATCATTCCCGGAACAACGGATGCAGCCGTTGAAAAGCATGTGCCCGTGTACACGGTGGAGAACAACATCGTGCATGTAAAGGTGGGCGAGGTCGAGCATCCTATGACACCTGAGCATTTCATTGAATGGGTCTCCATCCAGACAAATCAGGGAAATCAGCGAAAGGCGCTCAAGCCCGGTGATCAGCCGGAGATCTGCTTTGCACTCTGCGACGGCGACGAAGTGGAAGCTGTCTATGCTTACTGCAATCTTCATGGTCTCTGGAAAGCATAAAGTTTGAATCACAAATTATTTTTTAAAAGGAATGTTACACATGAAAAAGTACAAATGTTTGCTGTGCGGCGCAGTATTTGAAGTTGAGGACGGTGCGGAGGCAGTCTGTCCCGTATGCGGCGTGAGCGGAGACGAGGTCGAGCTTGTGGAAGAAAACGCAAAGAATAAGTATGCTGGCACACAGACCGAAAAGAATCTGGAAGCAGCATTTGCAGGCGAATCCCAGGCAAGAAACAAGTACACCTATTTTGCGTCCAAGGCAAAGAAGGAAGGCTTTGAGCAGATTGCTGCGCTCTTCCTGAAGACTGCTGATAACGAGAAGGAACACGCTAAGATGTGGTTTAAGGAACTGAATGGTATCGGTGATACTGCGCAGAATCTTGCAGCTGCAGCTGACGGCGAGAACTACGAATGGACGGACATGTACGATGAATTTGCTAAGACCGCTGACGAGGAGGGTTTCCACGAGCTGGCTGAGAAGTTCCGTCTGGTTGCCGCAATAGAGAAGCATCACGAGGAGCGTTACCGCGCTCTGCTGAAGAACGTAGAAACAGCACAGGTGTTTGAAAAGAGCGAGGTCAAGGTGTGGGAATGCCGCAACTGCGGTCATATCGTTGTGGGTACGAACGCCCCCGATATCTGCCCGACCTGCGCACACCCCCAGAGCTATTTTGAGGTTCACGCTGAAAATTATTGATCGAGAATCCCTGCGATGTAATGGCTCGCAGGGATTTTTTGGAGGTATACTATGAAAGTTGTGATCATCGGCGGCGTTGCAGGTGGTGCTTCCGCTGCCGCAAGACTACGCCGTCTTGACGAAACGGCAGAAATTATCATATTTGAAAAGAGCGGCTATATTTCCTACGCAAACTGCGGATTGCCCTATTATATCGGCGGTGTGATCGAAGATCGGCATGCACTTACAATCCAGACACCGGAAAGCTTTGCGAGACGTTTCCGGATCGACGCAAGGGTACATCATGAGGTCATCTCGATCAACAATTCGCAGAAAAGTGTTACTGTCAGAAATCTTGTAACGGGTGAGAGCTTTGATGAGCCGTATGACAAGCTCATTATTGCAACGGGTGCAAAGCCGTTTGTCCCCGACTTATGCAGAATCGGCAGTGAGCGGATCTTTACCATGCGGACAGTGGAGGACACATACCGGCTTGATACCTTTATCCGTGAGAAGGAGCCGAAAACTGCTGTGATTATTGGCGGCGGGTTCATTGGGCTGGAAATGGCGGAGAATCTTACACACAGGGGGATTCGAGTGACGATCGTGGAGCGCAGTACGCAAGTATTGCAGCCGTTTGATGCGGATATGGCTGCCTTCATCCATGCAAAACTGCGGCAAAGCGGCGTTTCCCTCAAACTTACCAGAAGTGTAACGGGATTCCGCAGCGATTCCGACGGTATCATCACAGACATTGAAAATGACAGCGCACTGCGCTCAGATCTGGTGATTCTTGCACTCGGTGTGGTGCCGGATACATCACTTGCCGGAAACGCAGGCCTGCGGCTTGGGCAGAGAGGGAGCATTGCGGTGGATGAGCATATGCGGACATCGGATCCGGACATCTACGCAGTCGGTGACGCTGTTGAGATCCACCATAGGGTAACAGATGCCCAAGCACTGGTGCCGCTGGCAGGTCCTGCGAATAAGCAGGGGCGGATTGCGGCAGACAATATTTGTGGAATAAACACGGCATATAGAGGCGCACTGGGTTCTACCATCATCAAGCTGTTTGCCATGACAGCAGCGATAACGGGTATTAACGAAAAGACTGCAGCCGCACTGGGAATTGCGTATGATAAGATCGTGCTTTCACCTCTTTCGCACGCATCCTATTATCCGGATGCATCTGTCATGACAATGAAGGTGCTATGGGAGAAGAATACACATCGGCTCCTCGGTGCACAGATCATTGGTTTTGATGCTGTCGATAAGCGCATTGATGTGCTGGCAGCAGCGATTTATGCCGGACTTACGGCGGATGAGCTTCAAAACCTTGATCTTGCCTATGCACCGCCCTATGCGTCCGCCAAGGATCCGGTCAATATGGCTGGCTACATTATAGACAACATTCTGGCAAATAGGATTGAGCAATTTCACTGTGAGGATGTGGAAAGGCTCCCACGTGACGGAAGAGCGATCCTGCTTGATACAAGAACGCCAAGGGAGTATGCAATGGGGCATGCTGATGGATTCATCAATATTCCCGTGGATGATCTGAGAGTGCGTCTGTATGAACTTGATCCGAAAAAGCCGGTCTATGTTATGTGCCAGAGCGGACTGCGCAGCTATATTGCCGTCTGCATTCTGAATCACAACGGTTTTAAGGCTTATAATTTCTCCGGCGGATACCGTTTTTACCAGACAGTCATGCAGGACAGGCAATTCACTGAAAAATCGTTCCCCTGTGGTATGGAGAACTAATGGGTGTTGTTATGTTGATGAAGATGGTGAAAATCTGATTTTCTTTTGTGATCATTTTGAGATTTAAACGGGCGTTTTTAATTTAAATCAGCTCGAGATATGAAGCCAACCGTGCAGGTCTGCGGCTTGGTGCAAGGATCGTGGCGGCACTGCTTGGAGAATGAAACGTAGATACATAGAACCTTCGGTTGAACCGAGGGTTCTGTTTTATTTTGTATTGAAAAATGGTGGGAAATGTGGTATAATTATTGAAACGCAAACAGGCGTACAAATAAGAATTTGACGAGGTGAAATATGAATATTGAATATAAAGACATTCACGATTTTGAACAAGAACAATTGGAAAGACTGTTTTTATCTGTTGAATGGTCGTCGGGACACTTTCCCAATAAGCTGGTGGTCGCAATGAAGAATTACGAAACTGTATATTCTGCTTGGGATCAAGGTAAACTGGTCGGAATGATTTGTGTCATGGATGATGGCATTATGAACGCTTATGTTCACTATCTTCTCGTCGATCCCGATTATCACGGTAAAACGATTGGAAGAACTCTTGTAAATATGGTGAAAGAAAAGTATAAAGAATATATGCGTATTGTAGTCGTCGCTTATGATGATGAACTGCATTTTTACGAAGCGTGTGGCTTTGAAAAAAGCAAAGATGCTTCGCCGATGTTTATTACATCGTTGTGGACATAATTAATACAAATTTCAATATATCGAACTGAATATGATTACATAGCCGTTTGTGACTAACAATCACAGACGGCTTTTTCTATACCCGAAAACAAGAAAGGAGTGGTCAGATGATCCGAGTATTCGACGCTTTTTCGGGCATCGGAGGGTTCCGAAGTGCCTTTGAAAGAGTCGGAGGATTTAAAACGGTGGGCTGGTGCGAGATTGACCGATTCGCACAGAAATCCTACCGAGCGCTTTTTGACACGGGAGGTGAAGAGTTTTATGAGAATAGCAGAGATATTGACACAGCAGGACTTGCAGACTTTGATCTCCTCATCGGAGGATTTCCGTGCCAGCCGTTCTCAGTTGCAGGCAAAAGGCTTGGCACAGCCGATGAACGAGGCGATTTGTTCTTTGAGCTTGCCCGAATCCTTGAAGCCAAGCGGCCTCGCTATTTTATCTTTGAAAACGTACCCGGACTGCTGGGTATTGAAAAAGGGCAGACTTTCAAAGTCATCCTTGAAACGCTTTCAGAGCTGGGGTATTGCGTGGAATGGCTTGTGCATGACAGCGCCGGCTT
>JAZNTW010000013.1:0-85354 GCA_045591925.1 Oscillospiraceae bacterium
TGGTAATCTGTGTTATAGTATTCATAGCGGATCAGCTTGACCTCCTGTTGCTTTTATCTTTCGCAACTTAACTGTAACACAGGTTTATGCTGCTCCGCTACCTTTTTTTGTAAATTGTCTCACATCTATTGTAATCCTACAAATATCGTAGCTATGTAAAGCCCGAAAACCGGGCTTGTGTTTAGATGTTTACGACGTTCCACGGTGTTGTATTATATGGTCGGTCAAAAAATAAAGACATCTACCGTGTCGTAAATGCCTGAAAGGTGCTGTTCCATTACAGTTGTTTTTATTTATCCATATACTCCATTTCGTTACGCACCGCCGACATTACCTTGCCGCTGAATATTTAATATTTGTCAGCGACAAAGTAAAGTCCTTTTTTCTAAAATCTATAAATAATCTCAACCTCTCTCTGCTTTTGTCCATCCACAACAGTCGTTTCCCCAACCCGAATCACCTTGATAAGCCTGTGCAGCAGTTCTCTGTCAAGCACAGTCCCCGACATATACTCACGCACCACACACAGCCAGTTCCGGATATCTTCAGCTTTCGCAGTCAATTTATCAAGCTCTGATTGTAGCTCTTGTGATTTCTGTTCCAACGCAGTTTTCTCCGTCCTGTACTTCTGTGACATCTCAATCAGCGTTTCTCTCGGAAGCTGTCCGAGGAGCAGTTCCTCATACAGCTTGCTCTGCAGCATTTCAAGCTCTG
The DNA here is from genome assembly GCA_045591925.1 of Oscillospiraceae bacterium. Lineage (GTDB taxonomy): Bacteria > Bacillota > Clostridia > Oscillospirales > Ruminococcaceae > Firm-04. The sequence goes on from JAZNTW010000013.1 coordinate 715, forward strand.
CAATACGTGTTTTTGCGGAATGCAGTTCCTTTTCTGTTGCAGTTCTGTCGGATTTCGTATCTCTGCTGTACTGCTCCATCAATAAATTTTGAAGCTGTTCTTCGCTTAGTTCTAACCCCTGCACATACTGTTCCAAATCGTTACGCACCAGTTCTACGAGTGCATTCTCCATAATCCAGTGGGAGGTACAGGCTCCTTAACCACCGTGCTTGTACGTTCCGCAGGTATATGCGTGGTGCTGCAGATTCGTGCCGTCCTTGCGTCTGTTCATGTCAGGCTTAAAGTTCATATGTGCTCCACAGTCTGCACATCGCAGTAAGCCTGTGAACAGAGGGTTGTATACGGGTTTCTTTCTTGCTGTTGGTTGATTCCATAAAGACTGTACCGCAACCCAATCCTCTCTGCTGATAATTGGCTCGTGCGTGTTATTACAGCGTATCCATTGCTCAGGCTTCTGCGGCATCTGCTTTCGGCATTTGTAGGAGGGAGCTTCTGTCTTGTACTGCACGGTGTTCCCGATATATACTTCATTCTTTAGCATCTGACTGACAGAGCCATCCGTCCACCTGTGATGAACATTTCTCGGATTTGGCTTGTTCCGTTTCTGATAATAGTAATCCCTCGGCGGAACAATCTGCTGTTCATTCAGTATCGTGGCGATTCTGCAGCAGCTTTTACCCTCCAATCTTAATTTGAATATATACCGCACAACCTCTGCTGCCGTTTCATCAATCACAAGCCTGTGATCTTTCTTCTCATATCCGTACGGTAATTAACCGCAGAATACCTTTCCTTGTTCCAATAATTCTATCTATACATATATCCTTAGGTGCTTACTTTGAGCCTGTCAGCTTAAATGCACCTATAATGCATTATGGTTTTTCAGAGCCAACATTTTTACTAAACCACACTGACTGCCTTTCCAGACACCGAATCCTTTCGAATTCGTCCCCTTATAGACCCGTACATTCGCAAGTTCGTCAGTCCTCTGATTGGACATTCTCACCATAGATATTTTTCTGTAATTTTCATTACCAAGACCCCCGATGTGTCATCTGCACAGAACACCTCTGTTCCGGTTTCGACAGCTTTATTGCTGTTACGGCAGACTTCCATCGACTTCACCGAGCTTTTGACATATAACTGCCAATCGGAGTATTAGGGAGAGCGTTTCGAGGCGTTACCCTTTCATTCCACTTTTTGAATTATCAGTTCATTATTTTATTAATGCCTGACCTTTTCAGTCAGGAACAAGTCACACGCTGACACGGAAATCCTCCAACGAGGAGATCAAAATCTGCAAGTCCTGCTGTGTCAATATCTCTGATATTCTCATAAAACTGTTCACCCCCTGTGTCGAAAAGCGCTCGGTAGGATTTCTGGGCGAATCGGTCAATCTCGCACCAGCCCACCGTTTTGAAACCTCCGACTCTTTCAAAGGCACTACGGAAACCCCCGATGCCCGAAAAAGCGTCGAATACTCGGATCATCTGACCACTCCTTTCTTGTTTTCGGATATAAGAAAAGCCGTCTGTGATTGTTAGTCACAAACGGCTATGTATAGGGTATTCAGTTGTGCTTGAGCTGCTTTTCATACTGGGAATTGTCGATAACTTCTTATTTTTCAAGAATCTGAATAGTATCACTATCATCAGAGTACACCACTAATTTATCGTATTCAGGAGTTACAATATAAAACTCATCAATAATACCATCTGTTTCTGCAAGTACGGAAAGGATTTCATCTATAAATCCCTCATAAACCCAACCATCAGATAATATCAGAAACAGTTTGTTATTCCAATTGTAAGATAGCTTTTCTTTTATTTTATACAAGGATTTCTCAAAATCCGAATGGATATACTCGTTGTACAATACTTTAATTTCATTTCTTAAATGCAACCACGCATAATGTAAATGGACTTTAGGATAATTCTTGTAATCCATAAATGAATAATAAAACTTTCTTACAATTTGATTGTATTTGCTTTTTGAGTATTCGTAAAAGCGCTCTCTGTCAATCTGCTTTTCTTTTACAATTTCTTCGATTTCCACTCTACTCCAATAGTGTAGCGGCTTAGATTTTAATTGTTCTCTCCATTTTTCCACGAACTGCACCTCTGTTTTATAAAGTGAAATTTTGAATACAAAACTCTAATTTTCCAACTCTCAACTTTCATCTTATTATACCACATTTTTCATGTTTTTTCAATATGTAAGCCCGAAAAAATCGGGCTTGTATCACATAGACATATCTACATCTTCCGTTTCTTCGGTTTCTTCCATATCCTCATCCTCGGTAGGCTCTGATTCCATACCGATTTTGTGGAAGCAGTCCTCTCCCGGAATCACTCCGAGAGAGCGACCATTGTCAAAAATACAATGCAAGGTTCCTGCGTCATCCACATGGTCAACCGTGCCTTTGGTTCCGGGTTCGATAGGATGATAGGGATCATCCATCCTCTCAATCTGAATTCTTGTACCCTTCGGATACATCTTCTTGATTCTTTCTACTTCTTTCTGACTTGGAAACTGATTCATATAAACGCTCCTTTACATCGTCATATCAAGGCTTTCTTCTTCCTCGATATCTTCGCTTTCGTCCATCATCTCAACCTCAATCTGCCAGCTGTCGGAAGAGTTCCAGAAGCTGACGTAAATTGTACCAAATGCGTCTGTCTTGATTTCTTTCTGTTCTATTGACTCGCCAAACCCGTCTGATGCTTGTCCAGTCCACCAATCCTGAAATTCAGTCATTTCGCTGTCTGTAAGCGGTTCTGTAATCTGGCAGGTGAGAACTCCTGTAAGCTCTCCGTTTCTGACCTCTACTGACGGGAATGCAGATACAACCTTTTCATTGACAGGTGAGTTTGCATCATAATATACCATCAGTCCACGATGCTTTTCCTCTGGCTCGGAGTATTTCTCAATGGCAGCATTGATTTCATCCTCACAGCCACAAGCACAGCTTGACGGGATAACTTCAAGGACATCTTCATATGGTGCATCCCAATCCGTTTCATAGATTTGCGGCTCTGCCTGAATCTCAAGGGGACAATAGAGCTTCATTTCCTGTGTGGGCTTGGCGGTTACCGTGAAATCTGCCTGACCTGTAATTCCGAGGTCATACTCTTGAACCTCTGCGAGATCATCTCGTCTGTCAAGCATTTCAGCCACCGCCTGAATCATCATGGTTTTCAAATTGCCGTCACCGAGCATTTCCTCAAAGGTGAAGTGCTTCTGACCTGTATGGGCAAGCTCTGCGATTCGGTCAGCCATAGCTTTCAGTTCTGCATGGAGCTGACGCTCTCCGTGTGTGAGCTCACTCTGCTCAATGATTGCCCTTGCATTGGAGATGAATTCCGACTTCCGAGCGTAATCAGCACCCTCGGCTTCAACGAGAATTCCGTCATTGCCGTTGGCATCGAGGAAGAGAATGCAGTGGGCAGTGTTGCCTTCCATATGCATCAAATCTCTGTTCTCGATGATTTCGGGAGCATCCTCAAGGGGATGATCTCTCATCTGCTCGAACCTCTTATCGTAGAGGGGGATGATTTTCTCCACTTCAATCTGCATCGGCTCGTAGCTGTAAGCCTTGTGATTAAGTGGAGCGTTAAATGTGATTTTCTTCATAGGCATCATCTCTCTTTCCTTTATAATGTATAGGGGAAACAAAAAATGCCGAACCAATCGAGAGAGGTGACTCTCAACGGGTTCGGCATAACGAACAAGAAACCGTCGGAAACTTTGTGAAAGTTTTTCGCAATAAAAAAGAGCAGTATTCGGAAACTTCTCTCCAAATCTGCTCACAAATCTCTTGAAAATGAAAAAACGCCCGTTCAAGTCCTCTTTTGAGGCTGAAAAGGCAAAATGTCATCTACGGTTTTCATATAAAAAAATTCGGCACTTAACATGCGAAAAAGCCCGAATAATCGGGCTTTTTCTGTCTGTCATCTATTTTGTATAACAGTGTTGGCTAAAGACTCCAATTTTGATACAATGCACCCTCTGTTATTTCGGAGGGTGCATTTTTTGTTGGGGTAAAAGCTATCGTTTCTTATTGATAAGCGGTGAGGGTGCAAAAAGTTGGAGTGAGTCTCTCTCTTATTACCACACTCTCATGCTTTATAAAATTATGAACAAATTGTTCTTGATTCAGTTAGATTCTATATCAATGTTAAAGGCACTGCAGTTCTATCACAACAGTGCCTTCCTTCTTAGCCCTTACCTTTAAGGCACTTCGGGCACATGGAATGCGGCTCACATGCAAGTGCTCTGGTCTTCAATTCTTTGAGAGCCTTTTTCACATTATTCTTCTTGATAACTTTCATGCCTACATCTTCCTTCTTTTCAAAATCATTATCAGTGCTTAGTGTTGCACAGGATAATTAAAAGCCATCTCGGCGACCAATACGAAGCACAGGGACGGTTTTAATCGAATGATCGCGGATGCTCTTGACGGGAAGATAGATTTGATCGTCACAAAATCAGTTAGCCGTTTCGCAAGAAACACTGTGGACAGCCTGACGACCGTTAGAAAGCTGAAGGAAAAAGGCGTGGAGGTCTATTTCGAGAAGGAAAACATCTACACGCTGGACTCAAAGGGCGATGCTTTCACTACGGATAGAATACAAACAAATAAATGGTAAACTGCCGAAAAAACGCAGAATTGCGATAAAATCGGTAGTTGACCTTAGAATTTGTTATAATGGTTATTGAGGGGAGAAGATTTCAGCGGCGCAGCCTACATTGCTAAAACTTGCAGTATCAAATGATTAGAACAGCTATCGTTTGAAGATGCACCCAAAAGAGATGGTTCGTTATGTGCAACATCGACTTAGTATATGTTCACCATGCTGAGTCTGCGCTACTGACAAAACAGGTAGGAGCTAACACCTAAATTCTATCTTACATAATACATTCAACATATTTTAATAATTTGCCTTACAGGTCTCCTTGTTATCACAAGCCATGAAGATTCATGTTCTAAACTTTGCCAATTATATTCGGAAAACATGTGTTTATAAAGTGCGTATACTATTTTTATATTATAATTGTGTCCTTGAGAAACCTGTAAACCAAAAGCATTGGCAGGATTATCTTCAAAAATCTCATTAGAATAACTTGTAAACTCCCGACTAAATGTTTGATACCAATTGTCTCCTATTAGCCAAATTGGATAAAAATCCACGCCATCATTGCTATCATAATTTGATAAATTTGTAATCTTAATTTCAATAACCATAATCTTCTCAGGCATTTCAATGCTAAAATCAGCCATATCCTTATTTATGAGTTCTAAATATTCATCACAATTATATAGATGGCTATTTTCAACAGATATTGCATACCCAATCGATCTATCATCCTTACCAAATGTTATGTTTTCGCTATATTCAACCATTTGCCTAGGTAAATATTCAATTACTGGATGCATATCCTGAACACACTTTCCGTTATTGATAAAATAATAGTTCCCCCCCCATAGCACAAATAAGCCCAAACATAAAGCTGCAATTAAATTATGTTTATTTAATCTAAGCATAGCTCTTTATATCCTTTCGCATATCGTTTAATTCGTAGCATCACCAGAACCATCAGTCAACACTCGTCCATTCTCCATTTCTATCACTGAATCTGAGCACTTGTTTAAGAAATATTGATCATGAGAAGCTATAATAATAAGTGCGCCTCTTTTCTTTTCATGATCCAGTATCTTGATTAAGTTTGAAACACCGCTTGAATCAAGAGCGTTTGTAGGCTCGTCTAAAAGAATAAGATCTGGATACTCCATTATTGCAGCTGCAATTCCTAGCTTTTGTTTCATTCCAAGAGAATATTTCTTATAAAGTTTCTTTTCCGCTGGGTTTAGTCCAACTCTTTCCAAAGTTTCCTCAATTCTCTTGTTTGAAACTTTTTTATTTATTGTTGCAAGAAAATGAAGGTTTTCGAACCCAGAATAATCATCTAAAAACGCTGGATTTTCTAATAAAAATCCCATGCTAGACGGGAAGTCGAAATCTTTTTTTAATTGCTGACCATCGATTGTTATAATCCCAGATGTTAAATTGAGTAAACCAGCAATTGCACGCATGAGCATAGTTTTACCGCAACCATTATGTCCATGTATTCCATAAATATTACCGCTATATAAGGATAAACTTACATTTTCAAAAATAGTATGTTTTTTTAGTACTTTTGTTATTTCTATAGTTTGAACCTCCATACTATCTTGTATGATTTATTATTTAAATCATACTTCTCCTTTCATAAGTAATAAATAATATTATTAATAAATTAAAGACCAATCACCTTGTGCTGAAACTGATAGTTATACTCTTGAGCACTCCTCATGATTGTTAAGCAATGAATCCTTTTCGATGGATCATGGGATAAAATCAAAGTGTTCCAATCTAGCTTTTCCTATAATTATGGAGGCAAAAATTATTAACAAACATGATGAAATTCCGACAATAGTAGTGTATCCATCAACCATAATATTGGGATTATGTAAAGACATGCCAAAACAAGGAAAGTTGATCAAAAAGTATTTGTGCGTATAGGTTGACAACAATAGTAACATACAAACGCAAGTAAAACTCAAAACTGGTTTCATGAATAATGATAATGTCATTTGAAGTTGACATAACCCCCACCCTACGAGAAAAGGTAATACGAATTCGTATAGGATAAGACTTGAATTGGATAATTCTACTTGGTCATATAATTTAAATGTATAGGCATTAACTTCCTGTGATAATTTTTCAATCAAAGGCATTGTATTGCTAACATGATCAGTAGCATTTCCAAAATACAATGATGATAAATAAGCTACCAACAAACATATTACGAAATAAATAACACAACATATTGCGCACCAAATGCATTTTGAAAACCACCAAGTTTTACATTTTTTCAATCGTGCAATAATTTGTATGCCAAAGCCATAAAGATCTCTTGAGGGATAATGCACAGTGCAACACAGAAGAATGATATAGTTCGTAATCCATAATAAAGGAAATTGAATTGGTTCATTCATCATAATTAGACTCAAGATCGGATCCGCACCTTTAAAATATAAAAGCAGAAAATCAAAAGTTGTGGGTGCAAAATCAATAGTATATGCATTTAATGTATTAAGTAAATATATAGTATGAAAAGCAAACCAGATTGGTACTATTATGAACCATTTATTTGAAACGATGCCGACTTTAATATCTATTTTTACTTGTTTAAACATAGTCCCAATTACGCTCCACTTTACAAATAATAATAGTGCTAAATACCAGCAGTATAATTTGGTTTAAAAATATTGTATACCAAGGACTTAACGCAAGACTATCAGCATATAATAAGCCCATCCAGCTTGTTTCAATGGTTAGTGTATTTATTTTAATTGGAGCAAAATCAGAAACAATAGCCTGAATAATAAATATGATTTCACTTGTTATCAAAGCTATTGTCTCTTTTTTGATAATTAAACTAATCGCCATTGTAAATAAGGAAAAATTAGCAGCCCAAAAAGAAATAATGCAAAACCAAATGGCACAATAACAAAAGGGGCTAGAGTAAAAATAGGAAGATAGCATATCGTTCTGTAGAATTGAGGTGGTCATTGAATCTATTAAAGGATAATATGCAGGATTATAACAAGATAAAATCATAAAGTCTAGTATCAAAGTAATAGCTGAGATAATAAAACCGCTTAAACAAGCTATCATGGATTTTACAAAAAAATATTTGCGTTTTCCTATTACTGTAACAATCATCAAAGAATAACGGGTTTTCATCTCATTTCTAAGTGACGTTGCATACGGAATGGAAACTATAATCGGGAACAAAAAATTCCAAACAATTGAACCATATGAAAAGTACCTTACTCCTATCCATTTTTCAAAAACTGATAAATGGTCATATCCAATTCTAAAAAGAACATAATCTTGTATTGCATCCAAAACCACAATAAATATGCACACAATAATTGCGATCATAAATGATTTGCTAAATAGTAGTCGTCGGAATTCCAACTTAAAGTAAGTCATACTCTCAATCCTCATGAAGGTTTAATCTAACAAATGTTGAATCAGAAGTAATTCCATCTGTTAGGAACAGGCTATCTATATTTTCTTTAAAAACAATATAACCCAATGTGTAGCTTATGCTCTCTCCTTGATTTAATTTATATGCAAAAGGATGAATCATACATTCATCATGTTTAGAAAAATAAATAAGTGATCCTGCCGGGGAGAAACTAGAAGATGTAAGAAAATGATTCTGATTGGCTTTTACGATCTGCAAAAAATCAGCTCTAAATATATTTTTCTCTGTAACATTATTGAAATCACATATTGCGTTTATATTAGAGGCTTCAACATCCACCAATAATATTCTCATACTGTCAGCTACATCATCGTTAAAATCATTATAGAAATCATTTGACCAATAACTCATCTCATCAAATACTATTCCGGTCTGAGCGATTGATTCATAGAAACGAACATCGTTTATTTTATAGTAAAAATCTCCGTTAATAGAATTATTACTGTTTGTTAATTCGATTCCATCAGAATAATCTAGATGGTTCACTGTAATGTTTGTAAAATAGAATATCCCAAAGGCTAAAACAGATATAATCAAAAGAATCACCAATATTTTTTTGTAAAGCTCTTTACGTACCATCTATACTCCCTCTTAATTATAAGCTTTTTTGATTTTTAAATAAGTAGATAAATGCAACTATTCGGTTCCACAAGCGAAATTGCCCTAAAATAGATCAAGTAAAGCAAAAACGGTTGTCCAGCTTTTGCAGTAGTGGAAGTAAATGATTTCAAAGTCAGAAAATCCTTTGCCCCATCAGAAGAACGAAAACAGCCGATCTTGTTTTTCATTTTCACCATACGCAGCTCGCGTTCAATCTAATTGTTTGAAAACGAAACTAGGGGATTATCTGCAAAACGGCATACTTCCGGCATTTGGTTTGATTGCCAGTCAGCTCTTCAATGATCTCGCAAAGATTCTACATGGGTGCCAGACCCTTGGTATGCTGTCACCTTGTCGTCCGGGACATATTTGAACGCAAATAAAACAATGAATGTTGTAAATGCATAAATCGTGTTACATTTTAGATATGTTTTAGCATGATAGCCACCACAAATTGAACGGAGCAGTGCGAACATGACAAAATAGAGAATTGCAGCAAAAAGGCACTTCATTGCGAATCCAAGTCCGACTGCAATTGCACATGTAATGCAGGAGGAAATCAAGATTTCATATCCGTACTGATAAACGGATGCTTGCTCAATTTCAATTTTTTTGTTTCTTACCAAGCTATCCACAATACAGGATGCAGCCTCCATAATCATGTGCATCAACTCTCTTTTTGTTTGTTTTTCCTGATTATAGCATGAGGTCTGAAGAATGTCAAGGAGGTTGGCACAGATGGTCGATTTTTGGCATAGATGGTTAAGTTTTCAACATTTCAACATCTACATACCTAGAATAATTTGCAGAATGCCCTTGCATTTCTATCTTGTCTCTGCTATAATTGAAAATGAAGGGGGTGAGGGTATGCACTTTGCAGTTGTTGATGACGAAGATGCTATGCTATGTCAGATAACGGAAATGATTGGCAAGCTATCAAACCATACTTTGATACATTGTGATTGCTTTTCCGATGCACAAAGTTTCCTGGACAAATATGCTTTGCAAAAATATGACGCATTGTTTTTAGACATAGATATGCCGAGAATTAACGGATTTGATTTAACACAGCATCTTCGAGACTGCGGTGATTCAATCCCGATTGTATACATTACGGGCAGAGACGATCTTATCACCCACGCATTCCGATATAAGGCATTGGGATTCGTGCGAAAGCGGGCAATGGAAAAGGAACTGTCCTATGCTTTATCAACGGTTTTATCGGAATTACAAAAAAGCGACAATCTAATAACAATTAAAACCATTCTATCAGAAGGCGGATGTGATGAAACAATACGAATTTCTGAAATCACATACATGGAAGCATCCCATCATAACATCATCATTCACTTACTTAGCAACAGGACTCTTACAACCAGAAGTTTGCTGTCTTCGTATTCAGAAGCTCCGGAATTTGAAGATTTTATACTGATTAGTACAGGCATACTCGTGAATCTCGCACATATATCGCTAAAAACCGAAAATATCGCATTTCGGAACGGGGAAGAACTGCCGATTAGCAGACGACGGATCAAGGCAGTACGCGAAGCGTATTTGAAATTCCGAAAGAAGGTATTATTATGATTTACACAATAGCTGAAATCTCTGCAACCGTCATGGACTGTATCTTTCTTTTCGCTTTTCTGATTTATACTCTCTCCTATAAACCTTTTGTTCTATTTAGCCGAATTGCTGTAACGGTATGCTTTTTCTTCATAATGCTGCTAAATATCGCTGTTCTGAACTATCATTTTGTATTAGAAGGAGTTTTTAGTGTATTATACTTCATTGTTCTGTTTGGCTTCTGCCGTTTTGTACTGCAAGGCAAATGGTGGCATCAGCTTGTCCTGATTCTGCTCGGCTTCGGCTCTCTTTTTGTCACAAATACAGCAATGCTGATTGCCTCATCAGCAATTCTGAAAGAAGATTACTCAAATATTATCCTAATGCGCAATCCTGCACGAATATTTTTGCTTTTTCTCTCAAAACTAACCTTCGCCAGCTTTTTACTGCCTATATCAGTTTTCATCAAAAAGAGAAAGCTGCCTTTGCAATTGACACAAAGTATTGCGCTAATCGTAAGTCTGTTGATTTCCATTATTGTCGGCACACTAATAGAAAAAATGATTTTAGAGCATTTGATTCCATCGTTCTATGCGAACATTATGATGATTTCTCTTGCAATCATTGACATACTTTTATTCTATATTCTTCTTCAGTTTTCAGCACATAATCAGGCGGCAATGGATAAAATTGCCTTGCAAACACGGCTGAATGATGAGGAAAAGCAGCTACAGGAAACATTACGGTGGAGTAAATCTGTTCGTTCCTTAAGACATGATCTGAACAATCATTTACTTTCTGTGAGACAGTACATTTCCAGTGGGGATTCTCAAAAAGCACTATCCTACATCGATAAAATTGCGGGTTCACTGCCGGACATTCCTAACATTACAGATACTAACGATCACACGCTGAACGCGATACTAGATTTAAAGCGCATGGTGTGTAATCAGGAAGGTATCGCACTGAAATGTTATTTACCTGATAGTATGCCAGAGTATGATGACGTTGCTTTGAACACGGTTCTTGGAAATCTGATGGATAACGCTATAGAAGCGGAGAGAAATGAAACTGAAAAAGAAATCCGTATTTCAGTTGAAATTGAAGGCGACTATCTGCATATCACTGTTCAGAATCGGATTCATGCGCCTGTCCTTGTAGATGGAAAGCTTCCTGAGACATCAAAAAAAGATAAGCAAAATCATGGACTAGGATTATTCAGTGTAACAGAAACTGTAACGCAGAACGATGGAGTTATCAACTTTTTTGAAAAGGATGGCTGGCTGATTGTCGATGTACTGATGCTATGTGAAAAAACGACATCACCATTTACTACCATGAAAAGATGAATACAACAAACCAAGCGGCTATGAGAGAATCGTCCTTAATCTCGCGTAGCCGCTTGTGTTATTATGTAAACGTCAAATAGGCTCTTTCCAATATTAGTTAACATTAAATCATAAAAGTGGTATAATATAGATGCCAAATACTGTTGGAGGGATGCTAAATGGATGCAGTAATCAGTTCATTGGATAAAAACTACAGACTGTGTGATACACGTATTTCCAAATCAGAAATCATTCTTTATATAGCTTCAACTCAGGAACAATTATGCTGCCCGTACTGTGGAACGATGACTGGTAGAGTGCATTCTTATCATACGCGAGAAATACAGGATCTTCCTATCTCCGACCGGAAGACAATTCTTATAGTGACCACACGTAAAATGAAATGCATGAATCCGGAGTGCAGTCATGGTACTTTTGCAGAACGACATCCGTTTGTAAATCCGAATGCACAAAAGACCAATCGTCTGATTGAAAGAATACTAAAAACATCTTCTGAGATGAGTTCTGTCTGTTCCAGCAGGTTATTAAAAAACGAAAACATCATCATCGGGAAGAGTTCTATTTGTACGCTGCTTAAAAAAACACCGCTGATCGTAGATAAATCAAAGGTGTACAGAGTTTGTATTGATGACTTTGCATTAAAAAAACGGTATTCATACGGCACTGTTATGGTTGATTGGGATACCCACAGAATTATTGATATGATTCCTTCCAGGGAGAGTATTGAAGTTTGTGTATGGCTCAGTACATATCCGAATATAACAATGATTTCACGAGATGGCGCGTCCGGATATGCTTCTGCAGCAGCAAAAGCACATCCGGACGCTGTTCAGGTGACTGATCGTTTTCATCTATTAAAAAATCTGGCCGAAGTTGTTGAGAGATACATCAAAAACAAATTTCCATCTCGTGTTGGAATTGAATCTCATACAGAATACTCTGAACAGATGAAAGCTCTTTATGATACTGCAAATCGCGCTCATAGAATCAGATATGCCCATTCGAAACGAAAAGAAGGACTTACTGTACAAGAAATAGCCTATCTTCTTCACGCAGGGGTCAGAACAGTTGAAGATTATCTTTCGATTCCGGAAGATCAAATCCCGGAAGATAAGAATATTGTACGTGAAAGGCAATACAATGAAACGATCAAACGAAAAGAAAGCGAAATTCAACATGTCCGACAATTATTTGATGAAGGAATGACAGTCGCAGAAATTGCACGTTCCACGCATCATACACCTAAAACCATCAAGAATTACTTGAATCCAGATTTCTCGCCTCTCAACGGCCATTATGACTTAAAACGTTGCGGCAAATTGACACCATTTGAACAGGATATCATATCTATGCGCTGCAATGGATTAACTTATACCGAAATCTACGAGTTCATCAAATCCAAAGGATACATCGGTTCTGTTGCAGCAATACGGGTATTTATGCAAAAAGAACGGGCGCACGCTAAAAGATCAGGTATACAGGCCGGAAAAGACTATATTCATCGGATTACGCTTTCTCAACTCGTATATCGCAAACTGGAAGACGCAAAACTTATTACCCAGGATCAATATGAAGCTCTCCTAAAACAGTATCCGGAACTCGCCGCTTTATATGACATCTTAAAAGACTTTCATCGAATTGTCTTCTCTAAAAAAGCTGAAGATCTGGAACAATGGATAGAACAGGTATCTCATTTGGATACCATCCCCGAATTAAGGTCATATGTTGACGGTTTGAAACATGATATATCCGCAGTAAAAAATGCAATTATGTTCGATTACAACAATGGTCTTGCTGAGGGCAGCGTAACAAAAATCAAGCTCATTAAGCGTATAATGTACGGACGGAATAGTTTTGCTCTGCTTAAGGCGAAAGTCCTGATGCATGAGCTTTTATACACAAAAAGCAACTAACATTGGAAAGAGCCTATTTGACGCTTACAAAAAAGCAATTATGAAAAAGCCCGTAACCGAACCAAACAGTTCAGATTACGAGCTTTGTTCACTTCATTCAATCATTGTATCGAATGAATATAGCCATTCACTTTATTCATTAATTGATTGTTATTAGGGAAATTGGTCGGAGCGGCATGGATGCCACCGGCAAAATGCTGTGGATACTTCTGATAATATCGCATAGTCTCAAAAAAGGTACCTATATGAATTCCATTGGTATCCTCTTGAATGTTGTGGAGCGCATATTTTTGTATCTGAGGAATTTCTGTGTCTATCACATAAATGCATGAAAACAAAACTAACTCATGCGTTGCTTCGTTCTCAAATCCTCCGACAAAAGTGATATCATTATCACTTATAATATGCCCTATTTCCTCACTGAATTCTTTCCGCAAATTGTCTTGTAATGTTCGAGAAATAAATCTTTTTTGATTATTGTCCCATACCGACTGCAAATGTCCACCAGCACCAAGCAATTCAATAACAGGTAATTCAGGTGAACCATCCCATCCTCCAACTCTTCGGTTAAAGATGCATACTATATCACCAGGATGAATCGATTCTAGCGGACGACTAAATGGTAGCCAAAACTCGTCTATCGGATGCAGATGATATTCCTGTTTTCTGATTTCTTGTTCTCGTTTTATCCATTCAATTGTAGGTTCAGATAACTTACTAATCAAAAAACCTTGTGTTGTAATATGATATGGAATATTGGCTAACGAATGCACATAAACCGATGGAGATATTACATTGGTTTCACGATAAGAAGCATTAAGGGCATCTTCAATCTCAATGATACGAAGTATGTCTTTTTGTTTTTTATCAAGTGCTGTTTCCATGCCGACTGTACTAACATTATGGCTACTATATAACTGAAGCCCTATATGTTGTGGAAGAAGTAATACATCCTCATGATACTTCGTTCGTTCCTCTAATCGTTGAATCCTTTGACAGAATTCCAAATAGCTCTGTGCAGTCTGTAATGTTATCGAATCCATGGTATACCCCCTTCTGCAATCTTGCTTCCCTCTATGATTGCATTTCTTAATATTATTTCCTTATCTGTTTGATGCATCATTCCATGCAAAACAACAGCATTATAAACATCTCCACACCCAGTTGTGTTCTTCGCTACGATTTGAGTTATGGGTCGTTGTGAAAGCATTATAACTGCATTGTCATCGTTTCGTACCCAGGCGGTAGAACCATTTTCACCTTGTTTCATCCAAGCCTCTTTAATGTTTGAATATTTAGTAAACAATTCGTTTGGGTGTTTCATACACATTCGCTCTAATAAAACTCGAAATTCATTTTCGTTTCCACAGAGAACCGTTGTGTAACTCAATACGCTTCTCACAATACCAAGCGGAATAACACCAATAAGAGGACAGAGGTCTATGACGATACTAGTATTGCCAGAATGCTTTGCAATGCTCAAGGCGTTACACTCAGCTTCGCCTATTTCGTAAAACGATGTATATACTATTTCAGCTTGCATTATCATCTTGTGTAGTTCGGTGACAGAATCTGTGCGCCTGACAGGATTAAAGCTTAGCATTCTTTTATCGCCTGAATCGTCTACGCCAATGATCGAAAGTGGAAACTCCATTTGAGTGGTGTTGTTCATGAGTAATTTTAAGTTTGAGGGGATTCTGTTTTTTAGAGCCCAATTATGATATAAGATTCCCCCTTCGGGAACAATCATTGAAATAGTTGACAACGAATGATTGCTAATTAATAATTCCGCCAAAAACATAGTTGTATTGTATACACTTCCGCCAATGCGATATGCAAAATTGGGAATAACAGTTTCATATACTTCAAGCGGTTTTGAAAAATCATACGGAATGGATAGATCCAAGCGCAGGGAACCATATGTTAAAATACAATATTCTTTCTGCATGAGTACTATCTCCTCATCAATAATTCATTAATACTCACAATTCATTTAAAAGCTGAAGTGCGATTATAAGATAAGCAGAAGGAAATGTCCAATGCCCAGTTCGACGTGCGTCCATTCCTTTTGGGAAATAATATGTATATCTGTCATGAATATCTTTCGCAACATTTTTCTTCAAAATATCGTGGACATGACCAATAACCTTGCTTAATTGCAATTCACCTATTTTGTGGCTTTTATACGCAAGTGACAATGCTTGCACGGTATACCGGATTGTGATATGATTCCAAGGTGCTTTTTTTGCTCCGATACCATTCTTATCGATACCATAGAGCGTTTCCACCTCTATTTGCTTGTCTTCCGCGACAAACTCTTGAAATACAAATCCAATTCCTTCCGTAAGATTGTAGGATTGTTCGATTTTTTTTTGCATGGAAGGAGAAAGTTTGAAAAAAATGCAAATCAGTAAAGCACTTGTTATCAGTCGGCTTTCAGAATCGCCGATAAAAAAGCCCATTTTTCCATCGGAGGAGCATTCAAACACATGCTGGCAGAACGATTCGAATTCTTTTGTTTCAGAGATTCTATAGTCCAGTAGATTCCATAGCACTTTACATGTACTCGCCATACTGCAGTCATCATCATTCATACGGGCAGAATACATACCCCAACCATAGTCGGGATTGCGATTATCCCAAATGTATTTTGCAATATATTCATATTTGGAATAATCATGAATTAATCCAGACGGATTATTACGTTCCAACGTAACTAATTCTAAAAGTAAGGCTGAGCAGTTGATTGTAGAGGCCTTTAACGATTTGCTAGACAAGCCATCATCTTGGACACACGCCAATGCTTCGCTCAGTATTTGTTGATATGCTTGTTCTTTGCGAATGTCAAATCCGGTATATTTCATTGCAAGGAGACCTTCAATTATATTAGCATGTTGAATTTCGGTTGCAGAATCCACAGCCCCCCATCGTACAGGAATATTGAGGAGCCAATCCATCAATTGATTAATATATACCGAGTAATCATCGCGTTGAATAGGTTCAGGGAGCAGGGCGATGTGATGTAATTGTGGGTCTGCTTGCCATACCGATATCAGTTCACATAGTTTATCCGTATATGAGTACTTCGATGGTAGGATGAACGAATCATAACTACACGGAAAAACAGATACAATCAATAAATACATTAATGCAGAATAAGGATCGTTTTGTAATGCTCCCTCCAGAAAACGTATGATGTTTTTATTGTTCGCTTCATCAAAACCGATACATTCTGCAGAGAGGAATTCTTTGAATATTCGATGTTCAGCAGTAATCATCTCTGCGTTTCTGTCCCGTAATGCTTTTTTCAAACGCATGATGGTATCAGTTGGATCGAATTTTTTATAAAGATATAGATAAAATTCTGTAACTAGTTTATTTTGTTTAGCGCGTACTTCTTTCGTGCGCTTATCTGTATAAAGATTTCGATACAAAAAATCTTTGTCTGGTCTATCACTCTGAGATTGCCCGAGAATCACGTAATCGCAGTCGGAGTCTTTGTCTTGATGCAAATCTAAATATGTCTGCTGCGTTTTATCAGATTCCCAATCTCTTGGAGCAAACACATCATTGAATAGTTTAATGATGTCATCTGCCTTACCAACACAACGTTTAGGTTTGCCTTTCGGAACTGCGTTCTCAATCAATTGAACGATAGCTTTGAATGATAAACGAGTCATAAGCATCTTTTCTTCATCCCCTCGCTTTTCTTAGCCATGCCTTTTTATATTGCTCAAAAAGACTCAAGCGCTTTCCGTAAGATTAACAATCAACACTCCGAACGAAAGTCGGGTTATAGATTGTGTACAAGAATTCAAATTTGTACTCAAAATCAAAATAATTGTACTAATCGCACTGATTTTGCAAATTGATTATTATACATAATTCTGATATGATATATATAGAAGAGAAAACCACCTTGGATGCAGCGCATGAAGATGGAGATATGTAGCTGAATAAAACCTACTATACTTATTATAAGGTATTAAAGCAGCTTTGTCAAGTGGTTATTAGAAAAAGGAGGATAAAACAATGACAAGCACCGTTTTGATCACAGATCACGCAAAGCTTCGTTTCGACGAGCGTTTGGGGCTCAAAACTGACGCACGGACTTTGCGTACTGCTGAACTCGCCTGGGAACGCGGGGTGGATCGCGACACGACTGATAATGTTCAGCTGCGCCGGTTCCTCGATTTGAAGACAATCGATGAAAACTGCACTATCATCAAGTTCTTCAACGGCGTTGTTTTCATCTTCGGGACCGATTCGAACAAGCCTGTGTTGATCACAGTATACGCTCTGCCGAAGAATATCTTCTGCAAGTACCATAAAGGTGAAAAGGTGCGTAACCGCAAACGTTTCCAAAAGCTCCATCCTGAGCTGATGTAAGGAGGTATTACCATGGAGCACGATTACAAGCTTTTCCGTCGTTTCGATGCTGTCAAGCGCCTCTTCCTGCTGTTCTTCATCCTCTATGTCGTGGCTGCATTGTCTACCGCAGAAGTGAGAGCAGCACTTCCGGGTATTGGTGAAGTTGTTGAGTTCTACATCCAGCTTGTGCATGCATTCATCAGCGTGTTCAGTTCAGGAGGGAGGTGAATTTATGAAAGCCACAATTACTGATATTTCGGTCACAGAAGCTTGCATCCTCCGCCTCTTCCGATACATCGCCACAGAGGCCTACGAAGGTAAGAAGATTGCGCAGCCATCGAAGGTGGTCTTCGCCGATGGTGACCATCTCAGAATCGAACAGGTGATCATTTTTGAGCCGAGAGAACGGGAAATCACAACTGTTACAGAGCTGGTTGTCCCGTTCAGCTGGCAGCACAATACGGAAGGCACCGCATCCATCCTTACTGACTTTATGGCAAAGCTCGTGTAAATCGTTTTGTTATCCTGTATCCGTTGAAAAGAATCAACGGATACAGGATTGACCGAAGTGACTGGAGGAATAACCAATGAAGAAGATTTCAAAGCCCATTGTGGCTATACCAGCGATGTTTCCGGCAATGCTGATAATGCTGGTCGGGATGCGTCTTTTCGGAATCATTACCATCAGAAATACCGCTTCCGATTTCGAGAATTTTCGTCAAATTCTGAAATCGCCGGAACCGAAACTCGCAGATATCATTGAGATTTATCAGTACCAGTACAATTTGTTCAATCTTATTGCATTGCTTTCAGCTTTGATTATCCTCTTGATTATCTGCATCAGTATTCGGACTGGAAGCCTCAAAGCATGTGCTCGTTCGTTCCGAAAATGGATGAAAAATACGCATCTCCCTAATATCGGCAATATTCAGAGAATGGTGTCTTCGTTTATCAAGGGCATTCAGTACGGGCAGATTTCTGATGTAAAGCGCAGATACCGTGTTGTCATGAGCATTTGTGGCAAGCAGCAATCATTTCTGTTTGCGGCGGACAAATCCGAAAAGCCAGCGGTTATGGACTTATCGTGCTTCGATTCTGTCGGAACAGCTGGCGAAGGCTTGGTTCGTATTTCTATTCCCAAAACCACTCTGATTTGGGGGCGTAGAGGAGTTTCGCTGATTTCCAAAGGTATGGCATTCAGTGTCATCGGCGAAGACAGAACAGCAAGTCGTGTGCATGTGTCTGTTGGTGAGCGAATATCCGTCAGAGTTGGCGATACAACCATTAACATTGTCGTATTTTGAGGGAGGCTATCGATATGAGGAGATGCATATACTGTGGAGCAGAGATGAAGGCACCGCTTCATCTGGTTACCTGCAAAGAAACGAAGCACATGCTGAATAGCGCTTATTGCGAAGTCGATATGCGGCTTCAGGCATACCTCCAGCGGTTCGGTGAACCGACAGAGGACGTGCTCACACAAGTTGCTTTCAGCGGTGATGATGATATTCCTGATGATCTCCGCGGAGTCATCCAGCAAATCGGAGACCGGTATTATTATACAAGTGAAGAATCGAGCTTTCCGAATGTACCGGTCACGAATCTGGCTTGTGAGCACTGTCACAGTAATATCACGAACGTTCTTTCAGCTAAAAAATGCAACACAGTTGTGATGGTTGCACCGCCTGAAGCGGGCAAAACGATTACGCTGGCATCGCTTTCTGCATCCCTTCGTTCTGATCAGATAAGCCCCGGATTCTCAGCGGCAAGCTTCGAGCAGTCGTATTACACTTGTCTCGCCGCTGACCTTTTGCAAGGGAAAGTTCCGGATGCTACGCCGTTTCTTTCTGGGAAGAGTATGCGTCAGCCAACCTATTTTCTGCAATCTGCAGACGGAACACTTACAGCAATTGTGGATCAGTCGGGTGAAAATATTGCACATAATCAGCTACATATCCCTGCTGGGTCTACGGTTGCGTTTCTGATTGACGGACAGGCAATTGATAATGCTCCAATTACAGATTATCTCCGGATCGCTGCAGAATACCCATATATTCACAAATACATCATTGTTGTAACAAAATCAGATTTACTCGATCAAGATTCTGTGAACCATGTAATGTTGACCGAATACAAGCAGCGCTTTCCATTCTCATACCGTGAACTTCAGTACATGCGCCGTTCAGTTGCCCCTCAAGCTCTGAATAAGCATTTCCCTGTTGTTGCGCAGCTCATGCATCAGCTTCGTTTGATGGAAGGGCGTTCTGTTGACGTTTTGTTCACATCCGCAATAGGAACCTCAGCAAAGGATGGTCATCTGCAAGGTGCTTACGCGCCAAAGTATTTGACAGATTTTGCTCTCGCCATGGCACAATAATAAAGGGGGGATATGACATGATGGAAGGCTATATCGAAACTGCAGCTTGCACAGGCAAGTTTGATTATCAGCTGTGTGCTGTATTGGTTCACACAAAGCAGGGTTATATTCTGCAGTCCGAGGAGACAGATGAACAGTATCGCCATCAACTCCACGCCCTTCTAAACCGGATTGTAACTGCATTCCCGCCGCTTGAAAACGGCAATCGACTGATTCTTGCGGCACTGGATGGTATCGCATATATGTGCATCCAGGAGCCGCCAGATCGGTTAGAGGCACGCCGCACCTCCAAATTGAGTCTGTATATCTTTTCTGAAGACAACAGTTCAAATTCGGAAGCATCTCCTGCCATCATTGCAGAGTGTGGTAGAATGATGCGGCGAATCAGCGGTAAGAAAACGTCCATGTCGGAATACTACTACTATACCAATTTGAATCAGCTGATTTCAGCATTCATTTTGGCGGCGCATATCATGCCACGATGCATTGAACAAAGAATGATCTTCAATACGAAAGCAATTGCTGATGTAGACGAAGAGAAAGGTGTGACCGGCACCCCTGTAGGCGATCTTGCGTATATGGAGCTCTTCTCAATATTTCTTTCTCATCTCTGCAAGAACGGCGGGCTTTCACAGGCTAAGATCAATCAGGCCGCATCATTGTCTGCTGAAATCAGCAGAAAGTCCACATTCAGGTACTGGGATGTACTCGACTTCAATGGGAATCCGAAGATCCTGGCGGATACAGCAACTCAGATTCATCAATATGTCCCGTCAGCATATCCGTATATTGCGATGATTTGCATTGCAAACGGATATCCATGCGAAACGCTTTCTATTGAGTGTCTGCCTGATACTTTCGTTGATGACCTCGCTGAAACCTACATGGATACGAGCCTCTCTGAACTATCAGCAATTCGCATTGAGCACCTGTTCCTCTTGTTCCCACGCATAACACTTTCCGCAGCCACAACATCACATGTCAAGCAATTCCTTGAAAAGCAGCATAGTAGAACCGAATCGGCGATACGTGCAGTTTTTTTGGATACGCTGCTCGAATTTCAGTATGACCTTGATCTTATAGCACTAGAAAATCAGAGCCTGTGTAAGGAGCTTTTGAAGCGCATCATTGACAGCGACAGCATTGAGCGACCTGCTCTGGAGTGGTTGATGAAGAAGGTCGAAGCACATACGACACAGGAAGCATCGACATCATCAGCTACATACGTACTTGACAAGAGCATCGCAGCTCGCCTTTTCTATCTTCGCATTCCATGCGTTGTTGCCAAGAACAGAACGCGAGTACTCAATGACAAGGAACTGATTCGAATTTGTGGTAGTTCCGAAATTGCTATTCAATCGATCATGGAACTGATGAATCTCGAATGGAACCCTGTTCGCACCCTGAATGACAGTAAATTATATCGAAAGGCTGTCAAACGTCAGACAGTCACAACACGAAAAATGTTGCGTGCTGAATTACGAGCATCTCTCCGAAACTGCTGTCACCTGTTCAGAGAGTTGTTTCTTTCCTACTTTTATGAATGAGGGATTGAATTATGAAAAAGTTTTTGTTTTTTGTTGCAATACTGATTGTCATTGCACTTTGCTTGAAGCCTGTTTCGCGGCATGAAAGCGAAAACAACGGTTTGGAAGAGACATCGAATGCTGCGATTGCAGAGACCAATACATTGGACTCCACTATGTCCAGCATCAACGCAACAACAATGTCAAGTGCATACGAATCCGTAGAAGACAGCCCTGCTGAGTCTGCATCCTCTGCAACTGCATTAACCGAAACCACCGTGGCGGTACAGCAAGAAACACTTTCAGATTACAATTTCAGAGGTAGCATTTTCGGTGCTAATGGTAATATGCTGGTCTATACGGACGGTCAGGAGCGCCGTGCCAACACGGAGTACGATGTCGCTTTTGGCAATCTGGTTTCTGACTCATCCGCCGTCAAGTTGGACAGTGTCCTGGGTCCTTCCGATTATCGGACTTCTAATGCTCCAGCTCTGCTGCGTCAAACAAATCCAACACCGTTTTATCCTGACGGTTATCACCCAATCGGACAGAGTGTAATGCTGACCGTAGATGAGCAATTACAACTGACAGCCTATGAATATCTGGAATCACACGGTTTCAAGGGATGTATTGTCAAAATGCGTAGCGATGGGGCTATCAAGGTCGCAGCATCTTATCCGTCTTTTTCGCATAATGCACAGATTAACGGGACAAATAATGCTTTGGCAAATCCTCGTGACGCATTTAACAATCAGTGCTTTACCTCAATGCAGCCCGGCAGTGTATTCAAGATTCTGTCGGCAACAGTAGCTGTCAAAAACAACATGACATCATTTGATGACCCTGGGACAATTACTGGCTGGAAGGTCGAAAACTGGGATTATGCGACCAATCCCGGTCGGTATCCAGTTCGTAGAGATATTCCAACAGCAATCCTCAACTCGAGTAACTGTGTATTCGCAACCGTTGCCTATGACCTCGGGGCAACTCGATACCTTTCCGAGTTGGATGCATTGTTCTGTTTTTCATCGCCGATATTAATTGACGGCGTAACAATTACACAGACTTCGGATATGAGTACCAACGCCAACCTCGCACGGTGCGGCTACGGTCAAAAAGTCAGCGTGTCACCTGTCTATATGACAGCAGCAGCACTTGGAGCCGCATCTACCGGTGAAATGGTGCAGCCTTATCTTGTGGACAAGACCTACGATACCTTGCTCTGTACACCGCTTCAACAAATCGGAACAAAGCAGGTACTCTCAATTATTCCGGAAGAGTTTACGCAGCAGCTCCGTGAAGGTATGCTTGCTGTCAGCGAGAATCTCAGCTTGTACAAGGAAGGATGCTCTGTGCTGACCAAGACTGGCACTGCCGCTGTAAACCATTCTGGATACACCGATTTCATGAGTATCGTATCTGTTCTCCGAAACGATCAGACAGGAGAATCCGAAGCTCTGATGCTGGTTGTTCAAAATCCAAGTGATTTTGGCTACCGATATGCCTCAGATTTCAGAGGAAACATGCAGGAACTAATTGACCTGCTGATGTAACAATCCATCCGGAGCAGTGACGCTGAATGTATGTTCACACTGCTCCGGATCAACAAAAAAGGAGTGTTTCTTATGCTGATTGTGCTGATTATTCTGCTTTCTGCACTAACTATCGACGTTTTCATTTGCAGATTGTATGTGAAAAAGCCAGTGGTGTGGATTTCGGATGCGAACAGCAAGCCGGAAAAAAGAGTCTACAAGCTGCAAGCGGACGGTTCATGTCGGCTCTCCAGGAAGTCCGGTGCTATCATGCAACGTACTGGAAAAAAATATCATGTTCTGGATAATGGCCAAGATACCGTTTTGCACAAATGGACTGCCTTGACGCTGTCCGATTCCGGCGAGAGGATTTCTGCACGAAAACACCCACATCGTCTGCCAGTGACCACATTTGTTATAGCTTTTTTCGTGATGTTGCGCCTGTTGATTGTTCCGCTGGTGTGGCACATTCTCATCGCTCCCGCTTACTGCGAAATGACATTTCAGAACCTTGATTACCATTGGATTCCAGAAGACGATTTGCCAGCAGAAGATATCAAAACAGAAGAGGATATCTACAATGTTCTTTTGATTGGCACTGATGGGCGTGAAAGTCTGGAACCGCGTTCAGATGTAATGATTTTGCTTTCAATCAATCGCGGAACTCGGAAAATCAGTGTCATTTCGCTATTACGAGACCTTGGCATATACGCTTTCGACCCATCAGCGCAGACATTTATGGATGTTGTCAATCAGTCTGGGCTCTCGGCAGATGATCCAAATTTTGAATATGTTAAGCAAATGATGGGTGACAGTAGTCATTACCGCTTCATGAAACTGAATGAGACCTTTACACTTGCACAGACTTCTCCTGAAACCGCAGGATTACCTGAAAAAGAAGCTGTATATGCTTCTTGCTGTAAAAGTCTCCTGATGAATATCGAATATTCGTTAGGCATCCGAATCGATGGTTATATTGCGGTTGATTTCAGCGCGGTCAAAGAACTTGTTGATGCAGTGGGTGGTGTCGATGTCGACATTCCATCCGAAGAATATGTATCTGCACTCAACGGCGTACTCTCTTTTCAAAATGATTTGTTCGGAGCCGCTGACTGCTTTACTAAGCTAGGAAAGCAAACCCTGAACGGTAATAAAGCGTTGGCGTATTTGCGGGTTCGGCATGTGGGGCAATGGTCTGATGCGGAACGTTCGACCAGACAGCGGCAGTTTCTGAAACTATTGCTCAAGCAATGTGTGATGCACTGCACTAATATTGACAAAACAAACCTGAAACAAGCCTGTTCACATATGATGACAAATCTCTCTGAAGATGATGCCTATATGCTGCTAAGCACTTTTGTTAATAAATTCTATACATTTCAGTATGACCAGACTATTCCCCGAAAAGGCGAATGGGATGATTATGAGATCTCTTATAAAGACGGCGCAACCATCAGTTATATCTACGTTCCTGCATGGATGACACCTCTAGAGCGGCAAATCAAAGAGGAAATCTATCAGGACACAGAATAGGAGGATGCATCATGATTCTGTTTGCTGTTTTGCCTGAGTTGCTTATCATACTGCTCTGCTGCGTGATCCAGACAATCACAGCAGCAGACATCATCCCGATGCTGATGGTCTTCAGTATCATGAAAGTTCTGTACTGCCGAAGGAATCCAGCTTCTTTCCGGCACAATCCCCAGTTGCCCATCGTATGCTTGATGATTGAATTCGCAACTGTGACATCGCTGTATGCAGGGTACTCAAATACCGGGTCTATCCAGAAAACGGCACTTATTGCTACAATGGCGATGATAGCAGGATATACGATGCTTCATAGGCTCAATAAGATTCACATCAATATTCCGTTTATGGCAGGGTATGTTCTTTTGATGGTAGTTTCAGTTATCGGCTTTT
The DNA here is from genome assembly GCA_045591925.1 of Oscillospiraceae bacterium. Lineage (GTDB taxonomy): Bacteria > Bacillota > Clostridia > Oscillospirales > Ruminococcaceae > Firm-04. The sequence continues at coordinate 25,966 of JAZNTW010000013.1, forward strand.
TCATCTTTCGGCTCTGCGCCGATTACGAAATGACCAAGACTTACAACTGGGTGAATCTTGGTTCGGTCACACTGCAATATTCCGAATTGCTCAAGTTAGTCAGCGTGACTGCATTTGCCATTGCTTGCAGCAACTATCGGAAACATCCAATGGTATTTTTGTATTACTACGGATATCAGGTTTTAAATGTTCTCCTACTGGCACTTTTACAAGAATTCGGTACTGCCATGGAGTTCATCTTTGTAACCTGCATCTGTGCTATGCTTGTGTTACCGTTTCCCAAACGCATAAAGCCGATCGGACAGCACCTCACACAAAGCACCCTTCCGGCAACTACACTTGCGGTGTTATGCATACTCCTTCGGTTCAGCAAAAAGGCACTCACCAAGGTTGATGTATCGGCTTCTGAGAAGATTGTTTTGGGGCATACACTTCATTTTTGGGACATCCGCTTGAATTCGAATGGCGAGGAAACGCTCAAGGCAGCGGAATGCATGCGAAATTCACCTTTGGTCAGCGCCAATATGACAAGCTTTCAGAGTTTTCGCACGATGAAACCATCTGTTATGACAGATTATGTGTTTACATTGATGGTAGAAAATTACGGTTGGCTGATTCCTTCGCTCCTGATTGCACTTTTCTCTGTCGTTATGATTCGTATCACGGTGAAGCATCAACGTAAGGCTGCTGAAGGTGATTTCCTTGATGCAATGGCCCTCGGAACTGCAATCTTACTTTTGATTCAAGCCGCCATCCACATTCTCGGTCCATTTCAGTTTTTGCCTTTTTCGGGGATCACGCTCCCCTGGATGTCCCAGGGAATGAACAGCCTGATTGTTTGTTCCCTATTGCTAACTACAACAGAAGACTCATCTGCTATCCCGATTGTGCAAACTGAAACAGAGAATGATGTCATCCGTCTGAAGCAAGTATCCATTCCAGACGATAATAATGACATGATGGGCGTTGTTGATGATTGATTGACAGTGACTGACGAACAAATGCTTTCACACGGCTTGTGAATAATGAAATCATGCAACAATTTCAGATTACCATTTGCGGATATAGCACGTACAAAATATGCACACCTTATCTTTCAAAGCGTTCACAAAGATAAGGTGTGCATATTGTTTACATTGTATTCTATTTTCTCATGGTATTATTTATCAATCAATCTGCCTATGGAGCTTGTTCATCAGGAGTGAGCGGCGTGCTCAAATACTCTTCCAGTGTAATACCCTTTTCTGAGATTTTCTTTGCGATTGTAACATCTTTTATATAGCGGATATGCCAAGGCTCATAACCGTAGCCAGTGACGGTCTCCTTTCCAACCAGATAGCGCAGGATGAATCCATAATCCGCTAACCTTGCATGAATGCACTTCCATATTTCTGGATATTGTTCCATTTCTTCATTCCGATAAACATCCCTGCCATTAATATTCAGATATAAGTCAAGTGCAAGCCCAGTGTGATGTTCGGAATAACTAGGAGCAGCTACATAATTCTTCACATATTCTTCTCCATACATCCGCGTGAAGTCATCTACGATTTGCTGTTGTATCTCTATGCTGCGCCATGCGGAATCTAATTCCACTTTCACACCGTCAAGTTCAAGCACAGCTTTCAGCTTTAGATATGCTTCATAAGTTTCTCTTTCGACCTCAATATCGTTTCCAAGAGAATTGGTTGTGTGAACAAGAACAACAATGTCCCGCCAGTTCTCTGGAAGTTTTTTTCTTTATTGACAAGCACTAAGTAATTAATCATTGGCTGCTCTGCCTCAGCTAATGAATGTGACTTAACCACAATAGTCCCTCCTTTTCACATCAAAAACCTATGATTCTCAAAGTCTTTTCATCTTCATTTCCTTGACAAAACTTGTCAAGCACCTTCTGAAATACTGATTCTTCTGGTGCTGCGTGTTTGAATAATGTCATGCAGGAGCGTACCTTGAACGCATCAGGAAATCCGAATACTGACATCGGATCATCCGAAGGTATATTCAACAACACCTCGCATATCTCCACCAGCCTTGCTCCCAGGACAGGATGTGCATAGTAGTCGATTGCTTCTTGTAAATCCTTGATCGAAAAGTACGCCGTTGTTCCGCTGCGTCCAAGTCCCTGAATCTGCGGAAACACATACCAGATCCAGTGAGATACCTTGTATCCCTGCTTCATCTCAGATAGAGCATTATCGTAAGTATCGCCGAATCCGTAACCGTTGTCCTGCGCATCAATGAACTTTTGAAGGTCAGTGCAGTACAGCTCTATGCCAAGCACACCATATTTTTCCTGATCTTCTCGGGTGTAGTACTCGTCCATGTGGTTAGGATCAGGGGTATCTGTTGATTTATAGCCGAGTTTTTCTTTCGGCAGTGCCGCGTATAGCTCTGCAAAAGAACTGTACTGATGCAATGCGGTTACTCTCGTCTGTAATCTTAGCTTCCCATTATCCAGACAGGTGAACTCGATGAAATCACCGACCTGCACCTTCTGACGCTTTTCATCGTATAACCGTAGTTCTATCGTCTTGCTGCCGTTCTTGATCTTTTCAAATGGCGTGCGTTTCAACTTCATTTGATGTAGCTGTGGCTTTCTCGCAAGATAAGCGAACAGCGTCAGAGTGATAGCAGGATACGTGAGATTATTGGGAAGCTCTACAAATTCGTGAATTTCAGCCATCTCACTATCCGGCATATTTCCGAATTTGTGTATCACAGCATGGAAAACAACGCCGTTTGCACCGTGCCCTGTTTCTTCATGCCACGCACGATAATCACAAAGGGGTCTTATGTCGTATTCAAGTGCGCCTGACTCTTCATACAGCTCACGCTTTGCTGCCTCAAGCGGTGTCTCGCCTTGCTCGATATGCCCTCCCTGCGTTTCCCATGTATCTCTTTCTTTATGACGGCTCAGGACAATTTTGCCGTTGTGTTCTGAAAGCACAACAACGTACTTGTAATCGCCCAAGTAATCAAGTCCATAAACTTTACAAAGCATCTTATCATCTCCTGGATACCAACGTAGGCTGTGTTTTATTTCTCCAAAGCATTATACAGCTCTGTAATCACATCATCCGGTGAAAATGATGATACAAGGCAAGCTCCGTTCTTGATTTCATGCCAATCGCCACCAAACTGAAATTCATATACATCCAGATACAGGCTGTATGTTTCCGCATCGGAATCGGGATGATCCCAATGGACAATTTGCTCTGTTCCATTTTTCAGCCCTTGTTCGCTGAAATCGTATATCTCAGCATAGCTGATCCCACCCATACATTTATAAAAATGGTCCCCGAGCCAGAGCTTTTTCGGATAATAGTGCATATCGTTGAGTGTGTCTATCGAAGCTACAAGCTGCAATGAATCATCAGAATAGGTATAAATCATGGTATGATACGAACTCGTCAGTGCTAGTTCAGGCGTATCGTCAGCATCAAGATAGATCAATGCGGCGTAGATATCAATGTCATCTTCCATATTACGGTACGCATCATTTCCATCAAGCATATAGCCGTTTGTGTGCAGATACGCAGCATTATTCAGAAAATCCGCTTGATATTCACCAGTCCACAGCAACTGCTGATATGCATTTGCCCACGGAACATCCCAGTAATGCCACTGATTCTCCCATGATTCCAGACCAATAGCCGTTGCAGGCTCGATAGTTGTGGCTTTGGGGACAGTGGAAGCTGTAGTATTATCTGATCTTTCGAGCACATCTGGAGACATCTCTGAAGAATCCGCTGAAGATTCAGTATACTGAACTGCGGCGGTGTCTTTCGTAGATGCCTGATGATTTCCAATCTGATAAAAAGTGAATGCGCAGGCTGCAAACACAACGACATTGATGACAGCATATGTCGCCGGTTTCAGTCTGCGTTTCTTATTTGCCATGTTGCTCCTCCGTTATGATAAAGAAAGGTTCTTAATCGCCCTCTCCACACTCTCAATCAACATCGGTCTCCGCATCTCACTGACCATCTTATCAAAATCGTCTCCGGCCGGCTCACCGTACATGAGGTTATCACTATCTGTGATGCGAAGCCATGTGAGAGCTTTCTTCAATCCGGTCTCTGTAAATGTATCAAAGCCTTTTGATTGGAGGAAGGTTAAGTTTGCATCGTGCTGTGTGGGCATAGTGGGGTTACTCCTTATAGTTCATAGTCATTTATACGCTTGCAGTGCTTGCTTCGGTTTGGTCATCGCTCATGTCAAGGTGGCGTTCAAATATCCTCATTATCTCCTCGGCACATTTCTCACCAATGCCCTTTATAGTACGGATTTCTTTCTCGACCTCACGCAGTTCAAGAACACGATCTTCGTCCGGAAGAATATTGCTTTGCACCTCCTCGATGCCGCTTCTGCGACCTCGCTCAAAGATGTCGTTGAGCAAGCCTTCCATGGTGTTGCGCTCCATCTTCTTTATGGCGCGCTAGAGATTGCGGTCAAGAAGAGGGACAGCAACATCATCTGGTGATGCTATTTGATTCATAGTATCCATTTTCAGACCTCCGTGCGGTATAACCGTCATAGCTCTTAACAACTCATAATTGCTCTTACTACCAATTATAGCACATCAGCGGTCGATTTTCAAGATGTGGTTGAGAGAAAGTGTTGAGGCAGGCTGTAAGAAAGTTGTTGAGGCAGAAAAGAAGAAGCGGCTGTGGATGACCACAACCGCTTGATGCCAAAGATCTATTTAGTGATTTGAGCAATAAAGGGAGCGTACTCCAAGTACGACACTTTTACTGAGTCGCCTAGTTTCATCTGTATTTTTGAATTGGAAATAAATGAAAACACACACGAATTCACAGTATATTGTATTTTATAACTGTGGTATCCTTTTGCTTTTGATTGTTCCATAACAATCCCATTTGTAGCTTTACTCGAACGGGACAACAATAAATATATAACTGCATACACGCCTATAACAAGGAAAAACATTCCCCAAAAGACGCAGAACATAATGGTAGAAATATATTTAGAGGCATTAGAAGAAAGATATAAAAGAATGTTCTTTTCTCCAAGCGAAAACACCGTGATTGCAGCCATGACTACTATAAGACGCTTAAAGAAATACAATCCCGAATCCGAGTCAAATGAAATATGCGAATTTTCTGGTTTACTCTTATCATAAAGAATAAGCACGGAATCTCCAACAAATTTCGCACAGTCTTGGGATAAGAGTCTGCATGAGGACGAATACATTTTGCTGTTCACATTATAATCAATATTAACAATTGATATTTTATTATTGTATAGATTGGTTGAACTAGTTATGCTCGTCACTATTCCTGTAGTTTCGCATTGACGGCGAAATACATTTATTTTTTTTACTAGCGGAGCAATTGCAAATGCTAGTCCCAATGCATCCATAAGCAAGAACAGTATCATCAGTATTATCATAATCATCACCAATACACTAAAAACCAGAATATAATCCATCCAAAATTTCCTAGGGATGTAATTGTAACTTTTACTTCATCCTCTGTTGTTACTGTGCCGTTTATAACATCGCCTAATCCTCTTGCTGCGGCATCCACAGAAAAAGCAGTCCATCCCATAGCGATATTTGCCATCTCAAACTTGATTATATATTATAGCAATGCTCCCTATGATTCTGATTCCAGTAATCGTAAGGAGCATTTACATATTTTCAAGACTTATTCAATCGCTTTCCATATTGCACTCGCCTTCAGCAATCACTTTACCGGAAGAATCATATTCCTTATAGACATATTTCGATGCATTCTTCTTTGTAGCGTTCTGACCATCTTTATCCAAATACATTCGCACCTGACGAACACCACCATGTGGAAAAACGCCAGTCAGGATTTCCATATTCGCACTGGAATGATCTGTATCGGCAATTGAATAATACTCTGAATGCCAATCTTCAGCAACCTTATCAATGTTTGTGAACTTTCGGAATGCCCATTGCCGTTTGATTGTTAATTCACTTTGATAATCTTCAATGTCCGCATATAGTTGGATCTTTACTGTTCCGTTCTTTAATGTTTCATTCTTCCAACACTCAGAAAAGCTTTGTAATACATTCTGAGGAATAAATCGAAAGAAATCGGCTCCATACCACATAAGGAATGCACCAGTAAATAGTATTCCTCCGTACTCATGCCCGTGTCCTGAGAATTGTTCAATATCAACTATGTCTTTGTGTAAAGTTGGACTGTATATCATTTTCAAATTGTCAGTGTCGACTCCATATGTTTTATAAATCTCCGGCTCTAAAGAAGAATTAATATGATTGTCAGCGCTGCTTCTCAATACGGCGGAGACAATGTTATGTGATTCGATAAAGGAATCGATTGATTTGGAATAGTCATCGATATCCTTTACCATGTTTGTGCGTAGTATTATTGTGGTTATCTCAGAGATACAGTCAAATCGAATACGAATTGAGTTATCAAGGTCAAGAGAGATACCTGCATTAAAACGATTGTTTGCTTTATACGCCTCGTTAATCGATTCTATAAATACAGCTTCATTGTATTTTGTTTTTTTGTGTGTTGCAGGCAGGCTCATTTTAGTTGGGTGGAATGGGACGATTGGAAGGATGCTTGTGATGTATTGCACGGATGATTCATTACCTCGAAAAGAGATTAAGAAAAAAAGACTGCTATTCATAGTAGCTCCTCGATTTTAATAGTAATACCCAGATCATCAGCTAATTCTTGAATTCTTGACATATCAATCATAGATTTTGTTCCGGTAGGCACTCTTATGTCAAGAATTCTATCATCACAGAGTATTGTTCCGTGATAGACATCAAAATCTGCTAATTTCTCAGTATATCCTTCGATTATATTAAATACTTTTTCGGATGTATACGAAGAAGATGTTGGATCAAGTGTTTTTAGACTCACAACGCTATTTCCATCATGGAAGTCAATGACAGGATAATAGCCATTAAACTCGTTTCCGATGTAATACCATGTATTATATTCTGTAGCGGCTAAATATTGTTCGATTGTTTTGCCACGTATAAATGGGTGCAAAGACCACACATTTGTCATATCATTAGGCAACTTAGCGACATTATCTAAAAGCATATTAATGCCTTCAGGACCGACTTCAAGATAAGCCTCAATTGCCTCATCTCCGTATTTAAGGAGATATGAGACTGCCGCTTCCTTATCCGTGGCTGCATTGAGTACATTCACTACTTGTTGGTTGTTTCGAGTAATGAATTCAAGAGCATCAACCCATTCATCTCCATACTCCAAAGCAGGTGCTATTGTGTAACTATCAACACCATAGCCGATCATTCTTTCTGCCGAGTGTGTAACAGTGTAAGCATCATCTACATTATTAAGTGTACTCCGCACAACATCAGGCTTTAACTCGCTTACTTCGATTTTGCTCTTAAAGAAATTATAGATCGTTCCGCCGTATTTTGTAAGCACAAACGAAGTCGTGATCAAGCCGATATTGAATATATTAACGGCTCGTTCTTGCCTTAACACTGCTTGACTTTCGGCATCACCATTATATGCAGCCATTACAAGATTAATTGTTCGCATATAATTAACCACTGCCAAAGCGAGACAGGCTAACGAGAAAATGACCATCCCAACGCCGGGAGAGGCTACAAGAACAGATGCTGCTGTAAAGGCGTTCATAATATTATAAAACGCTCCGGCAGCAACTACAAAGCTCAAGCAGGATGAAACCATTGCTAATATCTGGTCAAAGGAAATACCTGTAGTTGTATTCCCTCCAGCTATAGATGTGCTTCGAGACAACATATAGACCGATGTGCCGCCGCTCAAATCGTGCAATATATACCCGGAACCTGTCCAATTATTCAAAGTAATATCTTTTTGAGGGACAATAACGGCATATCCTGCGGAAAGCGCCTCGGCAATAATTGCTTCTGCATTTGAGTTTACATTAAGATCGGAAAGTACCCGGTCACTACCGTTATATAGAGTGTAAACATCTATTCCATTATCCTCTGCATATTTTAACACTTCCATTGTGGAAACGCTATCTACATCAAACAAAGATTTCAATACGCTGCTTTCTGTATACGATGATGCCATTCCAGCGGATGATCGAAACAGAGTTACATTATCGTTTGAGGAATCCTTTGCCGCACAGCTATATGTGTCTCCAATAACATCCACCTCAAAATCGCCACTTTGATTAACGTTATATGTTACTGTGCCAGGGATGTCCTTTCTGATGATCTCAGGATTATAGCCCATGAAAGCAACGCTAAGGTTGTGAGAGTAGTATGTATTTGTGCTCTCGGCGATTGAGCGTGTTGCAATATCAAGCTGAGTAAAGTAGTTGTAGCCAATATATTCAAGGACTTTACCAAGGTAATTATCTGCATAAAGGTTGTTTTTGGTAATTGAACCATTTAACGCATTCAAAGCATTTAGCGACGAAGTGGTTTTATAATCCGCTATATTTTGATAATCCAACGCGACAGTATAAATACCGCCCACGCACATCTCTTTCGTAAAAAAGTAATCTTGACCGTTAGTGTGAATCTTAACAATGGCGTTTTGCAGATTGCCTATTGATGCACTCGGTCCTTCAAGTTTTCTTTGACCATTGATTTTTATAACAGGGCAAAGGTTAACATAGTTAGAAAAAGGACTGCTCATTAAACCATAGATATTATTGGGGCTGATACCATAATTTTCGTTTTCTTCGGCACTCACCATATATTCTATGGTAATTCGTTTATTATATAACTCTGCACTTGAGCATTCAAATGAGTTCCCGCCGAAGGAGATTGATACGATATCTTTGTTCTCGGACGGAACACGATCAAATTCATCAAGATCTGTATACTGGTATGGTAATCCGGCTGGAATTGAGGAATACTCTGTTTGCTTTATTTTTCGGCTAACAACATACCCACTTTTCATATTGGAAGCCGAAGTATAGTTACTGCGCATAGTGTGTCTGAAATATGCGGCATCTTCTATTGAAGAACTAAAATCAGAACTGTACTGATTAAAAATACTGTCTACAGCTTCGTATTCTTTAAAACTAGGATCAAGGAATATATCTGAATCATTGTCTGACAGTTTTACCCACACATGGCTAAATGAGATAGAATCTGTTGCTTTATTATAGGTTGCTGTCGCATCTCTTAAAGCAATAATATTAAGTGCAGCGGCTTTATCTACAGCTCCGGTATAATTTATTGCTTGAGTTGATGTAAGTGAAATCTGTCCTGTTACATATGAGCACTGATATCCTAAATGCTGAAGCATCGCAATCAGTAAGCTTGAAGTATCAATATCGTTTCCACCGTGTTGTTCAAATGTGCCGATTGCGCCCTTTCTTAAATCTGGGTAGAACTCCACGCCGATACTATTTGAAATATAACCGTATACTTCTTCTGGTGTACCAAGCTTTTCGGCAAGATTGGCAAGTTCTACTGTCAGGCTTAATTCATTCTGAGAATTGCCTACAAGATTTCTGTCAACTGAGCAAACATCCTCATAGTTTGTCCCAGGAAATTCACTAATCATGGCGAGGAGATACTCGCTCATTAAGAAAACATCATAATAATCAATTTGTTTATTCGCATCAAGGTCAGCTTGACTATTATATGCAGCCCCTGTAAGAATTAACCTCTTTAGAAGAGTCATGTCAATTGCATTGATACGATTATCCCCGTTTATATCCCCTGTAATCGGAGTGATGTTTGCTGCGCTCGCAGTAGAAAGGGAAACAATGTTTTCTACACCAGTTGATGAGGCAACTATCATAACGACAAAAGCAACAATGACCGAAAATACTCTTGAAATGGCATTTTTAATAAGAATCCTCCTGTTTGGCACCTAGGTTTATAACCTACCATTATAATTATATCGTGATGAAACGCTATCGTCAATTACCTATTGTGTCCACTTGAATGACTGTTTGTCACATATTCCCCGAGAATTCGGGCGATGTGTACTTTACAAAAGTCATTTATTAAGATATTTCCGGTGTGGCTGGTATCCTCAGAGCGCTTGTTATTATAGATCAATCATACTGTTCAGAGCTTTCATACGATCTTCGATGCATGTTCTGTAAAAATCGGCGACTACAGGTGGAAACACAGCGTTCAGGTCATTCCAAACCAATCGAAGTTTTTCTGGATCGATATAAAGGAAGCGTACATAGGTATCAATATACGTTTCTCGCAACATTCGTTTTCCTGCTTTGCTTTTTCGTTCTAACAGATTTATAGCCTCATCGCACCTTTTGCCAAACTGAAAGTTGCTTTGGAAGTGATCGAATGGCAGCTGATGATCATTAACAGTACACATTGCACCATAAGTAAGGTCATCCATGCAAAACGAGATCGCATAATCAAACGAGCACAGTTTTCCGTGTGAAAACGCAAGCTGAAGATTGTCATCTATAAGCAGCAGATCCATTAGCGCCATGTATGCCATAAAATCTGCAAGGCGCCGATCTTCATCTGATAATGCTTTCAGTTCCTGAACAAATACTCGTTTGAAGTCTTTTTCATAGTTGATGCCGACCTCTATTTTTCCTCTATCGTCGATTAGAAATGCATTCGATGTCGGCACTCCTATGAGCTTCGCAACTTTGTGAGCAACAAATTCATTTGTCACATCTGCCGACCGTGTTTTAACCAAGCAGGAACAGCCCCTTCCGTCTCTTGCAATATAGAGCTGTCCTGACTCTCCAACATGTCCCCGCGAATCCGCATAAGGCGAATATATCAATCCTTTTCCATTCACTATCATGATCTATTATCACTCCAAAGGCTCTCTCGTAATCCGCACTTTTTCGACATGATTATCAATTCTCTCACATTAACCCATAAGACTCAGCGAATTTTGCAAGATCCTCTGGCGGGGTAATCTTTATCATCTCAGTCATATACAAGCTGCCGAGCGTTTCAATCTCATCAGGAGTAATTTCGTAAGCATATCCGTTATGCACCATATCAAATACATGATGAATAATCGACATAAACGGCATCTTCATCTTGTTCAGTTTCTTCTCTAATTCCTCCCAATTCTCCGTCTCACTGCCTTCCCATGTGTTCATGATTGCAGATAGGTAACGGTGCAGCAGAGATTTAGACAGAGGATTTCCGACTTTCACTTTTTTAGCTAAAGCATGCAGTTCCTTTGAAATCTCATTCAAGTGCAGTGATGGCTGCTGATATATGATATCCTGCACAATCACAGCAATAAACTCACGCCAGATTGCGTAGCCAGCATTCATACAGCCGTCATTATATTCTTCAGAGGGAGTTTCCGGAGTGCCGGCACAATAAAGGTCATAGAAACGCTGTCCGGCTTTCCACGCAGTCTCGATCTCATGTGTGGTACAGAAGATATGTGCAAGTTCATGGACGAGCATGATCTTGTAATAATCCAGATCAGCCAGTTCTTTCGGAGGATCGACACGAATCAGTAGCCCGTCAACATGAGCGGGATCGTCAATATCGGTCTGACCTACAAATGCTTCTGCCAAAACAGACTCAAAGTCGCTCATGATACGCTTTTCGGAGTGAAAGCCGTACTTTTGAGTAAACTCATTATAGACCTCTACGATATTATCCAGTGTACAGAATGCGACCTTGATATTGTCAAGAGAATAGCTTGTCCCAAAATAATCGTTATACAGTTCACAGGCTTGCTGGAAAAAAGTTGTGAGCGTTTCCTCGATATCAGTTGTTGCAGATTGTTTGCAGCTGATTTCAATAAATTTGTTCATGACTTCGCCCTCCGGAAAGAAAGTATAGGGGTCTAATTTGAGAACTGCGCAGATTGCAAGTGCCGTTCTCAGTGTCGCTGTTTCGAGATTGCGTTCCCCGCTTTCGATACGCTGATATTGTCGGAGCTGCAGTTTTGATGCTTTTGCTACTTGCTGTTGAGATAGACCAAGTTTTTCACGACGGGTGCGCAGTATCTCCTGACTGGTGATTCTGTCATCATATGCGAGTGGGAAATTGATAAAGTTCATGTGGTGTTTCCTCCTTTTAACGATATACGACCATTTGTCGAACTCTTGTCAACAACTGTAAAACCGTTTGCTTTGCACCAGTATATCAGAGAACAGTGGGATTTGTCAATAGGCAAAATAGACAAATCAAAAGAGCAGTTTTTTATGCACACAAGAAAAAGGCTCTGTCGGAGAATGCACCACTTCATATGGCGTATTCCCCACAGAGTCTATTATATTTATTATCCAGTTTTCTCCAAGCACATCTCCGTCAAAGCCTTCTGACTAATCTCCTGTGGCTTCCCATCCGGTCGAACCCAAGCCGCAGCATCCTCCCGCCGTAGGATCAGCGGCATCCTGTCATGAATCCCTCGTAAATCACCAACAGCATCTCGTGCGAATATATATCTACTTATAAATAAGCTGCAAGCAAAAGCCGTAGTAACAACGATTGGCTCGATTCATCCATGAACGTATTGCAATTCTCAATAGGAAAGGTCGTTGCTGAATTGAGTGCGTATCAATTAGAAATCGTTTTTAGGTCAGAGACGCACCCCTATGGTAGTACGATTTTTGCAACAAGGGTATTGTAATCTCATCATTATCTTTTCCCTGTCATCATCTGGAAATGCTGCTCCTGATGCATAACTTTAAAAATACGCTCAAAAACATCTCGAAGACTATCTACGCTTACCGCAGAAGAATCATAGTATAGACCATCATTAAAACCGGTGGCACCGACATTGAGCATGGCTATCATAGCCGATGCTGCAATATAGTCTGTTCGATCTTCTGTGCCGTCATCAAGTTCCTTCACAAACTCCTTTTCATTCACGTCCAGGAGTTCGCGTCGCAGATTGCCGCTTTTAAATCCTACCATTTGAATAAAGTAGTATTCGAGAATTTGTCGCATTATCATCATGAGCGTTTCCGAGTCATCAGTGTAACTATATTCGTGCCAGAGGGTATCGTATGTATTACGAACTGGGGAACGATTAACCTTATTTCCACCTGAGAATTTCAGTTCATCCGTACACTCTGCAATACTGGTCTGATTATCTTTGCTCTTTTTGATTTCAAAGAACGATGCACATTCATAGTCACTAATTCGGTTATAGGTGATTTCTCGGAAGAAGTAGGGGTTATGTGTCATGCAGAAGAATTGGCGGATGTGATCGTCACTGCCGGTTTTAGTCAGATCGTAGTTATTATAGCAAACTGCGATCATCTCCCGAACCAGTGAGGCAACAATAAAGAGTGAGCTGCTGTCCATTGAGGATACTGGATCATCAATGATGACTATCTTGTCTACGACCTTGCCTTCATCTGACTGACTGCCCATAACCATGTGGTAGAAGTACAGGAAGGCTATAAAGTTACGCTCGCCTTCGCTAAGATTCTGTTGCACGACCTCTGGCTTTCCGCTGTTATCTCTTACAAGTTCGTATACATATTTTGCACCGGCTTTTTCTTGCAAGTAGAATCCGCGGAATCCCGCATTTTTGATTGCTTTGTTAATGTCGTGCATCGCTTTGGTGGTATTGACGGTCTGACTGTTAAGAAATGCAATATGACGCTCAATCTCATTTGCATTATCTATGAGTAGCATCGCCTCACTGTTGGCTTTTCTCCATTCTTCGCGATCTGATTCAGTTTTTTCCTTCCAGTTTGATATTATGTCAGCACATTCTTTCGCCATAAGCCCCCAGACCATCTTGGTGCATTTAACAGTTTGACCGGGAATGTCAGCAAGGACCGCCATATATGCTTTAATCTCAGCATTAATTTCTTCAGTGAGGTCATTGATATATTTTGAAGTTGAAATAAGACTTTCTATAATGATTGATTCTGCAGGGTTATCCTTCTTCTTCTGAAGCAAAACAAAGTTTCTTTCTATTATTGCCAGCAGAAGTTGAGTGTGCTGCCTGTAGTCATCTAATTTGCGAGACGGAAAAGGTGATTGAAGGTTCCTTTGAATCACTTCCTTTGTAGCGTTCATTAAATCTGTGATTTCTTCAATATAAAAATCTAAGTTGGAAAGATCCTTCTTATACTGTTCGTCATAACATGTTGCAAGCATTTCCTCAAAATTTTTAGGAAGCTCTCCTTGACAATAAGGGCATTTCCCGCCTGCTTTATCATGGAACTGTTTGTGCCCAGCAGCAACCCAGTCCATATTACCCAAAGCACGGATAAAAGCAGCAAATTCTGTATCAGACCTACTAACAATCGATTTCCGCATGATTTCGCTCATTGGCTCTATAACTGATGGAATGGGTTTGAACTCTGAATATGCTTGCTGATTGGAATCAGAGAGAGTCAGATAGAGTTTAATGCATTCTTCTTCCGTTGTATCCAAAGGTTGTGTTTCCTCAAGCTTTTTTATGAACTTGATCTTGTCTTTCATAAATCCCGTTTGAGTTGTAGGAAACTTTTTTCTTATAGCTTCGGTTTTCTTCCATACAGTCGTTATGTATTCTTGCTCGGCTTGTTCATGACTGCTTTTAACCTGAGCAGCAATGGATTGTGCTGCTCTTGCGCGTACTACAAGATCGGCTTTTATTGCAGCTTGCTCGTCAGCCTCTTTCTTCTTTTGAGCATTGATATCGGAAATAGTGAACACACCCGGAATATTACCATAGCTCTGAATGTTCGCTTTAATAAAGTCTTCGTTATACACAAGAATCTGTTCATCTAATAGTGGCGCATCGCTCCATGTCAGTAATGCCGAATGATTCTTGAAAGATCTGCCGAGGGTAGATTTGCCGGTACCGTTTTTGCCATAGAAAAAGTTGAGCATGGTCGGTTGGAATGTTATATTGTGGTAAGTTGGGGCGTTGATTGTAATGCCAGTAATGTAGCGTCTGATTTTATTGCTCATTAGAGTTCCTCCTTATTTCACTTCAATTCCTTTGTCTTTAGTGATCTGTATAAGATCACCGTGCCTTATACTCCAATGCTCCTCGTCAAGCTGATTTCTGACATTGGCTGAGATAAGATGAAAATCCTGTGTATTGTTATTAATCGTTTCCTGCAGTAAATATTTAGTTGTTTCAAACACTTCATAGTTAAAAATGATCCTTCCAGGTTGCGGCTGAATTTTCGTCAGCCTGCCAAGAAAAGATGGGCAATCTTGAAAGGCAGTTTGGAAACTTTCATTTTTCACTGTGAAGAGACAGGGCATTTTCAGCAGTTCGTTAATGTGCCGGTCGGATAGCGGCGAATAGTATTCTCTGAGCTGTGAGTCGGTGTACTTTAAAGAAGATTCTGTACTAATTGAGAAAGAAGAACCGGAGTAGTCTTCGTTATTTAGTACGAACAAATGGAAATGTGTGCGATCAAGTTTAATCCATTCTATGCTGTGCGACTTTTGCTGCATTTGGGATTGTTGTTGCATGACTAATGAAATAGCCTGGGCGAGTGTTTCAGGGCATCCTTCAACAACCAAATTTCCATGCAAATTACCTACCGCAATACCATTGTCGGATGCAGTAATAGTAGTAGGAACTTGAAACTGTGTCGGAAGCTGAGAGTCTTTAGACTTAACTATCTCATTTTTCATTTATACCTCACTTTCCGGGGAATACTCCTGCATCCTGCATTACTTCAAGTAAATCCACCTTTTTTATAGTCCAGTGTGTCCGTGTCAACTCAAACAAGTGCATAGCAAGATCGGCCAAGTTATCCTTCAGAAAGGAAAACGGAATAGGGAAAAATCTCTGGAAATACACCTTGACACCGTTGTCTTGATCTCTGACATCCTTAATAAAAGCAAATAATGCTTGCTGTTCCTCAGTCCCATCACGTTCCATTGCGATAATTGCAGGCAGTTTTTTTATTTTTTCAACGACCTCATCTGACCAACCGCAGAACTCGTTTTTTACCTCATCAGTTATGTACTCGGTCAGAGCACGGGATTTATCCACTAGGATGTAGTCCTTTTCAAAAGGGTCATATCCTATTATCAGGTTGAAGTACCTTGGACGGGATGCGGTCTTGGTTCCGTCCGAAAGAAACAGATTTATTGTTGGAGAAAATGAATCAGTGTATCCAACTGCAATTCCGTCCCCTTCGGCATGAACAGAGAACGATGTCGGAACAGCATCTTCTTTTTTCACGATGACATTACTCATCCTTATTTTCCCGCCTTCCTATTACAAGCCCGCCAAACACCTGTCCGATAGCGACACCGTTATCCTTTGCCACAATATTAAACTGAGCTACTGATTGCTGCTGTGTGGTTGGGTCAGTAAATGGGGCTTCATAAACTTCCACTCGTGGTTGCTCTTCCGCATTCACTTCTTCCGCTTCAACTACATCGTTCTCAGGTTTGTTCATTTCTTTCGTCTGCTCCTCCACAATGATCTCATTCTTCACTGTGAGCTTCTGCGATCTTTGGGTGCCGATATCTGTTGTGATTATTCGCGGACTGTTATCACCGGCTTCCTTAGTCCAGGTCTCATATGTATCAGCTCCTTCTTTAGTGTCTGGATGGCTGAGCAGAATATTATTCCAAACTGAAAGCAGAAAGTTTTGAAGTACGATTTCCCTGACGGTATCAAGCTGTGCTTTGCTTACAATTTGACTGCCGATATCGAACTCACCGTCAATACTGTCATCTTCAAGTATGAGGTCAATCATTCCAGCTACAAGAAGTGCCATTGATGACTGGCTGAGATCAAGATACTTCTGACAGAACTTGTCCATCTCACACAGTACCGTTCCTTTCTCATTTCTAATCCGTAAATTCAGTCCATTCTTATAAGTAACATTATCAAATGGAAGATAACTAGGACTGTTAGGTGGACTGCCTGCCAAATATTTAGAGAAATATGATGCGAGCGTCTTGGGCTTGTTGGCTTGGTATGCCGGATTAGCTAATTTCAGAAGATCCCGGAGCATATTTGGCTTGGTAACACCGTCTTTGCTGTCTCCGTACTCTTGCTGTGTGGTCAATGTCTGATTTCCAGAACGCAACAACAGCAGTAAAAATGTATTGCCCCTTAATCGATTCAAAGCCAATCACACCTTTCAACTAAATAAACAGAATAAACTGCATAAATCACATTGCAATAAACTCAATCAATGATTTAATAGCTTCAGAGAAGAAAACCTCTGAGGCTATTTTTATTGCCTCAGCTGTCTCTTTCATTATATCACAGTCTCAGGGAAAAAGCCAGAGGCAAATCAGAAAAAAGGAGAAAATATTATGAACATTGTTATTAACGGCACAGTTGCTCAGCCCCACATTTACATCTGCAGCCCCCTCCGCCCCGTTTCCACCGGCTCGATTCTCCGCGCCAACGAGCTGATCGACAATCTGAAGCTCGCCAAGGACACCTGCACCTTCGCAGCCCTCCGCGGCTGTGATCCGGTCGCACCACACCTCTTCTACCCGCAGTTCCTGAACGATGAGGACGAGGTTGAGCGTGCGCTCGGCATGGAGCTGGGGCTTAAGGCTCTGAGAAGCTGTGACGAGCTTTGGATCATTTCTCCCCGCATCAGCAGCGGCATGAGCGCCGAGATCAAGGAAGCACAGAAGTGCGGGATAAAAGTTCTTGTGTTCACTGCCGCCGGATTCCGTAAGTACACCGGCAACGGCGATATGACCGACAACTGCTACGCTGATACCGCAGACGGCGTGATTGATCAGAAGAAAGAACCCAGAACGCTTCGTGACCTGATTTCGGCGGTTGATGCACATAAAGGTACAAAAAAGAACTTGCTTGCATCCTACGATGACGGTGATCTGAAAATGGAAGTATACAGTGAAGGAACTGTTGCTGCGAGAAGGCATAACCGCAGAACCTCCTTCAAACTTGCCAACTGCACCGATTATCAGTATCACTCTGCTGTTGTGGAGGACGGGGGTGCAACACCTACACACATCGATGCTGAGACATTTCTGGACGAGCAATGGGAAATTCGTCTTTTAATGGAGGCTGAAGACCGTTTCGTGAAGTAAGAATCAGATTATAAACCAATTACAATATTACATTTGTTAGTCAGGGCGCGCACTGGCGGACAGATGCTCATAACGGAAACAACCAAGACAGCCTGTGGTCTGCATAGACCATATCAGGTGTAATGGGTGTATCCGTGTGTACATCTGCTGCCTGCGTGCCCTTTTGTTATGGGGTAGCAGTCTGCGCTGTGGGCATCTGCCGCTTAGTGTGTTCCTTGCAGAAAGGAACGATTATGGAAAACATGAATATTGCTCAGAACGCTGCTGCACTCCCTGTCATCACCGATAAGACTACGCTCGGTGAGTTGCTTGCTATGCTCGCCCTCGGTGAGAAGCCCCCTGTGCCGACACCGAGAGAGCTGTTCGAGACGCTCGGCACACCGATTGCCGACATGAACGACTGCATTCTCTTCAGCAATGGCTTTGCAATCTACCAGAACTGTACTGGGCGCACTGTTGTCTGGCTCCCGTACTGCACGAGCTTCACCTACTATTTTAATAAGTTGCGAGATGCAGAAAAGGACACACTCTCTGAGAACTATGAACTGCCGGAAGGATTCTTGGAGACGCAGCCGTGGGTGATCGCAGTGACGCTGATTGGGGATTACCGCATTGAGCGCAACAGCATGAATCGCACAGGCAGCCGCAAGGATACAGTTGATCTTGCAAGCAAGGACAAGGGCGACAAGGACGGCGAAATGGAAGAGATCATCGCCGATCCGTTCCGCAGAGCGTTCAACTGGTATGACGGTCACATGGGTGAGAATCCGCAGGATGCTGTTGAGCGCCGTGAGACCAGAGAAGAAATGCTGGCAGCAATGACGGACAAGCAGAGAGAAGTATTCATTATGTATTACAGAGATGGGATGACACAGGATCAGATTGCAGAGGTTATCGGTATTTCACGCCGCACTCTCAGAGAACATCTTACATGTGCTTTGGAAAGGGTGAAAAAATTTTTTTGAAGTAGACCCGCCATTTAGCCCTCTCCCACGACAATATATGAGAGGGCTTGAAAAAACCTCCAACGAAAGAACGGCTGCGGCAGATACTGTGGCCGTTCTCTATTACATTGGTCGCAAGACCAAAACAGAAAGGAAATGCTTATGCCTATTGAAAACAGAGTCCCGAAGAACCGCTACAACGGCAGCGGCACCAACACCGAGAGCCGTAAGGCGCAGCAGACCGCAGGCACGGCTGACCGCAAGCCGGACACGCTGAAGAAGATCGAGGCGGAGATGGACAAGCGTGCTGCTGACATCGCAATCACCGTCAGCGATATGTTCAAGTTCATGGCGATGACGGCTGCAATGCTCCCGAACATGGAGCTGGATACCGGCCTCTTCCGCTTGAAGGTCGATGATGGCGGCATCTTCTTCGAGATCAACCATCCGTTCCGCAAGCGTAAGGAGCGTGACACCAGCGAGGACTGCGATGGCTGCACAGAGGAGCCGGACAACGATGACGATGATGAGGAGGAGGGACTGATTTATGACGGAGACTGAAAAGAAATTCCCTGTGCCGGGACCGGTTCCCGTGGACGCAAAGAAGCTGATTGACGGGCTCGGTACGATCTTCGGCGGTGTCATCCAGCTTCTGGCAGCAATGGAGCCGAACATGGCAAAGGAGCTGGCTGACATGGCGATCAACGGTATGCCAAAGGAGACTGCGCCGGAGGAAATCAATCCGGATGACTTCGAGGAGATCATTTCTGCCGATGATCTGCCGTGGGATACTGAGCCGGAGCAGCCCGAAGAGCCGAAACCTGCAGAAAAGCCCAAGCCGAAGAAGGCTGCAAAGAAGGCGGAGCCGCCCACGGAGCTGACTACCGATGACCTGATCCGTGTGGTGACGCAGAAGATCAAGCAAAACCGCGCCAACAAGGAAAAGGTGCTGGCATTGCTGAAATCCTACGGAGCAGCGAAAGTCAGCGATATTCCTGCGGACAAGTACGAGGCGTTCCTCACTGACCTGTCGCAGCTCTGATCGGAGGTGGCACCATGCCGGATGTTCATGCGCTGTTGAGCGCATCCAGTTCCAAGCAGTGGCTGCACTGTCCGCCGTCGGTACGCCTGCAGGAGAACTTTCCGAATGAAAGCTCCGTCTACGCCGAGGAAGGCACATTCGCTCATGAGGTCTGCGAATACAAGCTTTGCAAGTATCTGAAGGAGCGTGTGAAGCGTCCGCAGTCCGAGGAATACGACACAGAGGAAATTGAGCAGATCACCGATGTGTACGCAGAGTTCGTCATTTCTATCATCGAGCAGATGAAGGAGAATGGCTGTGAACCTCTTGCTTTTGTGGAGGAGCGTGTAGATTACAGCCACATCGCCCCTTCCGGCTTCGGTACTGCGGATATGCTTATTATCGGCAAGGATGAGCAGGGGCGCGGAATCCTTCATGTATGTGATTTCAAGACGGGTGCCGGAGTCTTTGTTGACGCTGACCACAACAGTCAGATGATGCTCTACGCGATCGGGGCTTTAGCCGCCTATGGCTTTTTGTATGATATCGAGATCGTGCGTATGAGCATTATCCAGCCCCGTCTTGATAATATCAGCACATTCGAGTGCAGCAGACAGGAACTTGAGGACTGGGGCGAGAGTATCAAGCCCATTGCGAAACTTGCCTACGAGGGCAAAGGCGAACAGCATCCCGGCGACTGGTGCCGCTTCTGCCGTGCAAAGCCTGTCTGCAAGGCGTGCGCCGATGAAGCACTGGCTCTCTGCCGGGAGGATTTCCTTGATCTTGATGCCGGAGCATTCGATGATACCGCAGAGGAATCGGATATGACTGCTCCCTATGAAGCGGACACACAGACCGCCGTTTTCAAGCAGCCGGGACTGATTCCTATCAGTGAGCTTGCAGAGATTCTTCCGACGCTGAACAGGATTTCCTCTTGGATCGAGGCGGTATTCGCATTCGTATCCTCCGAGGCGATCAATCACGGTGTACCGATTCCTGGCTATAAGGTGGTCGAAGGGCGCAGCAAGCGTGTATTCACAGATACAAAAGCTGTGGTGGATACCGCTGTACAGAACGGCTACACCGACCTATACAAGCAGACGCTCATCACGCTGACGGAATTTGAAAAGATGATGGGCAAGAAAAAGTTCAACGAGCTGCTCGGTGAGTATGTCGCCAAACCGCCTGGAAAGCTGGCGCTGGTGCCGGAGAGCGATCCGAGAGAACCCGTTGATCTCTCAACACCTGGTCAGGAGTTTTCCGTCCTGCCTGACGAACAATAACACATTTTGGAGGTATTTCAATGGCAACTACGAACAATACAGCACCCGCAACGAAGGTCATCGTCCCGTGCCGCATCTCCTTCGCAAACATCTGGGAGGCACGCAGCATCAACGGCAGCGAGGAGAAGTATTCCGTTTCTCTGCTGATTCCGAAGGATGACAAGGCAACGCTCGCCAAGATCAAGAAGGCGATCGAGGCCGCAAAGGAGGCGGCGAAGGAGAAGAAGTGGGGCGGCAAGATTCCGCCGAACCTCAAGCTGCCGATGCATGACGGCGACATCGACCGCCCCGATGACGAGAACTACGCCGGTCACTTCTTCTTCAATGCAACAAGCAAGGATGCCCCGCAGATCGTTGACCGTCATGTTCAGCCGATTCTTGATCCGATGGAGTGCGGCAGCGGCGACTACTGCAATGTGTCCGTCAACTTCTACGGCTTTGCGGCATCCGGCAACAAGGGCATTGCAGCAGGGCTCCAGAACATCCAGCTTGTGCGTCACGGCGAGCGTCTTGCAGGCAGACCGACTGCGGCATCCGACTTCGTGGAGGTCGAGGGTGACGATGCAGACGATTTTGACGATGACGATATGGATTTCCTGAACTAAGGCACAAGGGAGAGGCTATGTTCTCTCCCTTTTACATACACAAACAGGTGGTGATTCTATTGAGCAGACGTGTACTTTCTATCGACCTTGAGACCTACAGTGATGTTGACCTCCCGAACTGCGGCGTGTACCGCTATGTTGAGGGAGATTTTCATATTCTGCTGTTCGCCTACGCCTTTGACGATGAGGAGACAAAATGCGTGGATATGGCTTGCGGGGAGCAGCTCCCGGCAGAGGTCGTAGACGCCATACACAATGAAAATATCATCAAATCTGCGTGGAATGCACAGTTCGAGCGTATCTGTCTTTCAAAGTATTTCGGTACACAGCTTTCTCCGGATGCATGGCAATGCACGATGGTGTGGGCGGCATCGCTCTCCCTCCCGCTGAAGCTGGCAACGGCGGCGCAGGCTCTGAAAACTGCACAGCAGAAGGATGCTGTCGGTGAACGGCTGATCCGGTACTTCTCCATTCCCTGCAAGCCGACGAAAGCCAATGGCGGCAGAACCCGAAATCTTCCGGAACACGCTCCCGATGACTGGAAGCTGTTCAAAAGCTACTGTATTCAGGATGTGGAAACAGAAAGGGATATCCGCCGGAGACTTGAAAAGTTTCCGCTGATGCCGCAGGAATGGGATTTTTACCACATGGATCAGCGCATCAATGACCGCGGCATCCTGATCGACAGAGAGCTTGTGCAGCAGGCGATCATCTGCAATATGGCGATGTCCGAGGAGATGACCAAGAGAGCCTACGCCCTCACTGGTCTGGAGAATCCGAATTCTGTATCTCAGTTGAAGTCATGGCTGGAAGATCGCGGCATCGAGGTAGATTCCCTCGGTAAGAAAAATGTCGCATCACTTATCACAGACCTTGACAAGCACAGCGCTGACGGTGAAGCTCTCGACATGATGAAGCTGCGGTTGCAGATGGCGAAATCATCTGTGAAAAAATATCAGGCGGCAGAGAGATACATCTGCACAGATGGCAGAGCGCACGGTCTGTTCCAGTTCTCCGGCGCAAACCGCACGCAGCGATGGGCAGGGCGCGGCATTCAGTTACAGAATCTACCGCAGAACCATATTGCAACACTTGACGAAGCCCGTGATCTCGTGAAGCTCGGCTGCTTTGACATGATCGAGGTACTGTACGGAAACACACCGGATATCCTGTCACAGCTTATCCGCACCATGCTGATACCGAAAGACGGCTGTGAATTCATCGTAGCTGACTTCTCTGCTATTGAAGCCCGTGTTCTTGCATGGCTTGCCGGAGAGCAATGGCGGCTGGATGCATTCAAAGCCGGACAGGACATTTACTGTGCATCGGCATCGCAGATGTTTGGTGTGCCTGTGGTGAAACACGGCATTAACGGCGAACTTCGGCAGAAAGGTAAAGTCGCAGAGCTTGCCTGCGGATACGGCGGCGGTTCCGGCGCTCTCATTTCTATGGGCGCACTGGATATGGGACTGAAAGAGGACGAGCTGCCGGACATCATTTCAAGCTGGCGTGATGCAAATCCAGAGATCGTGAAATTCTGGTATGCTGTCGAGAAGGCAGCCATTGAGACCGTCAAGGATCACAATGACAGATCTGTCGGTCGCATCGGATTTCAGTTTTCAGCAAATACACTGTGGATCGTGCTTCCGTCAGGACGCAGGCTTGCCTACATCAAACCAAAATTACAGCCGAACCGTTTCGGTCGCATGGCACTGACCTTTGAAGGACTCGGTGCAAACAACAAATGGACACGCGGCGAGACCTACAGCGGAAAGCTGACGGAGAATATCACGCAGGCGACCGCCCGTGACCTTCTTGCAGAAGCAATGCGCCGGATGGAGATTGCAGGGCTTGGCATTGTCGGCCATGTGCATGATGAGGTCATTCTTGAAGTGCTGAAAGGACAATACACGGTCGATGATGTGTGCGATATCATGAACCGGAATCCGGCATGGGCGGACGGTCTGCCGCTGTCCTCTGCCGGATATACAGGCAATTATTATTTCAAGGACTAGGAGGATTTTTCTATGAAACAGGGACGAGCATTACCGGAGGTGCTGACAGAGCTTCAGCGTCAGAATGCTGCAAAGCAGGACTATATCAGTGCGGAGGAGGCATTCAGTCTGGACGAGGACGGCAGCACCTTCCGCATCGGAGACGATCACAGCTTCGGCACTACACAGCTTTTCCATCGTCAGGTGGCATCGGCACTCGGCATTCCGGCGAAATACTACGATATGATGCAGAAGCAGAAACCCGATCTTCTGGCAGACAATGTGAATGCATGGTTCAGCGATAAGGGCAGCAGCTACATGGTGCGTACCCTCGATTACGGCAGCGGACAGGTTGCGAGAGCCTTGCTGTCTGACCGCTACCGCCGTATTGATAACCTTGAAATTGCTTCGGCTGTCCTCCCGATCTTCGCCGGACAGGAAGGCATGGAGGTCATGAGCTGCGAGGTCACGGAGAATAAACTGTATCTGAAAATTGTCAATCATCGTCTGGAAATGGCTTGTGTCGGTGACCGTGTGCAGGCAGGCGTCATCATCTCCAATTCGGAGGTTGGACTCGGTGCTGTGTCTGTTCAGCCGCTTGTCTATACACTTGCCTGCACCAACGGCATGGTGGTCAACAGTATGGGCGAACGCCGTACCCATGTGGGCAGGGCGGCGAAAGCACTGGAAGACAGTTTCAATATCTACACCGATGAAACACTCGAAGCCGAAGATAAGGCATTCATGCTGAAACTCCGTGATACCACAATGGCAGCGATTGAAGAGGCTCGTTTCGCTCAGATCGTCGGTGTATTGGAGCAGAGCCACGGTGCAAAGATCACGGGACGTGTTCAGGATGTCATCGAGCTGACTGGCAAGGCATATGACCTCAATCAGCCGGAACAGGACAGCATTCTGAACTATCTCATCAAGGGCGGAGACCTCTCCCTCTACGGCTTGAGCAATGCCATCACACGCGCTTCGCAGGATGTAGACTCCTACGACAGAGCCACTGCGCTGGAAGGCATCGGCTGGCAGGTGGCGACCATGCCGAAAACACAGTGGAAGGAGATCAACGCATGAGCAGAACCTGGAAAGACAGAAAAGGATATAAGACACGCAGGAAACGCCGCGGGTATCCTGTGCCGGAAATTTGCAATTACACCCGCGGCGGTTATGAAGACTATGACCACAGCGACGAGGAACTGTATGTAGACGACCAGTGCTGTGAGAATTGCCGTTTCTATGGAAACTGCTGTCATACGCTGTTCCCGTCCGGCTGGTGCGAATACTGGAAGGACGGCAGACATTGAGAGAATATGTTGTCGAAAACGAGTTTGTCAAGGCGGTAAAAGCGGCAGGCGGTGTGGCATACAAGCTGACATCGCAGACCGCAAACGGACTGCCGGACAGACTCGTTCTGTTCCCGGCGGCAAAGACGATTTTCGTGGAGCTGAAAGCACCGGGGAAAATGATGCGACCGCTTCAGCGGAAACGCAGATACCAGCTCATGAAGCTGGGCTTTCCGGTGCTGTGCATCGACAGGATGCTGCAGATCAAGCCGTTTATCACGGCAGCATTATCATGGACTCCCGGTGAGCAGTTTCCGGAAGGCATCGGTGCGAAGATACCCGATCTGGAAATGTCAACGCTGCCGTCTGAGATAGACGATTTCGGCGAAACACTGGAACCGATAGACCCCGATGATCTGGCAGGATTCTATGAATTGGAGGAAGATGATACCGGATGAAATACACACCGCACGATTACCAGAAATACTGTATCGAATATATCCGGGAGCATCCTGTTTCAGCATTATTCCTGGACATGGGACTTGGCAAGACGATCATCACGCTGACAGCCCTCAACGCCCTGATGTTTGACGAGCTAAAAGTAAACAAGGTGCTGGTGATCGCGCCTCTCAGAGTCGCGCGTGACACCTGGCCTGCCGAGGTAAAGAAGTGGGATCATTTGCAGAATCTTGAAATATCTGTCATTGTCGGCAGCGTTAAGGAGCGCACCGCAGCGGTCAATCATAATGCGTTTATATACATCGTGAATCGTGAGAACGTCAAATGGCTTGTAGAGTATTATGAGAAAAACGGTCTCCGCTGGGATTTTGATATGATCGTCATTGATGAGCTGAGTTCCTTCAAGAACTATCAGTCGCAGCGGTTCAAATGGCTGCGGAAGGTGCGTCCTTTCGTGAAACGCTGGGTCGGGCTGACAGGTACACCGACTTCAAACGGTCTTATGGATCTGTGGGCGGAGATCGGCATCCTTGACGGCGGCGAACGGCTCGGGCGATTTATCGGCAGATTCCGTGAAAGCTATTTTAAACCCGGCAGCATGAATCCGAGCACTGGTGTGGTGTTCTCGTATACACCCCGCCCCGGTGCGGAGGAACAGATATACCAGAAGATCTCCGACATCACCATTTCTATGAAAGCACTGGACTATCTGGATATGCCGGAGTGCGTGTATGTCAATCATGAGGTCGAGATGAATGCAGCGGAGCGAAGGCTCTACGATCAGTTGAAGCATGACCTTATCATTCCGCTTGAGGACGGTGACATTGACGCCGCCAATGCTGCGAGTCTCAGCAACAAACTGCTCCAAATGGCAAACGGCGCAGTCTATGACGAAAACAAGGAAGCCCGTGTCATTCATCAGCGAAAACTGGAAATGCTCGAAGATCTGATCGAAGCCGCCAACGGACAGCCTGTGTTGATTGGATACTGGTTCAAGCATGACCGCAGCCGTATTGTGGAGTATCTGAATGCCTGTGGCTACAATCCCCGCGACATCAAGGACAGCGCCGACATCACAGACTGGAATGACGGAAATATCCCTGTCGCCCTGATACATCCTGCATCGGCAGGACATGGACTAAATATCCAGTCCGGCGGTCATATCATGATCTGGTTCGGACTCACATGGAGTCTGGAACTGTATCAGCAGACCAATGCAAGACTGTGGAGACAGGGACAGAAAAACACTGTCACCATTCATCACATTGTGACGAAAGGCACTGTCGATGAGGATGTGCTGGACGCCCTGGCTCACAAGGATGTGACGCAGGAGAAATTGATTGCCGCGGTCAAGGCAAGGTTGTGATCATACTCTCTGTATGATCCGCCCTGATTTGACGACAGAAAGACGGCAAAGTGGCGACAATTCGGTAACGCCGCATTATTTCGGAGGTGAAATCTTATGGCTCGTAAAAACAACCGCATGAAAACAGAATACCATAGAGGCCTCGGCTTTGATCCGAGAAAATATATCACTGCGCCAGTGCATCACACGGCATATGTTCTTCCCGACCGCATACCGCAGCGCGGCGATATCTGGTTTGCGAACCTCGGCACACACCCTAATTCCAGTGTGCAGTCCGGCACTCGTCCTGTTATCATCATTTCCAATGACATCGGTAACAGCCATGCTGACACTGTCAATGTGATCCCGATGACCAAACACTTGAAAAAGCCGGAACTGCCCTGTCATACACAGCTTGATCCGCACAGTGTCATCGGCGGCAGTCAGCTTCTCGCACCGTCAATGGTGCTGGCGGAGCAGCTCACTACCATCAGCAAGTATGCACTTCGCACCTTCGCAGGGCATATTTCCGATGATGAGGCAATGAACCGCATCGAGACTGCGGTGCTGTCACAGTTCGCTTTGGAAAGGAGCGTGTCCGAATGCCTGTAAATTTTGTAAATATCCCGGATGCACTGAAGCAGTCGGCATCCTTCTGCGTCTGGAAGCTGGAAAAGAGATCCGGACGCCCCACAAAAGTGCCGTACAATCCGAGAACCGGCAACATGGCAAAAACAAACGATCCGTCTACCTTCACAGACTTCAATACGGCAATGAAGTCCTACGCCATCGGCGGTTGGGACGGCATCGGCTACAGAGTTTCCGAGGGCATTGGTGCAATCGACATCGACCACTGTATCCGGGAGGATGGCAGTCTCAATGATGTCGCTGCATCAATCCTTGGCATCTTCCCTGATGCGTATTTTGAGAAATCTCCCTCTGGAACCGGACTGCGCGGATTCTTCCGACTCTCACCGGATTTTGCTTACGATAAGACCGTGTATTACATCAACAACCGCAGACACGGTCTGGAGGTCTATCTTTCCGGCGTGACGAACCGCTTTGTGACCGTCACAGGCGATATGTTTCGTAACGGTGCAGTCACACGAAATGATGATGCCCTGCGCACGCTGCTTGACACCTTCATGAAACGCAGCACCCGTGTATCCAATAAGACGATCGAGCCAGCATCCTATCTCGATGATGACGGTGTTATCGCTCATGCATCTGCATCGGAATCCGGCGACAAGTTCAAAGCTCTGTACGAAGGTCGCTGGGAAGAAGGTTACGACTCGCAGTCTGATGCAGATATGGCGTTAGTCTCCATCCTTGCTTTCTGGTGCGGCAATGTGGAGGAACAGATTGACCGTATCTTTCGCACATCCGGTTTGATGCGCGATAAGTGGGATCGTATGACCGGTGACAGCACCTATGGGCAGATCACGATTCGCAATGCTGTGTCCACCAACGGCGAGATCTACACGCCCATCATGAACGGTTCCGCAGAGGACGATTTTGAAACTCTGGATGACGACGAGGAAGAAGCAGAGGTGTTGACCTTTGAGCCTGACCTTTCCCACATCACACTCACCATCGAGGAAATGCGGCCGCACACAAAGCCCCGCTATCAGCGTGACGAGATCGGCATCGGCTATGCTTTTGCCGAT
This sequence comes from Oscillospiraceae bacterium, assembly GCA_045591925.1. Lineage (GTDB taxonomy): Bacteria > Bacillota > Clostridia > Oscillospirales > Ruminococcaceae > Firm-04. The sequence continues at coordinate 54,508 of JAZNTW010000013.1, forward strand.
TACTTCAAGCCTATTGCTCGTTTTGACCGGGAGCGCGGCATCTGGTATGTCTATGACGGGAAGGTCTGGCAGCCGGATGAGAATGCTCTCGCCGTGGCGGAACTTGCGAAGATTCTCGCTGACCGTCTGTACACATTTGCACTTCAGATCACCGATGAGGATACCCGAAATAGATATATCAAGCGCGTGCAGAAACTCCAGATGCGCAAGAATCGCCGCACGATGATCGAGGATGCAAAGTCGGTCTATCCGGTATCCCACACTGTTTTTGACCGCAATACCGATCTGTTTAACTGTCAGAACGGCACGCTGAATCTTACCACAGGTGAATTCCGTCCGCATGATCCGGCGGACTTTCTCACCATGATGTCCGGCATCACCTATGATCCGGATGCAGCCTGTCCGAGATGGGAGCAGTTTATCTCTGAGGTCATGTGCAACGATGCTGCCCTCGCTCTTTACCTTCAGAAAGCACTCGGTTATGCTCTGACCGGAGATACCTCTCTCGAATGCCTGTTCATCCTCTACGGTGCAACATCCCGAAACGGTAAAGGCACCACGATGGAAACATTTCTGAAGATCATGGGCGACTACGGCAAGACCTCCAACCCTGAGATGCTGTCTACGAAATTCGGCAATACCAATGCATCCGGACCGTCCGAGGAGATTGCCCGCCTTGCAGGTGTGCGTTTCGTCAATATCTCCGAGCCGGAGAAGAAGATCACATTCAATGCAGCACTGGTAAAGAGAATGACAGGTAATGATACGCTGAATGCGCGTTTCCTGCATGAGAATTCTTTTGATTTCCGCCCGAACTTCAAGATTTTCATCAATACCAACTACAAGCCGTCTGTATCGGATATGACGCTTTTCTACTCCTGCCGTTTGAAGCTCATCCCGTTCAAGCGGCATTTTGAGGAACATGAGCAGGATAAAGGTCTCAAGGGATTCTTCAGTCTCCCTGAGTCACAGTCTGCCATCTTCAACTGGTGCTATGCAGGGTACAAGCTGTTCAAGAAAGAAGGCTTAGATGATCCGAATGCTGTAACCGAGGCAACTAAGGAGTATCAGGAGGAGTCTGATCGCATCGGTCAGTTTGTCGCGGCATGGCTCGAAGAAGGCGAAGCCTTCGAGGTGCGTACTTCCGCAGTGTACAAGCTGTACGGAGAGTGGTGCGATAAGTACGGGTACCGCAAGGAGAACAGCACCAACTTCAATAACGCCATCCAGCGATTCTTCCCTATTGTGCGAAAACGTCCGAGCGATGGAAGTGGTGCGCAGAAAACGACTATGCTTGTTGGGTGCCGATTCTTGGAGCATGAGAACGGTGAAACAGACGAGCCGAAGGAGTTTGCCGCTTTGGAGTGATCCCATCAGCGGCACTTGTAAAGCGTGAACGAGCCGAAGCCTCTCGTTTTTATCGATTCTACGCTGTTTTTCGCAACTGGGGGCAGCGAGGGGCAAGTTTTTTTGGTGGTTATTATATATACATCTCTTTATATATATTACTATTTTTACTTGCCCCTATTTGCCCCAAATATAAATAAATAATAGAAAAGATAAGAAGAATAGGGATTTTTCAAGTTTTTATAAGTCATTGCCTACTAACTAGCCAGGGATTGTAAGATACAAACTGTGGACGGGAACAGCCACGGTGTGTATCGGACAGGCTTGGCAGGGTGTGAGGCATGAAACAAAAATAATCATTATCAGGAGGACTAAGACTATGAGAATCATTTCTTCCGAACAGGTATCCGCAGGACACCCCGACAAGATCTGTGACCAGATCGCAGATGCAATCGTGACCGACTGCTTACAGCACGACAAAGACAGCCGTGTCGCCATCGAGTGCCTTTTCAAGAACCGCTGCCTTGTGATCGCCGGTGAGCTGACAAGCACGCATGAGCCGGATTATGAGAAGCTCGTGCAGAATGTGTTCGACCGAATCAACAACGGCGGTGCGGAGAATGCCGATGCAGGGCTTGACTACAAGCTCGATTTCACAGCCGATGATCTGGACATTGCGATTTTAGTCGATCACCAGAGCGGCGACATTGCGCTCGGTGTGAATACCGGTGGTGCAGGAGATCAGGGCATGATGTACGGTTATGCGACCAACGAAACGCCGGAACTGCTCCCGATTCCCTTCGTGCTGGCTACCAGATTTCTGGCACTGCTGAAAGCCTATCCCTGCCGTATGTTGAAAGCCGACGCAAAGGCACAGGTCAGCTTTGACTACGACAGCGGCAGGATCACGACCTTCCTCTGCTCGGTTCAGCATACACACGATGTGAAAGTGAAAGATTTCAAGCCCATCATTGAAAAGCTGATGGTGAGAACAGCAACCGAATACGGACTGAACACTGACTTTGAAAAGCTGGTCAATCCGACCGGCAGATTTGTCCTCGGCAGTTCTTTCGCAGACTGCGGCGTTACCGGACGCAAGCTCGCCTGTGACACCTATGGCGGTATCGGGCATATCGGCGGCGGTGCGATGTCCGGCAAAGATCCGTCAAAGGTTGACCGCAGCGGCGCATATGCAGCCCGCAAAATTGCAAGGGATATTGTCAGTGCCGGATATGCGGACAAGGCAGAGGTGCAGATCGCATACGCAATCGGTGTCGCGGAGCCTGTGTCGGTCTATGTGGAAACCTTCGGCACGGAGCATCAGGACAAGGAATTCATCAGCCAGTATGTCCGTGAGAATTACGACCTTACGCCGAGAGGTATTATTGACGGTCTGGGACTTCTCGATGTGGACTATAACGCCGTTTCCGCATATGGACACTTCGGAAAATCGTGGCTTCCGTGGGAGCAGTAAGAGCCTCTAAAAAATTTTTGAGATATTTTTGAAATCGACCCGCCATTTTGGCCTCTCCCACGACAATATATGAGGGGCGTTGTTCAACACCGATTGCAAACGCACTACGGAGCTGACCGCCCCTATCACTATGAAACACCACTGTGGAAAGGAGGCAGAGACAATGCCAAGCAGACCAAAGACACCATGCCGACATCCCGGCTGTGCAGCGCTCGTTCCCTACGGTACCAAGTACTGTGACAAGCACCGTTCCCTCCACCCGGAGGACACTCGCTCCGCAGGCAGCCGAGGCTATGGTACAGCATGGAACAAAGCCCGCAAGCGTTACCTTGAGACGCATCCGCTGTGTGTGGAGTGCATGAAGCAAGGGCGTTATGTCAAGGCGACCGATGTCGATCACATCAAACCGCACCGAGGTGACAGCGTACTGTTCTGGGATCAGAGCAACTGGCAGAGCCTCTGTCACCGACACCACAGTATCAAAACCCGAAACGAAGACCACACCCCTGAGTACAAGTACTGAAAGCAAGCCACACTTACTAGCGTTGCAGTTCAGACAGGCTCAGGGGTGTACCTATGGGGCGGGGCTGGGGCTGGGGCAGCCCGCCGGGGGCCGGTCGAAATCTCTAAAAACTGAGCAACACAAGACCGTCGGCCCCTCTCGTGTTAAAAAACGCGAAATTGAAGGCCCCCCGCCTGTCTGGGGCCCTGACAGTTGAAAAAAATAGAGCCGCCAACGGAAACGGCGGCAACGGAAAATCTTGATTCTATGCGATATTTCACACGGCTGACTACATCTTCTCCTTTCAAAGCGGCACTGCGCTATTTCGTTAATGAAAACAGTGGAAAACGGCGATTTTTCACGCAAAAAACAAGCGAAAAACATCATTTTCAGTGTTTTTATGCTTCCGCCGTTTTTCACTGGGCGCAGCCCGTGTGGATACCGAGAAATTGCGTAGTTCTGCCATTTTGAGGATGTGAGGATATGACCGACACACAAAAGCAGCAGATCCTCAGTATGCGGATGCAGGGCATCGGATATCACGTTATCGGCAAAACGCTGAATCTGGACGAGCATCTGGTACAGCTCTACTGCAAGTCGCATGGGCTTGCTGGGGATGCCGGACTTGTCAGGCTGAACCACGATATTTGGTGCCGTGAGAATAACCGCTGCGCTTTCTGCGGCATAAAGCTGAAACAGTCGCGGCGTGGCAGACGTAGACGTTTCTGTTCCGGTAGCTGCCGCACGAGATACTGCATCATGAGAAAAGATACGGAGGTATGAACATGGTCTTAGCGATTCTGAACTGGATTCTGATGTTATTTATGATCGTTTTTCAGGCGGTCTGGATTCACAGCATTCTAAATCATGACGGCAAATGCCATTACACGGACTGCAAGCATTGTTTCTACGATGGCTGGTGTCCGATTCAGGAAGAGAGGAGAAAGCGTCATGACAGAAAACAATAATCAGTCTGTGGTGCAGAACGATCCGGTGAATCATCCGGCACACTACACTGCTGGCGGCATCGAGGTTATCGACTTTCTGGAATCGTGGAACTTCCCGTTCCATCTGGCGAACGCAATAAAATACATTTGCCGCGCAGGGCGGAAAGATAAAAGCAAGACCGCCGAGGACCTTCGCAAAGCGATCTGGTATATCAACCGCTACATTGAGTACCTCGGAAAGCAGGAGGGCAAGGCATGACGCTGACTGAGACTTTCATTCAGAACGCCATCCACCTCGATGCAGGTGCGGAGGTCATGTACGGCAGCGATCAGATTTACGACACCTACCCCTGCCGCTTTCCGACTGTCGAGTTTCAGCTTTCGGCAACGGATGCACTTGTTGAGGTTGCAGACCGCATCCGCATGGAGAAGGGCTACCTTCCGATGCATCCGCGAGACGGCAGAACGGACGACGTAGACTGCGATGGCTGGTACGACTTCTATGTCGGCATCAGCAAGCTCCCCGGCGACCATCAGCAGTGTCAGCTCGACAGCAGCATCAGCTTTGTGGTCGTCAATTCGGATTCCGATGACAACGAGGATATGTACACAATTGACCTCACGGAATCCGAAAGGGAATGTGTATTTGATATTCTGAACCGCCAGTGCAGGCGGTATCATGGGAAGGACTGCGCCGCACTTCTGGCGGAATCCGAAAAGGAGCTGATGGATACAGCATGAGAATTATCAAACGCAACGGCGCAGAAGTGCCGTATGACTGTGAAAAGATACGAGCCGCTATATCTGCGGCAAATGCAGAGGTTGACGATAGGATCACCGATACAGCTATCGGCTTTATCGTCGGCAGAGTTGAGCAGCGGTGTGATGCTCTTGCAAGGCCTGTCCATGTCGAGGAAATTCAGGACATGGTCATTGATGAACTGAATCACGCCGAAGCGTACAAACTTGCACGCCATTACAGCGAGTACCGCCTGCGTCATGAGCAGCAGCGCCGGATGAATACCACAGACGGAAAAATCCTCAGTTTGCTGGAACGCAACAATGAGGAAGCCAAACAGGAGAATGCCAACAAGAACCCGATCATCAACAGCACGCTCCGCGACTATATGGCGGGTGAAGTCAGCAGAGACATCTGCCGCCGCTTCCTTTTTCCGAAAGATGTGATCGCCGCCCATGATGACGGCATCATTCATGTACACGATCTGGACTACATCGCAGAGCCGATGCACAACTGCTGTCTGGTGAATCTGGAGGATATGCTTCAGAACGGCACAGTGGTATCCGGCACTATGATTGAGAAACCGCACAGCTTTTCAACTGCCTGCAATATCGCAACGCAGATTATCGCACAGGTGGCATCGAATCAATATGGCGGTCAGACGGTGTCTTTGGCACATCTCGCGCCTTTCGTGGATGTCAGCCGGCAGAAGATACGAGCTGAGGTGTTCGAGGATGTGAACTGCGACTGCGGGGCAAAGCTGTCTGAGGAGGAACTTGACCACATCGTAGAAAAGCGTGTGCGCCGGGAAGTCAAGCGAGGCGTACAGACCATCCAGTACCAGATCAATACGCTGCTTACCACCAACGGGCAGACTCCGTTTGTCACGGTGTTCATGTATCTGGGCGAGGTGCCGGAGGGACAGACCAGAGATGACCTTGCACTCATTATCGAGGAAACGCTGCTTCAGCGTATCGAGGGCGTGAAAAACGAGAAGGGCGTGTGGATCACACCGGCATTCCCCAAGCTGATCTACGTTCTCGATGAGGACAATATTCAGCCCGGTACCAAGTATTACTACCTGACTGAGCTTGCCGCGAAATGTACTGCAAAGCGCATGGTTCCCGACTATATCTCCGCCAAGGTGATGCGAAAGCTAAAGGGCGATGTGTATGCCTGCATGGGCTGCCGCAGTTTTCTCACGCCTTCGGACAATCACAAGTATTACGGTCGCTTCAATCAGGGAGTTGTGACGATCAATCTGGTGGATGTGGCGTGTTCTTCCAATGGTGATGAAGAAAAGTTCTGGCAGCTTCTTGAGGAACGCTGTGAGTTATGCTTCAAGGCACTGATGTGCAGGCATGACCGCCTGAAAGGAACGCCATCCGATGTTGCACCGATTCTCTGGCAGTACGGCGCACTGGCGAGACTGAAAAACGGTGAGGTCATTGACGATCTGCTGTATAACAACTACAGCACAATTTCCCTCGGCTATGCCGGCATCGCAGAAATGACCTACCGCATGACAGGCTGTTCGCATACAGAACCGGCGGGAAAAGCATTCGCCATTTCCGTGATGCGGTTCCTGAATGACAAGTGCAGCAAGTGGAGAGCCGAGAGCAATATCTCGTTCTCGCTGTACGGTACACCGATGGAATCCGTCACCTACAAATTCGCTCAGTGCTTGCAGCGCAGACACGGCATCATTCCGAATGTCACGGATAAAAGCTATATCACTAATTCTTATCATGTCCATGTGACAGAGCCGATCGATGCCTTCAGCAAGCTGATATTTGAGGCGGAATTTCAGGAGCTTTCTCCCGGCGGTGCGATCAGCTATGTGGAAGTGCCTAACTTGCAGAACAACATCCCGGCGGTGTTGGCGCTGATGCGGCATATTTACGAAACGATCCTGTATGCCGAACTGAATACGAAGTCCGACTACTGTCAGGCTTGCGGATATGACGGCGAGATCGGGATCGTGGAAGAAGACGGCAAGCTGATCTGGGAATGCCCGAACTGCGGTAACCGTGATCAGCGGACGCTGAATGTCTGCCGCCGCACCTGCGGATACCTCGGAACGCAGTTCTGGAATCAGGGGCGTACTGCCGAGATCAAGGATCGGGTGATGCACCTGTGAAATACTGCGGTCTGAATAAAAACGACATTGCCAACGGCGAAGGTGTCCGTGTGTCGCTTTTCGTCAGCGGATGCCGGAATCACTGCAAAGGGTGTCATAATCCGGAAGCGTGGGATTTCGGCTACGGTCAGCCGTTCACTGTCGAAATCGAAAAAGAGATCATCAATGCCCTGCGTCCTTCTTGGATTCAGGGCATTTCCATACTCGGCGGTGAACCCTGCGAGGAGGAGAACGAGCGTGTGCTGCTGCCGCTGCTGAAGAAGATCTGGTGGGAGATGCCGGACAAGGATATCTGGCTGTTCTCCGGATACACCTACGAGATGCTTCGGGGCGAGGAAATCCTCCGTTATGTCGATGTGCTTGTGGACGGTCCGTTCCTGCTGGAACAGAGGGACATCTCCCTTGCATTCCGGGGCAGCAGGAATCAGCGCATCCTCCGTCTGCGAGGCGGTGAGGCGGTCGGGTACCCCGCCCTCAGTCGAGGGGGCGGAGCTTCCGGGCGTACACCTTCTCGATGAACTGCCGCTGGCGGTCGTTCTCCAGCTCGTAGACCACCCGATGGTGATTCCTGTCGATCTTTTCGAGCAGGATCACATGATCCGGCATGGCGGTCTTGAGCTGTGCGCCCTTCTGGTAGTTGTTAATGGTAACCTCGTACTTCATATCTGTGTCCTCCGCATTCTGTATTCGGTGGGGTTTCCCCTCGTTCCGTTGTACCCATATTACCACGTTATCGGGGTAATAGCAAGCGGCTAAATGTACAGAACATCGGGCGCAGATCATGCACATTTGTTGTGCATATTACGACTAGGAAAGGAGCAGTATGAGCCGGAAATCAAAGAAGAATAAGCCTCGCATCGTGCTGAAAATGCGGTGCGGTGTGATAAGTGCGGATGTGCATTTGTACCGGAAACGCTGACACAGCGTGAGGGCGAGATCGAATACAGCTTCTTCCGCTGCGACTACTGCGGTAAGGCGTATCTCGTATCCGTTACGGATGCAGACCTCCGCAAGGATATCCGCAGGTACAGAACGCTTGCGGAAAAGCACAAGATCAAGCCGCTGAGTGAGCAGTCGCTCCGTGAAATGGCTGCGCTGAAGGAGCAGAACCTAAGACGAGCTGCAAAGCTGCGGCAATTGTACTATGTGGAGGGATGAAATGAAAACAGCAGAACTTCGTGTGATCCCTGTCACGGAGCTGAAGCCGGCGGAATATAACCCGCGCAAAAAGCTGAAGCCCGGTGACAAGGAATACGAAAAAATCAAAAACAGCATCGAGGAATTCGGCTTTGCCGATCCGCTGGTAGTCAATGCCGATATGACCATCATCGGCGGACATCAGAGACTGACCGTAGCGACGGCGCTCGGATACACTGAGGTACCCTGCGCCGTGGTGGACATCGACAAGGTGCGGGAGAAGGCGCTGAATATTGCGCTCAACAAGATCACGGGTGCATGGGACGAGAGCCTTCTGGCAGAACTGCTCGAAGACATCCAGAACAGTGACTTTGATCTCGGAAAGACCGGCTTTGATCCGCCGGAGATCGAACAGCTTTTCAATCAGGTACACGACAAGCAGGTCAAAGAGGACAGCTTCGATGTGGCGGAGGAGCTGCAAAAGCCGACCTTCTCGCAGCCGGGAGATATCTGGATTCTCGGCAGGCACAAAGTCATCTGCGGTGACAGTACAGTCGCAGAAACCTATACAAAGCTGATGGACGGGCAGAAGGCAAACCTTGTCCTGACAGATCCCCCTTATAATGTGGATGTTGAGGAGACCGCCGGCAAGATCATGAATGACAACATGAGTGACAGCGATTTCTACAACTTCCTGCTTGCCGCCTATAAGTGTATGTATGACAGCCTCGCCGATGACGGCAGCATCTATGTATGGCACGCCGATACCGAGGGGCTGAACTTCCGCAGGGCATTCAAGGAGGCGGGATTCCAGCTTTCCGGCTGCTGTATCTGGAAAAAGAATTCACTGGTTCTCGGCAGGAGCCCCTATCAGTGGATTCATGAGCCGTGTCTCTTCGGATGGAAGCAAAAGGGAAAGCACCAATGGTACGCAGACCGCAAACAGACGACCGTCTGGGAGTATGACAAGCCCAAAAGCAGCCCCGACCATCCGACCACAAAGCCGATCCCGCTGATGGCATATCCCATCAAAAACAGCACCATGACAAACGGTATCGTCCTCGATCCGTTCCTCGGCAGCGGTTCCACGCTGATTGCCTGCTGTGAGACAGACCGTGTTTGCCGGGGCATCGAACTTGATCCGAAATTCGTGGATGTCATCGTCAAGAGGTATCTGGCATGGTGTCACGAAAAGCAGACTGCCGAGGTCGCATATGTTATCCGTGACGGGCAGAAGCTGTCTTTCGATGAAGCAGTCGCAACGATGCCGACAGAGGACGGTGATGCCAATGGATGAGCTGAAGCCTCAGTTTCATGTGGTTTCGCTGTCCGGCGGGAAAGACAGCACAGCGATGCTCCTGAAAATGCTCGAAATGGGGATGCAGGTCGATTTGGTGTTATTCTGCGATACACGTCTGGAATTCCCACAAATCTATACGCATCTACGAAAAATCGAGGAAAACACCGGCATCAAAATTACAACCGTCAAGAGCGAATACACATTTGAGTATCTTATGCTCCATAAGCCCATCAAGCGGAAGAAGCCGGAACTGCGCGGCAAGACCGGGTATAGTTGGGCGGGGCCGCTGATGCGGTGGTGTACCAATCTTCTGAAAACCGTACCTCGTGAGAAATATCTCAGTGAACTGCGGAAGAAGTACACCGTGATCGAGTACATCGGCATTGCCGCCGATGAGACGGAGCGCATCATGCACAAGTGCAATAGCCGACCGAATGTCCGTCTGCCGCTTGTGGAGTGGGGCATGACGGAAGCCGACTGCCTGCAATACTGCAAGGAGCGCGGCTATGACTGGGGCGGTCTGTATGAGAAGTTCGGAAGGGTGTCCTGCTGGTGCTGTCCGCTGCAGCCGCTGAACGAGCTGCGAATCCTCTATTTCGATTTTCCCGACCTCTGGGAACAGCTCAGAGCTTGGGATGACAAAACATGGCGCACCTTCAAGCCCGGCTGGTCAGTCCGGAAACTGGAGGCGCGTTTTGATTTTGAGCTGGAATGGCAGACAGACGGTAATCAGCTCGGCACAAAGGAATTCCGCAAGGCACTGAAAAAGAGACTGGAGGGTGTCGATGGCTGATGTGAAATGCGTTTTACTGCATGATAATTTCCAAAACTTCAAAGGCTACAACATCCCGAAGGCGCAGCTTGTTATCGCAGACATCCCGTATAACATCGGCGGCGATTTTTATGCCAGCCGTCCCGACTGGTATGTAGACGGCGACAATCAGAACGGCGAAAGCAGCAAAGCACACAAGGCTGCATTTCACACGGACTACACCTTTAACATCGCTGAATACTTCGCCTTCTGTAACCGACTGCTCAAAAAAGAGCCGTCCAAAGGTGAAAAGGACGCTCCGTGTATGATCGTGTTCTGCGCCTTTCAGCAGATACCGAAGGTCATCCGGCAGGCGGAGAAATACGGCTTCAAGAAGTATCAGTTTTTGTGCTTTATGAAGAATTATAGTCCGCAGGTGCTGAAAGCGAACATGAGGATCGTGGGAGCAACAGAATATGCACTGGTGCTTTACAGAAACAAGCTGCCGAAGTTCCGCAATACCGATGCGGACGGCAAGCGGCACATGATCTTCGACCACTTCGACTGGGTGCGTGACGGCAGGGATATCCCGAAGATACATCCGAGCCAAAAGCCGGTGAATCTTCTGAAACGGCTGATCGGTATTTTTACCGATGAGGGCGATGTGGTTATCGATCCCTGCGCCGGTTCAGGCTCTACGCTGCGTGCGGCGAGGGAGCTTGGCAGACACAGCTACGGCTTTGAAGTCAGCAGGGATTTTTACAACAAAGCCTGTGAGCAGATGCTTGGGGAGGTGCTGGATGACAAAGCATGAATGTGCGGTCGTGACCGCGTACACAGAGATTTCGATGCTGAAAGGCGATGATCTGAAATATCTGTATAATTACCTTTCCGGCTTCATCGGCAGACCGGTGTATACACACGAGATTCCTGCGGTGGCGGCAGCTTATAGGAAACAGATCAGAGAGGATTTCCTTGCGATATGCAGGAATGCGACCGATGCCTGACCTTGTAAAAAGCATCGGCTACGATCAGGGCGAGATCATCCGGAACATTCTAAAGCTCCATGTGCCGGAGGGAAGAATCGATTGCGATCCGACCTTCAGCACAGGGGCTTTCTACAATGGAACGGACATTGCCCTGCCGCAGTACCGCTTTGATATCTTTCCGCAGCGGAGCGATGTAGTACAGTCGGATGCAAGGCATCTTCCGCTTGCAGACAGCAGTATTTCCTGCATGATGCTCGATCCGCCGTTTTTAGCGACCAAAGGAAAATCGCTGAGCAGAACTGACGGCAACATCATCAACAGGCGTTTTGGTGTATATCCCGATGAAAAGAGCCTACACCGATGCTATTCGGATATGCTTTCGGAGGCATACAGAGTCCTGAAACCGGACGGCATCCTGATCTTCAAGTGTCAGGACAAGGTCAGCAGCGGCAGGCAGTATCTGAGCCATGTTTATATCATAAACGAGGCGGTAAAGATCGGCTTCTATCCGAAAGACATCTTTGTGCTGCTTGCGAAAAGCCGACTGGTAGCTGACTGGCAAAAGCGGAATCAGAAGCACAGCCGCAAGTATCATGCGTATTTTATCGTGCTTCAAAAATCTGACAGGCGCATCAAGTACGTCTGAGTCAGGAGGAATAAATGAAAACAAAACATCTGACGCTCGGCAGCCTGTTTGACGGCTCCGGCGGCTTTCCGCTTGGCGGCATCCTCGCAGGGATCGAGCCGAAGTGGAGCAGCGAAATTGAACCTTTCCCGGTACTTGTCACGCACAGGCGTCTGCCGGGGGTAAAGCACTACGGCGATGTATCTACGCTGAACGGCGCGGAGCTTCCGCCGGTAGATATCATCACCTTCGGCAGCCCGTGCCAAGACCTGTCCATTGCGGGCAAGCGTGCCGGAATCCATCACGGTGATCGGTCGAACCTGTTCTTTCAGGCGATCCGTATCATCAAAGAAATGAGGGATGCAACAAATGGACAATACCCGCGATACTGCGTCTGGGAGAACGTCCCCGGCGCTTTCTCCTCCAACGGAGGAAATGACTTCAAAGCTGTCCTCGAAGCAGTTATCGGAGTTAAAGAAGAAGGGATCGAGGTGCCTGCGCCTGAAAATCACAGATGGGCAAAAGCAGACGTATATCTGGGAGACAGATGGAGCGTGGCTTACCGAGTTTTCGATGCTCAATACTGGGGTGTCCCCCAGCGAAGAGCAAGAATCTACCTTATCGCAGATTTTGCTGGCGGAAGTGCCGGAGAAGTATTATTTAAGTCCGAAGGCGTGTCTGGGTATACTCCGCAGGGCTTCCGTGCGTGGCAAGGAGTTGCCGGAGGTGCTGCGGAAAGCGCTGGAGAGACAGGCGGGCGGTCTGACGCTGGAGGTGGAACCCTCTGCCTGAATCCGCAGGGCAATTCCGGTGTCGGCATCACCGAGGACAAAGCGCTTGCGCTGGTCGCTCAGGATCATGGCAATCATCCTGCGGTGCTTCACGCAGTCGGCATTGACGGCTACAATGCCGCAGTGACCGATGATACCGCAGCAACGCTCGGTGTAAATTGCGGAATGTCAACCGGCAGAAACGGTGTCCTACAGGCGGCGGGATTCTCAACGGAACACAGCGCAAAGGCTCGGAGCATCGGCTACGAGGAGGAAGTCTCCCCGACGCTGAGAGCCGGTGTCGTTCCGGCGGCACTCTCGGTCGAAAACCATCCGACAGACGGTCGCGTAAAGATTCGTGAGGATGACACCTGCCAGACTCTTTGCAGCCGAGCCGGAACAGGCGGAAATAATGTGCCGCTTGTCGCTGAACCTGTCACATTGAAGATCAGGTCAGGATGTGCAGGCGGCGGCAAGGGCGCTCTTTGGCAGACCGATAAATCTGCAACGCTCGGAACGAATAATGACCAGACGCTCTTTCAGCCGGAAATCAAAGCCTTCGGTGTATGCAGCAAGCATTCCAATGCGATGATGTCAGACAATCCGCACAGCGGTTTCTATGAAGCGACTACAAGCAGAACACTCGACCAAAGTGGCGGTCATGCGATATCAAGCAATCAGGGCGGCATCTGCGTGGTAGCACCTGCGCCGGAGACATTCGATGTGCGTTTCACATCTGACGGCACAAAGAATGCACGTGGGCATTGCTACCCGACGGACATTTCCCGATGCCTTGATACAAGTGAGGCAAATCCGGACAGTAATCACGATGGAGTTGCAGTGGTTGCGCTTGAACCGGGGGCTGCATCCCGTGTCGGCGGTCATGTATATAGTGACGGCAAAAGCGGAACGCTCCGTGCCAATGCCGGAGATAATCAGCAGGCTGTTGTGATGCCTGAAACATTCTCCCTGCAAGGCTCAATGATCGGACGCTCGGATGAGAACGGGCCGCAGGGTGACGGCATCAACGAGGATGTGTGCTTTACGCTGAATACAACGGACAGGCACGCTGTCGCCGCACCTGATCCGGCTTACGCAATTTCCCGTGACAATCACTTCGCCGTTTCGGAGGATGTATCTGTCACGGCGGTGGCAAGAGGTCCTGCGGCAGTCGCAGCACCGGCAGACCACTATTGCACCAGTAAAAATTCCCACCACACAGTGGCGGCACACGAACAGGCAAACACGCTGGTCGCTTCCGACTGGAAAGATCCTCCGCTTGTGAACGACCTTCCGAATGACGAGCCGGTATATATCGTTCGCCGTCTGACTCCGGTGGAGTGCGCCAGATTGCAGGGATTCCCTGACTGGTGGTGTGCCGACCTTGCAATTACTGATCCTTCCGATGAGGAGATCGCTTTCTGGACGGAGGTCTGGGAAACATGGCGGCAAATCACCAATCCCAAGGGCAAGCCAAAAACGGAAAAGCAGATCAGAAAATGGTTGGCTGATCCGTACACGGATTCAGCGGAGTACAAGCTGTGGGGCAACGGTGTCTCAGAGCCGGTCGTATACTTCGTGCTTTCCGGCATCGCATGGGCAGCGCAGAGAGATACACAAAAGTGAACGCATAACGTGCCCGTTTTGAAACGATGAAACGAAAACTCCCGAATCTGCGTTACTTTGATTTCGCAAAGATACACTCATTCAGATTTCTTGTCTCCGCCAAGCTTGATCTTTCCGTGCTTTTCCTCATATTTTTCAATGCAGTCACGGATCAGGATCAGAACCTGACTGTTGGCAGAACGACCTTCGTAATCAGCAACAACGTGAAGTTTATCAAGCATCTCCTGTTCAATACGGATGGATACACTTTTAATAGCCATAAAACAACTTCCTTTCAGATATATTATGACTTTATTTTAGACCTGTTTTGTGGTATAATGTTTGAAATGGATATAAAGTGTATCTAAAATATATCTATAAGGAGTTGTGCGGTATGAAAATAGCAATTATTGGCTCACGGGGACTTCATGTGAATGACCTTGAACGGTATTTGCCGGAGAATGTCACGGAAATCGTCAGCGGAGGAGCAAGGGGCATTGATTCGGATGCGCGGGCATATGCACAGGCACACGGCATTCCGCTGAAGGAGTTTCTGCCGGATTATGAACGCTTCGGCAGGAGCGCCCCGCTGAAAAGGAATCTGGAGATCATCGCCTATGCCGATGTGGTGCTTGCATTCTGGGACGGACAGTCCCGCGGTACAAAATATGTGATCGACCACTGCCGGGAACAGCGTGTTCCAGTCAGAGTTTTCGCACCGAGAAAGAAATAGTAATAAAGAAGCCATGCAGCAAATTGTGAACATTCTGATACTAAGTCAGGTGTTCTGCCGCAGGCTTCTTTTTTACACTCGTATTATGCACAATCAGTGGGGCGGATATGCCCCGTACATTCTCCGTTTTACAGTCTTGCATTCCGGGGCAAAAGACGGTAATATGTGACTACGAAAACGCCGCAGCCCAAGCGCACAGGGCGCAAGGGGCGGCAGTAAAAACGGAGGTTTTATTATGGAAATCAAGTACAATATCGAAAAGAGTCAGCGCAAAGCACTGGCACAGAAAATCGCAGAGATCATCGGTGCGGAGGTCGAGTACCTCGGTGTTCCGAGCTGCGCCTACCAGATCGATTTCTTCACGCTGAGCAAGGACGCGGTCCTCAGCTTCACCGACCGCAGCGACACCGAGATCGTAGAGAAGGTTCTGGACGGGCTTGCCGATGCAGGCTACAACGGCGAGACGATCACTCCGCCGGCAGGAACGGATACCGCAACGGAAGCCGAAGAAAACTATGTCGAGATCGATGTGACCATTATCTCCGACACCGAGGAGGATACGCCGGACACCGATGAAGAGGTCACCAATGACAATGAGCCGGAGACCGAAACGGACGGCTTCCCAATTGCGGTAACGGTCGCTCTTCCGCTGGCTGACCACACGGTGCAGAGCCTCACGAACCTCATCTGCATGATCCACGCAAGGGGCGCACTTCTCAGCAAGGCGACCTGCGGAGCATTCGCCGCCGATAAGAGCCTTGTGGATGAGATTGGCGGACATGAGTTCCGCAGCACTTACGAGCTGATCGCCTTTATCAGAGAATGGGGTGAGACAAATCCGCCTCTGACCGGCATTTCCTTTGACAGCGACAAGCTCACCTTTGACGGCTTCGGTGAGGCGCAGGATGCCGACCATGTACAGACCTTCATGAAGCTCGCCGGCGCGATGAATCGTATGGCGCTTACGCAGAAGCGTGTGCAGGCAAAGGATGTGGACGATAGCAACGAGAAGTATTCGCTCCGCGTCTGGCTGATCCGCCTTGGACTGAACGGAGCAGACTGCAAGGCAGACCGCAAGCGCCTGATGGAGAACCTTTCCGGGCATTCGGCTTTCCGCAACGATGCGGAGCGTGAGCGTTGGGAAGCAAAGCAGAAGGCAAAGCGTGAAGCTGCCAAAGCCGAGCAGAACGAGGAGGACAATGACGATGCAGTTTCCGAATGAACGACAGCTCCAAGCCCTGCGGGAGCGTTATCCTGCAGGCACACACATCCGCCTGAACCATATGGACGATCCCTATGCACCGGTTCCGGAAGGAACGATCGGCGAGGTTCAGTACATTGATGACGGGGGCAATATTCACATGATATGGAAGAACGGCAGAACGCTCTCGCTGATCGATGGGGTGGACGATTTCACCATTATCACCAATGACAAGGAGGAAGGAAAATGATCTACTTAGCCTACGGCTCGAATCTTCACATCGAGCATATGCAGCAGCGCTGCCCCACCGCCGAAGTTCTCGGTACGAGCACGCTCCACGGATACCGACTGGTGTTCAACGGCGTGGCGACTATCGAGCCTGACCCCGACCGCAGCGTCCCCGTCCTACTCTGGGACATCAAGCCCGCTGATGAGATCCCGCTTGACCGTTACGAGGGGTATCCTCGGCTCTACCGCCGGGATACTGTGCAGGTCGAGCTGGATGGAAAGACGGTCGATGCGATGGTCTACATCATGAACCCCAAGGGCATCGCACCGCCCAGCCCCTATTATTACGATGTGATCCGCAAGGGCTATAAAATGAATGGACTGGACATAGCAGTGCTGGAACAGGCCCGGCAGGAATCCCTGACCAAACGCTGAACGCGCCACGTTCGCCCGTGTGGGGCTTTATAGGTATCCTTCGACATGTTACCCCGTTTCAGTTTCCGCCCCACACGGCACGTTTTACGGCGAGTCATATAATGAACAAATAACGCCGCAGAATCGCCCGATATGATCTCTACATTTAGCCGCTTGATAACCTCCGCAGGGTATGGTAATATGTCACACAACGGTAGGCGGATGCCCGCTAAACACCTGAACGGAGGAGATTACATGAGCAAGAAAAGATACTACCTCGCATACGGAAGCAATCTGAACCGCAAGCAGATGGAGATGCGATGCCCCGGTGCAAGGGTTGTCGGAACAGCATTGATTGAAGGCTACGGGCTGCTGTTCAAGGGCAGCAAGACCGGATTTTACCTGACCATCGAGCCAAAAGCCGACGGTGTTGTTCCGGTCGCAGTCTGGGAGGTCACGGCAGAGCATGAGCGAATGCTCGACCGCTACGAGGGCTGCCCTGTCTGCTACTATAAGAAAGAGATCAGCCTTCCGGTGCGCAGAGCGAAAAGCGGCAGGACACTCCAGACCAACGGCTTTCTGTACATCATGAATGAAAAGCGCCGGCTCGGAGAACCGACACCAAGATATTTCTGGACTTGTGTACAGGGCTACCGGTCATTCGGATTCGATCCGGAATTCCTCTACGAAGCCTATGAACGCAGTACGAGGTATCTGTACCGATAAGAAAAGCGGCGGCATGGCGGGGATCGCTCCCCGCTGTCCTGACCGCTGATTTTATACCTCACTGGGGGCCTCCGAAAATGAGAGATCCTATTCCATTGTATCCAAGTTTACCATAAAAACGCAAGGATATCAAGTATGTAAAAGTACCAGAGATACGGCAAAAATACACCGAAATGATCTGTACATTTAGCCGCTTGATATATCCTCCGAAAGACGGTAATATGTGACACAACGAAAGGCAGACAGCCTTCCGAAAACCGAAACGGAGGATACAAAAATGACTGAGAAGACCGCACAGCAGATTAACAGAATGAAGGAGCAGACCATCGGGGTTGAGGTTGAGATGAACAACATCACCCGAAAGGCTGCCGCAAAGCTCGCCGCAGAGTTCTTCGGCACCAACCGCACCGAGTACACAGGCAGCCGCAACGGCTACGAAACCTACAGCGCATGGGACGCACAGGGCAGAGAGTGGAAGTTCCAGAAGGACGTCAGCATCGCAGGCCACGACAGCGAAAAGTGCGAACTGGTCACACCGATCCTGACCTACACAGACATCGAAACCCTGCAGGAGCTGATCCGCCGCCTTCGCAAGGCGGGCGCAAAGAGCGACTACACAAGAGGATGCGGAGTTCACATTCACATCGGAGCGCAGGGACACACACCGCAGAGCCTCAGAAACCTCGCCAACATCATGGCAAGCCACGAAACACTGATCGCCGAAGCAATCAAGGTAGACCACAGCAGAATGAACCGCTACTGCAGAACGGTCGACCCGAGATTCCTCGACCAGATCAACCGCAAAAAGCCCCGCACGATGGCACAGCTTGCGGACATCTGGTACGGCGCACAGGGATGCACCTACGGCAGAACCCACCACTACAACGACAGCCGCTACCACATGCTCAACCTCCACGCCACCTTCACAAAGGGCACGGTTGAGTTCAGACTTTTCCAGTTCGCACCGCCCGCAAACGGCAAGCAGAACGGCCTTCACGCAGGCAAGCTCAAGAGCTACATTCAGCTTTGCCTCGCAATGAGCCAGATGGCAAAGGACCTCAGAAGCGCAAGCCCCAAGGAACAACAGAAAGAAAACAAGGTTTTCGCAATGAGAACCTGGCTGATGAGAATGGGCTTCATTGGCGACGAGTTCGCAACAGCAAGAGAGACCCTTACCGAAAACCTGACGGGAAACGCAGCCTTCCGATTCGGCAGACCTTAAGGTCTGCCCTTCGGGGCGCAGAAACAAGCGGAACGGCACGGGCGCACACAGCGCCCACGGTCTCGGCTGTCGCCTCGGTCGGTGCTTCTGCTTCGCAGAGGTTGCCACTGGCAACCCGCACCCCCGTGTGGGGCGGAAGGGGTATCCTCCGATTCGGTATCCCACCTCAGTCAACCGCGCCACACAACGCGACACGGCGCAATCGTGAGCAAAGCATAAAATGAACAACAAACCGCGCAGAATCGCCCTGAATGATCTGTACATTTACCGGGTTGCTATTTTTCGAGTAAAGAGTTAATATGTCACTACCGAAAGGAAAACATCGCAAAGGAGTCCTGAACATGACAAGCAAAGAACATATTGAAAGCCTGCGCCGCCATGGAGTACGCCTGATTGCAAAGGACGGCATGACCAGAGAAATCCCCGCCGACTTCCTCGAAACCACCACCAAGATGCTGAACGACATCGGAGCAAGGAAGATCACCTACAGCATTGCGGTTCCCGAAACCAACGAGGAGATGCTCCTTGCGATCTGGGACTGCGGATACGCAGAATCGGGCAACGCCGATGAGATTCTCAGCCACACCGAGCGAACCGAAGAATGACAGCCTGCCGCCTTCGGGCGGCACACCACCAACTACATAGGAGGAATTCAAATGAAAGACCGAGTAAACGAACCACGCAAATGCCCCAAGTGCGGACGCACCTACACCGAGCGACCGGCGCTGTCCCGCTACGACAACGATACACTGATCTGCCCCGACTGCGGCACAAGAGAAGCTCTTGAAAGCATGGGCATCAGCATCGAGGAACAGGATAAGATCCTCGGAATCATCCACGACAAGTACATTCCCGAATAAGGGGCGCACAGCGGGCGGTGTGGGGCTTCACGGCTCTGCGCCGCTTGTTTGTTGGGCGGATTCCGGGCGCGACACGGCGCGTTTGTGAGCCTCCTGTGGGGCGTTGGTATATGTACCAGTTATAACGGCGAAAATCGGCGATTCTTCTACGATTTATTTTGCACATAGGCGTGGACTTTTCTCAAAATAAGAGTTAACATACAGATGCCGAAAGGCACAAAGCACCCACATTTCAAGGAGGATACGAACATGAGAGAGAATGCATATTTTGAGGAAATGCGGCACAGGGAGAAGAACAGCGCGGAGACCTACCTTTTCCACCATTACAGCTACAGCCTTGACTACGGCTGCACGGTTTTTGAGCTTTTCAAGCTGCCGTTTTTCTGCCACATCGAGTTCATCGTGAGCACGCTCCGCAAGGCGGGCATCACCTCGGTGGTCATCACGGAAGCCAACGAGCATCTGTTCGGCATCCTGAACGAGTTTGCAAGGCTTGGCTGCACCGGCTTTGAGCCGGTAACGATCAGCAGATTCACAACTTGGGATCCGCACTGCCAGAACGAGCGCGAGCATCGTGACGGCATCCGCATTACACTTTGAAAGCGATAAGGGGCAGGGCTTCGGTTCTGCCCCACCGAAAGGAGCAGAGCATGAAACGATATCCTTGGGATGAATACGCAACAATGCAGGGGCTTTGGGATATCCACTGCATCGGCGCAGGTGCCGCGCTGAAATACGGCGACCATGTGTTTGCGGTATCGGATACCTACACCGGCTACGAAGCCGCCGTGTACAAGTTCACCGGCTCGGAGGAGGACGGCGATAAGGACTTCTGGGAGTGCGAGCTGAAACTGCAGGCCGCCTCTCCGGAGCCGTTCCCCGACGGCGGTCATGCGGTAGAGTGGTGCTTGAAGCAGCTCGGCTGACGGCGCACATTTGCACCACGCTGCCCCGTGTGCGGTTTTCCGGCGGTAAGCGTATTACTTGCCCCCCCGCGGAAAGCCGGCCCACACGGCGCGTTTGTGCGTGTTCTGACGCATTCTGCGGCAAGGCATAATATGTACAACAAATGGCGCAGATACGCCGATTTTGTTCTGTACATTTAGCCGCTTGATATACTCCGCAAGGTATGGTAATATGCTACACAACGGCAAGGGCGGAACGCCCACCGGAATACAACCAAAACGGAGGATACCACCATGAACCCCTACACGCTGAGAAATCACTTCACCCTGCTCGATTACAACACGGCGATCAGCCGCGAGGACTTCGAGAACAACTTCTGCAAGACCGCAGAGCGCATCACCTTCACCTTCAACGGCTGGGACGGCAAGAGCTACGATGGCGAGAGCCGCACAGCCCGCGTCTACCGCACCACGGTCAAGGGCTACGAGGATGTGCGCTTCATCAAGGTCGGCAAGCACCTCTGCTACATTGACGAGGACAGCGAGATCATCGAAAAGGCGACCGGCGTCGCCCACAAGGAAGCCGAGTGGCTGGTCGAGGTACAGAGACGAGGATAAGGCAGAAGGCGGAGCCCTTCCTGCGGGGAGGGCTTACCGCAGAAAATATACGGAGGTTTTGAACATGAGCACGAATTCAAGAATCGGCATCCTGCACGAGGACGGCACCACGGAAACGATCTACTGCCACTGGGACGGCTACCCCGAACACCAGATGCCCATCCTTACCGAGCATTACAACACCGCAGAGAAGGTCAAGGCGCTGCTTGCCCTCGGAGACATCAGCATCCTCGGTGAGCGCCTTGCGCCGGATGCGGACGAGCAGCACAGCTTCGAGAAGCCTGCGGAGGGCGTGACGGTTGCATACCACCGCGACCGCAACGAGCCGATGCAGCCTGCGGTCACCCACAAGAGCGTTGTTTCGCTGATGAGAGACGACTGGGGCATCCCGTATTACTACCTTTTCGATGAAAGGACGGGACAGTGGATTCCGCCGACCGAGGGCTGACAAGTTCAGCCCTGCGGGGCTGACTTGCGCCACGTTCGCCTGTGCGCGGTTTTCCTGCGGTGAGCGATAAACTTGCCCCTGCGGAAAGCCGCCCCACACGGCGCGTTTGTGCGCCTCCAGTGGGAATGGTGTACTATGTACAATAAATGACGTAGATACGCCGATTTTGTTCTGTACATTTAGCCGCTTGCTATTCCGGAAAGATCATGGTAATATGTGACACAACGGAAGGGCAAACGCCCAGCCGAATACAACAACGGAGGTACACCACCATGACCAAGAAAAAACTGAACGAGATCAAGACCACCCTGAACTTCCTGCGGAACGGCAGAGCCGCCACCGAGCAGATGACCGAAGAGACCTGCCTTGAGGTCTACGGTATCTCGAAGGCGCAGGCACTGAAAAACATGGACAGCAGCATCGCCAAATACGAGCGCGAGCTGCAGAGAGCCGAGCATCCGCTGGAGGGCATCGACAAGAAGGTCTACGAGATCGCCGCAAAGCACCTGATTCTGGTAGCCGAGCGCGGAGACCTCGAAACCCGCCACTGCGACCGCGAGGACTTCATCGAGGTTTCGGTCTGGGGACTGGAAGCAGCCCTGAAAGAAGCCTACGAGGCAGGACGCAAGAGCAAGTAAACGAACGGAGCAGCGCAGCCCTTCCGCAGGGAGGGGCTGCCAAACCCGAAGGAGGAGAGAACATGGATACATACGCACAGCTTGAAATGCTGACCGCAGTCATTGCAAACCTGTCGGTTACGGGAACATGGACGGAGCGAGAAGTGATGGAAACGCTACTGGATGTCTTTGAGCCGAAGGAGCTTGAACAGCTCGGCTACGGCGACCGTGTGAATGCCTACTTGGAAGAGTACGGCGAATAACGCCGACACTTGCGCCACGTTGCCCTGTGTGGGGCTGTGCCGGGAAGATGCGTACAGCTTGCCCCTGCGGAAAGCCGCCTTACACAGCGCGACTGTGCGCGACCTGAACGATGTACAATTCCGCCTGATTTTCCGCCTCATGTCTGGTACATTTATTTTGCGAAAAGGCGTGGACTTATCGCAGAAAAAGAGTTAATATGTCACTACCGCCAGACAAGCGGAATCAAACAAAAGGAGCGAATCTACATGAAAATTCTAGTATGCGAACCCGGCAAGCACCCCTACGTCAAGGACATCGAACACACACTTGAAAACCTTCAGGCTGAGGTGGACGGCTACATTCAGGCAATCTACCCCTTCGAGGAAGAGGTCGGTGTGATAGTCAACGAGGAGGGCCTGTTCCGCGATGACCTTGCATGGAACAGAACGGTTGAGAAATACGGCCCGATCAAAGGTACCTTCTTCGTCTGCGGACTGGGCTTCGAGAATTTCACAGGGCTGACCGATGAGCAGATCGAAAAGTACAAGGCAATCTTCTGGGAGCCTGAAATCTTCATCCCGACACCGAATGGCATGGTGGTGCTGCACATTATTGACTAAAACAAAGGCGGGGCTGCCCTTCACCGGGCAGCCGAATGCCGAAAGGAGAAAATACATGGATATCATTTACACGTTTGAACAGATGGATCGCAAAATCTACGAACGCAAGAGCAACGGTCAGAAGTCGGGCTACAGCCTCGGTGCAAGGAAGGCACTGTGGAACTACAAGGACAGCCGCCGTCACAACAGCAGCGAGTACGAAGTGACCGACCTGCCGAACGAGGGCGACATGGAGGATTTTCTTAACACGCTCCGCATTGCCAATATCACAACCATTGTGGTAACGGCAAAAACCACAGTTCTGATTGAAGCACTGCATCAGATGAGACGGCTCGGCTGTACGGTGTATGGGCTTGATTCCATTACCCGCAACGACACCGACTATCATGTCATGGACGACTACGAGGTCGAAGGCATCCGCGTAATGCTTTGACCGCATTAGGGGCAGGGCTTCGGCTCTGCTCCGCGCCTTCGGTCGGCGGCATAATATGTACAACAATCAGCGAAAAATCGCCTTGCACATTCTGGTAGTTTAGCCGCTTGCTATTCCGGGGAGATCATGGTAATATGTGACACAACGGAAGGGCAAACGCCCCGCCGAATAAAACAAACGGAGGATTCCACCATGAACTTTTTTGAAACCGAACTGAAGAAGATGACCGCAAAGGTCACCGCCATGAAGAACCCCAAGCTGGTCGGAAGCGCCTGCATCGCCCGCCTTACCGACACCACCACGGTGAAGGTCGAGTTCGCAAGATGCATCGAGGCGGATCGCCGCTACGGCATCCTGATCACGGTGCTGAACCGCACCGAGGGCAAGATCGACAGCCTCACGGTGAAGTTCGAGGACCTTTGAGGCAAGCACGACGGGCTTTACGTCTGGACAGCTTACAACGACCCCAAGTGGTACGGCTACCGCCCCACCGCAGCGGACTACACCAAAATGGCAAAGGCAATCAGCGAGTACCTTGAAAACTTCGCAGACTGAGAAAACCGAGCCGCCCTTCTCCGGAGGGGCGGCATCCCCGAAAGGAGCGCATACATGAATACCGAAATTCAGAAGGCATTGGAGCAGATCGCAATGGAAGAAAGCCTTGTGCTTGCGGAGCGCGGCGGGCTGGACTTCCGGGGCATCGATGCGGATACCGCCGAGGTCAGCATAATGACGCTCCGCATGATGCTGGCAAGAGCCTACGAGCTGGGCAGAAACAGCAAGCCCTGACTTGCGCCACGTTCGCCCGTGTGGCGGCTTAAGGCTTTCCTGCGGATCACTTGCCCTGCGATAAAAGCCGCCCACACGGCGCGTTCTGGCGCGATTTACGGCAAGCCATAATGTACACAATTCGGTGCAAAAAACAGCCGGAATGATCGTGATTACTCACGCTTGATAATGTGCAGGAAAAGAGTTATAGTGTGTACAACGGAACGGGAAACCGAGCCGAAAACAACGAAAAACGGAGGAAATCTACATGAACGAGAACACTACAAAACGCGGCGAAGCCGAGAATCTGGAACTGACCGATGCGCAGGCAGACCGCAACGATGACATCTACGAGGCAGCCTTTGAATTCTGCAAGGTGCTGACTGAAAATCCCGACCTCGAATGGGACATGGCATTCCTCGGTGAGATCGCCGACCTTGCTGCGGGCATCATGACCGATCAGGGATACAAGGTGCGGTTCCCCAGCGTGGTCACCGAGGAGGACGGCACGCAGTACATCGAGGAGTTCTACGGCGGCTGATCGGTAAAACGGAGCAGTCCTTCTGCGGAGGGGCTGTTCCGCACCACGTTCGCCCGTGTTGCGGCTTTCGACGCTCCTGCGGATCACTTGCCCCACGCTGAAAGTCGCCCACACGGCGCGTTTAGGTGCGTTTTACGGCAAGGCATAATGTACACAACAAACGCCGAAATATCGCCTTGCACATTCTGGTAGTTTAGCCGCTTGATATATCCGCCAACCTATGGTAATATGGGTACAACGGAAGGGCAAACGCCCACCGAAAACTACGAAAGAACGAGGTAAACACCATGTGGCACGAGGGTACAATTCTGGCACCGACGAAGGAAGGCAAGACGGTGGTTCACTACTGGGCAAAGGTCTACGATGTGGGCAGCCAGTACGGCATCGAGGGGGGCAGGATCAGCAAGCTCATGCTGAAGGCGAACGGCGAGATCATCTACAACTACGACAGAGGACTTGTTGTTCCGCCGCAGAACGAGGCTGCGGAGATTGCACTTGCAATTCTGATGTACGAGTACAGATGAACAAAATGGACGGCGGGCGGCACCGAAAAGCCGTCCCATCGCCCACCATAGGGAGGTGAACAAGATGGGAGCAATCAGCGAATTATACCGGGGAAGGATCAGCGCACCTACAGATATCAAGGTCAGGGCGGACGATTACGACAACCTGAACGGGCGCGCGGAAGATCTGCACAATCAGATCGCTGACGGAATGAAAGCGGATACTGCGGAAGCATTCGAGGCATTGATTGACCTTCACCGACAGATGGAATCGATCACCGCAGAGGACAGCTACACGAGAGGCTTTCGTGACGGCGCAAAGCTGATGCTGGATATGCTGAACGGATAAATTCATGGTGGTTTTATACATAGGAGAGGCTTGCAGTATGCAGGCCTTTTCTTTATGCAGATTTTTTGAGGAAGGAGTGATGCGGATGGCTCAGAGAGGCAGAAAACCGAAGCCTACGGCGATCAAAGAGCTGGAAGGCAATCCGGGCAAGCGTCCGCTGAATGATGCGGAGCCGAAGCCCGTGCGCAAAGCACCGCCCTGCCCGAAGTGGCTGGAGCCCGAAGCGAAGAAGGAATGGCGCAGGCTGTCCAAACAGCTCGAACAGATTGGTGTGCTGACCGAGGTCGATCAAGCGGCATTCGCATCGTACTGTCAGGCATATGCCCGGTGGAAGGAAGCCGAGGAATTCATGACACAGCACGGAACGATCGTCAAAACGAAATCCGGCTACTGGCAGCAAGTGCCGCAGGTGTCCATTGCGCAGACTTATCTGAAGATCATGAACAAGATCGCAGAGCAGTTCGGTCTGACTCCAGCGGCAAGAAGCAGGATCACGGCAGGAGCAGATATGAAAAACGTTGCTGTGGATGATATGGATGAACTTCTCGGAGGTGACTGATGGCAGGAACGGCAAAAGCAAGAGAAAGACCCGCAAATTACCCGAAGCTGAACGACTACCAGCCGACAAAATTTATGCTGCCAGAATCGCACTACGATGCGGCAAAGGCAGACAGGGCTGTGCGTTTCATAGAAAACCTCTGCCATACGAAAGGCAGATGGGCGGGAAAGCCCTTCTGGTTATTGCCGTGGCAGGAGCGCATTGTGAGAGATATTTTCGGTATCGTCAAGGAAGATGATACCCGTCAGTTCCGCACGGCATATGTCGAGATCCCCAAGAAAAATGGAAAGCAGCTCGCATTGGACACGCCTATCCCGACTCCGCAGGGGTTCACCAATATGGGTGATCTGAAGGTCGGAGATACTGTGTTCGATGAAAACGGCATTCCGTGCCATGTGGTTGCGAAAAGCCCTGTGGATGATACAGAGCAAGCCTACAAGCTGACCTTCAAGGACGGCAGCTCGATCATTGCCGGGGAACGGCATCTGTGGAACTGCCAGTATATCTACGGCAAACGCAAGGATATTCTCTGGACGACCGGCGAGATCTATCGCAGGACAACAGAATACAGGCAGCGTTTTTCCGACAGACCGCAGTCAAAGCGAGACTCCCTTATCCGAATTCCGGTGTGCGGTGTCCTTCAGACGAAGGCGGCAGATTTACCGATTGATCCGTATCTGTACGGCTACTGGCTTGGAAACGGCAACGCAGTCAAGCCGGAGATCACTGTTCGGACCGAAGATGTCGAGGACATCATCTCGTTTATCCCATATGAGGTACACAACCGTTATCCGCAGAAATGCGGCGGCAGCGAGATCGTAAAATACAATGAACTGAAAGCTGTGCTGCTTGACAATTTCCGTGAAAAGAAGATTCGACCGGAATATCTGAGAGCATCTGCAGAGCAGCGGTGGGCATTACTGCAAGGTCTGATGGATTCGGACGGCTGTATCGGCGAACGAAAGGGGCAAAGTGTGTATGTCACAACGCTGCGAGAGCTGGCGCTTTCCGTCAGAGAACTGCTGTGGTCGCTCGGAATCAAAAACGCTGTAAAATGCGAGCCTTCTACACGGCACGGGTGGCCGACCGGAGAGATTTTGTATATCGTTCGATTTACCACCTTTGAAGATCAGCCGACATCAAGGCTGAAACGCAAATACACACGCACACGGGCGCGGGTAAAAGAAACTCGCTCCTGTTTTCATTATCTGCTGGATATTCAGCCTGTGGATCATCCCGTGAAAATGCAGTGTATTCAGGTGGACAGTCCGAGTCATCAATATCTTGCTGGAACATCGTTTGTGCCAACGCACAACAGCGAGCTTGCGGCGGCAATTGCGCTGTATCTGCTTTACGCTGACAACGAGCCTTCCGCAGAGGTTTACGGTGCTGCCGCTGACCGCGGTCAGGCATCCATCGTTTTTGACGTTGCAAAACGCATGGTCGAAATGACCCCAGCGCTGCTGAAACGCTCAAAGATCATGGCGGCGACAAAGCGTCTGGTAAACTACAGTAATGTCGGCTTTTATCAGGTGCTTTCGGCGGAGGTCGGTACCAAGCACGGTCTGAATGTATCCGGTCTGGTACTTGACGAGCTGCACGCTCAGCCGAATCGCAGCCTTGTGGATGTTCTCACGAAGGGCTCCGGTGATGCCCGTACTCAGCCGCTGTACTTCCTTATCACGACCGCCGGAACGGATCGAAACAGCATCTGCTACGAATATCACACGAAAGCGAAGGATATCCTCGAAGGACGGCGTATTGATCCGTCATTTTATCCGGTCATTTACGGACTGAATGACGGTGATGACTGGAATGCCGAGGAATCGTGGTACAAGGCAAATCCGTCACTGGGGTACACAATCACCATTGACCGAGTGCGAGATGCTCACCGTGAGGCGCTGACCAATCCGGCCGAGGAGAATGTATTCCGTCAGCTTCGTCTGGATCAGTGGGTGGGCAGCGTCGTGGCATGGATTCCGGAGCATATTTACGACAGGGGCAATCTTCCCATTGACCTTGAAAAGCTCCGTGGACGTGAGTGCTACGCAGGACTAGACCTTTCGAGTACGAGCGACATTACTGCTTTCGTGCTGGTATTTCCTCCGCTGCATGACGGCGAGAAATACATCGTTGTTCCGCACTTCTGGTTACCGAGAGAAACGCTTGAACTGCGAGTCCGCCGTGACCATGTTCCCTACGATGTCTGGGAGCGCATGGGGCTATTTCATATCACTGAGGGCAATGTGGTCGATTATAACTTCGTGCGGAAAACGATCAATGAGCTGCACACGATGTATAACATCAAGGAGATTGCCGCTGACCGCTGGAATGCAACACAGCTTATCACCGACCTTGAGGGTGACGGCTTTACCGTTGTTCCGATGGGCATGGGCTTCAAGGATATGTCCCCGCCGATGAAAGAACTGTACAAGCTCATTCTCGAAGGGCAGTTTATCCACGGCGGTAACCCTGTCCTGCGCTGGATGGCGGGCAATGTGGTTGCTGAAATTGATGCGGCGGAGAACATCAAACCGAGTAAAAAGAAAAGTACAGAAAAGATTGACGGCATCGTGGCATGGATCATGGCTCTTGACAGATGTATCCGTCATGAAATGCAGGGATCTGTATACGATGAACCCGATCATGATTTGATCGTACTGTGAGGAGGTAATGTTTATGGGCTTTTTGAGCTGGCTCGGCATCAGCAAGCCGAGAGATGCGCCGATGCTGCCGGATATTCAGGATAATGTCCGGGATTCTGGAAACCTGTTCGTATTCGGCATGACGCACAGCGGAGAGCGTGTTGATGAGCGAACTGCGATGCAGATCGTGACCGTTTATGCCTGCGTCCGGCTGCTTTCAAACACCATCGCAGGATTGCCCCTGCACCTTTACAGATACACCGGCGAGGGCGAGGATAAGGAACTGGCAACCGACCATCCGTTATACAAAATCCTCTACCGACAGCCGAATCCCGAAATGAGTTCATTTTCGTTCTGGGAAGCGCTGATGTGTCATTTGCTGCTCTGGGGAAATGCGTATGCACAAATTGTCCGTGACGGCAAGAACGAGATTCTCGGTCTGTATCCGCTGCTGCCGGAAAACATGGAAATCGACCGTGATCCGAAGTCCGGCGATCTGTTCTACACCTACCATGCCTACACCGATGAAAAGCCCGGTGAGCATGACAAGGATATCATTTTCCGCAGGGATGAAATTTTGCACATCCCCGGTCTGGGATTCAACGGACTTGTGGGATTCAGTCCCATTGCGATGATGAAAAATGCACTCGGAGCAGTGATGGCAGTCGAGCGTTACGGCAGTGCTTTCTTCAAAAACGGAGCGCAGCCTGCCGGAGTCCTCGAACATCCGGGCGTACTGAAAGATCCGCAGAAAATCCGTGACAACTGGACGCGGGCATACGGCGGGGCAAGAAACGCCCACCGCATCGCAGTTCTCGAAGAAGGTATGCAGTATAAGCCAATCTCCCTGCCGCCAGAGGATTCGCAGTTTTTATCTACCCGTGAGTTCGATGTGGAGGAGATTTGCCGTATGTTTCAGGTTCCGCCGCATCTGGTACAAGACCTCAAACGCAGCACCTTCAATAACATCGAGCATCAGGGCATCGCATTTGTTCAGTATTCGCTGATGCCGTGGATCATCCGCATTGAAAAGGGCATCATGAAAGACCTTCTGCTCGAAGAGGAACAAGATGTATATTTTCCGAAATTCAATGTGGACGGTCTGATGCGCGGTGACTATCAGAGCCGAATGAACGCATATGCGATCGGCGTCGGAAACGGATTCTTCTCTCCGAATGATGTGCGCCGTCTTGAGAATATGGACCTTATTCCGGACGATCAGGGCGGCAACGACTACTACCTCAACGGCTCATACAACAAGCTGCAGGATGCAGGTGCGGCGTATGCTCTGAATCAGCCGCAGGAACAGCCGGATACCGAGGAACAGGATGAGCCGGATGAAAATCCGGACGAGGAAACCGATGACAGATTCCTGCGGAAGAAACGCAGGAAGAAGTACAAGAATGGGGGTATGTAAATGGAAAAGTTCTGGAACTGGATTCACGATGACAGCGGCGGCAGAGTCCTTCGGCTCGAAGGTCCTATCGACTCGGAGAGCTTCTGGGGTGATGAGATCACGCCTCAGTCGTTCCGTGATGAACTGTATGCCGAGGAAGGCGACATTACACTTTGGCTGAATAGTCCAGGCGGGAATGTGTTCGCCGCTGCCGAGATTTACACGATGATTCGTGATTATCCGCACAAGGTGACTGTAAAAATCGCAAGCATCGCAGCATCGGCGGCAAGCGTGATCGCAATGGCTGGCAACACCGTGGAGATGTCCCCGACTGGACTTATCATGATCCATGATGTGCGTCCAGATAGGGCGTTTTCGATAGTAGAATAACTGGTATCTACTCCCCATAATCACGGGGAAGTCAACCTGTCTAACCGAAAGGCGAAAGCTGACACGGGAACATAGCATGACAGGGAAGCAGTAAGTTACCTA
>JAZNTW010000014.1:0-7489 GCA_045591925.1 Oscillospiraceae bacterium
CAAGCGGCCTCGCTATTTTATCTTTGAAAACGTACCCGGACTGCTGGGTATTGAAAAAGGGCAGACTTTCAAAGTCATCCTTGAAACGCTTTCAGAGCTGGGGTATTGCGTGGAATGGCTTGTGCATGACAGCGCCGGCTTTGGCGTCCCGCAGTCGAGAAAACGAGTGTACCTTGCAGGATGTCTTGGAGTCGATTGTTCCGGAAAAATATTGGCTTTCGGAAACTGCGACGAGGAAAATAGCCGGAAAGTTAAACAGCTGATCGGCGGTTCACAGGGACAGCGTGTGTATGCTCCCGACGGACTTGCAGTCACACAGTGCAGCGGTTCAGGCGGTATGGGTGGAAAAACAGGTTTGTATCTGATTGATATATCACATATTTCCTGAAACAGCTTACTGCCATGCGGCTTGTCAAGGAATTTGAACCTACACTTTTCACAACGATGGTTAATGAGGTAGTGGTTGAGCCTGACGGCAGCATCGTGTTCACCTTTATCGACGGGAGCGTGGTCGATACCCGTAATTAAATATCAGATAACGGGCTGCACCTTATAACCCGAGTTTCATACTTCATGTGGTTATAGGTGCAGCCCGTTTTTTGTTATTCGAACGCTTGTAAAGGGATTAAACAGGCTCTAAGGCAAAGCATATAGCCTATATTATCTTGCTCCTGTGAAGCCGTGTATTGACTCTGCGCCGTAGAGCAAAGCTCTTTTCATCAAACACAGATCGAAAGCATCAAGCTTATTATCGTCATAGATATCTGCGGCTTTCCAATCGGCAAGGTGCGTATCGGGAACAGCCAAGAGCCATTTTTGAAGAAGCACCACATCAGAGATATTGAAAGCACCATCTGCGTTGACATCTCCGATACATTCGGTCTGTTCTTTCGTCATAGTGATGTTCTGAAACAGCACATCATAGCCGGGGGTATCGTCCGAACAGATGCGGACGATCATAGCAGAATCATCGGAGAGATCCCAGTCTGAGAGATCAAATTCCGCTTCATATGCTGCCCATTCTCCGCTGACGGTGACCGTTTCAATCGGTTTTTTCTGAATGAACCTGTAGGCATCGTCATACTTCGCTTTATGTATCCAGACCTGCACCGGATACGGCTTTCCGTCCATACTTCTTGCATCAAAGCGGACGGTATATTTTCCTGCGCCGTATTGCTTCAGCTCGTTCGTGGCCGGAGTGACGATACCCTGATGGAAACGGTTCTGAGAATCGACACAGCGCAGCACGGGCTCACCGTTGTCAAGATAGAGCGAAAGCGTCATACCCGGATTGCAGCATGAATTCCAGCGGCTTGCCCAGGCTCTCTCGGGTAGCAGGTTTCCGCTGTAAGCGACCGGCGAGAGTATGATCGCACGCTTTGTGGAATCGTAGTCGGCAGGAGTATAGAACAGGTTCACTTCTGAAAGCGGGATGTATTTCACACCGCCGATCAGACTGCCCGATGTTTCTGGATTCTCGGGTATATGCAATGCCTCACAGATCTCAGCTTCCGGCACGAGCCATTTATCATCCGCCTTCACCGGCTGATCTGCAAGCGGGAGAAGATAATCACCGATGATTACCTTTTTCTCATACACATGGTTGACACTGGTCGGCGCGATTGCCTGATAGCCTGCTGTAGCGTCATTCTGTATGGTGAATGCGATCGCATTATCCTCTGCAAGCTGCGCATTGAAATCAGCCTTGCTTGCGATCGACTTACCGTCAAGCGTGCAGTTGAAAAACTCCATTTTGTAATTGGAGGTATGCAAGTCGCCTTCGTTATTGGTGACAAAGATCGACTGTCCCATGGTTTTCGGCCATGTCTCAACGTCGGATGAGCCACGGATATTGGCAAAATGACAGTTTTTGAAGGTATAGTATTTTTCAGCGTCGCCCATGTTCTTGCCGTTGAAGATCCACGGCGCATCCAGGACATCGGTGCAGTCCAGATTAGTGAAGGTGATATGCTTGACAGCGGATTGTATCTTAGCGCCGTTATACCAGTTGTTGATGATGCCCTCGTTTGCCCGGAATACATAGATATCTGTGAAATCCATGACGTTCAGTGACTGGTGCTGGGGGAACAGTGATGCACAGGTCGTGCCGATGATGCAGTTCGTGATATGATGATAGCCGGTATCGCCGTTGATGTCAATACCGTTATCGCTGACATAGAAGAAGCAGTTATCGATCCTTACATTGCCGGAGCCGATAGCGATACCGTCCGTGCGGATGCGGGCGGTCAGGCATTTCACATTCAGAATATCGTGATAGTATCCGCCATACAGAAAGATATTCCAGCACTGCGAATCGACCATTTTGATATCCCTGAGCGTAAAGTTACTGCCCTCCACGCGGATGAACATTCTGCCGTCACTTTCACCGATCACTGATGGGTCATAGACATCGCTGAATGGGTCAACAAGCATTCCGTGGCCGCAGATCGTCACGCCCTTGGTATTGACAAGCAGACGGCTGTACAGAACGCATCCCGGTGCGATATATACGGTCTTGATGCCTTCCGGAATTGTATAAACAATGCCGTTTTCATCGGGATCATACCATTTTTCATCCACATACAGGACGGAAGGATCATTCTTGTCAAAGGAATATTCCTCCGGCGCATCTGCAAAGATCGACAGTATCGTCGTATCGTCATCATCAAGACGCAGGAGGAAATTCGTGTCATTCTTGTCCAGCCATACGGAGATCACGCCGTCATGGTATTCGTTGCGGTAGTTTTTAGCGCTCGGGAGGATGCTGTAGGAGGTGAAATCCCTGTAGACCTCGATATCCACACGCACCTCGCCTGTAAAGGCAAACTCACAAAACCTGCGGTCAAAGTCCGGCTTGAGGCAGCGATTGAGCATCAGCTCGCCGGTCGTGTTCCGGTTATAGACGGTCAGCTTCTCGGAGCGGTCGCCCTGATGCACGGTCACGCCGTAATCATAGCAAACAGGGATCCTTTCATCATACTGCGGATAAACCACAATCGTTCCTTCGGCAGCAGAACTTCGGATAACCGGATGATAGAATACAAAAGCAGACACAATCATCATGACACAGGTCAGCACAATGGAAATCGCTCTTTTCATACATACTCCTCCAGTCTATTCGGTTTGAATGTTTACTACTGATTTCATTATAACATTCAGAGTATAGAAAGTCAATAGACACAATCGTGAAATTCTGCGATATATCATTGTTTTCGAGCCGCTGTATGCAGCAAGATCTATCCGAGCCGCCTTGAAAACAGATAGTTTGATTGTATCAATTTGGGCGGTTATATATCAGCATAAACACCGCAGAACAGCCATTCTGGATTTTTCTGAATCAGCTCATTGTAGTAGCTGACCTGTGCTGACAAGGAGTGTAGCATTGCGTCCTTACCGCTTGATACACGTGCATAAGCCGCAACACGGAGTAATTTGGGCTGATTCGGTCTTGTGGGTTCCAGTTTTTGTATCAATCTTTTCGTAGTAACCCCTCCTTCCGATACCATATTAACTCGTCACAGAAAAATTATCAACGAATATACCGGACAAAGATGTCTATGGCACGCAGAGGAGAAAATATTTATGGCAAGTGAAAAAATACCGCCTCAACCTCTCGACCGTGGCTCGATTTTTCTTGGCGATCTCGCTCGCTTTTTTATTGACAAACACACATGACGTTATATTACGTACTTAAGCCAATCATCTGACAATACATCATCATCTTGTATATTAGTTGCTGAGAATTGTAGCTTGTCATTTTTGCTGATTCTATGTTTAAAAAAATCTTGAGGAGAATCCCACGTTGATTCGCATTCTTCACAATGGCAAAAAAATTGTTTATCGTCTGTTTTAGATATCAAAATCCATCCTTGATTGCATATATAACACAAACCTATTTTATATTCATACACTAATCTTTCACCCCAATCCACTTGGATAACCTGTAATTATTTGATTAGTATTAGTTTTTGTGATATGAGATAGATAGCGTATCAAATTCAAGCTAATTCATGAATTACCTCACTTCGCGAAAAGAATCTATATTCTCTCTGACGAATCCTTGTGCTCTAGTTCCTCATGATTCTTCATCGTGATTCCGCGAATCTGTTTGCCGACACCGACGATCGCTGACAATGTCATCAAAATCTCATCGACAATCGGCAGCGGGTCCGGCACGACATAGAACGCCACCGCGCATACCACCAGCATCAAACAAATCACCACACGTGTTGCTTTACTCATTTTGACCTCCTATTACTTACGTCGGCACAGTAAGCGGCATACTGGCTGCGACGGTTTTCAGCGTTACGCCGTCCACGTCCAAGTCCCCTGCCGCATTGGCGTAGTCCCAGACCTCCAGCGCAACGCGTCTGCCGTCCTTCGGCACTTCTACCGTAATCTCGGCAACGCCGTTTTCATCCGCTGTAAAATGCCCCAGCGAAAACGAAATCCATTTTCCCGCATTGCCGGTCGATTCGTTGATCGCATTCTGATCCCAATAGCCCCAGCCCATATTCAGGTCGCTTCCCGGCTCTGCCAGCAAGGTAAAGGTCAGCGTGCGCTCGCTCAATCCATCCGTCATGCGCCATTTTCCGGCGGCCTCTTTCACAAAGCCCACCGTAAACATCGGGATCTGCGGCGGTGCTTCGTACATTTGAACGCGCTTCACCAGTGACAAGTCCGCCGCATTCAGCACACCATCGCCGTTCACATCCGCATTTTCACCCGAAATATACGGCACTGTCTCCCCAAGCAAATACTGCCGGAGACATCTTGCGTCTTCATCGTTCAAATTCGCGTCGCCGTTCGCATCACCGGTCAACTGCACCGTTTCGACCTGCAAAATATAATTGCCGTCCACCACGCAATCTGCCGGCTCCACACGGTTGCGGAACACCTCCGCGCGACAGTTCCACGCCTTGACTACATAGCAATCGCTTGTGTCCAAATACAACGTATTATCGTAGATTTTCGTACCCTGACCCCAGCCGTCCAGCTGCACGTTCATATCAAACGCACTGCGCTGTTTCTCGCAGCCGTTCCGATAACCCGTATTATAGCGGATGACCGCATTGTTTCCTTTGATTTCCACAAAGCTGTCGCCGCCGTTTTCGCCCTGCATTCCGGTTCCGTCAAAGGTGCAATATTCTACCAAATTACCATATGTAAACTCCTTGATGTCAACATGGTCTGCGGCAATATTCGGACCGAATTCGCAGTTACGAACCGTATTATAATGACATTCAAAGCCGTAATCTGTTGAATTTTTCGCACTACCGATATAGACGCCCTCGCCATATTTCGGCGTTTTCTTACCCGTATCATGCACCTTGCAATTTTCTACCAAATTATAGCTGCTATCGTCAATGATATGGATGGCTTCCTCACCGATATCAAAAACCTCACAACCCGAAATCACGCTATGATCGGATTTTGCAAGAAAAATCCCCTTGCAGCCCGTACTGATTTTCAGGTCGCGGATTTCCCAATACGAGCCCGTAATCGTCAGGACGCATTTGCTATCGCTGCTGTTGGCGCAAATCGTTGCGGGGTTGCCGGGATCCTCGCTTCGCAGAATGATGTGCGCCGACTCCGTACCATCGGCGGTCGCCTGAAACGGTCTCCATGCACCGCTGTTGGGGTCGGCTTGATAGATGCCCTCGCGCAGAACGATTTCGTCGCCTGCCTTGACCTCTGCGAAAGCCGCAATCAGCTCTGCCGTATTCGTGACCAGAATCTCACCGGAATCCGCAGCAAATGCCGCACCCGGTATCAGCGACGTCATCATCGCAGCGGATAATATAACTGCAATCTTTCGTTTCATATGGAGCCCTCCTCTCCGACTCTTTTTATTATATCATGTTATTGCACAAAAATCAAGTATTTTCGATAGATATTTTATATAGTGTTACAATATGGTTCATGGTATAATGAAATCGGACAGCAAAAGAAGAAAAGGCAACACCGCACAGAGCTTGTGGTGCCATATATACAAGCAGGGGCATAGCAAGAGCAGTGTCCCTGTTTTTTGTATTTATATTTGATTTCGCGCTTCGCGCGACGAAGGGGCTGCGCCCCCTCGACCCCCAGATGTGCTGCACTCGCATCCCCCTTTCCCCCTAAGAAAATTCAAGTCAGCAGAGGGGAGACCGAAACGCGCGACGATCCCCCTCTCTCTTGGGTTGTCCCTCTCGCATTCGTGCTCCCCTTTCCTGATTCCCTTTCCCCCTAATTGCAAAGCCGCAAAATAAACTACTCTCCGCGGCACAGTAAAAGTAAATTCAAGGCAATACCGCACAGAGTTGGTGGTGCAGAGGTACAGGACGAGGGGAGAACCCCAAAAGGTAAGGAGAAAACTCGCTGCACTCGCATTCCCCCTTTCCCCTAAAGAAAATTCAACTAAGCAGAGGGGAGAGAGTCAGGAAAGAGAGAGCGCGAGAGGGAAAACCTAAGAGAGAGGGGAAACCGGAGCGCAGGCCCGATTCCCCTGGTTCTTGGGTTGACCCTCTCGCATTCGTGCTCCGCGCAGATGCGCAGTGCGAGGGGAGAACCCCAAGAGGCAAGGGGGAAACTCGCTGCACTCGCATTCCCCCTTTCCCCTTAAGGTTTTCCCCTCGCGCTCCCCTTTCCTGATTCCCTTTCCCCCTAATTGCAAAGCCGCGAAATAAACTGCTCGCCGTTGCGCAGTAAAAGAAAATTCAAGGCAATACCGCACAAAGTTGGTGGTGCAGAGGTACAGGACGAGGGGAGAACCCCAAAAGGTAAGGAGAAAACTCGCTGCACTCGCATTCCCCCTTTCCCCTAAAGAAAATTCAACTCAGCAGAGGGGAGACCGGAACGCGGCGACGATTCCCCTCGTTCTTGGGTTGCCCCTTTCGCATTCATGCTCCCCTTTCCTGATTCCCTTTCCCCCTAATTGCAAAGCCGCGAAATAAACTGCTCGCCGTTGCGCAGTAAAAGAAAATTCAAGGCAATACCGCACATAGTTGGTGGTGCAGAGGTACAGGGCGAGGGGAGAACCCCAAGAGGCAAGGGAGAAACTCGCTGATCTCGTGCTCCCCTTTCCCCTAAAGAAAATTCAACTCAGCAGAGGGGAGAGAGTCAGGAAAGAGAGAGCGCGAGAGGGAAAACCTAAGAGAGAGGGGAGACCGGAGCGCAGCGACGACTCCCCTCTTTCTTGGGTTGTCCCTCTCGCATTCGTACTCCGCGCAGGGCGCAGTGCGAGGGGAGAACCCCAAGAGGAAAGGGGGAAACTCGCTTCACTCGCATTCCCCCTTTCCCCTTAAGGTTTTCCCCTCGCCCTCCCCTTTCCTGATTCCCTTTCCCCCTTAATTGCCAAGCCGCAAAAAAAACTGCTCGCCGCTGCACAGTAAAAGTAAATTCAACTAAGCAGAGGGGAGAGAGTTAAGAAAGAGAGCGCGCGACGATGGACTCCGTCCCTCGACCTAGCAAGTTTAAAAAAAACTTTATCAAAACTTTTATTTTGGGG
>JAZNTW010000015.1:0-6228 GCA_045591925.1 Oscillospiraceae bacterium
AAATCCGTTCTTCTAGTGTAAAATGAGTATATGGCTTCATCTTTCTTCCTCCGTGTTAATGTTTTGGTGGTACATTCATTTTACACCTTGGAAGAGATGAAGTCAATCTTTTTTTGTTGCACTTGATATTATAGCATGCCCTTACCCTTTGTCGTATCGGGGTGGCTAATGACCGTCAAGTTATGCTCCCTGCAAACCTGATCTGATATATCTCGGAGCTTCTTCCACGCACGTTCTTCGACCTTGCCCTGATTCATATTTGTCTCAAAGGTTCTACCGTTCCATGTACTCACATTATTGAAAATACAATGCAAGTGAATATGCTCTTTATCGGTATGAACTGCAAGGAAATACTGATACTCGTCTTTGAGAAAACGCTCGCATAATTCTCTGCCGACTTCAAGAGCCTGATCGGGAGTGATTTCACCAGGCTGAAAGCTCTGAATGAAGTGCTGAGAGAGAACAGTATTTAGACCTGTTCCTGTTGCTCGGATTGCTGTAAAATCTCGGCTTGCCTGATAAGGATCAGTGCTGCACCCTGATGTGATAATGAGAGTGCCGTTTTCGGTCTTGTTCGGATTGGCAATATAGGCTAACGCTTTAGCCTCAGTAGCTGTGATTGGAAATAGTTTAGTGGTTGCCAAAGCTGATTGATCTCCTCTCTGATTTCAGCAATGTCCTTTTCGTACACCGAGCCTGAGCTGTTAGCTCTCCGTGCTATCTGGTTGAAGTTGTTGGCGATGGTGGTCATAAGGCGGCGGATTTCTCTCAATTCTGTCTCGCTAAAAATAACGATATGCCCCTCAAGAGTCATCGTTCGCAAGAAGTCGCTCCTTGACTTCATGCCGCTGTTCTTGAACTTCTTATTGATCGCATCGAGTTCCTCTTTGCTGACACGGTACTTTATGAAGTAATCACGGCTGTCCTCTTTCTTCCCTCTGTTCATTTTTCTCACTTCTTTCTCTCTGTTTAGTCGGGGTGTGAGGGGTGTCCCTCTGACAAGCTGTGTATCTTGTTTCCACGAAAGTTGTGGGAACAAGATACCGTGCTTGCTGGGTTTGAATCACGCCCTGCGGTGCGTGATCGTTATATCTGCTTTCGCTCGGCAGCTTTTCTATCTCCGAGAGAAAGCTGCACGATGCGATTTTCTGATATTTGCCCCTCTATAATTTATTACCAAAAAAATCAGGGAATCGTAAAGTATGGTCAAAAAATTTTCTCTGATGATTCATTCATCAGAGATTATATTTCAGGTTTTCATCGTCAAATTGACAAAAAATATCGGCTGTGATTTGGAGGACTTGCCGAAAATGAACGCTCAGGAATTTTTATCCAGGAAAAGGGTTGACATTTCCCACCGTAGGATGTATAATAAACTCAGAAATTTACAGATTAGCTAATCAGTATATTTGCGGATTTAACCTCTGCTTGTATGGTCAACGTATATCCCACCATACAGTGAGTGTCGTGCTGTAATTATAAAAATGGATATGGATGAGGGAGACGATGCAAGGTTTTAGTGCTTTGTGAGAAGTGATGAGTAGAAATACTTCACCTCAATAACATCACTGAGTCGAGAGATGGAAAGGAAAACTGAAAACCAATGAACTTCAACGATATCAAGCCGGAAGAGTATTCAAAACCTACCTTCGGCAAATGTATCCGGGCAAGAAGAGAAGAACTCGGAAAGACTGCAAAGGAAGTCGCAAAAGCAATCGGAATGTCACCCGTGTATCTGAGCGATATCGAACGTGGTCTGAGACCAGCACCGACTGGTGCTAACAGCGGCATCAACTACATGGAAAACTTGATAAAGGAATTGCAAATACCGTCTGACGAAGTACACGCATTTCTGACTATGGCGGAGGTTTCGAGCGGTCGCTACGAAGACATCTCCTCCTATTTATCAAGGAGTCCTACTGCAAGAGTGGCTCTTCGGCTCGCAGATGAGAAAGGTATCTCTGAAGATGAATGGCTTAAATTCATCGAACATATTCAGACGCTTGGCTCATCTCAGGGATAATTCATTTGTCATTATATTCTTCGGTTTCATAACCGACGATGTAGCACCTTTACACCGTCAATGTTCTCATTGATTATGTACAGGTGTTTTTTTTGCACTCGTTCCGGCAAAAAATAAACTATGAAAGGATTTTTTCTTATGGCGAAAACAGACCCGGGGAAACCTCGCAGCGATACCATAAGAGCTGGACTTGATTGTGGTATTCTCGCTATGAAGTATCTTCAGGAGTACAACACGGCTCTGTTGTACAACGCAAGTCCTGTTGACATCAAGGATTTTGTGGTCAAATTCTTGCAGCTTGGTCTCATCAGCGCAGCGGTCGATCTGCCTTTCATTAAGGCATTCATCGTCTATGGGCAGATGCAGTACTGTGATGCTGCAAGCAATTGTCCCATTTTTGTCAATCCCGGAACGATCATTCTGAACGAAGACATCGTAAGCGATTCACCGGAGTGGCGTTTCATTTTGGCGCATGAAGCAGGACACTGGCTCATCAATAGAGATCGTACACCTCGAACCCGCTCATATTACACTTGTTGTAAGAGCTTTTCGGAGAGAACGGACTTTCTTGATGTTGATCGGATGGAGCATTATTACACCACTGTCCCGGATGCATTGGCGGAGATCAAAGCAGATTGTGTCGCCAATGCACTTTTGATGCCGCCTACTGCGTTCATCAAGTGCTCAACGGAGCTTATGGAACAGTTCGGCTTCAACGATCATATGATTATTGTTGGCGAACATCCGAAGGAGGAGTTCTCGGTTATCGCCAGGCTTGCTTCTGTGTTTGCCGTACCTGAGTACGCTGTCAGGAACCATCTGTACACCCTTGGGCTGTACGCAAAGAATTAGCATCTATATTTCTAAATAGTAATGGGTGTAACGCATCCATTATTATTTTGAAAAACGCAATTCGCAACTCTGCGAATTTCATGGAGGAAAAAATGAGAGGGAAAATGAAATACAAGGTCAAATGTCCGTGGTGTGAGAAAACAGAAGTACACTCGGACAAGAGAAACGACAGTCGCCAAAGGTATATCTGCTGGAAATGCAAGAGACCTTTTGAAGTTGACTGGAGCACACTTACCGCAACAAAAGCTGAAAAGGAAAGAATCTAATAATCATGATACTGACCGCACCGAAGGACAACGTCACTTCATAGAACGGAGTATGATTGCAGATTAAGCTGCATTCATTCTCCGTTCTTTTTTATAAAGGGGGGATATCTATGAGCAGTACAACCGAATACGAGAAGCTGATCTCAGTATTAGAGGCTATAGATATCCACCACGAGTTCAAGGATGAGTGGCGAAATGATGAAGCCAAGCTGAGGATTTTTATAAAGATTCATATCGGTAATTTTCTTCCAAGCGAGACAGATACGTTCGGGACATATCTTTCACGGCTTCGTGATTTCAAGGGAATGTCAAACGTCGAGTTGGCTAAACGGACCGGTCTGACCGAACAGACTATCTCGAAGTATCTTCACGATGCAGGCAGAACAAAGGAATCAACGCTTGCTCTTATGATTGCGTTTGAACTCAAGCCTCCTCAGATCGACGCTGTATTCAGTCTTGCAGAGCTGAGGATTGACCGCAAGACGAACTATAACGATATTATAAACTATTACCTTGAAAACAGCAGCAGCGAATCTGTCAAGGAGTGCAACCGCACTCTGATTCTTTTCGGCTTTCTTCCTTTGACGAATATCGGAACGGATGCCTTCAACAGATGATATGTAAGATGTTACGAATTTTAATGGTCGCTTTCTCGACAAGAAAGTATGTGTTCTCAAAAACTGCCTGTATCTATGAGATAAAGAGCTCAACAACAAGAGAAAACAATGGATTTTGTATCATCTGAACAACTAACCATGTTGAATTTTGTTCTTGTTGACTTTCTTATCGAGCGAATGACTTTTTTGCTCAAATAGTTTATGATATATGTAGAGCTTACGGGAGCTTGCGCGCAGCTTCTCAGTCCCGTAGGCTCGAATATACAATCGCCAAGCTGAGAGGATGATTGTCAGAGAGAAACACTCCGACAATCGCTCAGTTACTATTCGTGTGCGTTTTTCTCTGACAGAAAGGAGAAAAAACGTGAAACGAAAACCTAA
The DNA here is from genome assembly GCA_045591925.1 of Oscillospiraceae bacterium. Taxonomy (GTDB): domain Bacteria; phylum Bacillota; class Clostridia; order Oscillospirales; family Ruminococcaceae; genus Firm-04. The sequence continues at coordinate 4,140 of JAZNTW010000015.1, forward strand.
ATTCCCCAGAGAGTATTATGAGATTGCCAGAGTTAAGGGCGTACCTGATAAGGTAGTCCAGGCATATCGAAAGCTGATACGGCATGAAATGTATGTGGAGTATAAAGAGAAAAGACTCAAAGCCTTTACATACGGTACATTGAGTGATATTGAATTCATGCTGCCGTCAGAATCACCCATTCTTAACAAAGCAGGAATCCGTAGCGAAGCTCTTGTAGATGCTCTTGATGCACTTAGAGTTGAAAACGAGTGCTGGTATAACGCCGTCATGGATTTCTACTTCTGGAACGGCACGATCAGCTACAACGATCTTGCTGAGTTATACGGCGTAAGTAAATCAGAAGCTCACCGCAGAGTGATACTCGGACTCAACTACCTCAAAAAGATTATGGAAAAAGACGAGTAACACAACGATAACTGAGCCGTATTTGGACAAAATCACGATTTACAATCTGATGCTTTACGATTGGGGCAAAAAATTGGTAATGACTTATAGAGGGCGCAAAAGTGTCCTCAAGAACTGTCATTCCATTTTCTCCTGAGCTGAGGGGCGGGACAGAACCTTTGTCCATTTCGCTCTGTTCCGTCCCGTATAGCTCCTTACGATTCCTTTCTTATGTACGATAGCAGAAATGCTATCGGGAGTACCTGATCCTGCATCGGGTACTGCCAATAGCGTCTCATGCTTGCCTCTTGTTTTATGATAGCTGATATGCTGTCGGGAGCTTCTCCTCGGTCTGAGGGGGAGCTGCCAAAAGCACATTGGTTTTACGCATAAAAGTATCTGACAGCTATGTGCTTGCTGTTCCTACGGGTTTAGCTCATGGCATCTTGAAAATTGAATATGGAACATCAACGCTTTTCCAATTTCTTTCCTTCTGACCGGAAGGAGGTATCTTGATATGGATACTATGATGTTGTATCAGAATATGTATTCGGAGTATCCTGAGCTATTGGAAGTGAAGGACTTATGCCAGATTCTCGGCTACGAGAGGAAGAAAGTCTATCAGCTTATCAAAGACGAGCAGCTCAAAAAGATTCCTTGTGGTAGAAAGATCAAGGTCGCAAAAGCTACGGTTATAGCCTTTGTAATGCAATGCGCACAAAAATAACCGGTAGAATAGTCCTATGAGTCATACTTTTATAGAAGTGGTAGAAAAGGTCTTGAAAAAGGCTGTAATGCGCGCTACAATCATACTGTCAACAGCGCGTGTATCCAGGATTGGCTGGGACATTCAACTTTTAATGTTACAGCGAATTATTATAGTCATCTTGATCCTCGTTCTAAAGAGGAGTCGGCAGCAATGATCGCTGAGGTCTTTGGCGGAGAGAGTACAAAGGATAAGCAGGATAAGGATAATGGGAACGAAAAAAATCGCAAGCCCTCAAACTGAAAGCTTGCGATTTTGGTGCCGCCGACCGGACTTGAACCGGTACTCCGTATCCGGAAGCGGATTTTAAGTCCGCTGCGTCTGCCTATTCCGCCACGGCGGCATTGGAAAATTTTTTATCAATCGAGTAAAGCAAGTCACTTGACACATGGGAAAAAATTCTTTTGTGGCAAGACCAAACCCGAAGGAAATAAAGGGAAAAGCGGGGTTTTGGTAGAACTCATGGTAGAAAAGCTTACTGACACGAAAAACTTTTCTACCAGAAAGTTCACAAAATCAAATCAAAGTGCCGTAACTACGGCATTTGAGATTGCTGAAGCGAGAACAGGCAAAATCCTATGGCTCAAACCCCTCTGAGGATTTTAAGTCCCTTGTGTCTGCCTATTCCACCACAGCGGCATCTGATATATTATATCACAAACGCCGGAAATTGTCAAGACAGATTTTCACAAGATTTGCCTTTACAGTGTAGAGTTGTCAATGATATGTTACACTCAACCTCAAAAAAATAGATGTAAAAGTAGAATAAACGAAATGAGCCAAATGTGAGGAGCGGAGCGACGAGGATTTGGCTCATTTCGGCGGCTCACCACATCACCGCCAGATAATCTGCCAGAACTGCATTAGGACTGCGATATTTAAGGCAGCTTTTGGATATATTATTAGATACCTTATTGTACCTTGCAAGCTGCTTTCTG
>JAZNTW010000016.1:0-30385 GCA_045591925.1 Oscillospiraceae bacterium
GCAGTCAGATTTTTCGTCAGATTGTATAGAAATGACGCCGCTGGGCTGACGCCCAGCAAGGAATTTCTGTGCAAGATGGCGGAAAATATGCAAGTAGATGTGCCGCCAAGCCGTAAGGCGGACTTTGCGCGGTGTTGCCTAAAATCCAAAGCCGAAAGGAGTCATTCACATGGAAGTTTATCAGGGCGATTTCAATTTTCTGGCAGTATGCTTTGACAAAAAGGACCGCGACGCCGCCGAAGCCCTCATTGACGATCTGCACAACAATCATTTGCGCACATGGTCGAGCGAGCGCGGCTGCGACCTCACGCAAAAAGATGATGCCGAACGCTTTGCAGCGTGCCGAACCGTGCTCATCCTGATCTCAGACGATATGCTTGCATCGAATGACTGCACCGCACTCGTTCGCGCCGCAATGGAGCAGGACAAAGCACTCGTTCTGCTCATGCTGAACAATGCAAATCTCGTTGGCAGAGATGAGCTGAACGCGATGCTGAATCGTTCGGTTCGCATGATCGACTATGCGCCCGAAAACGTAGACGCCTGCATCAACGAATTGATCGCGCTCGACTGCGTTTACGACTGTCTGATGCTCGCCAACGAAGCGCCCAATCTCAAGAAAACCGGTTTCTGGGATATTCTCACTCGTGAATTATAAGAACAAGTATCCGTATGCGCTAAGAAGTCATACGGATACTTTTTCATCGGGTATACTATTTATAATATACTATTTATAATATAGAAAAAACAGGCTATGCGTATTGCACAGCCTGTCCGATTCAAAAAATCAAAACGGCTCGGGAAGGAACCGAACCGCCTGATTATCCAATAATCACAATATCGCTTGCACGGGTCGCGATACTGCTACGTAATATTCTAAACTCATGCCGTTCATTTTCTAACGCAGAAAACAAGCGGATTCCGAAACGCTTACATCGGAGACACATCCTTTCAGTCAATTCTACTGTGAAAACTTCACTGACCGGTACATCGGAAACACATCCTTTACAAGTTTTAGAGACTCAAATCCTAACCCAAACCACACTTCTGCATCGGAAGCACGTCCTTTCATCTATGTTTGTCAATTCATCTTCTTCCAAAGTGCAGCCCATTGGTAACGCCTCCTTCAATTTATTTTTTGTATTGTTCTTGGTTTCTGTCTGTATTATATCATAGATTTTTCACTTTGTCAATAGGTTTTGTGGAGTTTATATATATTTTTATATTTTAACTATTCGATAATGCAGTATTCTTACGGAAATAATTAAATTTATATTCACAATATCGTTTTAATGTTCGTTTGAAGTGTTCATTTTATGTGGAAAAACATGGAAAACGCGTGTGAAAATTAGCCAAAGGCCAACATACAAAAATATACACTTTGTCGAAACTCAACAATTTAAGCAAAAAGGCTTGCATTTTCGAAAGAAGAATGCTATAATGTCAATATGTATATGTGGCTCTATTCAACAATACGTCTCCGGCCGCCTGTGCCCTCGCATTTCAGGCTCTCGGAAAGTGCCGCATTCCGTACATAGTATTACATTATATAAGGAGAGGTTTGAATGAAATCACTTTTCAAGCGCACAATCGCAGCAGCATCCAGCTCTGTACTCGTTCTGAGCCAGGTTGCAACACTCGCTGCGAATGTCAATGTCAGTGCTGCAACCACACCGCTGATCATTGACAAAGAATTTGTCCTTGACGTTCCGGTAGACGCCAATGATCCGCTGAAGGCAGACCAGCATTCCGATTGGAATAACGAAGCTGAGGCTCTGCTGCTTGAGCTTGGCGACAAGGACATCGAGGTAAGCACAGCAAAAATTAAGGAAGTTTCGCGTAAGTACGCAAACAAGTTTGCTGCAAAATATGGTCACATTTCTTCTGTAGAAATTGATGAACTCCTTGCAACTGTCGATGAGACTGCGAAGGTTTGGCTGAGAGCACAGAGCAATGGCACCTACGCCATCACAACAAAGCTCTCGTTCGATAACATTGGCGAGATCATCGGCGAGCTGGCCGAGAACGAGTTTGCAAAGGGTAACACCGATAAGGACATCATCTGGACCGGCTACACAATCGCTGGTACTTTTGAAGTAGAGGTTGTTTTTGATCCTGCTGAAAAGACCGTTTCCTATGACATCACTTTCTATGATGAGAACGGTGTTGCTGTACACGGTGACAAGGAAATTGAAAAATATGCTACCGATAAGGCAATCGAAGCTGCAAAGCTGGTTGGTTCTCAGAGACTGAGCGATGACGAAAAGGATACCGAGGTCATCCAGAAGGCTGAGCAGAAGATCAGAGACAGAATCGCTTATGTCAGAAGCATCGTTGATCAGATCGCTAGCGCATCCTTCAGCGCAACTGCTGATACCGCTGAGGAGCTCTACAGCAAGATTCCGTTCGATCAGTATCTCGCAAAGGTTGATGACAAGCTGGATAAGGATGTTTCCGGCAAGGTAGAGGATAAGATCCCTGCATCCATCGACGAGATCCTGAACAACGAAAAGGTTACGGATGTTTACGATATCCTTGTTGAGCAGGCAAACGCAATCATCGGCGATATCGCTACGATTGATTTCACTCCTGCTGATGCTGCTGAAATCCTCAAGTCCGGTTATAACTTTGATTTTAGAGTAAGAACAGGTCCTGACGCTTATTGTTCCTTCTGGATTGATGACGATCAGGAAGATGAGCTGCTCGCAGCTGTTGTCGCTCTGGACAAGGAGCCCGTTGATTACGCAAACGCTGGCTACACCGTTGTCCTCGAAGATGGTTCTACACCTGATTTCGAGAACAAAGAGTACGAGTTCAAGCAGATTGATTCTGAGAAGAGAATTACCGCTGACGTCTCCACTGTATATGGCGTATACGGCCAGCTCTTCTATGATGTTGAGCGTGAGATCGTTAAGATCGTTGTTGTTCCGGTAGAGGAAACCACCACCACTACAACCACTACAACGGGTTCTAGTAAGCCGACCAGTTCTTCTGACGACGCTTCTACCACCACCACTACCGTTACTGAGCCGACCGGTTCCGATTCCGGTTCTTCCCAGACCACTACTGTTACCGATCCGACTGGTACAGGTTCTGATTCCGGTTCTTCCCAGACTACCACTGTTACCGATCCGACTGGTACAGGTTCTGATTCCGGTTCTTCCCAGACTACCACTGTAACCGATCCGACTGGTACAGGTTCTGATTCCGGTTCTTCCGATACCACAACCTCTACTGATCCGTCCGGCTCCACCACCACAACCACCGCTGCAACCTACATTTCTTTCGAAATCAAGGGCGTTTCGGATAATGGTCTGATTTACTGGTCTGAAGAAAAGACTGCATTCGATCTCTCCGATCTGAGCATCACCATGCACTTCATCGAAGCAGGTCAGGATACCGGCAAGACTGTTGACGTTACCAAGGCATTTGAGACAGACGCTGACAGCTCTGACGATCTTAGCCTTGCTGATGGCCTCGGCTTTGCTGCAACTCCGATCAACTTCGTTCTGAAGGATGCTGAATCTGTTCAGAAGGCAGTTCTCGATGCTGGTTACGGTCAGGATCTGATCGACCAGGAAAAGCTGATCGCTGGCAAGCAGGTTGGCAGCTTCAATGTATACCTCGTTCTCCGCGGCGACTCCGACCTCAACGGCATTGTTGATGTTGTCGACGCACAGTACGCTCTGGTTTACTACACTGAGACCATTATGGCACAGCTCTCCGCAAAGACTATCCTTAACGACGCTGATTGCATCTATCTGCTCGAAAAGGGCGATAAGAGAGAGACCTACTTCCCGTATTCTCACTATGCAATGGATGTAACCTTCGACAGCAAGAATCTTGATGCTACTCAGAACAACGGTATCGTCTCCGTTGAAGATGCACAGCAGATTCTGAACTACTACACTGTCTTCGTTGTTGGTGAAAAGACCGGTACTTGGAACCATACTGAGGTTATCACCAGAGACATCACCGTTCTGGAGGACCTCCACGCTGAGCCGCTCAAGTACGACACAGCAGCTTCTGACTACGTTTTCAACGCAGCAGAGCAGTAATTTATCCCTAATCGCAAAACAAAAGGACACGGCTTCGGTCGTGTCCTTTTTCTTTTATCAAGCATACACGCGCAAGAAAATCCGCATGAGCGTACCCATGCGGATTTGTCTTTATTCAAAAGCGAATTGTAAATGTTGTCTGCTCATTATTCCAGTGGATATCGGAGAACGCATCCTCACCAAGCGCATCGCTCAGATTCATGTCGCCCAAATCTTCATCCAGCTTCGGCACATCCTGCTCGGATTCCGACGCGACCGGTTTCTTTTCACGCGACATTTCATCCACATCCGGCAAATCGTCCAGAAGCTCGGCAACACGACGCGCCTTTGCCTGTTCAGGGGTCTCCTTTGCACGACGTTTCTGCTCACGCTCCTCCGGCAGATCCGGCAAGTCATCTAAGAGACTCGCACGGTGACGCGCCTTAGTTTCTTCAGGCGTCTCCTTGGCACGCAGCTTTTGCTCGATTTCTTCCGGTGTCAGCTCACGCTTTTTCCGTTTTTTCTTCTTCTCCGGAGCAGGAGCAGGCTCCTCAACGACCGGAGGCAGCTTCACGCGAGGATTTCCCAGAACGGATTTCTTGCGCGCTTCTTCCAGCTCACGCTTGACGCGCTGCGCGTAATTTAGTTCCTCTTCCTCATCAAAGGTAATGGTCTTTTTCTTGATGATCGGAGGTTCGACCGGTTCCGTTTGATTTACTGGATCAGGATTCTTTGCAGACTCCAAAACTTTAATCGGATGATCCTGTTCGGCAGTGACCTGCGGTTCAACTGCTTCCACTACCGGTTTCGGCTCGACAACCACCTGTGGTTCAACTGCTTCCACTACCGGTTCCGGCTCGGCAGCCACCTGTGGTGCAGCTGCTTCAACAATCGGTTCCGGCTCGGCAACCACCTGTGGTTCAACTGCTTCAACAATCGGTTCCGGCTCGGCAACCACCTGTGGTGCAGCTGCTTCAACAATCGGTGCCGGCTCGGCAACCACCTGTGGTGCAGCTGCTTCAACAATCGGTGACGGTGCGGCTGTCACCTGCGGCTCTGCCACCGTGACCTGTCGGGTTGCCTGTTCAGCGGCTCGGCGGAAAAACTCATCCAGCATCGAGGTCGGATCCGTTTCCGGCTCTGGTTCTGGTTCAAACTGCTGCTGCGGCTCCTGAGGATACGCCATGACCGGTTCTTCTGCAACAACCGACTGCTCCATCAAGGCTGCCGCTTCTTCTGCACGCCGTTCCTCGGCAAGCAATGCGTCCATATCCAGCGTAACCAAGGTCATCAGCATATGATTCTGCTTTGCAAAACGCTCCGCATAGCTGCCTTTTTCCGCATGAAGCCGGAATTTCGGACAGCCGGTAAACGCCTGCTCGCTGATTTCCGTAACGGATGCCGGTATCGCAATATCAGTCAGGCGTTCGCAATAGCTGAACGCAGAATACCCAATACTCGTCACGCTATCCGGCAAAATCACGCGTTCGATACCGGAGTGCGTAAACGCCTCGTTTTCAATTTTCGTAATCGTCTGCGGCAGTTTAATCGTTTTGAGTCCGATACAGTTGCTAAACATCGCATGACCGATTTTATCCACGCCCTCATTGATCGTAACCTTTCTGAGTGACGTACAGCCATGGAAAATATAGCCGTCAATTCGCTTGACTGTTGATGGGATCACGATTTTTTCAAGCTGCTCGCAGTATGAAAATGCGCCATGCTGCAAATGAATCACGCTGTCCGGCAAGTTCACTTCGCGAATCGGAAGCTGCGAGAACGAGGATGGTCCAATACAACGCACACCCACCGGTACATTGACAACCGGCTGCGTAATATTCGCATGGAGCATGATATTCGCACCGGCAATCGTATAAAGCTCGGTACGGTACGACATCCACGGCGTACACGCAAACGCGTCCACACCGATTTCCGTCACGCTCTTTGGAATAATCACTTCCGTCAATCTGGCACAGTTTGCAAACGCATTATCACCGATGCTGATCACACCATCCGGAATCACCGCGGCCTGCAATGAGCCGCGCTCAAACGCACGCGGGCCAATCCGGTGTACGCCGACCGGAATCGGACTGATGCCATCTGCCCGAATCAAAAATCTACCGACAATATAATGTCCTGCGGTCATGCGGAACAGCGGCGTATCCGCAAAGGCATCGCCGGCAATTTCCAGAACACTATCCGGAATATAGGCTTCCTGCAAGCTGCTACATCCACGGAATGCGTTTTGCAGAATATATCTCGGACCCTCCGGAATCACAACATTTCTCAGTGACGAGCATCCGGTGCATACGCCATCGGAAATCGACTCCAGCTTTGCAGAAAACCGCAGTTCGCTCAAGGACATACAATCCCGCAGCGCTTCATTTTCTACACTGGATACCGTATCCGGCATATAAAACCGCCGCATGGAGGTACAGCCCTGAAACGCATTCGCTTCCAGTGTTTCAAAGCCCTGCGGAAGAATCACTTCCAACAACCCGCAATCACGGAATGCAAACTGTCCGATTGTTTTCAGTGTTGTTGGCAAATAGACACGATTGAGACTGCGGCAGCCATGAAACGCATACGCGCCAATCTCTGTGACGCCCTCCGGAATCACAACCGTCGCAATCTGACGATTCTGTTCAAACGCATGGTTGCCAATTCGAATGACACCCTGCGGAATCATGATATCACGAACATTGGGTTCCTGCGCATACTTTTTCAGGATGCCATATTCAATAAAGAACGCCTTATTATATCCACGCAAAAGATTTGCTTCTTTTTCCGTATAACACATGATGCCGTGCGTCAGCGCATACTGATGCGCCACACTTCCGGTCACGGTTGTAATCGTTTGAATCCGGTGGTCTGTACCAAACGCAAACGGGTGCAGCTTCGTCACAGACGGCGGAATCACGATTGTTTTCAATTCCGAGCAGCCGGCAAACGCGTCCTCGGCAATCTCCGTTACGGTATCGGGAATATAGACCGTTTTCAGAGAGGAACAGCAAGCAAACGCCTCGCGTCCGATTGTTTTCAGTCCACGGTTCAGATTGAGCTTATAAAGGGATGTGCAGGCGTAGAATGCGCGGTTATCAATATATTTGACGCCGGCAGGAACGGTGACCTCCTCCAGTCTGGAGCAACCGGAAAACGTACCGCGTGCAATCGCCTCAGTGGTATTGGAGATTTTGACTGCTCTCAACGCGCTGCAATTACAAAATGCCCATGCACCGATGCTCGAACAGGATTCCGGCATGATTGCATTTTTGAGAATATGACAGCCATCGAATGCGTTTGTGCCAATTTCCTGCAAGCCCTCCGAAAATTCGACTGTTTGCAGATCTGCGCACAGCGCAAACGCACGCTCGCCGATCGTTGTAACATTGGATGGAATTCTCACATCACCGACATCGGACATGGAGAATGCCTCATCCGCAATGGATGTTACATTTTTCGGAATACTGAGTATCTCATCCTGTTGCTTACGGATACCCAATCGTTCAAGCGCGCCCGCAGCTTCATATTTCAGCAAAACGCCATTTTTAATTTTAAAGCCCATGCCTGCGCCTCCTGAAATTGATGTTTCTAACTATGGAAGATAATATACCTAATTTAAGCATTATAATCATTATACCATAAAAAAGCTATATTTTCAAGCAGAAACTGCGATTCAGTCTGTAGAATTATCCCCTGTGCTTTTGGACATATTGCACACAATACAACTCGATTGCGCATATCATTGTCGTAGAAATTCCGACATTTTTCGCTAAAAACCGACAAAATCCGGCCGTTCCGACAAAAGAAAGCCTGATACAAATTGTATCAGGCTTCGTTTTCAGCAAGCAATGACCGCAATCAGCCATTTGCATCCGCGAGATACGCATCAATCGCAGAATTGATGACGCTGAGCGACTCGCTCCACTGCGTTTGACCCTTTCCGGCAGCACGGATGCCATTTTCATTGGAATCCAGAATCGTTGTCACATCCGAGGACACCGCTGTATAGAAGTCGTAGTGGGGATTTTCCCTTGCCATATCGTGGCACTTATGCAGCATTTCGACCATTTCATCCGTCCAGCCGTAGTCCTTATAGAGCTGCTCCGTTGCAATTTCATTTGCACGCTCATTGGTAATCATGACGCGCTTACACGCAGCAAATTTTGCAACGCCCTCCGGATTCTTTCCGCCCTTGACCAGAACATAGCCATCCAGACCGCAAGGGACATAATGCGCATCGGCATTCGGATCCTTCGGCATCGGAACAAACATTGCGTTCTCACCGAAATCATTCTTCCATGTATCATTAAAGAGCGCCCACGCACCGCATGGATAATAGAGCGTCTTGCCCTCTCCGATATAATTCGGCATTTCCTCCCAGCCGTATTCGCCAACGCCAATCGCGACACAATTTGTCGAGCCAAGCTGGAACAGCCAATTCTGGAAGCGCTCAATCGCCGGATTCTTCAGATTGTTCACGAGCTTTCCGTCTTCCATGCCGATATACGGTACGCCGCAGGTCGCAGACAGACCCGCCTCAAACCACCAGCCGTCAATGCCGTACTGACCATTTTCCGGATCAACGAACTGCTTGAGCGAATCCTCAAAGGCATCCCAATCCCACTTACCTTGCGCAAAAAGCTCCGCAGGGTCTTTCAGACCGTTTTCTGCCATCGTATCCCGATTATAAATCACAACACAGTTGTCACCGGTGATGTCATTTACAATAATATAATGCTTTCCTTTCCACTGGAACAAATCCATCTCATCTTTCATATCTGCAAACAGCGGATCATTGAAATCAATATAATCATCAATCGGCACGAACATATCCTTGATCGCGCCTTTCGGGATGCAGTCGAGATCGCCTGCCGGGAAGAAGTCAATGCCCTCATCGCTGTTGATTGCATTTGCCAGCGCGTCATAACGATTGTCCCAGTCTACAGCGTGATACTCAACCTCACCCTGATAACGATCATGGAAGATTTCCAATTCAATCGGCGTAGATTTTCCGCTTCCATCCGGATTGATGTCCCAGTTCGCCATCCACTTTATGGTTTTGTTTGACAATTCGCCGGTCAGACGTTCATCATTCGCAGCAATCTGCGCAACCTCCTCCGCAGTCGCGGCGTCCAGAGGCTTTTGAATTTTAGTTTCCTCACCACAGCCTGCCAATGCGCCGCAGGTCATGGAAGCAAGCAGCATGGCTGCCGCCGCAAATCTGGATTTTCTCATTTTATGTTCCCTCCTGTATACAAAAAAAGCACGCCCCGTTTTCCCATCATTTATTTCTGATAGCAAACAGCATATCTGCATTCATTTTAGCATATTTCCGGAAAGATGTCAACAATTTTCGCCGTCCCGTCACAAAAAGACCGCAGCATCCCCTGCTGCGGTCCGTTCAATCCGATTAAAGTGTACATTATGTTCCAAGAAACGCCGACGGTTCTGCGTTCGAAAGCAGCATTCCAGCATTGTTCTTGATGCGACGATAAAGCTGCGCCGGCAAGCTGCGCTGAATAATCCGCATTGCTTCTACAAAACGAAGCGGTTCTTTCAGATCGCGCGAGCCTGTCGCAAGAAAATGTGCGTGCTGATTTGCATACAAATACAGCGACAGCTTTCGATAATCCATCCGCAGAATACCGCCGACAGAAATTTGCAGCAGCAGCCCCGTCTTGCACAGCACGATCAATTCCTCCGGAGAGAGGATCTCAAAACAACGGTCAACGTCGGCAGCAACCGGACACAATCCGCTGACAATCCGCAGACGGGTGATCTCCTCGCAAAGCGCGTCTGTCAACGGCTCACGGGGTAAATCCACCAGAATATAATCCGAATCTCCGAGTGCAAACTGTTTCAGCTCTCTTGGATGCGCGATGCAGTAATCAAACGGCAGCACCGCACCGCCCACAATCCGAAACGGCTGCTCGGTTTCTGCAAGTGCCTTGATTTGATTGTCACGCATCTCCAGAAACGTCTGCGGCATACAGACCTCGGAACGATATAACGGCGCAGCAACAATCATTTTCATATTGCTCTCACGATATTCCGCAAGTCTTGATTCTGCCGCTTCCACCGTCAGAATGCGTCCATCCGTATCGAACATACCGGGCAGCACGCCGGCGTGCATATCTATATAATAATTCATCCCACATTACGCTTTGCAGCGCAAGCCTCCTTTCACAACGCAGCCATCATTCAGTGCAGCTTACTCCGATTCCATCAAATACATTCTGAAACAATACCGGATTTACGATATTCCATCTTCGATGCACTTTTTTGGCGCCCCGAGGCGTTTATTTGGTTCTGATTCGTATTCAGGAATACAACTTTGATGCAAGAATTGCATTCTTACCTATTATTGTAACACACTTCATCTAAAAAGTCAATGATTTATGGATAATTTGCAAACTTAAATGAACAAACTATGAACAAAGAGGAATACATCTCCATTTCTATACCTAGCCGCTCCGTTTTTAGCAAAAAGCCCAAATTCTTTTTATGTTTTTATCCGGTTGTTATTGACAAAACACAGAAAATATGCTACAATAACTGTAACTAATGCGCGCAAAATTTACGAAATATGCTACAGAAGGGAGGGGTTCGATGCTAAATGATCGTCTGGTGTTCGCACTCTGCACGGCTCGCATTCATAGTCTGGCAATTCTTGAAAGCGTCAAACAGTTTGTAAACGAAGCGCATCGGCGCAATTATGCCGTCTTAGTGTTCAACGCCGGCTTTGACCATGAACCTTCTCACTTGCAAGAGCACAGCTGCTACAGCGTGTTTGATTTGATCCCACTCCAAATCGTTGATGCGATTGTCGTTATGAACGATGCGATTGATAATCACATCGTCGTCGATACCATTGCCGCAATCGCAAAGGAGCATCGTATCCCTGTTCTTTCTTATGATGGAAAAGCAGAGAATATTCCCTCGCTGTATTCCTATCCAAATCACGCATTTGAAATGCTGCTCGACCACATTTTCGGTGATCATCAGTGCAAGCGCGTCAATCTGCTGACCGGTGTTCACGGGGATTACAGCTCGGAGCATTCGGTCATGGCTTACAGCGAGGCGCTTCGTAAATATAATATTCCATTTGAAGCCAAGCGAATCGGCTACGGCTGCTACACAGAGAATATTACCAGAGAGGTAACAGAGCGATTCCTCTTGCATGACGCACCGGACGCGATCGTTTGCGTCACCGATGAAATGGCGATCACGGTCTGCTCGGTACTCCGCAGCCACGGACTTCGTGTGCCGGAGGATGTCATTGTCACAGGCTTGGGCGGTATTGACATGAGGGATATCCATGTTCCGCGCCTGACAACCTGCGCCAAGGACTACGAACGGCTCTGCGCTGCGTTCTTTGACTCTGCTGAGATGATCTTTGACGGCGAAACCACCAAGCTGGATATGGAAATCAAGCCGCTGGTTCACATTTCCGAATCCTGCGGCTGCCGCGTCACAGAGCTTCGTGACCAGAATCCCGCAATCTGGGATCTCCACACAAAACTGAAATCCAATATGAAGCTGGAGGCGCAGGATCGCTGGCTGCTCAGCGATATGACCGAACGGATACAGCCAAGCGTCATCGACTATCTCGATGTCATCTCAAGCTGCATTCCGGAGGACTCCTATCTTTGTCTGCGCGACTCGCTCGGCGCCGATCTCACGGAAAACAGCTTGCAGCATTTTGCAGATTCATCCGAGCTGATGAGCACCGTTATGCACAAGCATAAGGAAAAACAATTCCGAATCGTTCCGCGTGCTTCGCTGATACCGTCTTTGGAACAAATTCTGGATTCCGGAAATGCAATTCTGTTTAATGCAATTTATATGCTCACGGATATCTATGGCTACTATGCTTACTATGGCAATGACCTGCGAAAGGCTTGCTTCCATCTGCCAAAGCTCATTCACACGGCAGGCAACGTCATCGGGTACTGTCTTGCAGCCGCCAAGATTCAGAATTTGCACAAGCGGCTCGATGCAGCAAGAGTGCGCGATTCCTTGACCGGAATGCTCAATCTGCGCGGTGCAAATAATGTATTGTTGGAATCTCTGCGCACCGAAAAGCATGAAAATGATCAGCTTGTCATCATCGTGATCGGGCTGAATCAGCTTCGCCGGATCAATTCTGTCTATGGCAGAACCGAGGGCGATTTGGCACTGCTGAACCTTTCCGACGCGATCACTGACTGCATTGACAACAGCGTGACCGCAGCCCGCATCGGCGGCGATGAATTCATGCTGGCATTCTTCCAGACCGCAAATCAAGTCAATATGGCGGAAGTCCTGATTAGCGTGCTCCAGAAGCGTATGGCAAGCTATAACCAGATTTCCGGCAAGAATTATTCGATTGATATTTCCGTTGGATGCGTGAGCGCAAATGTCAGTAGTTCGCTTTCTATTGACGGACTGCTGAAGCAGGCAATCGCACTCAAGGATTCACAGCATTCCCCCGGAAAGGAAATCACCAAAAAAGAAGTCACTAAAAAAGTCATTCCGGACGATGAGCAAACCGCACAAATGAAACGCGTGCTGGATGAAAATCTGCTGTACTATCATTTCCAGCCGATCGTCAATGCGAAAAACGGTCAGATTTATGCTTATGAGGCACTGATGCGCACTTCCGGCGGCATCAAAATCAGTCCTCTGATGCTCCTGAATTACGCAACACAGGCTGACCGGCTCTATGAAATCGAATGGTTTACCCATAATAATGTATTGCGATATGTCTCGGAGCACCGCGAAATCTTCTCGCAGAAGCGCATTTTCATCAACAGTATCCCCGGTCATTTCCTCGATGAAACAGACTTCCTCAAGCTGCGTGAGATGTATAGTGAGCTTCTTCCGCAGCTGGTTGTTGAATTTACCGAGCAAGCCGAAACCGAGGGCGATGAGCTGAGCATGATTCAGGCGCGCTGTGCGCGGAACCATATGGCAATCGCGGTCGATGATTACGGCACCGGTTATTCCAATATCTCGAACCTGCTGCGATATTCGCCCAATTATGTGAAGATTGACAGAAGTCTGATTTCCAGCATCCACGAAGAACCAAAGAAACAGCACTTCGTCACGAATATCATTGAATTTGCGCACGCAAACGGCTTTATGGCGCTCGCTGAGGGCGTTGAAACCATCGAAGAGCTGCGCACAATCATCCGGTTCGGCATTGACCTGATTCAGGGTAATTTCACTTCCAGACCGGTAGAGAACCCAATTTCGTCGATTCCGGAGCATATTGAAGCGATGATCCAGAAGTTCAGTGCAAGCGCTGAAAAACAGATTATTCAGAAAACCTATGTGCTGGATACGGACGAAACGCAGATTTACCTGTCGAAGCTCGATGAGGAGCATTACACAGAGTTGTTCATTACGCAGCCCTATCTCGAAATCATCGGTGATTTCCATGAAACCAGCAATGTTCACATCAAAATCAAGGATGATACCGATTGCCATATCATCCTGCGCGATGTCCACTTCAATCTGCCCCAGCAACTTGTTTCCTCTGTTATTACACTGGGCAAAAAGTCCAACGTCACCATTGAATTTCAGGGCGATAACCGGATGGATAACGGCGGCATTCTTGTTCCCGAATCCAGCAGTCTGCACCTGATTGGAAATGGCAATCTCAGCATTCGTGCAGACAACACCAAGGCATTTGCAATCGGTAACGATCCCGACCTTGCCTGCGGCGATATCAATATTGAGCTTGCGGGCATTCTGTCGATTCTTTCCAATGCCGTACAATGCGTCGGCATCGGCTCCGGCTTCGGAAAGGGACAGTGTATTACCGTAACCGGTACACGGATGTTCTTTGAAATGACCGGCAAAAGCGGCGTTGGCATCGGTGCGCACGAGGGCAATATCACCATCAATGTTTCCGGCTGCGAAGCGGATTTCTCCATGCGTATGGCAAGCAGCGTCGCAATCGGCTGTATGGAGGGTATGCCGAATATTTCCTGCGATACCGTCAGCAGCACCGTCATCGGCTCCGGCACATTCGTCTGCGGCATTGGCTCCGAGACAGGCGGCGGCAAAATCACACTGCGTGATTCGACGGTCATTCAGGAATTTACGGGTCAGACCGCAATCGGTATCGGTTCGGGAGACTCCGCACCGTCCGTCAGTCTGCGGCAGTGCAAAGCGTCCATCCATATGGAGGGCAATCACGCAATGGACCTCGGCAGCTTTACCGAAGACGCCAGCCTGATGCTTCTCGATTCCGATTTCAATATCGCCATCCAGAGCGCAAAGGTACAGCATCTCGCTGCAAATCCCGACTACTTGATTCAAACCGGTAGTACATACGAGATTTCGATCAACAAATAATTTTCGATATTTTAACAAAGTACCATTCGCAAACCGATTCATGATTGATAAGCCAATATACATATGCAAAAGCCCGAAAGCATTCTTCTACCATGCTTTCGGGCTTTTCATCATTATTTCAAAAGAGATTCCTGAATAGTAAAATGCGCCGGTACACCATGATTCATCTGGATAACAAGCTCACCCTGAATCAGCGGCATAAAATATCGAATCGCCTGCTCGGTAATGTTATTGCCGGCAGCGTTGATGTAATCCTGCGGCAGCGATTTCTCACGATTGGCAATCGTTTCGGCGTCGGCTGTCTCAATCGTCACCGTATAGGGCATATCATTCAGGCGACGGAACACCATGACCTTGCCGTTCTCACCACGCAGTGCGCAGCGAACGCCTGCCGCACCAATCGCCTCAGATTCATCAATATCCGTGCGTGAGCAGAGATGTGATGAGCAACGCTGCATGACATTCAGCTCAATCGAGCGCACCTTGCAGCCAATCTCTGCACGCACTGCACGCTCCAGATAGCTACCGATACCGGACAAATATTTGTGCCCGAAGCTGTCCTCCACGCCGGACTGTACGCCCTCCGGAACTTCAATGCCCTCCGATACCGCTACGATGACTGCCTTATGCTTTGCCATCTCCTGCCGGACATCCTTCATAAACTTTTCAAGCGAGAATTCCGCCTCCGGTACATAAATCAAATGCGGCGCCGCTTCGCCCAGACCGTGCAGCACCGCACTGGAAGCGGTCAACCAGCCTGCGTGTCTGCCCATAACCTCAACAATCGTCACAGACGGAATGCTGTACACCGAGCTATCGCGAATAATCTCCTGCATGGTCGTTGCAACATACTTTGCAGCAGAACCAAATCCCGGCGTATGATCCGTGATACAGAGATCGTTGTCGATTGTCTTGGGGATACCAATTACCCGAATACTGATTCCATGCTCCTCAAAATATGTAGAGAGCTTCTGCACCGTGTCCATCGAATCATTGCCGCCGATATAGAAAAACGCGCCAATCTGCCGCTGCTGAAGCGTCCGGAGAATCTTTTTGTATACCGCTTCATCCTCATGCCAATCCGGCAGCTTATAACGGCAGGAGCCAAGCACCGTTGACGGCGTTTGCCGCAGCAGCTCCATGTCCTCATTGGTTCGAATCATCGTTTTCAAGTCAATCAGATGATCCTCGATCATGCCCTCAATGCCATTGACAGAGCCGAAAATGGCGTCAATAGCAGGTTCCTTCAGAGATTCCTTAAATACGCCGACCAATGACGCATTGATTGCACAGGTCGGACCGCCGGACTGCGCGACAGCTATATTCATAATTCTTCTCCTCACGATCCGTCAAGGACGGATTATTTCATCTCCATTGTAGCATACTCGCAGAGGAAAGTCAATGCTTATAACTTGTATTTTACCATTTATTGCGGTATACAACTCAATAATTGCGTTTTTTGTCAGTATTTACCATGTCTCGATGCAACAAAGGCGCACCGTATGAAGCCCATACGATGCGCCGTTATCACAAAGCGATACCACACGCTGCCCCTGAACCGAAAGCGCTTCTTCGGGCAGCGCACCTGCTTTGCATACTGCCACTTCCCGTTCATCCGGAACACGGATCGACCGCTTGACAGTATTATATGCAAATATTCTGAAAATGCAACCGGAAATATTTTCCGGTTCAGTCTAAGGCGTCTCCGACGGATTGAGAATGGGGCTGCGCGCTCGCATTCATCACGCGTGATGCTTTTTGCAGTATTGCGTGCAGAGCTTATCCGTACAGTTGGCGCAGCGCAATGCCGCATTCGACTGCTCCCAGAATCGCTCCGGATACATCATAACGCACAGTTCCCAGAGCAGCCAGTCCGCAAACGCCATCAGAATCAGCGTTCCGGAATAGAAGCCCCTGATCATCAGCATCGGAGAAAACATCATCAGATGATCCCAGTTGAAGATACGGCAGGTTGTACAGCATTTCGCTTTCACAATCAGCCGGAACGGACACCAGATCAGCACACAAATCAAATCGCAGACATAAAATAATACGGCGATCAAAAACAAGATGGTATCGTTCAGGATGTCAAAGCCGCACAGCAGCGAAATGATTCCGACAGCCGCCGCCCATATCGCAAACACTTTATATGCGGCTTTTGTGGTATCAACAATATATCGTCTGAGCGCCTGATTGCTGAAATTCTCCTTCATCGCGCGAAATCGGAAGCCAAAATGCTTCTGCGAACCAAGCGCAATCACCAGATGTTTTTTGATGGGCACGATCTGCCAGAGCATATCGAGCATCCATACAAACCAGAGCAAGTGCAGCGGCGAAAGCGTTCGGAAGAAATTCCATCCCTCCAAAACTTCCATCTGCTGCGGAACAAATATCGCCATCAAAATGCAAGCAATCAGAACCGCGCATCTGCAAATGAGCTTTCCGATATACACACGCCGTGTTTTAGAGCGCCGCGTTGTTTCAACGGCTGCTGTATGCTGCATTCTTTTCACTCCCAGCTCTCGTTATTTTGGCTTCCTTGCGTTTGCGAGCATGAGCTTCACGCGGTTTTCCTGATTCACGCGCGTTGCACCCGGATCGTAGTCAATCGCTGTGATATTCGCTTGCGGATATGCGTTTTTGATGACGCGCATCATGCCCTTTGCGACAATATGATTCGGCAGACAGCCAAAAGGTTGCGTACAGATGATATTTTCCGTACCGGATTCCACAAGCGCTGCCATTTCCGCTGTAATCAGCCAGCCCTCGCCCATGCTCACGCCCTGATTGATATACTGGTCGGCACGCGCACGCAGATGTTCAAAATCATGCGGCGGGTCAAATACGCCATGCTTTTTGACAGCGTTGATCTGCTGCTTTTGCAGCGCGTAGATCGCCTGATAGCCGATGCCGTTATACAGCACACTCTTATCAAAAAAGTGGTATAGCTTGCCGTCTACGGCGGTGCTGATGGCGCAGTACATCACAAATTCCAGCAGCGACGGAACCACCGGCTCGCAATTTTCCGAGAGCAGATATTCCTCCAGATGATTATTGGCAAGCGGCGAATATTTGACGTAAATTTCTCCGACAATGCCCACACGAACCTTATTGCGTGCCGTTCGGGGGATTGCCGCAAAATCATCCAGAATCCGCTTGTAATACGTTTTTGTATGCAAAAAATCACGCGACTGGAATGCCTTTTCCAATTTTTTCTGCCATTTTTTCAGCACCTTATCTGTCGCGCCCTTTTTCAGCTCATACGAACGACACTGGTTCGCAACAAGCATCAGCAAATCACCATACAGAATCGCATACAGAAATTTCAGGAAAATCATCGGTGTCAGCTGCCATCCGGAATTTGGGTCTTTTTCCAATCCCGAAAAATTCAGCGAAATCACCGGCACCTGCGGAAACTGTTCTTTCACAGCCTTGCGCAGAAGATGGATATAATTGGACGCACGACAGCCGCCACCGGTCTGCGTAATCAGCAGTGCAGTACGGTCGGGATTATAACGACCCGATTTCAGCGCTTCCATAAACTGCCCGATTACAAGCAGCGCCGGATAACAAGTATCATTGTGAACATTTTTAAGGCCCTCATCCACGACCTCACGGCTGGCAGTTCGCAGCAGTTCGCAGTGATAGCCATAATATTTCAGCACACTGATAAGCAGCTGAAAATGGATCGGCAGCATATCCGGCACAAGAATCGTATGCGTTTGTTTCATAGCGGGTGTAAAGCGGGCTGACATGACATAACCTCCATAAACGATGCGCCTCTGCGATAGAATCAGAAGCGGATCTGATAGGGAAAACCGATTGCTTCCAGATATTCCGGAAGTATTGTATTGACAGGGAAAGGACGCTGCTCCAAGGTTCCGTCTTTTTTACGAACCAGCGCACAGAGCGCCCCAATCTGAATCTGCTCCATCTTGCAGAATTCCTGAAAGCTGGTGCAAAACGCCTCAAACAAATCGCTTTGAGGATGGCGCAGCGTGCAGGTTCCATGCCATTTCCCTGTCAAAAAACTCTGCTTCCGAGCGCGCTTCAAAATCGGCTGATCAAAATGCACTTCTTCGATCCGGCAAAATCCGCTGACAACCATTTTTTCGCCATCGCGTTCATATCTGCCGGACTGCGCGTTCAGACGCGCATAGCTTTTCATCATATTGACATAGGTTTGTGCGATCTCGCGTCCTTGCTGAAAGTGAATGCTTTGCAGATTGATCTGCTTGCTTGTATGTGCATCCGCATCCTGACGAAGCGACGCCGCAAAACCGGACAATTCCTGCGGTTCATATGCAAACTGCGAATCCATTCCTGTCACATCCTTCAAAACTCAATCTGATACGGAAAACCGAACGCTTCGATTTTTTCTTTTTTCGGTCTACGCAGCGTGAGAGGCAGCGTATGGTAAAACAGCTTACCCTCCTGATCGCGAATCTGCGCCTGAAAGGGATGGCAGATGATATGTTCTTCTTGGCAAAGCTGCTTGAATGACGACAGAAACGCCTCAAACAGTTCGTTTTCGGGATTCTGAGAAATGATCGTCTGCTTATGGTGCATGAACCGTTTTTTCGTTTCGCTGACGGTAAACGGCTCCTCAAAATCCTTGGGATTGAGGACACAGAAGCCGCTGATCAACGCCTGACTCTCTACGCGCTGATAATCGCCGCTGCGCGCAGCAATCCGCGCCTGCTCCTCGATCTGATCAATATACTTCGCAGCAAGATTACGAGCCTGATGATAGCGTCGGCTGCGAAAATCGGTCTCCATATCATTATGGATCTTCACTTCTGCTCTAAGCTGATCTATAAATCGCATTTGTATCATCCTTTTTCATTGTCTGCTTTCTTTTTTCTCATTCCGGCTGTTGCTCAGTCAACAGCTTACCAATATATATTATAACATATTATTTATAAAATTGCAATGGGAGAAATGGAATAAATGGGCTTGTTTCACTTCATGGGAGTAAGATCTCTACCAAAAAAATACGGAAACGGCACATTGACCGTTTCCGTATTTTCGCTATCATTGATAATTGGCATTCCTATGCTCAGAGAGGCTTGCCCATCTGATCCTCTGTGACCAGCTTTGCAATCAGCATCAGAATCCGAACCGTATCTTCTCCGGTCAGGTCTGCTTTTCCGTCACAGTCTGCATTTTGCTTACCGGCTGCCGAAATCTGCGCGTCTTTATCCTCAGCAAGGAAGCGAGCAAGCAGAACAGCATCGGCAACATCCACCGCGCTATCGCAGTTTGTGTCGCCGTAGAGAAACGAACTCGAGCTGCCACCGTTAGATTCCGATGTCACAGTCGTCGTGGTCGTTGTTTTCGTTGTCTGGGATTCGGTCGTCGTTGTGATCTCAGGGCTATCAGTAGAGGTCATGCCCAAATCGGCGCGGCAGTTACCGGTTGTACCATCCGGCTCCTCGCCCCAGACCAATGCGCCGTTGACATACATCGTGAAATGCTGGTTATAAGAATCTGGCTTCTTCAGGTCACTTGCATCCTCAACACCCTTGTAGGACCAGTCGTTCGAGGCATCCCATGCGCCGGTTGTCGGCTGACCATCAATGGCGTCCGGAACCGAAATACGGAACTGCACCTCATCGCGGTGCTCGGACTGACCGGTCGGCTGAATCGCTCTGCCATCCTCGAACTTAATCGAAGCATAATAAATATTGTCCTTGTACTGAACGGGGCCGCTTACGGTTGCATAACCCTGCTCGCCTGCGCCATACTGCTGCGATTTGCCCTCAACCTTGATATCGCTGACAGACAGACCCTTTTCCAGCACCTCAGAAATATCGAAGAAATAACGAACCTCGATATCCTTCTGAACTCTTGCCGGCCATGCGGTGTGGTTCATTGCCCACATTTTGATTTCGGTATAGCTTGCGCCGGAGCCGTTCAGAACTGCGCCGACCTTCCATTCTGCCCACTTCGGTTCTTCATCAACCGGGAAGTTTGCCAGCGGCGTGCCACCGTTTTCGTCGATCAACGCACAGAGAACTGCGGTATAGCCTGCATTATAGTCAACCGCAACCTCGGTGTACTCATAGTTTGCAACGCCGATCTGTGTCATATCGTAATTACCGGAGCTGTCCGGGCCGCCGATCAATGCGCCATACAGCGTATGTGCATATTCGGTCTGCCAACCCTCTGCACCGCCGGAATCCTTGCCCAGTTCATTCCAGTGGTCATCGTGGATACCGGAAGCAGTTCTGTGGTGAACAGCCTTCGGATTCTTTTCGCCCATACCCAGCACATAGCAGAGGTTCAGTGCATTATCACCGAAGCAGTAGTTCACCTGACTGTCAGCCCATTCATTGTACTTGCTGACCTTTGCAGAGTCATCCTTGAAAATGGTATCGCAAGCGAGCTTTGTCAGCCATGCAGTATTGCAGGCATGACGCAGACAACCCCAGTTGGTCAGATGCGAAAGACCATCCGGCGTAATTCTGCCCTCGAACGGCTTCAGATCGCTGTCCTTGGTATTCATCCAATAACGGATGTGCTTATCAATATGGTTTACCCACTCATCCTTGTCGGTGAGCTGTGCATAAAGCAATGCCGCTGCCTGCGTGGTATCATCCCATGCAAGACCCCATGTATACTTCCAATTCGTTGACTGACTTTCCAGCGGGAACTGCGGAATATAATCGCTCTCAATTTTCTTGAGATAGCTCTCGTCGCCGGTCGCCTTATACATCCAGCAAGCAGCATACATACAGTCATCAATCCATGTCGAGGTATTATACATACCGGACATCGCGCCGATATCCTTGGTGCTACGAATCTTATCCGCGCCCTCAAAGAGATCCTTTGCGTGCTTGAGATAATTCTCATCGCCCCAGATCATGTAGCCCTGTGCGAGTGCCGCAGCGGAAAGTGCCGCAACCGTGGAATTCTTAATCGTATCGTAGTCGCGCTCCCAGTTACCCATTTTCAGATAGTGCTTGCGCAGATACACCTCGGCGCTGCACCATGTATTATGGTCCATGCCGGGGTCGCCGATCGTACCGATCATTTCGCCGCCGCCGAGGTCGCAGCCAAGAACATAGTCCATTGCAAACTTCATATTGTTCTTGTAAACCTCATCAAGACCTGCTTTTTTGATCGCATCCTCGTATTCCAGATAACCCCACGCGAGCAGAGAAACAGAATACGCGTTCGTCAGCGTGAACTTGAAGTGGTCGCCGGCGTCGTACCAGCCGCCCGGAACCTTGTCGGTATCCTTTCCGGATTCATCGACCATCGAATCGTCGCGCCACGGAACACTGTTCCACTCAGGCAGAACGCCGGACTGCTGTACCTCATAGAAAAACATGGATTTCTGCAACGCTTCCGCATAATTATATTTAGAAGCAGCGGATACAGGAGCAGCAGTAAACGGTACTGCCGTCGCTGTCATGACTACCGCGGCAATCATCGCGGTAACCTTTTTGGATTTCATATGAAATGCCCCCTCTCAAAAATTGCGGTTAATATGCACCCCGTAGTACATACTCAACCACTTATATCATAGCACATTCCGTATAAATTTGTCAAGAGCATCCCAGAAAATTCAGTCAAAAGACGCCCTCCGTTTCCGGAAGGCGTCTGGCTTAGTCATCTGATTTTTTCTTCTTTGTGTCATTATTTGCGGCGGCAGTTGCAATGCCGTTCATACGAGCAGCCTTACGCTCTTTCTCTGCCTGTCGCTTTGCTTCGGTCAGCGTGATGTTCTCGTGGATCGCCCATTTTTTAATGCGAATACGGTTGCGCTCTGCACCGGTCTCAAGAACAACAGTCTCTTCCTCAACCTTGAGCACAATGCCGACAATACCACCGGCGGTGCATACCTCATCACCGATCTTAATTGCTTCACGCATAGCCTGTGCTTCTTTTTCGCGCTTCTGCTGCGGACGAACCATAATAAAATACAGCAGAACCAATGCAGCCGCAAACGGAACAAGCTGAAGCAGCATTGCACCGGTCGTCAGTTCAGGCGGTGCTGCTGCCGTCGTTGTTGTAGCAGCTTCGCCCTCCGCAAATGCACAGACGGAATAAGCCAGACAAGCAGCTGCGGTATTACCGATGCACGCTGCGATTTTGAATAACAGTTTCATTGAGAAACCCCTTTCATCATTGTATTAACTTCATTATATCATATATTTGGCTATTTGGCAAGTCATTTTCAGTTATCTGTCAAATCGAACGTTTCTTCCTCATTTGTCATTGCCAAATCAATAATTCTGCCGAAAAAGCGCGCCGGATTTCGCAAAATCCGTTCTCCAAGCTCCTCCGCGACCTCGCGGGATGGCGTAGAAATCCGCAAAAAGAACATCTCCTCACCCTGGTCGAGACAGCAGAGGCACAGCTTACAATCGTTCTCGTCCGGCTCATATGTGATCTTCAAATCACGCAGCGCTTTTTGACGAGTCACGCAGCGCAATGCCGCCAGATGAACCTGATCGCGAAAAATTTTCGGCACCATGAGCCGCAGATTCTTCGCATTGATTCTGCCGGATTCCGTCAGGACAATCATATCTGTACCGGAGTCGGTGATTCGCTCGACCGCCTTGGATTCAAGCAGCGAGCCGAGTGCGTCATGATACAGAAAATTATTCAGGATATTACCGCCCACCATAATCTCAAACAGCCATGGCTCAGGCAGTCGCCCGTCAAAGCGCATCAGGACATCACTGATGATAATACAAAATTCCCAATCCTCTAGCTGCGACAGCGGCGGCGGCGAAATCGGTCTCTGCAACTGAATATGCGACGTTGATTTCGACTCCATATCCGGAAAAAATGGAATTTGTCCGGGCAAGTCATATTGCTGCGAATCGTTCTGCCGATTTTCCATTTCCATGCGCCTCGCCTCCTGTCATCATTGATTTCATCAAACAAAATTCGGATAATCCAGCATATGCGAAACAAGCGCAATCGACATCGCTGCCTCAATGCTCGGAACAGCCTCCGGAACCAGACAAGGATGCAGCACAGTCTCAGCTTGCAGCACCTCGTTAGTCATCGCAGAATAATCAACCGTTGGCTGCGGCTTTCCGATCGAGGCAGTCGGCTTGATCGCAACATTGAAACAAATCGGCATTCCGGAAGAAATACCGCCTAATATACCGCCGTGATGATTCGTCTGCGTTTTGACGTGTCCATGTTCGTCCACATAGAACGAATCTCCGCACTGACTGCCTGTCATTTTCGCCATCTGGAAGCCGTCGCCAAATTCCACGCCCCGTACACCGGGAATGCCAAACACAAGCTGTGCGATCGAATTCTCCAAGCCTTCAAAAATCGGAGAGCCGATTCCGGCAGGTACATTGACTGCATAGCAGCTCACAGTTCCGCCGAGCGTTTCACCGCCTGCTGCTGCATTCTGAATATCCGCAAGCATCTTTTTCCCCTGTGCCGGATTATTCACCGGGAATTTTCTGTGGCGAATCGCAAGAAGCTCCTCTTTCGTCACATTCGTCGCAGAGAGCGGCTTATCCTTAATATTATGGATGGAAGTAATCTGTGCGCCGACATAGATGCCGCGACGTTCCAGCATTTGTTGACATACCGCACCTGCAAAGCAAAGCGGAATCGTCATTCGCTCCGAAAGATGTCCACCACTGCGAACATCCGCAAATCCACGATATCGCATTGCACCGGTATAATCCGCATGGCCGGGACGCGCCAAACGCGAAAGCGACTGGTAATCTACCTGCTGCATTCCGCGCGGATTATTCAAAAAGGCACAGAGTGGTGAGCCTGTTGTACGATGATTGATCAAGCCGGACAGCACCTGCGGAAAATCAAGCTGTTCGCGCTGATGTGCAGGGTCATCCGGGAGAAATACGGATCGTGTTCTGCGCGTCATAAACCGCGCTAATTCGTCAATATCAATATATTCTCCAGGTGGAATATTGTCCAGCACAACGCCAATCGCCGGGCCTTCCGCTTCACCAAACAAAGAAATACTAATGCGATGATTCCATATTGATGCCATATGTACCTCCGTACAATTTTATAGTTCCATTATACCACAGCGCCGTCAAAAACACAAGTCTTTTTTGTCGTTCAAGCAGAAAAAACGGAGAGCCTTTCGACTCTCCGTTTCACATCATGAATTAGTCTTTCTTCTTTTGATTGCAGAGCATTGCTACAGCACCGGAAAGAGCAAGTGCAGCCACTGCGATACCAACACCGGCATCACCGGTTTTGGAAGCTGTGGTCGTACTGGTCGAAGTCGGTTTTTTCGTTGTAGCGGTCGTGCCACCCGGACGGCTTTCAGTCGTCGGTTCACTGCTGCTCGGGTCATCTCGATCTGTCTTACTGGTATTCGAAACCGTAGAAGCATCAGTCTCTACTGTGGTTGTCACAGATTCCGTAGCAACACTGCTAACAGAAGTGCTGGTAGTATTGCTGCTCGAAACCGTGCTTGTGGTTTGGTCAGTGCTGATAGTCGAGGTGATCGGTGCCTCTGTTGTAGTTACGGTTGTGGTGGTTACTTCCTCGGTTTTAATCCGAATCCAACCATTGACAACGTAATTGTCCAAGTCTTCCGTTTTCGCATTGGTCAGTCTATCCACATCCAAGGTAATCGGATATACTGTATCCTCCTTTGCGTCAGCCGGAACCTTAAACTGAACAGTATAAATCACACCGTCATTTTTGCAATCAATCGTTCCCATGGAGCTGTATGCGATCAAATACTTTTCAAGGTTCACACTGTAGGATCTCATCAATCCGTCGGAACCGTCGCCAAATTCAATAACAGGCTTTCCGTTATCCTGAAGTACAGGCGTCAAAGCACTATCGTAGTTTAAGCCAATTCCGAACGGCGCATAACCGGTATTGTTCTCTATCATCAGGCGATAGGAAACGGTTTCACCGGGTTCTGCATATACTTCATCAGCAACTAAATTGATTACACCGCTTTTCAGTTCAGAAGCGCGGTCCTCGAGATCCACAGGATCAAAAGCCAGCGCACTGATTGCATTCGCCGCAACACTTATTACAGCGGTACTGCAAAAAATCGCAAGAGCCTTTTTCAAAGCTTTCATCGAAACACTCCTTTTTGTATAAAAACGGGCAGGGCAGATGTGCTCTGCCCGTTTTGCATGGGTTAGCCTTCTTCTACACCACCGTAGAAGGAGTCAAGTAAGTCATAGCCGACGACATATTCCCAAGTGGTGTCGTCCTTGAGCGCTACATACTTTTCAGTATAGTATAGCAAGATGTACTGTGCGTCTTCAATGCCGAGCAGAGTCGGAGTTGTCAGAGTACCGTCAGCATTCTTGAACGCTACGTCACCGAGATAGTAGCACAAACGATCCTCGCCTTCAAATTCCGGATCGACCTTCGGCTCATTGTTGATCAGAACATCAGAAGAAAGCTGTGCAACAATCTTATTGGTGTAGTAGATCAGAACGAGCGTCGGATCTTCAGCGGATACGACGTTGTCGAGGTTGACATCGCCCTTAACGCCGATATAGATCTGGAATTCGCCGAACTCAACCGGTTCACCATTGTTGATATTGAAGTCCGGATCAGTCTGCTCAGACGGGAAGTAATATGCCTTGACAGGATACTTGTTTGCGTGCTTTGCAGAGAGTTCCTGTTCTGCGGTATAGTTCTCACCGAACTGTGCCTTAATCTCGTTCTCCCATACCTTCTTCGGTCCGTCTTCGGACTCAAGCGGATGTGTGAATGCAGTTGCATCAAGCGTCTTCTCCTGGAACGGCTTAACGTCGGTCGGGATTGCGCCGGTTGCTGCATCATACTTCGCGCTGAGGACAGTGCCGTTTTCATCTACAAAGTAGCCTTCGTCATTGACGTAGAACTTGAAGATGGTCAGCGAAGCAGACAGATCCTTCAGGCCGTTGCTTTCCTTGAACGAACGTGTATCGTGAGACCAGTAGTTCACACGAGTAGGCGGTTCGAAGCTGATCGAGTAGGAAGTAACAACCTTCAGAGTTGTGGTTACGGTATCGGTTGTGGTTGTGGTTTCGCTGGTCACGGCGCCACTTGTGGTTGTGGTTTCGCTGGTCACGTCGCCACTTGTAGTTGTGGTTTCGCTGGTCACGTCGCCACTTGTAGTTGTGGTTTCGCTGGTCACGTCGCCACTTGTGGTTGTGGTTTCGCTGGTCACGTCGCCACTTGTAGTTGTGGTTTCGCTGGTCACATCACCACTTGTGGTTGTGGTTTCGCTGGTCACGTCGCCACTTGTGGTTGTGGTTTCGCTGGTCACGTCACCACTTGTGGTTGTGGTTTCGCTGGTCACGTCACCACTTGTGGTTGTGGTTTCGCTGGTCACGGCGCCACTTGTGGTTGTGGTTTCGCTGGTCACGTCGCCACTTGTAGTTGTGGTTTCGCTGGTCACGTCACCACTTGTGGTTGTGGTAACAGCGGTCACGTCATCACTTGTGGTTGTGGTAACAGTGGTCACGTTATCACTTGTGGTGACTGTGGTCACGCTTGCACTCGATGTCGAAGTAACATCAGAGGCAATCACTGTGGTAGAAACTGTTGTGGTATCCTGAGATACGGTAGTTGTATCCGTAAGTTTCTCAACGATCTTGATAGAACCGTCAATCAGCTGATACTCAAGTTCCTTACCGTCGGTATCGCTAATCGAGACGCCTTCCTTCACGAAGGTAACCGGATACTCGATGCCTGCAGGAGCACCTGCCGGAACATCTACCAGCAGATAAACAATGACAGCGCCTGCAGCTGCGGTCTGATTTGCACCATCCGGAGATGCCCAAACCAGAACGTTTTCAGCAGCGTTCCAGGAGAACTCACTGTTTGCACCGGTATATGCGTCGCCATACTGAACGCCGGAAATCTTCAGGCCGTTCGGTACTGCAAACTGCATGGTGAAGCCTGCTGTGCCCTCATCGTACCAAGCATAAACCGGTACAGATACGGTTGTGCCAGCCATGCCTTCAACCTTTGCGATCTGATATACTACATGACCCGGATTCGGGATCGGAGTAGTAGTGGTATCAGAGGTAACGCTGGTGACATTTGTTGTTGCACTGCCGGAGCCGGAAGTGCTTACGCTTGCACTTGTGGATGTAACTCCGCTGCCACTTACGGTTGTGCTTGTGACTGTGGTAGTCTCGCCACTTGCTGTGGTGCTTGTAACTGTGGTGGTAACATCACTTGCAGTTGTGCTTGTAACTGTGGTAGTCTCGCCACTTGCTGTAGTGCTTGTAACTGTGGTGGTAACATCACTTGCAGTTGTGCTTGTAACTGTAGTGGTAACATCACTTGCAGTTGTGCTTGTAACTGTGGTGGTAACATCACTTGCAGTTGTGCTTGTAACTGTAGTGGTAACATCACTTGCAGTTGTGCTTGTAACTGTGGTGGTGGTGCCGGAGGTTGTTTCAGTGGTAGTAGTCGTGGTAACTTCAACTACTTCTACATAACCATCCTCTTTTTCTACGACGAGTGCAACACCGTTTGTATCGGATGTATCGAGATCGATGAATCTAACAGGATAGATACCGGTCTCATCCGGAGCTGTGAATACGAGATAGAGGATCTTCGCATCGTCAGCAGCCTTCTGGTTTTCACCATTTGCGTCTGCCCAAACGACGATCTGATCGTTCATATTGATGGTAGCCTTGCCTGTGTAAGCCTCGCCTGCCCATTCAAAACCGGTGAAGGTCAGATTCTGGTCATAAGCGAACTCAACATTGAAGCCAGCAGTACCGGTGTCACCCTTAACGGTAACCGGAACCTTAACAGTTGCGCCAGCAGTGGTCTGCTCTTTGCCGATGATCCAGTTTGCAGAACCTGCATTCGGATCCTTGACAATGACCATGCCATCCTGCTTTGTGAGTGCGAGGAATCCGCCATCTTCGTTGGAAGCAGCGAGTTCCTTGAAGGTTACAGGGTATTCGCCCGGCTTATCCGGAGCAGTAAAGAGCAGGTATGCAACAACTGCGCCTGCCTCTGCCTTCTGGTTTGCGCCGTTTGCGTCTGCCCAGACGAGAACCATTTCCTGCAGGTTGATTGTAGCGGTGCCGGTATAGCCCTTTGCCCATTCAATACCTGTGTAGGTCAGGTTGCTGTCATAAGCAAACTCTGCAATAAAGCCAGCAGTACCGGTATCGCCAGTAACGGTAACCGGAACCTTAACCTGTGCGCCTGCGTCAACGACTTCTTCACCGATGATCCATGTTGCAGAACCTGCATTCGGATCAGTTACGATAACGGAGCCATTTTCCTTGGTGAGCGCCAGCCATGCGCCGTCTGCATTGCAAACTTCGAGAGACTTGAATTCAACCGGATATTCGCCGGCTGTGGTCGGTGCTGTGAAGTTGAGGTAGAGAACGACTGCGTCATCCGCTGCCTTCTGATCTGCACCATTTGCATCTGCCCAAACTGCTACGAGTTCTTTGTCATTGAGGGTAGCATTGCCGGTATAACCGTCAGCCCACTCAATGCCTTCGAATGTCAGCGCGCTATCTGCAGTAAATTCTGCAACGATACCGGAAGTGCCCTCGTCACCGCTAACGGTAACCGGAACCTTAACCTTTGCGCCGGCAGCAACAGTCTCATTGCCAATCTTCCAATTTGCGGAACCTGCGTCACCGACAACAGTAACGGAACCGTTTGTCTTGGTGAGTGTAAGAGCGTTGCCAGCAGTGTTGGTAACCTGAAGATCCTTGAAGGTAACATCGTAGGTACCTGCTGCAGACGGAGCTGTAAAGTTGATATACATTACAACTGCATTATCTGCTGCTTTCTGATCTTCGCCATTTGCATCTGCCCAAACTACGACAGATTCATTCTTGTTGATGGTAGCTTCGCCTGTGTAGCCATCAGCCCAGGTAATGCCGTTGTACTTGAGTGCGCTGTCGTATGCGAACTCAACTACGAAGCCAGCGGTACCTGCGTCGCCGCTAACGGTAACCGGAACCTTCACATCTGCGCCTGCAGCTGCAGTTTCCTTGCCAATGGTCCAGTTTGCAGAACCAGCAGGAACATTTGCAGTTGTCTCGGAAGGTTTGGTTGTAGGCTCAGTTGTAGTAGTAACGGTTGTAGTAGTCGTATCTTCCTTTACTACGTTGATTACGAGACCGTGGAACAGAACCTGGTGTTCTTTGCCATCCTCTGCCGGAACTACCTTATTGGTAATATCGCTGCCGGTCTTCATGCCGATTGTAGCAGAACCGGATTCCGGAGCCTTAACGGTGAAGCTGTAGATAACAGCGTCATCAGCTGCGGTTCTTTCGGTGTTGGATGCGTATGCGTAATTGATTTCGCCAGTGGTTGCCGCCTTGGTATCATTGAACTGCGGCGTGCCTCTGTATGCAGTACCATTCTCTGCTTCTACATAGGTTACGCCGGAGAAGTCGAATGACATCTGAATGCCAGCTGTACCCTGGTCGTTCTTAACGGTCCAGTCAACGATGATTTCTTCGCCAGCAGTTGCATTCATGGTGTTGTTGCCGGTCTTATCATCAGCAACAGCAGTGTAATCCTTACCCTGCGGAACAAGATTATAGATGATCTTGTTTGTGGTATCAACCTGGCTGCCGGAGGTTGTGCCGGTTGTGCCTGCACTGCCGCCGACATTGATGGTCAGACCATGGAACAAGAAGTCATGCTTCTCGCCATCCTCTGCCGGAACAACCTTGTTGTTGATACCGCTGCCGGTCTTCATGCCGATTGTAGCAGAACCGGACTCCGGTGCCTTAATGGTGAAGCTGTAGATAACAGCGTCATCAGCTGCGGTTCTCTCGTTGTTGGATGCGTATGCGTAGTTGATTTCGCCAGTGGTTGCCGCCTTGGTATCATTGAACTGCGGAGTGCCTCTGTATGCAGTACCATTCTCTGCTTCTACATAGGTTACGCCGGAGAAGTCAAACGACATCTGGAGGCCAGCAGTGCCCTGGTCGTTCTTAACGGTCCAGTCAACGATGATTTCCTCGCCAGCGGATGCGGTCATGGTGTTGTTGCCGGTCATATTGTCAGCAACTGCCGTGAACTGC